>NZ_ATUW01000029.1 GCF_000420405.1 Winkia neuii subsp. neuii DSM 8576 | reverse complement strand
AACTGGGTGCCCTCCGGATCAACAATCCCCGTCAACAACCCCTCGTTATAACAGGCCCGGGTTACGCCCCCTACCGGATTGACTATTTCAACCGGGTAGCGTCCATCGTCTTGATAGAAAAGCCTATAACCCGCGCCAGCCTGATCCACGCTGGGCTCATCCTGCCCAGAAGAGGCCTGGACGCTACGGACGCTAACCAGGCGATCCAGCTCATCCCACTCATAGCAAACCCTGCCCCCGCCCGCCAACACTTCCTGACTTATCCGGGACCGCTCATCATAGGTAAACCGGTGCGTATACCCAAGGCGGTCAGAAACAAAAAGCAGATTCCCCCAACGATCATAGGCCATTTGCTGGCCATACCCAGCCGAATCAAGAACCCCAACAGTACGACCCCACCTGTCAGACCTACCCCCATCCAGGTCAGACACGCTAACCGTGCCAGCCCCCAAATACGAGTATTTACTAACCCGCCCCTGCGCCGACCTTTGGCAAACAACTCGACCGATCCGGTCATAGTCATTGCGGCAAAGAAGCGTTCCCGACTCATCACTGATACTCTCAATGAACGGGCCAGACCAAACATACGCACACTGACCAAGGTTGCTCTTCGTTCGGGCCAACTTAGAACCGTCATAAACATATTCAATACGGTCTACGCCATCACAGGCAGAAACCACCAAGCCTGCCGCGTAAGTAAAAGCAATCTGCCCTCCCCTGCAATGCTCTAGCCGGCTGATCCTGCCTTCCTCATCTCGGCGCGCCCTAACCGAATCCTCAGTTCCAAAACCAGAAGATACCCACCGGCCCTGCACATCAAACAGCCACCAAAAACCCGCATTATCAACAATACGGAAACCTCCCCGGGAGCGGGTAAGCCAATAGTTATCCCCCACTGAACGCGTCCGATCATCCCCGATCACAAAACCGCCCTCGGCACTACCAGGACACGGAAAGAAAATCTGCCTACCCTGCCCCGTCCGCCAATACGCCCCCTCCCGATCAAAGGAAAGGCACTGATCCAACACAGAAGACCAGCCAGCACCAAAGGCCCCACCGAGGGCATTTTCGCCCACGCAACACACACTGTTATAAGTACGCGATAGGCCCAAAACGGAACCCATAGACGGAAAAACAAAATCCGAAACCAGAAAAACAAAATTACCAGTAACCGTAGACACCGGATCGTCAGCAAACCCAGTAGAAGGAACCACCCCCACCAGCGAAAGAGCAGGAACCTCTAACTGATCCCGGTACGTAGCAGCCCCCGCCGACTCTAACACCCACAGCAAAGACTGCTCTGA
>NZ_ATUW01000028.1 GCF_000420405.1 Winkia neuii subsp. neuii DSM 8576 | reverse complement strand
TTTTCGTTGCTAGGACGCGGGAAAAGCTCGGTTGGCAATGTTAGTAAGTGTTGCTAAGTGTAGGGATGTGTGAGTATGTTAAGGGCACGTTAGGGCACGCAGGAGGCACGAAAAATGAGCCGCGCATCATGGGGAAAAGTCCGCAAGCTACCATCAGGAAATTTTCAAGCATCGTATATTGCAGAGGGTGGAAGGCGAGTAAACGCGCCAGCAACTTTCACAACCAAAAGGGCCGCGCGGGCCTGGCTCGCCACCCAGCAAGCGCGCATAAGCGCGGAAGAAAACGGGATGGCACCAAAACAGGCTGAAAAGCCGCCCCTACCCGATAAGACTTTGCAGCAAGCCTACAATTTATATTTTGATGCCTGCGAGCGGCGTGGGCTGTCCCCAGGGACCCTGCGCTCCTATCGGAGCCACTGGAACGCGCATATAGCCCCTGCGCTAGGGAAAATGCAGCTACAGGCGATAACCGAAGATGTGATCAAAGGCTGGCTGCAGGGGAAACGTTCCACCTCGGATAAGAAAAAGGCAGAATCGTTATCCACCCTCCAACGCATCTTACAAGCGGCTGTAGAGCAAAAATGGTTATATGAGAATCCCGCCAAAGATGTACACGCAACCGGGGGGCGTAAAAAAGCCGCGCGCCGATCCTACCCAATTTTGACGCACGCCCAGCTAGAGGCTATCCGCGCCGCGATGCCTCCTGCCTGTGCTATCGCAGTAGATTTAGGCGCTTGGTGCGCTTTACGCTCTGGTGAGGTATGCGCCTTGCGGCGCAAGGATATTGACCTTGTGGAAGGCGTTATAAAGGTGCGCAGGGCAGTAAAACAGGGGGTCCGGGGGGAATGGTTCGAGGGGCCCCCGAAAAGTGCTGCAGGCGTGCGTGACGTTGCCTTGCCGCCCTCGATCCTAGCGCGTCTAAAAGATCACATGAGCAAGTATGTGCAAAGCTCCAGAGAGGGCCTAATTATTCACTACCCAGGCAAACCGGATGAATTCATGCGGGGCAAGCATCTAAAAAACCGCTTCGATAAAGCGGTAAAGGCTGCAGGGTTGCCGCGTATGCGCTTCCATGATTTGCGGCATACGGGGCTTACGGCTTTCGCGCGTGCTGGGGCTACTGCTGCTGAGCTTATGCACCGCGCGGGGCATAGCGATATAGAAACTGCGATGATCTATCAGCACGCAGAATTAGCGCGAGATAAACAGCTTGCCGCCGCTATGGACACGGTTATTTAGGGGTGGTACAGTGTAGGCATTCCCCGCGAAAGCGGGGGTAACCCGTAACAGGGGCAACGCGAAAGTGTTGTTATTTCATATTCCCCGCGAAAGCGGGGGTACTTGTGAGGTCTGGTCGTTTTGGCCGGGCCTTATTTTTTTGTTGCGTAGGTCACTTGTTTACACCTTGCAATGTCGCACGGTGCGACATATACTAGTACTCGTAAGGCAGTTCAAAGCCTTACAGCACAACATGAAAGGAAATAAAAATGGCTATCGACTACAACACCAAAATCAAAAAGCTACTCGCCGGCGAACGCGTCGAACTATCCCTAGAAGGCAATGGCGCAGCCTACACTAGGTTCGAGTACTGGACCCTAGAAGACATCAAAGAGATTGGCTGG
>NZ_ATUW01000027.1 GCF_000420405.1 Winkia neuii subsp. neuii DSM 8576 | reverse complement strand
TTTTTTGGGTGGTTGGTTTGTGGTTGGGTAGGGGAGCGTCCTGCATGAGGTGAAGTTTCGGAGTGATCCGGGGTGGATTGTGTGGGAGTGAGAATGCAGGCATGAGTAGCGATTGGAAAGTGAGAATCTTTTCCGTCTTATAACTAAGGGTTCCAGGGGTAGGTTCGTCCGCTCTGGGTTAGTCGGGTCCTAAGGCGAGGCCGTCAGGCGTAGTCGATGGTTAACCAGTTTTTATTCTGGTACCGGCATTATTCTCGTTCAGTGGCGAGGCGCATAGTACTAACCAATATTGTTTCTTGGGATTTCCTTTTTGGTTTTTCTTTGGGATGGTCTTGGGACCGATGTGTGTAGTAGTCAAGCGTGTTAACAGGGGTGACGCAGTTAGATAGCCTTGCGTCGCGGTGGTTTGCGGCGTTCAAGCATGTGGCCTATCGGGTTGGTAAATCCGCTCGTGTTTGGGTGAGGTGTGATGGTGACCCTGTTTTTGGGGGATATTGGGTGATTCTGTGCTGTCTAGAAAAGCCTCGGCGTTAGAGGGTGTGCTGCCCGTACCCTAAACCGACACAGGTGGTTTGGTAGAGAATACTAAGACGTGCGAGTGAATCATGGTTAAGGAACTCGGCAAAATGCCTCCGTAACTTTGGGAGAAGGAGGACCCGGCCTTTTACATTACTTTTTCGGTTTTGGTGGGGGTTGGGGCGCAGAGACCAGGGGGAAGCGACTGTTTATCAAAAACATAGGTGTGTGCGAAGCCGTAAGGCGATGTATACGCACTGACGCCTGCCCGGTGCTGGAAGGTTAAGAGGAACCCTTAACTAGTTTTTGCTGGTGAAGGGGTGAATTTAAGCCCCAGTAAACGGCGGTGGTAACTATAACCATCCTAAGGTAGCGAAATTCCTTGTCGGGTAAGTTCCGACCTGCACGAATGGCGTAACGACTTCCCTGCTGTCTCGACCGTGAGCTCGGTGAAATTGCATTATGAGTAAAGATGCTCGTTTAGCGCAGCAGGACGGAAAGACCCCGGGACCTTTACTATAGCTTGGTATTGGTGGTTGATTATTCTTGTGTAGGATAGGTGGGAGACTGTGAGGCCGCGCCGCTAGGTGTGGTGGAGTCGTAA
Organism: Winkia neuii subsp. neuii DSM 8576; assembly: GCF_000420405.1. Lineage (GTDB taxonomy): Bacteria > Actinomycetota > Actinomycetes > Actinomycetales > Actinomycetaceae > Winkia > Winkia neuii. Next base: position 989 of record NZ_ATUW01000027.1, on the reverse strand, counting down.
TGTGAAATACCACTCTGGTGTGATTGGCTGTCTTAACCTTGGCCCGTGATCCGGGTTGGGGACAGTGCCTGGTGGGTAGTTTAACTGGGGCGGTTGCCTCCTAAAGGGTAACGGAGGCGCTCAATGGTTCCCTCATCCTGGTTGGTAATCAGGTGTTGAGTGTAAGTGCACAAGGGAGCTTGACTGTGACACTGACGGGTGGAGCAGGTACGAAAGTAGGAACTAGTGATCCGGCAATGGCTTGTGGAAGCGTTGTCGCTCAACGGATAAAAGGTACCCCGGGGATAACAGGCTGATCTTGCCCAAGAGTCCATATCGACGGCATGGTTTGGCACCTCGATGTCGGCTCGTCGCATCCTGGGGCTGGAGTTGGTCCCAAGGGTTGGGCTGTTCGCCCATTAAAGCGGTACGCGAGCTGGGTTCAGAACGTCGTGAGACAGTTCGGTCCCTATCCGCTGCGTTCGTTGGAGATTTGAGGGGGCCTGTCCCTAGTACGAGAGGACCGGGACGGACGAACCTCTGGTGTGCCAGTTGTACCGCCAGGTGCATGGCTGGTTTGCTACGTTCGGGAGGGATAACCGCTGAAAGCATCTAAGCGGGAAGCCTGCCTTGAGATTAGATCTCCTTACACTGTTTTTGGTGTGTGAGGGTCCCAGTAGATGACTGGGTTGATAGGCCAGGAATGTAAGGCTCGTGAGGGTTTGAGTTGACTGGTACTAATATCCCGATTACTAACAAAATATTATTGTTGTTTGGCATTCTGGAAACATTTTTGGTGTTGACGGGGGTGCTCGCGTTCACTGTGCGGTTCACGATACGACCGGCCCGGTAAAAGGGTGTCCCGGCTTGTTGCTGGGGTGGTTGTTATAGGTTTTCGTGGTGGTCATAGCGGTAAGGTCACGCCCGGTCCCGTTCCGATCCCGGTAGCTAAGCTTGCCAGCGCTGATGGTACTGCACTTTTTAGTGTGGGAGAGTAAGTCACTGCCACG
>NZ_ATUW01000026.1 GCF_000420405.1 Winkia neuii subsp. neuii DSM 8576 | reverse complement strand
TAATGACAATGCCGTCAGCACGCAGGCCGGAGGTAACCTCGACCTGGCTGAAAGCCTTAATCAGCGAGGGCACAAACTCGTCCGCCTGCACCTTTAGCAGGCCTTCACGGTTTAGCAGACCCTTAAGGTTAGACCCCTCTCCATCGCCTGAAAGTAGCTGAGTTTCTTCAAAAATACGCAGCTGTTCGAGCAGGCGCGTGTTGATATCGGAGGCAATATATGCGGTATCTTCCAGCATTTCGGTAGACACCTTGATGTACCCTGCGATTTTTGCGAGGGTGTCAGTCTGTTGCTTGTACCCGAAATTAAGCTGGGGTTTCTTGCCGCCCTCTGCAACCGTAGCAAAATCGCCGGTACGCGCGCCCTCCACCACGTAGCGCAGGATAGAGCCTGCCATTGTGCCAGAGGTTAGCCAATCCGAAATGTAATCCCTATGCGGGGTAGCGTGCGCAACCGTCGTATCCTGCTGTACTAGACCAGCATCCCCAACGAGGTGACTATCAGTAGCCGCGGCCTTAAACTCAGGAGTGACTACAGAAAAGTTCTTAGCAGAGGCTACGACCTGCTTTGTTTCTTCGAGCCCGTATTTTAGGAACTGATCGCCAAGGCTCTTAGCCTGGCCGTCGGTTGCCGAATACTTTTTGGTTCCAAGGGATTCAATAAAGCTAGTGGCGTTATCAGCGGCTTTAGCCTTGGCTTCAAGGCCGCTGATCTCATCCTTAAGGTTTGAAAGCTCTGCGAGCTCTTCAGCGGTAAAATCGCGGCCTTCTGCCTTTGCCTTTTCAGCTATAGCAATGCCAGCGGCTGATTTTTCAGCTAGCAGCTTCTTAATGTTCTTTGGCATTTAGAATTATCCTTAAATCGATTCAAAAATATGTGCGTAGAAATCGGCTAACGCGGCGTCTGGCTTTAGTTTAGCACCCTTAGCGGCCTCACCTTTAGGCTTTTCCTCGTCGCCTTCTGGTTTACCTTCTGGTTGCTCATTATCGCCCTCGTCAGCATTACCGTTATTGTCGTCATTATCAGGCTTGTCTGGCTTATCCGGCTTGCCCGGATTTATTTCTGTTTCCTGGTTAGCACCAACCGGAACTACAGAAACTTCATGTAATTTGACCTCGGTTAAGATCACAGCCTCATTCGTCTGCTTGTATTCCACAACGTCAAAAGCAAACGACATTTGCTTTACGCGGCCCTCATTTATCAGCCGGTTAACATATGCGGCGCGCTCGTTATTCTTAACGTCTAGCTCTACTTCCACTAGAAGGCCGTGGTCGTCCTCGCTAATAGCCGTGGTCTTACCAATGTTGAATAGGGGGTCATCCATCCTATGCCCCCAATAGCAAGGGAACACAGGGCCGTCCTCTTTAATGGTTTCAGCAAAGGCCCCAGGGGCCACTATTTCACCATACGAGTCAATATTATTAAAGACTGAGCAATACCCGGAAAACTTGCCGTTTTCACTACCACCAGTAGTAGTATCGCCCGCTGCCTTTAGCTTTACATTAATAGTCTTAGTGCGCACGCCTCTAACCTTTTCATCCGAAATATCAGGCCTATTCTTATACCATGATTCTATAGCCTGTTCTACCTCTTTGCCTCGTTTTTCTTCCTTTGCGCGTTGCAAACAAACATCAATACCGGGATCGACAATATGGAACTCGCAGCCTTGCTTTTTCCAGCGTCCTATCTGCTCGCTAGTTGCGTTGTGTTGGATAATCCAAGCGTCAGAGTCTACGCCCTCAAAAATGCGGGCTATCGCCGCAGCTCTTGCTGCCCAGGAGACCTGTTTTATCGGTTCACTTTTCGCGTGATCTAATGTGCTGCCTAGAGTCTTACAAATCGCGTCATAATCAACGCGCGGTTCACCAGGGCGCGCATTCTGATTTAGAAAAGTCGTTTTACCCGCACATGGCGGCCCCATAATAATATGAATAGTCATTTACTCTAACGCCCCCAATATTTGCGAGGTTTGAACCTGCTTGCCTTCCACATATGCGCTATAGGCAATTTCATTTATGATTGCTGCCCTCTCTGCAGCATCAGTAACCCCGGCGTTAGCAAGGTCCGCTGTTAATTCTTTTTGCCAACGCCCCGCCTGCCACCACTCGGTTAAGCCAGCTTGCTTTTTCGCCTGTACTGATCTTTCCTGCCTGCTAAGAAA
>NZ_ATUW01000025.1 GCF_000420405.1 Winkia neuii subsp. neuii DSM 8576 | reverse complement strand
CCCGCCAATTCTGGGCAGGCGCACTATCGTTACGCCTGCAATTGCTGAAGGCAAGGTGTTGGTAGGTTCTTCGGCTGCTGCCACCGTCTACCGCAAGGGCGGGGTAACGCTTACCTCTACCAATTCCAACGAGGATGACTTCGTACACAACCTTTTCCTAATTCTGGCTGAGGAACGCCTCGCTTTTGCGGTACGTCAGCCCTCGGCTTTCGCCCTTCTAGAGCTGAAAAAGCCGGTAACTGAAGCCGCCTAAAAGAGGTTTAGGCATCATGGCCCCGCCTGTTTGTCACTTGGCAGGCGGGGCCTAACCACACAATTAGGGGGAATTATGCAAGACGTGCAAGTTTTAGTGCATGGCGTAAAAATGCGTATGCAGCTAAGCAGTGAGCGAGTCGAAGAATACCGCGCGCGGGGCCTACTCGTGGAAGAAAAAGCAACCGTGCCTAATAAGAGCGTGCCAGCAGAAAAACCACGCAAACCGAGGAATAAAAAGCCTCTGGAGCGGTCAAATGAGCGAGGCTAGCGCCCTAGCGAGGGCGGATGTTTTCCCCGGCTCTACGGCGGCAGCAACAGCCGCTATTAGGCGATATTGTGGCTGGCATATCGCGCCGGTAAAAAAGGAAACCATCATATTAGATGGTAGGTACCGGTACGGGCTGGCGTTGCCCACTAAAAAGCTTGTTGAGCTTATCAGCGTGGAAGTATCCGACGGGGCCGGGGCATGGAATGATATTACCGATTCTGTTAGCTGGTCTGACGCTGGGATGCTTTCACGTAACGGCGCGCCGTTTCCGGGGCGTTTCCGTTCGGTGCGGGTAACCTTTGGGCACGGCTACACCCTGGAGGAAGCCGCCGATGTGGTGGCTGTTGCTGCAGAGCTTGGCAAGCGGGCAAGCGCTGGCGCGTCAAATATTGTGCGCAAGCAAGCGGGGCCGTTCTCAGTAACCTTTGGCTCTCAAAACGGCGTAGTTGGCGGGCTCGGACTGCTAGAGCAGGAAAAAGCAATTCTAGAGCCGTACCAGGTGAAAGTGCATTTAATATGAGCATCTGGGATGACTTTTTTAGCACTCCCGGCGCGCTACCTGAGCGAAAGCTACTCGTACTAATCCCGAACACGGAGACTGTGCGAGGCATAAGCCAGCGCAAGCGGTGGGGGGATCCGACTAACCGGCCTGACGAGGTGCTAATAACAGGGTTTTTCTTTGCCCCCGATACCCCAGAATTTGGGGCAAGCTTAGGCCGCGTGCAAAGCCAGATGAGCGGAAAACTTTACTTTTCTGCAGCTCTAACCGCGAAAGAACGCGCCGCGTTAGTACCGGGTAACCGCTGCAAACTAACCGATGATACCAGCGCGGATTTGCCTATCTGGGAGCGGGAATCTACCGCGCTATGGGAGATTACATCATTCCCACAAATGTATGAAATCCCTGGGCAATGGGCGGCAGGGTACGTCGTAACCGTGCAAGCTGTAGAGGGGTAAAAGTGGGAACGCGAATTAGCGTAGATGTAGAACTATCAGGTATGGACGATTTTATAAACGAGGTCGGAAAATCGCCTCATATGAAGCGGATTATAGAGGAAATAGCGAACAGCGTTGCTGCAGAGGCGCGCCTTATCGCTCCCTATGACACCGGCGATTATGAGCGCTCTATACACGTGGAAATGGAATCTACACCTCATCGTTATGTGGGAAAGGTTGTAGCTGATGATTGGAAGAGCGGCATATTAGAGGCTAAATACGGGGTATTAGCTAAGGCTCTACGAAAGGGTAAAAAGCTATGACAAGCCGCGAAATACCATTATTTGAAAATCCTACTAACTGGCTTGCCGACTACATCTATAAGCAATTAGAGGAGAAAATCCCGGTAGGGTTTGAGTGGCGGGACCCTGCAAGTGACAGGCTCGCTCGTGAGATTTCCCAATTTGCTAGTCTGACCAACCCTTTCGTTGTTGTTCGCTGTGACGGCGGTATACCCGTAGATAGATTTACAAGGTATTTTGCATACGGTATAAGCGTTCACGACTCTACAGTTGAAACAGCTGCCGCGCTTGCTAATAAAGTTGCTGCCCTTTTTGAGGCGTGCTTTTATGCCGAACATTCACCTATTGCTGATGCTAGAATTATTTCAGGGCCAGCACCTATCAAAGATAAAAACTATGATGACGGCACATTGTTTTATCTAACGGGTAATGTTACGGTGCAGGC
>NZ_ATUW01000024.1 GCF_000420405.1 Winkia neuii subsp. neuii DSM 8576 | reverse complement strand
GTGTGGGCTTTGCACTTCTTTTTTGGTTGTGTGAGTCTGTTTTTTGTTTTTTTGGTTGGGATTGCCCTTTTTTGGGTGTTTTCTGAATGTTTTTGTTTGGAGAGTTTGATCCTGGCTCAGGACGAACGCTGGCGGCGTGCTTAACACATGCAAGTCGAACGGGATCCATTGGTGCTTGCACTTTTGGTGAGAGTGGCGAACGGGTGAGTAACACGTGAGTAACCTGCCCTTTTCTTTGGGATAAGCCTGGGAAACTGGGTCTAATACTGGATGTTCCGGCTTCCTCGCATGGGGTTGTTGGGAAAGGTTTTTTCTGGATTGGGATGGGCTCGCGGCTTATCAGCTTGTTGGTGGGGTGATGGCTTACCAAGGCTTTGACGGGTAGCCGGCCTGAGAGGGTGGTCGGTCACACTGGGACTGAGATACGGCCCAGACTCCTACGGGAGGCAGCAGTGGGGGATATTGCACAATGGACGCAAGTCTGATGCAGCGACGTCGTGTGGGGGATGAAGGCCTTCGGGTTGTAAACTCCTTTCGCCTGCGGAAAAGGCAGGGTTTTGGCCTTGTTGATGGTAGTGGGTAAAGAAGCGCCGGCTAACTACGTGCCAGCAGCCGCGGTAATACGTAGGGCGCGAGCGTTGTCCGGAATTATTGGGCGTAAAGGGCTCGTAGGCGGTTTGTCGCGTCTAGCGTTTAAGGCTCGGGCTTAACCCGGGTTTGCGTTGGGTACGGGCAGGCTTGAGTGCGGTAGGGGTAACTGGAATTCCTGGTGTAGCGGTGGAATGCGCAGATATCAGGAGGAACACCGGTGGCGAAGGCGGGTTACTGGGCCGTTACTGACGCTGAGGAGCGAGAGCGTGGGGAGCGAACAGGATTAGATACCCTGGTAGTCCATGCTGTAAACGTTGGGCACTAGGTGTGGGGGCTGGTTTCATGGTTTCCGCGCCGTAGCTAACGCATTAAGTGCCCCGCCTGGGGAGTACGGCCGCAAGGCTAAAACTCAAAGGAATTGACGGGGGCCCGCACAAGCGGCGGAGCATGCGGATTAATTCGATGCAACGCGAAGAACCTTACCAAGGCTTGACATGCACCGCGAGACTGCAGAGATGTGGTTGCCTTCGGGGTGGTGTGCAGGTGGTGCATGGTTGTCGTCAGCTCGTGTCGTGAGATGTTGGGTTAAGTCCCGCAACGAGCGCAACCCTTGTCTCATGTTGCCAGCACGTTTGGGTGGGGACTCGTGAGAGACTGCCGGGGTTAACTCGGAGGAAGGTGGGGATGACGTCAAATCATCATGCCCCTTATGTCTTGGGCTTCACGCATGCTACATTGGTGTCTACAGAGGGTTGCTATTCCGTGAGGTTGAGCGAATCTCTTAAAGGGCATCTTGGTTCGGATCGCAGTCTGCAACTCGACTGCGTGAAGGTGGAGTCGCTAGTAATCGCAGATCAGCATTGCTGCGGTGAATACGTTCTCGGGCCTTGTACACACCGCCCGTCACGTCACGAAAGTTGGTAACACCCGAAGCCTGTGGCCTAACCTTTTTGGGGGGAGTGGTCGAAGGTGGGGCTAGCGATTGGGACGAAGTCGTAACAAGGTAGCCGTACCGGAAGGTGCGGCTGGATCACCTCCTTTCTAAGGAGCACTTTTTGGCCCCTGTTGTTTTGGCTGCTGTTGTTGGTGGTCTGGGGGTTGGTGTTTTTATATGGGACCACACATTTGAGGGTTTTTGGACACACTATCGGGTGCTGGATCAATTCTGTTGGTTCTGGCTCTTTTCTGCTGGCTTTCTTTTTGGGGGTTGGTGGTTTGTGGGTTGGTTGTTTTGTGAACTGTATAGTGGACGTGAGTGTCTTTGTTGATGCTTTTTTCGAGTTTTTGAACTTGTTGTTTTTGGTTTGTTCTTGTTTTGTTAGTTGCTATGGGCGTTCGGTGGATGTCTTGGCACGAGTGGCTGATGAAGGACGTGGCGGCCTGCGTTATTCCCTGGGGAGTTGGCGAGCGAGCGTTGATCTGGGGGTTTCCGAATGGGGTAACCTAGTCTCTTTTTTGGGGGCTACTGCATGCTGAATTGATAGGTGTGTGGGAGGTACGAGGGGAAGTGAAACATCTTAGTACCCTTAGGAGAAGATATTTCGTGAGTAGTGGTGAGCGAAAGCGGATGATGGCTAAACCGTGTGCGTGTGATACTCGGCAGGGGTTGCGTGTGCGGTGTTGTGGGGTCTTTTTGTTGCTTGTCTGCCGGCGAGTGGATTCCGGGATGATTGTTTTGGTGAAGGGTTTGGAATGGCCTGCCGTAGTGCGTGAGAGTCGTGTAGTCTTTGATGATTGTTCTGGTTTGGAAAAGGTGCCCGAGTAGTGCGGGGCTCGTGGAATCTCGTGTGAATCTGCCCAGACCACTGGGTAAGCCTGAATACTTACTTGTGACCGATAGTGGATTAGTACCGTGAGGGAATGGTGAAAAGTACCCCGGGAGGGGAGTGAAATAGTTCCTGAAACCGGGCGCTTACAAGCCGTCAGAGCCTGTTTTGTTGGGTGATGGCGTGCCTATTGAAGAATGAGCCTGCGAGTTAGTGGCATGTGGCTTGGTTAACCCGTGTGGGGTAGTCGTAGCGAAAGCGAGTCTGATAAGGGCGTTTGGTCGCGTGTTCTAGACCCGAAGCGGGGTGATCTACGCATGGTCAGGTTGAAGCTATGGTAAGACGTGGTGGAGGACCGAACCCACTTCAGTTGAAAATGGAGGGGATGAACTGTGCGTAGGGGTGAAAGGCCAATCAAACTCCGTGATAGCTGGTTCTCCCCGAAATGCATTTAGGTGCAGCGTTGAGTTTAGGTTTGTGTGAGGTAGAGCTACTGGTTGGTTGATGGGTCTTGTTGGTTACTGAGACCAGCCAAACTCCGAATGCGCATTAAACTGTTGCTTGGCAGTGAGACAGCGGGGGATAAGCTTCGTTGTCAAAAGGGAAACAGCCCAGATCGCCGGTTAAGGCCCCTAAGGGTGTGCTTAGTGGGAAAGGATGTGTAGTTGCTGTGACAGCCAGGAGGTTGGCTTAGAAGCAGCCATCCTTGAAAGAGTGCGTAATAGCTCACTGGTTTAGTGATTGCGCGCCGATAATTTAGCGGGGCTTAAGCATACCGCCGATACCGTGGCTTCCACATTTTGCTGGCTGCCTTTTTT
>NZ_ATUW01000023.1 GCF_000420405.1 Winkia neuii subsp. neuii DSM 8576 | reverse complement strand
CCGCGAGCGCGTCTTTTTCGCCCTCGGAGGGCCTGCCCTCGCCCCCATCTAACGGGCTTGCCTGCCCGCCAATAGCCACATTTAGCGGGGTAATGAGCTCGTCTCCACCCTCTACAGGGGGCAGGCCGCGCATACGCCGCCCCTCGTTCCTTGTCATGAACGGCGCGCCAATAGCTGCAGACATTACCCGCGCTTGCTCTTCGAATGAGCCCCTCAGCTTGCCCTCTACATTGAATTGCACCCAGGCCCCATCAGGAGCGCCCAACAGAGGTAGCACGAAGCGGGATAGGCGGGCTTCGATTTCACGCAGCAGAGGGCCCAATGTGTCAGTGTAGAGGGCACGCCGGAACTCACGCACATTCGAGTAGTTTGCGTTGTCTAATACGCCTACCATTGTGGGGTTTACGTGGAAAACTTGGCAGATAGTCAGCAAGGATAGAGTGACTGATTCTGCCCATTGTGTTTCTTGCGCTGAGGGCGCGGCCTGCTGATAAGTCATCCCATCTTCGAGAAGCATGTCATCGCCGGCGCGTTCACCTCCAATAGCGAACGCTTGCCGCATTTCATCCCACCGCCGCCGGTCGTCGTCAGTCCACATTGGCGCGTCCTTAGGGCGCGAAAAGAACCCTTGGAAACGCCCGCCCCGCTTACTCATAGCGGCCCTGCGCCACCAGGAATAGTACTGCTCGCTAAGGATCTGTCTAAGCGTTTCTACAGGCGATGATGTTGCCCCCGGCTCCGAGGGAGTCCACCCCTTGAACTCGATAACCTCATTGGTTGGGATAGTGTGACTGCTTTTTACTCCTGCAGTATCCGCTATAGCGTATTCGTACCTGGTGGGCACCCCGAACGCGTCACGGGTTACAGTGACTGCCTCCGAGGGCAAAACGCGGGTCTGTAAGGCCCCATCAGGGCCGGTTAGCACCCAGATAAACGCCTGATCGTATAGCAGACGCTCGATAGTGAACGCGCGCAGGAAATCGGGCATAGTCTGGTAGTCGTTAGGCTGCTGCACCCAGGCAGCAACCGGACTAGTTTTGTCTCGCTCCTGTTCTCCTGCAGCATTTTCGGTAAAGGCGTGCAATGACAGTTGTGCTACGTTGCCCGCAAGAAAATCAACTACGGTCCTTAGGTGCGGTTGGGTGCGCCACAGTTGCGCGACACTCATTTTTTCCGGGTTCAGCCACCCGCCGCCCGAAGGCAAAGCAATAAGGTTCACAGGCATACCACCAGGGGCTAAAGCAACCTCCTGGCCTGGTGTGCCCGCCCCGGTACGCCCAAGGAAACGGGCTATAGCATCCATAAAACTCAATTTGTTTTCCTTTCTATGCCCACCACGGGCGCGACTGGCTTTCACTCTTATTCGGGGGTTCAGACACTGTTGGGACCGGGGGGCTGTTCCACCAGTCCGAGGCCATAGAGGAATAGGCGCTAAGACGGGTATCTTCTGCCTGCTCATGCGCCAGCCCGTACACTGCCCACATTGCGGCAATCAGCGGGGCCGCATCTGCAGGAGAGTCTTTACGAGTAATAACTTTGCTTTCGCCAAGGCCTTTAGCGATACTGCCTGCTACTGCCACATCTAACGCGGGTTGCCCCAAGTGCGCTAGCGTGCCATCTCTTACGCGATCTAAAAACTGCCCTGTTGCCGCCCCTAACATGGACCCACCAACGGGCCTAACCTGCAGGCCGGTTTTTTCTATCGGATCTATAAGCTCAGACGCGCCACACCCGCGCGCCTGCACCAGCACGCTTGCCGGATCCCACTTGCGCGCAAACACAGTAAGCCAATCGGCAACCCACAACATGCCCGCCCTACAGGCGACAACCTCCACATGCGGCAAACCATCGTCACGCCACCCGGCAACGCAAACCGAGGTGTACAGGCGATCCGAGGAAACATCCACGCCCACGCTAAGCGGCGATGCGGGATCAATAACAGAATTCTTATCAGCGAGGGCCTGCCAGTCCTCAGGTTTAATCGCGGTTTCCTGCACAGACTCGACCCACATGCACAGGTTTTCTGTTTTAAACTCGGTTTCTGGCTGTGTTGCCAGCGCGTCAGCTAGCGCTTCCTCCGAAACGGTGTAACCGAGCCCCGGATTAGCCTTTGCCCAGGTTTTAGGGTCCGAAATGTCATCATCTTTGGCAGCTGCCCACCCGAAATACCCTAACGCGGTGCCTTTTTCTGCCTGCTCAATACCCTTTTTGCGTAATTCTTTTAGAACTACCGAGGTCTTATCGCCCGCGTTAGAAATACCAAGAACTATCGCGTTTTTCTTAGCAATAGTGGTATTAGCGATAGCACTCCACGCCTCCCAGGAGGAATGTTCGCGCAGCTCGTCAAAAAGAACCGTATCAGCAGACTTTGAACGGCCCCCGCGTCGGTTTGTGGGTGCTACCTTCCACTTAGCGCCAGAAACGAGCTTCAATTCCTTTTTCCCGTTTTGGGACTTTACCCCCTTTGGGGCAATGAGCGGCGCTAATTCCGGGTTAGACTCAACGATTTCAACAGCTTCACCCCAAGTATCCTCGGAGGTTTCCAGGCTTTGCGCTGTACCGAGTACGAGCGCGGAACCATCTAGGAACATGCGCCAAAGGCAAAGAACGATAGCGAGGGTGGTTTTCCCATTCTGCCTAGCAACCTCAATGATTACGGTTCTAAAGCGTAGCTCACCATTAGGGCGCGTTTCCAGGAGGTGTACTAGTGCCCATTCCTGCCACGGCAAAAGCTCGATTTGCAAAATATCGCGCGCGAACTTAATGCACTCAAAACCGCGCGAGGTAGCAGGCGTGAGCTTACGCAGCGGTTTAGTCCACACCTGCGGTATCTTGCAGCCTTTGACACCCACTAGACAGCCCTGAGCCTATCGCGCGCCTGCTGCATTTGCGCTAGCTTCGACTTTTCTGGTGCCTTGCCAGCCTCCCTAGCCGCCCTCGCTGCAGGAGTAGCCCCCATTTCACGCAGCATATTCGTAAGATGCGGAATAAGGTAGCGCGCCTTAGTTTGCTCTGCAGCCGTGCCGAACCTGTCGATGTTATCGACGTGTTCAGCAATCTTTAGACAGGCTCTAACGAGGGCAGCGTCAGCCCCGCCCGCCTCTAATCCCTCGCAGGCCTTAGCGGTAGCCTGCACGGCCTCCACTAGCGGTCCTGTTTTAGAGGCTGCAGCCGCCGCCAGTTCCTCACGCCGCCGCTGAATATCCAAAAGCTGCTTAGCGGCAATCGCGTCGCCGTCAAGCGCGGAAATCATTACCCGCGCTGCCACCAGGTCTAGCCTTTCGCGCTCTATAGCCCTTTGCTGCTGCACAGTAGTAGCAGGAGCTTTAGCTAATTCCTTTACACAGGCTTTCAGGGCCGCGCCCTCGCTTGTGTAACCGAGTTTTTTAGCTATTGTGGCCGCTGTACTACCCTTACGCCACAGTTCTAGCGCCTTAGCCTGCTTAGATACGCCCTTAGCCATTTTCGGCCCCCAAAACGCCGTCAGCGGCCCCATTTAGTAGGAGGGTGTCCCCTTGGGGAGAGCGGCCCATTGGCAGGCGGGGGG
>NZ_ATUW01000022.1 GCF_000420405.1 Winkia neuii subsp. neuii DSM 8576 | reverse complement strand
GCGTCTGGTTTGAACTAGCAGGGCTTGGTTTGGGCCCTGCCAGCCGGCAGGACCCAAAACCACTGCCGGAGGCGAAATGGCTGATCTAAAAGTAGACCAGGCGAATCTGGACGAATTGCAGAGCACCTTTCACAACATTCACCAGGTTCTGAGTTTAAGAGACAACGAGGATATGGAACCCACAAAAGAAAACGTGGGCCACCGCGACATTATTCGGGAACTAGTTGATTTCAATACTGAGGTGCAAAAAACCAGAAATAAGTACGAAGAAAAAGTTAAAATGTACGGCGACTATTTAGGGAATGTTTCCAGAGGTACTACCGAGGCCGACAACGCTATGGCGCAGGCGGCTACAGGTGGGCACTCGCACCGGGAAAGCGCCCTATCGAATGGTAACGGTGGAAATTAATGTCCGCAGATGATGAACTAGTTATTTCTTTTATCCCTCCTGCCGGGTGGGAACGCGTGGATGTGGATCCAGAGCGTCGCGACGCGCAGTTGTACAAGGTGCTAAATCCCTTGCGAAACACGGTCGCTAATTGGCACGAGGTCTACCCAAAGATGCGTCAGGCGTTATCTAGCACCTACGAGCAAGCTTGGCAGGCTGGCATCCGGATGGTTTACACCACTAGCCCGGATGCGCACGGTGTTGAGAATTTGGTGGCCACGTTCATGATTGGCTTGACTCCGCCGGCGTCGGCTTTCGGGAACGAACAAGAAGAACTGGACACCATCTCTGAGGCTCTGATGGAAGATCAGGAATCGCTTGGCCAAGATGACGTCATGAATCTGATGCCCGTCGAGGTGCCCGAGTTAGGCAGGGGCATTCAGGCCGCAGCAGTGGCCTCTGCGCGGGCTATCACAGGTAGCGGCCCTGCCGACGCGAAACTAGTTCATTTTCGAACATTCATTCCGGTCGCCGATCACGTGTTGGTTACCACTGGCATTAGCCCGCAAGTGGAGGTGGCTGACACTTTATTCGAATTATTCGCCTTGATTACGACCTCGGTTCGTATATCTAAAGAATAAATATGGAGGACCAATATGGAGCACAATTGGCATTTAGTGCACCTGAGTAGTCATCCCATCCCAGGCAATAGCAGCGAGGTCGCGGCCCTAAGTCAGCGGTATCAGCGGCTAGGGGATACATTCGAGCATGCTGCCGCATTGCTGGGAGGCGGCAGCGCTGGCACGCAACAGGGGCAGTGGGTTCGCAAGATTGAGCAAAAATCCCAGAGTCTTCCCGACGATTTTAGACGTTTTGCGGGCAGCTTCCACAAGGTAGCTCGAGCGCTAAAGGGCTGGGAAACCCGTATAGAGCCGATGCGCAGGGAGGCCGAACAGGCCCTCTCTGAGGCTGAACAGGCGCAAATGGATAACAAGGGTTTGAGGGGCGCCGTAGCCGATTTTACAGCCGGCCTTTCTGGCGCTTCGGGAGCCGATTCGCAGTTGGACAGCTATAAGCGGCAGCTAGCAAGCTCGGGTACACGCCTGGATGCGGCGGTGCAGCGGGTCAGGCGAGTCAAAGAGGACTACGACCAGGCAGCCCAAGAGGTCGTCAGCCAGATCAGGGCAGCGAACGAGGAAGCTCCGAAGCTCAAGGGAATCGAGAAGCTGCTTTATTCAGATTTCTGGAAAGGGCTAATGAAGGTCCTCAAGGTAGTTTCTATAGGCCTTGGGGTTTTGTCGATGTTCATGGGCGGCGGTTGGGTAGCTGTTGCAAGTGCCGTGGTGGGCGTGCTGCAGGCGGTTGATGGAGTTATGCGCATGGCTGCGGACGGCAATTTTGATTTCAAGTCACTGATAGCCCTCGGAAAGAGTATTCTTCCGGCACTGGGGGCTGCCGGGGGTGTTCTGGGTAAGGCTTTCCAAGCTTTCACCTCTGGGGGAAATTGGATGGCGGCTTTCGCTCCTCAGCTAACGTCGGTTGGGCAAATGCTAGCCGGTGCTGTCCAGCCAGCATTAAATAGCGGAGGTATCAAGAACATTTCGAACGCTATTGGCTCCTCGCTGCAGAAACTCGTTACGACAGGCCAGTGGGATAACCCGTTGTCCCACATCAGTCCTGCAGACTCCCAGGGGGCAATGAATGCCATAGGCCAGTCGGTGCACAATCTGGTGGATGGACCTGACTCGTTCTTGCAGTCTCCTGAGGGCCTAAAGTCTGTTTTGCCTAAGCTGAAAGAAGCAGGGCAGCAAATGGGTGCTGTAATAAACGGTACTGACTCAGCCGCGACTGGGGCGACCGCCGGAACAGCCGCTACGCCGGTTGACGCGGTTCCTACTTCGCTTGGTGCCACCCCAACTGCTTCAGCTGATATTTCCCGAGTGCCAGCTGCGGTATCCAGCTCTCCGGCCGTCGCTGCAGGGGCAACTGCCGATGCGGGCTCCTTTGGGGATCGTGCCGGCTCTGGTAATTCCGACCTTTTTAGCGGGGGCTCTAATGGATATACCTCTAGCGGATACATGCCAGAAGGCGGCCCCTTCGGCTCCAATCTCGGGGCTAATTCGGTTGGTGGGGTAAGTGCTGCCAGTTCATTAAGCTCTGCAGGATCTGGGGGAGGCGCTGGCGCTGCAGGCGCTAGCACTGGCGCTACAGGTCTATTTTCACCGCTAATGCAAAACGGTGTCCCAGCCTGGAACGATGGGGCAGATGCTGCTACGGGGGGCTCAGGGCTATTTTCATTCCCGAAACTCAATGGCGAGGTGTTTAACCCCATTGGGTTGTTAGGAACTTGGGCGAATTTGTTCTTCAAGTGACTGGGTCGTTTATTGGGTTTTACTCCCGCGCCATCGGCGCGGGAGTACCGCCGCGTTACGGGGCGGTAAATAATTCGCTATCGTATGAATTGTGTTTGTGTTTGAGGGGACACTGAAGTGGTAAAAATCTTCACAGGAGACGATAAATTCGTCGCAGATGTACAGGCGATAGCCGATCTTTTGGCGCGTTCACCCCGTTTAGGCGAACCCGAGGGTGACGATTTGATCGGCGCCGGCTTCGACCTGTTTGGGCAGAACAGTTATGGCTACATGTTCGTCGAATGTGCGCAAGGCGCAGACCAGACTATTGAAGCTATGCCTGAGATCTTGCAGGTGGCTGTTGCGCGAGCCAAGGAATCTGGGATAGCAGGTTGGATTTTCACGCTTCTGTGGGATGCGTGCGGAAGGCTGCAACAGCTCTCTAAGGCCGATTCAGAACAGGAACAGGTGCGCGAATTAATTGATCACGTAGACAATACCTGCCGGATGGGCGCGCATTTGTTGCTCAAATACAGCCAGGACGATGACCAACTTTGGTTCCCAGCCATGCAATTGTTGTCTGGGCAGTACCTAGAATTTTTGGACATGATGATGCCAAATATGGGGGTTTCTTTCGACCAACAGACTGTAGACCGGCTGACAAAGATTTCCGAGGAACGCAGGTTCCAAAAGATTGCGGAGAATAGCGGGCTGGCTACGGGTGAGCGAGTTTCCACAAAAGAGTCGAGCGGCTCTGCGAGCGGGGATAAGCAGCTGAAGTTGGATGCGATTCAATCCGGCGAGGCGAAGATGGACATCCCCGACTCTGTACCGTTGCACCACGAATCTGTGCAATATGCTTTTACCCTTGCGAAAGTTATAAGGGCTTACCAGTATCGCGCCAAACAGAAGTTCGGTGTATCTGACGACGAGACCGGGCAGATCCCAGCTCCCGAGTTTCCCTGGGATGGTGCGGAATTTGTGCATGCTAAGGCTATTGGGGTGGCAGGAAGCAGAACTAATGTGCCGATGCTTGAGGCCAGCTTTGAAGAGGGCGGTAGTCAGGACGATTTTGGCGCTGCGATGGAAAATTTGCTGACCATGCAAAAGGTAGCTATGGCAGGCGGCATCTTGTCTATCCCTCATCTGACAATGCAGAATTTTGAAAGCGCGGGCACACAACACATGAGCGATTGGGAGCCTGAAGAAAGGTTCGCTTGGTACCAGATGTACCAGAAGCTCGCAGCTGATATGGCGCTAGTAATCTTAGCTAATGTTGTGGACAAGGAATTTGCCTGCAACCTTGCTAGAGCGCTGATCACAGGTTCAAATAAGGAATACGCGAAGCTAATACTGCCATTTTACGAGGATGCCTGAGTTGCGAAATTGAACTTCTCAGAGGGCGACCGTGGTGGAAAATAAGGAATTTATTTAGGAGCCAATCCTGTGAATGTGCTGCCACACGAGGTTCCACCGGGAGGGATAGTAGGCATTACGCACGGAACCCGTCAGGGTGAGGTCTATGGAAGACTTCGGGGAAGTCGCATTAGCTGGGGAAGAGTCTATTTGGCCGTTGGAACGTTTTGCCTGGTCTTGTTAGTTGGTTGCGTTACGCAGTGCGCGTTTGTCGCAAAAATGGGCGATGTTTCTGCAGAGTCGTGGATTGTTGAGGCCTTGGGATTTGACTGGGTCGACGGGCCTATATTTTTCATGATTCCGCAAATGCTATTGAATCCGGTAGTGGGAATGATCATTTGGGCATTTGCCTCCTGGTCTTTTATAGCTTTAGTGAACCAGCTAGGGACCCTTATAAGCGGCTTTCTTTGTGTATTCGGCTGCGGAGAGCTACTAGGAAATGAACTGGGGAAGTGGATCTTGTACAGATGGGTCCAATCTGGGGAGGGTAAAAATGCGTTCTATGATCCGATGAAAACTCACCCTGTAGAACTAGGGGCAGATTCGTCAATATTTTCCAGTCCTTGGGCGCTGGTGTCAGCCGTTATTATAGTGGCAGTTGCCATTTATGTTGCTTATTTGATGGTGGGTAGAAATAGGTTGAGACCTGCCATATCGGTAACTGTATTGGGAATAATAGGCATGATTGGGGTAGCAATTTACCACGGTCAAATTGGGGCTAATCTGATATTAATACCTATCACTGCTTTTCTAGTGGTTATGGTGTTCCCGCTCGATGTAGATGCAGTCGACTATTTCATAAAAAATAAATATCCCGCGCGATCAGCGTGGGGACTGGGATTGATCTTGACCCAAGAAATAATAGCCATATTTACGATTTCGATTGTAGCAATCTCCTAAGCGAGTCCACCCGGGGAGTGTGCCTGAACCTGCCGCCTTTGGTTAACGGTTGGTGAATGGGGGGTTGTTTTTGGGTGTATTTGGCCTT
>NZ_ATUW01000021.1 GCF_000420405.1 Winkia neuii subsp. neuii DSM 8576 | reverse complement strand
TAGTATTTCCCTACTCGCTAGCCTCACGTCTACGCCTTGGAGCATTGCCCCGCAAGCGGCGAGTCTTGCTAGTGCGGTTGCTACCGCACGGCCTGTTAACTGGCTTGCTGCTGTCTGGCTCATGGCGGTTACCATCCGATCGCTTTAGGGTCGGCGTGGGTTTCAGCGTCTAGTTGCTGCCCTTGCTGCCAGAATGCTTGCATTTGCTCTACCCTGCTGCCAGTGGTTGCGCGGTCTCGCATTTGCATTTTGAGGCGGTCATATTGCTTACGCAGTGTTGGCAAGCTGAGAATGTTTGAGCGCCAAAATGTTGATGCCTGGCACCAGGCGATGACTTCGAGTATTTCCGGGACTGGATGACCGTCCAGGTCGATTAGCCTCCTGGCTTCGTCTTTCCACCGCTTAGAGATGGTTGGACGCTTAGCACCATTAGCTTCGATACGAGTAGCTAGAGCGTTGCAGACTTTATCAACGTCAGCGCGTTCATTCTTCGAAGGGTCTGCATCTCCGCCAGGAGTGCAGACGTTAATATTATTAATTTTATTAATATGATTTTCTTTATGTGCAGCTCCTGCACATCTAATCTGCTCGATTTGCACATCTAAATGGTTTTGATGTGCAGCTCCTGCACCTCTGATGTGCAGCTCCTGCACATCTAATCCTGGGCCTAAAGTCCCATTGATGCAGTCTTTCAGATCAACCCGAATCGTGTAAGCTGACGACTTTTTACGACCCGCCTCGCTCTGCTGCCGCCAAGTAATAAAACCCTTAGCAGCGAGCCCACGCAGGGCCTTATCAGCCGTCCTAACTGAGACTCTAGCGTTAGCGGCTATAGTCTCCCTAGAAGGACTGCAAAACGGCTTATTCCCGGCGTAAGAGCGCAGCACCAGGAAAACAACAAGCTCATGCTCAGTAAGGCCCTCACATTGCCGTATGATCCAGTTTTCTACGCTTGCGTAACCCCGCGTAGTCTTATCGCCCATTTTCTGCTAACACCACCTTGAACGGGACCAGCCCAGAGCGGTTCAACCCGGAAACGGCCCGCGCGATATCCTCAGCTGGCAAGTGAGTCAAAAACACCAGATCTTCAAGCGAGCATTCCCCGTTATAAACATCCGGCGTGGAAGTAGATAAATAAGCAACGAGTAAAACCAATAGCGCATCAGGAGAAAGCGTTTGATCCACCAGGTAATAAAGCGGCAGCATCGCAGAACCGCTAACACACCCAACTTCAGGATCGTTAAATTTGTCTTGCATGGCCTCAACCCAGGCCATATACTCTTTGCCTTCAATATTTCCGACTCGCACTATTTCGCCCCTTTCAAATGATTTTGCAGGGTTGTAGCTAACATTTGTGCTTGCCCGGCGTTTAATTGCTCAGGTTTTGTTATTTGCTTTCCTCCTGCCCATTGACAGAATTGGGCGCGCTTTTCCTCACTAAAACCGCATTGGGTGAAAAGCGTTTCAATATCCGCTGCTGTGACCGTGCCAGGGGTCGGCTGCTGGCCTTGCGCCGGGGATGGTTGCGCCTGGTTTTGGTAGGTGAAACTATCCGGGTCTGCCTCACCAGTAGGAGCCGTAAAAGTCTGCAAAATGGCCGTACGTAAGGCTACAGACATAAACTTAGAGGTACCCTTATCGCCCCAGTCTTGCGCCTCTGCAGCAACCGTAGTAGCGAGGCTGTCGCCGTCTCCAAAGTGAAAAGTATAGGTGACAATACCCCGCGTAACGGTAGACACTTTCCCATTAGCGACCTTTTCCGCATATTCGATTTTATCAATATTCGAGGTTACGATAATTCCGTATTTACGAAATACTGGACCAATAACATCTAACACACCGTCAATGCCGCGAAACTGATAACGTGAGTGCTGGTTGAACCCGTCCTTTTTGATAATGCTAAAGCTTTTTAGAGCGTCTGTTATTGGCTTTAGAGTTGCCATGTTTCACCCAATTCATTAGAAATATTAGCGGGTATTTCATACGGTTTAATGTCTAATTGTTTTATCCCGCTGCTAAGACCAGGCCATTCGTCAAATAGTCTGCATCGTTGCCAAATGCTTATAGCTTTTTCATTTAGCGCTGCCCCTACTCGTAAGGCTTCCTCGGAGGGCGTGTACACTCCCACCAGGTAGGGTGGGGTCTTTTCCACGGCAATAAACACCATGCGAGCGTTAGTGCTGATATTTGTTGCTGCCAGCCCGGATGCGTACCATGCCGCGCTTTGGTGGTAACCGAGTTGGAAACAGGAACGCCTAAACCCCGCCGGGGTTGCATCCGAGGTGGTTTTTAGATCCACTATCGGCAAAAACCCGAGGGCCTCGTCTTCCTCGCATGGGAGCCAGTCAGGGCGGCAACGCAGCATCGCCCCGTTAGCGTGCTTCCAATAGATAGACTGCTCTGCTTTTCCCTTAGCTTGCAGGAGCCTAGCTGCCAGCGGATTTGCTAGCACTGCCTCTTTCATTGCTTGCAGGCGCTCCCAACCTTCAGCGGTAACCAAAGGCGTGTCACCGAGGTCTTTAATCCGGTCTTGTGCCGCCTTGGATGTGAGCGTTTTGGTTTTGGTGAATACTTCAGGCTTTACGCCTTCCAGGATGTAAGCGTGCGCGGCGGTACCAAACATGAGCGCCTCAGAGGGAACCGGCGGGATAACTTGCTTGGCTTTGAACTTGGCAGGCCCGCCGGGCATCGCCAAAAGTTTCGCCCCCGAAGACGACAGACTATTAGGGTCTGCATGGTATTCACTATTAGGAATATTCGAGTAAATACCCGGATCGGGTGGCAGCTTTAGTTTTTCGCTCATGCTGCCACCTCCTGCTTTGGCAAGTGCGTAAGCTGCAAGCGGGCAACGGTGGGAGCCGCCGCAATATTAGCGAGCTCCTGCGAGGTGTACACGGTCTTTTCCAGGTACCCGGCATGGCTGAAACATTTCCAACTACCCGTCGGCATTTTCACGAAAGCGTAAGGGCGCGAACCCAACCCGCCTAAGCGAGTAGCAACATAACCGCCTTCAACACTGGAACGGCGAAATAATTTGACTTGCGCGCCTGCTGGCAATTCCTGCAGGTCACGGCAACCGGCGAGGGCTTCACCCTCTTTAAAAATAGGTTTCATCAGTAAGTTCTTTTCATCTGGTGGGCAGTAAAGTAATGGAGAGAAAAAAGCGGCGACTATCAGCCCCGCCGAAACAGCGGGGGCTGCATACCACAGCGCATAACCCAAATAAGCTGTGATAACGCCAAAAGCTACCGGCATAAGCGCATGAAATACTCGCCTAGCGCTCATGCTGCACCGCCTCGGTAGCTGGCACTAGCAGACGCTTAACATCATCGGTTTTTATGCGAAACTGGCCCCGCTTAGAGGTACCCAGCCTCTCAGCTTTTAGAACCCCGCAGGTAATGTATGCGCGTACCGTATGGGGAGAAACACCTAGATATTCTGCTACCTGCCGGGTTGTAAGGTATTTTGGCAAGCTCATTTGACCGCTCCATTGCTGACTTTAACCACAGCGTCTAGTAGCGCTTTGGTTGCGCGGTCTGGTACTTTGCCTTCCACCTCGGAAATAGCTTTGAACATGACTGCCAGGTGCGCGCATGTGATCGGCTCTACAGGAGCAGGAGCGGGCGGCGTTGGAGCCTTGGCAGGTTCAGCGGCTTGCGTTTCCGGCTTTGCTGCTTGCTTAGGCTCCTGCTGGTAGCCCCTGGCACCATCCGAGGGCATTTCTTTTTCTTTTACACTCGGAGTAGCCAAATCAACGATCGCATTACGTACAGCTTTTTCAAGCTGGCGCGCTGCCTCAAAATTGGCCCCATAAGTTGTCGCAAGCTGCAAAAACTTGTGCAGCCCATCGGCATACACTAACCAATGCCCAACCCTGCCTGGTGAAGTCTTAGCTATCATTTTCGGGTCTAACTGCCTACAGATTTTCCCCGATACTTGCGTATCAAGTCCGAGGGCAACAACAAGGTCGACTGCCTTAGCCACCCAACGGCCCCGCCAATTCGTTAGCTTGATTAATTTGTTGTGGCAGATAAGCGAGGTCCAC
Source organism: Winkia neuii subsp. neuii DSM 8576 (assembly GCF_000420405.1). Lineage (GTDB taxonomy): Bacteria > Actinomycetota > Actinomycetes > Actinomycetales > Actinomycetaceae > Winkia > Winkia neuii. The sequence continues at coordinate 1,608 of NZ_ATUW01000021.1, read as the reverse complement.
GGGATAACCTGCTTTTTGGATGCCCGATACTGCAGGAGCCCGGTTTTTTCATCTAGCGCGGTTTGCGTGATAGCCTGTCTGACAGGGGAGTAAGGTTTAGTCATTTTACTTTCCTTTCATGTTGTTGCTCCCTGGTGGCGTCGCTGCCAGGGGGCTTTTAACATGCTCAAATTGGTTGTTTTGGTTTGTTAGTTCTTGCCAGTCAGCTGTGGAAGCCGCGAACCCGCGGGGATGGTTAGCCCGAAAATCCTTGCGAGCCTGTACAGGCCCTTAGCAGTAATCCGAGGGGTCGTAGTAACGAACCGTTCCCCGGTGGCCGGATCCTCCCAGGTGGAAGCGATAACCGCCATATGCCCCGCGTCGATTACCTTTTGGTAGACGCTCCAGCTTTTACGACCGGCTGGCTTGTACACCCATCCGAGGGCATCCAGGGTTTTAAACAGCCGGTTTTGCCCTGTCTCAAGGCCTGCCCTGCAGAGCATTTGCGCGGCCTGTTTAACGCTTAGGTCTTTGCCGGTTGCGAGGAAATGGTCAAAGCTTTTGGCTTTGGGTTCTAGCCGCGCGTTTTCTGCTTCTAATGCTTTGAGGGTTTTATCTGCCTCTATGAGGGCTTTGGCCATGAGTTCCGGTCCGCTTAGCTGATTAGCAGGAATGCCGTACGAGCCGGTCTTACGGATCGTGGGTAGTACTTCGTCGAATACTTTTGCTTCGAAGGCTTGCGCGCTTGGTAGCTTCGATGACGCGGTTAGCCGGTACAAATCGCCCTCGGTAATAAAGCGGACTTGCTGCACACCGCCCGCCGTCTGAAGGGGGTACCGTTTCGTTACCCCCTTGCAGTGATCCGCGAGCGCCTTATTTGTGTTGGTGTATCCAAGGGCTGTTGCTACGTCCTTACCACAGAAAAAGACTTTGCCGCCTTCCTCTAATATGCGGACTTTGGTACCCTCAAAGCTGAAGGGGATAATTTTATTCATTACATTTCCTTCTTCCTGATCGCCTAGCTGCCTCATCAGTTAGGCGATCTTTTTTCCTGTTGAGGTTTCATCTGGAATGATCGCTAGGCATTCGCCGGGGGTGTATCCCCACGTATCGAAAATGTTTGCGATGGTTACTCCGTTAGGCGCGCTTTCTTGCTCTCTAAGCGCTATGTAGGTTGGGCGCGAAACTCCGAGTACCCGCGCCATTGCATCATCTGATTTGATGCCCTGGATCTTTTTCGCCCTCTCTAAAAAGCCCGAGCGGAAAACTAGTCTGCTCATTTCTCACCTCTGTTGTATTTCGCAGGTTTTGAACTGGTATTTACAACGTACACATCTTTTGCGCCCGTGTCAAACGGTTTGCAGTTTACGTGTTGCATAGCGCAACATTTGGCTATATAGTGGGGTTATGGATATAAAACAGTGGTTAACCGAGATAGCCGGAGGCGTCGGCTACTCGGTAATGGCGCGCGAATCTGGCCTAAACAGTGGCACCCTAAAAAGGCAGTGGGACGCGGGGAAAATTCCCCCCGCGTCAATAGTCGCTATAGCTAGACGGTATGGAGCAGCCCCGATACGAGGGCTTGTCATAGCCGGGTTAATTAGCGAGGCGGAAGCGGGGCGGGCGGGG
>NZ_ATUW01000020.1 GCF_000420405.1 Winkia neuii subsp. neuii DSM 8576 | reverse complement strand
CCCCCGCCGGTAAAACCGCTTTCACGCAAGGCTTCCTCAAGGCCACCGAGGCCCTAGAAAAGCCAGCGGGCAACTAAACAGGCAGGTAGGCTCGCTAGCAGTATCCACGCTGTTAGCGAGCCGCCTAAAAGGCAGCGAGAGGCAGAATAAGATTGAACTCAGCAACCTTCAAAACTTACCGTGAAACCCTAGGATTAGAGGTTAAAGACCTCGCAGCCTGGATGGGCGTCGACCGAAAAACCGTGCAAAGGTGGGAAAACCCGCAAGCGGGCGATGTCCCGGCGTGGGCAGCACGAAAAATGCTAGAGCGCTGGGACCGGCTAATTTTCTCCATTAGCTCAGCTTTAGAGTATTTAGACCAACAAGAGCAGGAGCAGGGCAGCGCCCCCGAGGCCGTGGAAATGCAGCGGTTTAAAACCGATGCGTCTTGCCAGCGCGTAAACGGGCTCGGAACTGATGCTAAACGACACGCTATTAGCGTAGGGATAATTGCCGCCGCCTTGCAGGCTGGAGGCTATGAAACCCGGCTAGATTGGGTGCCAGTAGAGCCATAAAAGGGGCATAGAAAAGCGAGGGCCGAAAACCCAGCCCCCGCTAATCTTGCCCGCCTCAGTGGCGTTTACAACGATCCGTTTTTAGCTCAAGATTCCTCATGCGCGCGTGCACGTCCTCATCTTGTATGGCCTGCTCACGCCGGTAAGACTCCATATCTTTTTTCACCTCTCCAACCTGGTGTCCAAGACCTTTGATCTGCACTAGCGCCTTGTCGAGGCGTTCCTCGTTTTGCACTAGAAGCTTTTCAATGCGGTTAACCGCGTCTCGCAGGCTCGATCCGTGGTTGGTTTTTAGTTCCTTGGTGTTATGCTCAACGCGCTTTATTTTGCTCACTCCAGCAATTGCAGTAATAAAGGCTGCACAGCCCCCGAACCCTCCGAGGGCTACAACCGCGTCTATAAAACCGCTCACTCCTGCTTTTCATCCCTTTCGCGGCTTGCCACATGCCTACCTGAGGGCAGGGTAGTCTTATCGCGGATAAGGTCCCAGAATGCAGCCGGTAGCGCGTGATAGGCCAGCTGTCCGGCCCCGGCCACGAGCCCGAAATTCATTAGTACGAATTGCCAGGCATCCGGGTATTTCACGAAAATGAAAACCGCTATAGCAACGGCTACGTACACCGTGTAAACGATTGCGAGCTTCACGTTTTTGCGCATCCGGTAGGTTGTGCACAAGCTGATAATAAAATTCGCTATAGGGCCACAGATAGCAGCAAGCGCTATCGGGTCAATGTGTTGTAGAATCGCCGTGCTATCCATTTATGCCTACCTCTTAAAAAGTTGCTTGTTGATTGCGCGCTGCATTGCTTTTACCGTGGCAGGACCAACGTAGGAGTCTTGGGTTTGCCCGTAGAATTTTTGGATTGCGCGTGCCAGGGCGGGGCCGGCTATGCCGTCTTTTTCGCCCCAGTAGCATTTTTCGCGGCGTAACCATTCCTGCATTTTTGCGATGAGCTGGGAACCTTGCGCAGTTTCGCCTTCCCACTGCCACCCAGAGCCGGGGAAATCCGCAGCCGGGTAGTATTCACGATTCGGTGCGTATTGGCTAGATACCATGCCGTCGCGGGGTGATCCCATGATTTTTTGCCATGCTGCCGTGGTACTCTTGCCCCAATCCCCATCAACAGCGAGTACCCCAACCGGGTATGCTGCCGGGGCGGGCGCGCCCGTGTAGGGTGGGTGAATTAGCGCGCAAACATCCTCGCGATCTCGCACTCTCCGGTAAACCCCGCCCCCGTTTGACTGTGAGCCGTAAGCGCCGGAGCTGGTGTTGCCCTCGATGGTTTGGAGCTTGCCCCAATATTTGATTTCTAGAATGCCGATGTGGTCGGCTATGCCGTCCCCATCCCAGTCGAAGCAAACTAGGTCGCCGGGCCGGGCATTCCCCCAGCTGACAAGCCACCCGTTAGCGCGCGCGGTTGCGATCCGCCCTGGCACGTAGGCAGAATCAAAATTAGTAACCCCCACCTGACGCAGGCACCAAGTCACGAACATGTCACAGTATGGCACCCCGGATGCGCCGAAATATGCGCCATGCCGGGCCCCATAATCGCGCCCATACTTCGTGCCCTCAGCCGGATCATTCCACCTGTTATAGCCAAGCTGAGAGGCAGCAACTCTAAGTAAATCTACAGCAGTACCCATAATTATTTATAATCAATCTCTAGAATTTCAGCAGTATCATTAGGGGACTTATCGCCCGTGTCACCTTGCGCTAAAAGCGCCTTATATTCATCAGTGGTAGACATTCAATTATCCTTACGACTAACATAAATATCCCTTATAGGATATCTGAAATTAGTTGCACTCCCAAGAGAGCGTAGGAATAGCCAGGCCACTATACCCGTCAGTATTAATAGTCGCATTAGTACCGGGACGCAGCTGTATCACCCCGTCAGACTGCACAGTAATAATATTAGCCACGTTATTTATAACCGCGTCCCCGGTGAACGGCGAAAAAGTAGATTTAAACTGATGCTTAGGCCTAAACCCTGCAGGAATAATAGTGCCCATCGAATACCACCCACTATTAGCGCGTAATGACTTTTGCGAGCGCGCGTTGAAATTAGCAGAGGGCATTATGACAAGGTTGCCAATTTTGAATAGGGTTGCGCGGCTCCACCACCCATTCCCCTCTTGAAGGCGGGCAGTAGTAATCATTTCCTGAATACTTGGGACCTCGTTAATCTGCCTCATAGGGGTTTCAGCATTAGCAAAATACAGGCCATTATCGCTCTTTTGGTAGATGAAACAGCCGCCCCGCTTAGAACCATCGCCCTTATTTTGAATAAACGCGGTAGACACATCCAGGGTTTCATTAGCGTCATGCGTGTAAATAATGCTGCCACTAACGCCGGTTGCAGGCGCAAACTGGAAGTACGAGCGAGGAATATCTATAGCCCGTTGCGTATTCTTAGGCACCCGGATAGTCACAAGTCGCAGCGCGTTCGGGGTATCCAAACGAGCAGGAGAAGGACTAATAGAGGGCGTACCGACCTTGTAGATAACCTCTACCTCTGAGTCATCATGGTTATCTACCTGGTAATCATGCTGCACAACATAAATAGAATCTATACGATCATAAACGCTATGCCCCGGCTCTAACCTTTGCGTAAAACGCCCAATAGTCGGGATATACCAACCTTCTTGCCCATCCTTTATCGCTAAGGTTTCCGCACTGAAAATAACATCCATTGAATTGTCAGAGCAAGTAAAATTACGGCTATTTTGAGCCCCTATAATTCCCTCGTGCGAGGCAACCATGCTTAGGGAGCTCCTTAGCTCTGCAGGAGATACCACGCCTTTAGGAATGTTCCGGCTCTTGTCAAATCCTGAAACTATGCCGCGCTTATTAGCCAACTTTCACACCCAACCTAAAAGATTTTATTTGCTTACAGCCGCGAAAACGTCTAACGCAGCCCAGTTATCACCAGTATAACTACCCGGATTATTACCCGCGCGCGCCTGCAAAATAATAGATATTTCATCGCGTGGCTGCACCTGCAGCACGGTTGAAAATTGGCCTAAAAGGTGAAAAGTGCCCATATTATCTGGCACTCTTGGCAGCGGCCTAGACTGATTGCCGCGAATTATTATTCTAAAACTTGCCTGATCCGAATGTGGCGCGCCCGCCGAATTGTAAAACCCAGTAAGCGCGGCGAATACTTGGAGCTTACTTTTACCCTCAGGAATAATAATGCGATTAGAAATTATGTTGCCTTTGGCGGTCCATTTTGCCGCCTCCCAGTGGTAGCTAATGACTTCTGCCCGCGCCTCAAGGCCTTTCAAAGTTCCGTTGAGCTGCCCAGAGGTTACCGCCTGCAAATCCGCGATAGCGTTAGCGTGCGAACGCAAGCGGTCAGGTACCGCCGAAGCATCCGAGCTAATCGGCCTGTACTCCATTATGCTTTTACCTCCCTGCAAGCGAATATGATCCACTCCGAGGCATCCCCGCTAAGCTCAAGAACCTTCAGACGGTAGCGTTTGCTGCCTAGGTATTCATCTTCAAGCTGTAAAGCGAGGTGATCGCCCACCCGTACGAGATCGCCAAATGCCCGCCCGGTTTCATCCCACCGCGCGGCTTTAAAACTGATCGCCTCTAGGCTTTGCGATGCGGATTGCGTGCCAGCTTGCGCATACCCCCGCAAGGTGTCTAATTCCTTTACGGTGGAATGCGTAGAATCTGCGAGCTGCAGGAGGGGCCACCCAGCCCGTTCTAGCGTCGTATCGTGGGAGCGCGCCATTAGGATCTTGTCGGCTTGCCCGCCAGCTTTCGCCCAAATATCCGTTCCTATTTCCGCCGCGTCCTCGGATACTTTAACGTCAGTGACGGGCGTGAGCGCGCGGCGTTGATCCCAAGAGTGCCTACCCGTCACAAGCTCAGGATTGCCCATTTCTAGCAGAAAATTAATCCGCTGGCCCCCATCTATCAACCGAGGGGTAAAACGATATTCCGGCCCTCCGAGAACATTAGCGAGGTCATCTATACGGGTCGCCACGGTTGCGAGATCTGCACCCAGGTAGCTTCGTTGGTTCCACCCTGAGCTATCAGGAGGTGGCACGCTGCAGGGCAGGTTACCCCATTTTTTCGCCTCTAAAACGAGCGCCCGCATAATATTTCTTAGCGAACCGGCTAGGTTGAGCGTCCAATCTTTCGGTAACCCATTTTCGCCGCCCTCTAAGGTAGCAGAGGTAAACCCTCGCAGGGCTGCAGGCAGCACTAGACGCCGTTTCAAAAGATCCTGAAAGCCCCCACAATCAAGGGTTAAAACCTGCTTGGCAGCATCCCAGTCACGCTTAAATACCGGGCCGGCGTGAATTATCCGCCCTGCAGAAACTAGCGCTAGGATAGTGCGCCAAGGTGCGGTATCTGCCCTAAGATGCATACCCTTCGTGTCCTCGGTGAACGGTACTGTGACCGAGAGGGAGCCGGGCGAATTAACTTGTTCCTTCCAGCTCCAAGAGCTTGCAGGCAAGCGCATAAGATACGCTCCGGTTAGAGTGTCAAATACTTCTATTACGTCCATGAGGCAAGCCACCTTACACGCCAATTTGTAGAATCCGAGGCGGAAAAAGTCACCGTGTTATCGCCCGGTTCGAGCTGGAAAAATTCATCTTTAGTAAGGTGCGCTGTAGAGACTTCACCCTCGCCCACATAGACGCGCCCGGTGCGAGAATCCACGCGCACCGACTGCCCACTGCTTATGCTGCCCTCATAGCGGATAGCGCGCCCGTTATGCGCCCATTCTGCCCAATAAAGGGGGCCGTCGGCCTCAAGGATAGGCCATACGGCAAGGTTGCCCCGATTATGCGGCGCTAGCGCGTTCGTGTAGCCCGCATCCGTGAACCGAGCTGTAGGACCGCGCGTGGAAGCTACGAGATCGTGGTATGCCTGGTCGAACAGCGGGAAAAGTAAACCGCCCTCGGTGGCTGCACCCCACCGGCCCCCGAGATGCTCAAACTCGCTAAAATCAAGTAGGTCGTCAAAACCAACCCCAGCGTATTTGAGCGGATCCGCACAAGTAATAATTAGAGTGTACGCCCAGGTAAGCGGGCCAAGCCGTTTTATAACCGGCTGCTGGGAAACATACCCTCTCACATGGTAATACTGCCCATCGTCATCAAGGACAACGAGGCGGATTTTCTGATTAGCGACACTCATAACCTTCTGGTGGGATGCCACCCCGTCATTTAGCGAGGTAGCAACATAATAAAAATGTAAGGTTATAACCCTTGCGCCAAGTAGCAGATTATGGGGCATAAAAGCCCCGTTCGCCTGAGGTCGCAGCACCTCTTCCACGCGCGGGGCCGGTGCCTCATACCACCCAGCCAGCGCCCCGTCCGAGTGGGTAGCGAGCCCGTAAAAGCTTGCCGCCGCCTCTGGTGCGCCCTGCGCAGTAAAAAGACTTTTACCGCCAACAACAACCGTCACGTTCATGCGATAACCCCTAGCTCCTGCCTTGTGCGAGTATTGAAATACCTTGCCGCCGCCTCTGGATCATCCGCCCGCACGTTGAACGTCTGCGTGACAACATTGCGAGCCACACCAGGGCCACCTGCTGCAGCATTTCCAGCTACCGAGACTGCCGCGCGCACGCCTTGCAAGCCCTGCAATTCCTCTTGCGCACCGTCTACGAGATCGCTCATTGCCCCGCGAGCGCTACTTATCCGAGTGGTAATACCAACGGCGATACCCTCTGAGATCATCGCGCCTACCTGATCGCGGAAAACCCGCGAGGGCGAATGTATACCTAGCTTGCTTTTTGCCCAAGAAACAATAGAACCGAGGGCATTAGATACGAGCGAGCGCAACCATCCGATAGCCCCGGAAATGCCCCGCCAAAGCCCGGTAATAATATTCCTGCCGGTTTGCACTAGCCAGCTGCCAGCACCCGAGACAGCGCCCCACACCGCCGAACGGATGCGCCCTAAAACGCCTGCCAGGCGACTAATCGCACCAGAGGCAAACCCTACAAGGTTATTCCACACGCCACTAAAGAACGATGAAACCCATCCCCACACGCTTGCCCATATACCCCTAATAGCGCCCGTAACAGCGGCAATAATGGAGCGAATACGGTTGATAATAGGCGTGAAAAAGGCTACTAGGTTGTTCCAAATGGCGGTGAAAAATGAGGCTACCCATCCCCATACGCTTGCCCAAATACCGCGCACAAACTCAATGCCAGTACTTATAACTGTGGTTATAGTCGTAATGATTGGGGTTAAAAATGCGACTATACCATTCCACACCCACATTACCGCCGCGCTAATACCCTGCCAGATGGTTAATAGCACCGCCGCGAACACGATTATGAGGTTCTTAATGAATTCTATGGCGGGGGCAAAAATGGCTTTGATAGCTTCCCATGCGGTAAACACGACCGTTTTGATGTTTTCCCACAGGCCGCTAAGGAACGCCGCCAAGCCCTGCCATATAGCAACGGCGGTGGCTTTGATCGCCTGCCAGGCGGTAGTTAGGTAGACAGTGAAAACTCTCCACGCCTTCCTGCCTGCCTCGGTTTGCGTGAAAAACCAAACCAACGCCGCAACCAAGGCCGCGATACCTGCCACAACCAAAACTATCGGGTTAATTGCCATTACCGCGTTAAACGCTGCCTGAGCTACCGCCGCTATTCTTAGCTTGCTTGACAGCCCTCCGAGAGCAACCTTGGTTAGGGCAGTTGCAGCCGTGATAGCTCTTTGCGCAACAGCCGCGCCCTTTAGCGCAAACGAGAGGGTACCGAATGCTGCTTTAGTTATAGCAGTAGCGGCGGTGGCAGCGGTAGTAACGGTCTTGTACAGCCCCCACGCGCCCACCAGGCCAGTTAGCACTACCTGCAGGGCAGTCATAGCGACCTTGTTGCCGCTGATCTTTGCTGCCAAATCCGCGAGGGCACCTAGCACGCTAAGCGCCGCATTCAACAGCACCCCACCGAGGGAGGCAGCAAGCGACCCCACCAACCCCACAATCGGAGCGATAGTATCGCCAAGCCTACCGAGCAGGTCAGAAATGCCACCGAGGGCATTTTGCGCGCCCGCACCGCTACCACTAAACGCCGTAGCAAGCTTATTAGCTACCTTGCTTAGCGCATCCTGCAGCTTTTTCGAGTTCGCGACCATTGAACCGAAAATAGCGATAACCCACAGGCCCGGCCCGCCAACGCCCCTGAACGCGCCCCCAATTAGAGGCAGTTTAGTAAGCAAGGGCGTTACAGCTGCCCCTACCATTGGCATAAGGCTAGCTATGTGCCCGATGGTTGCAGAAAATGCTTTAGCGCCGGGGCCGGATGCTGCCCTATCGAAGGCATCGCCTATTTTGCCTATTGCTGCCCCAACCCGGTCAAGCGCGCCCGATATTTTTTCAGGGCCTATAGCCTGGATAATAGAGGCCATAGCGCCCGTTATGCGGGTCTTGAGGTTGGTCCAGGCGGTTTGAATGCCCTTTGATGCGTCTTTAGCTTGCTTGGCAAACGAGGCGAAATTGCTCCCACCCTCGTCATTTAGTTTCACCATGGCTTTATTTACATCTTCCATGGTGAGCTTGCCATCTCGCAGCGCATCGTACAGGTCAAAACCGCTCTTGCCAGCCCCTAAAAGCGATTCGGCAAGCTGATTCATTTGCGCTGGCATAACCTCCATAAGGGTCTTCCAGCTCAGCATGTCAACTTTGCCCGTTGCAAGCATTTGCGTGTACTGCTGCATCGCGCGGGATTGATCCGCCGTAGACTTGCCGGATGCGACGAGCATGTTATTAAAGGCAAGTCCGACGTTAGTCGCCTCGTCTAGCGAGCCTGTCAGCGGCGCTATCTGCTGCACCAGCGGCATAATATCCTGCAAGCTGGTGGGCAAGCCGCGTAGCTTTTCAGAGAGCTTTTTAGCAGACTTTGCCGCATCCGAGGCCGAATACCCCAGGTTAGCCATAATCCGAGGGAAATTATTAAGCGTATCCACCCTAGAGACTGCAGAACCGATAGAGCCGGTTAAGGTCGTGCCTATTGCTGCCGCCGCGCCGATAGCGACTTTCCCCGCTGCCCGTAGCGTACTATTTACGCCTCGGTCTACAGCTTTGCCTACTCGCATAACCGGCGCGGTAGCATTATTGAACCTTGTGCTAATCGCACTTGCCGCATTGGTGACAGCCCCGCTAACGCGCCCGAAAGCCTCAGCTACCGCTTTAGGCATGTGCAAGCTAGGTAGCTGCATGGACTGCCTGAGCGCCCTTGCTTCTGCTGCTGCCTTTCTTGCTTCTGCTGCTACTTTTTCTTGCGCGCTAGCGTACCTGGTGGCTGCTGCCTTAGCTTCTTCCTGAGCTTTAGCGACTTTTGCGGTAGCTTCAGCCTGCGAGCGTTCCGCCTGGCTAACCTTGTGCTGTGCCCGCTCTAGCGCCTCTTCCTTAGCGCGCACATTATCGGATGCGGTAGCTGCCTTACGCTTTGCTGCCTGCAGTCTCTCAGCGGCGGCGACAGCCTGCGAACTTTCATCCCCATACTTTTTGACTGCCTCAGCTAGCTTGGTTTCTGCAACCCTAATAGCACCATTCGCATTAGCGGACTGCCGGCGCGCGTTCGCTAAAGCGCGCTCAGCGTTCGCAGCCGCCGCCCTCGCAGCAGACACGCGCCCCCCGGCTTTACCTGCCAGAGCTTGCAGGGTAGAGAGCTCCTTAGCTGCCTTATTAGAGCTCTTTTGCAGCTCTTCAAGGGCAGGGGAACCTATCCCTTTAGAGGCCGCGCCAACACTCTTTTTAAGCTGGCTCCCGAACATTTCGCCGGTTTTTTTCGCAGCCTTATTAGTGGCAGAGCGTACCCCTTTGAAAGTAGGGAATACGCTTACAGCAGCACTACCAACTAAAATATTTCTGCCTGCCACCTAATTAACCCCTAAACAATTATTCTGGAAACGCGCTATTAGCTTGCAATTGTAATTTTAGCTTAGCTTTTTCACTCTTGGACACGGTGGGCCTATTAGGCTTTTTAGCCTGCCTTATTTCAGGTATTGGCGGCTTCAAAGGCTTACCGCCCTTATCCATGAAACTATTAATAACCGCCGCTGCCTGTACGCGCTCCAATAGCTCGGTTATAGATAGCGGGTAACTTAGTCCCACGATAGCCGCGCCTGTAAGCGTGCCAGTATCATTTACTAAATGGATGATAACCGCGTAAGCATCCGCCGTATCCCATTCTAAAAACTCGCTGAACCGCACCCGGTAG
>NZ_ATUW01000019.1 GCF_000420405.1 Winkia neuii subsp. neuii DSM 8576 | reverse complement strand
ACTTGGGCCTGGGGAGACAACACCACCACCCAAACCCACACCCCCGGCGCCGCCTACCCCAACCAAACCATCACCCACGAATACGCCCCCGCCAAAAACCGCCAAATCACCCTCACCACCACCTGGGAAATCTACTACCAAGCCCCCGGCCTACCCAGCGCAAAACTAGACCAAAACCTACAAACCACCTCCCAATCCACCCCCTTCGAAGTCACCAACACCACCACCGTCCTAACCAACGACGCCGAAAAAGAACAAGGCCACTAACACCACACACCACACCCACACCACACACCCACACCACACGCCCTCACCAAACCCCAATACACGGCCTCGCCGCCCCAGAATGAAACTGCTTTTACATGCTTGCTACTAAAGACCGCAACAAAAGAAAGGGAGCCTATTGTTTAAAGAAATACGAGATCTTAAACCTGCTTCCGTATCGATATTCGTATTGGGTTTGGTAGCGTCATGGCTTTTTTCTCTTTCTCTTGGAATGACAATCGTTGGCGCGCAGGCTTCTAAAACAGATGCTGGCCAACAGTTCTCGGCGGTGGGAGGGCTTCAAATCGCTCTAACGACTCTGGCGGTGCTAATGTGTTTGCCCTCTGTTGTGAAAGTAGCCATACGCCGTGACTCTCGCCGGATAGCTCTTTGGCAGGTTATTGGAGCCTCCCCCAGAAGCGCTAGAGCGCGATATTTGTCAATAGTTGCTTTTAGTGCACTTGCTGGATCGGCAGTGGGAGGCTTTTTAGCGTTTCTATCCTGGCCTTCATTCGGCAAAGTCATAGCTTATACGGGATTTTTGATGCTACCTGCCCTATCAGATCCTCTAACCGTGTGGGCTTGGACCTTTGGGCCTGGTACCGCTTTTATAGTGTTGATTTTGGCTTTACTGTTGGGAACTAGGCAGCTGAATAAAATAGAACCTGTAGAGGCGGTAGCAGAAACCCCTGAGCCAGTTCCCTCCCGGCGCGTTGGCCGCGCAATATTTTCCATTATTATTGTCTTCGGCATGATCGCTAGTTACATTGCCATTGCAGCGACACCAAAGATTCAGGACCCGCAGAAGCTGAGCGGCCTCCTGTCCTCTTATTGGGGCACAGCTCTTGGGCTGTTGATAGCCTACGGCATATCTGATCGAGCTATCGTCAGGCCAGTCGTACAACTCGTGGGGCACCTAATCCCCCTAGCTAACCTAGATAGTTGGGTAATTGCTCGCACCTCTGCCCGCCGCCGCGCCACCCTGTCCACATCGGTGATCACCCCCCTCGTAGTAGCGGCAGCATCCGTTGGGAGCGTCTTCGGCATGGTCAATCAAACCAAGAACGTCACAATCGCCCTGGGAGCAAAAGAGGCGGACCTGCAAGTCAGCCCAACCAGTCAAATCGTGCTGATCTTTAGCGCTCCCGTAGTTATCGCAGCATTCTCCGGCGTTATTGCGGTATATCTGACGAATCGATGGAGGAAACACGACATTGCGTTGCTTGGCGCCTTGGGGGCAAGCGCATCCTCTATTAGATGGTCCGCAGTTTTTGAATGCCTAATATACTTCGTCTCAGCCGTCCTGATCTCAACACTAATCTTGGGGATCAACGCTGCGGCCATTGGCGCGGCGCTGGGACACGGACCGGTCCCTAAGGCGGGCCCCGTGTGGGTAGGAAACGAAACATATTACCTGCTAATAGCAGGCTTTTCACTACTAGCATTCTCGATTGTAATCCCGACATTCCACGAAACAAAGACGATCGACATGGCCGCCATCGTTCAATAAGGAAATGTGATGAACAATATTATTGCAACCCAGGATTTAAAGAAATCCTTTCCAATAAATAAGAAAGAACGAGAGCTCGTTCTTAGAGGAATTGATTTCTCTGTTTCCGAAAAAGAGTTCGTATCTATCGTCGGCCCTTCAGGATCGGGAAAATCTACGTTTCTTTATTGCATTTCTGGGCTCATGCAAGCGGACTCAGGGCACGCCCTCCTATGCGGCGTCGACTTGGTAAAGGCTTCTAGAAATGAACGAAGCCAGGCGCGCCGAAAAAACGTGAGTTTCATATTTCAAGATTATAATCTGGTGGACTCCATGACAGCAGTGGAAAATGTCAAGCTGGGGTTGCGTTTCGTTTCTAAGAAATTAGCAAAATCAGAACTAGATAACTTGTTCGAGAAGTTTGGCTTGTCCAAGCGAAAGAACTACTACCCTGCCCAGCTCTCAGGGGGACAACGCCAACGGGTAGCAATAATTAGAGCTCTAGCTGTGAAGCCTCACGTAATTTTTGCCGACGAGCCAACAGGGGCTTTAGATTCTAAATCCAGTGCCCTAGTAATAGATGAACTTTCTAAGCTTGGGCGCCAAGGCACCGCGGTTGTTATGGTGACCCACGATCTGGATGTGGCAGCTCAGGCGCAGCGGGCCGTTGTGCTACGCGATGGGGAATTAGTGGAAAATGTTACCCATCCGACGCGGGAACAATTATTCCTAAGTTCAAGGGGCCAAGCCCAAGTTTAGGGGGCGAGCCCAGCCGCCCTCGCACTAAAGAAAATAACACACCGCGGCTACCGCACCTTCACCTCCAACTGTCAGGGGTAGGTGGCACAATGTGGTTATGCCTATCCAGATGACTGACGATTTTGTCCGCGCGCTCGACCTGTTGCGTCAGGGCCGGTCACTGTTCATCACTGGCAATGCGGGAACAGGCAAATCCACTCTAATACGGCATTTCGTCCAACAGACCACAAAGAACGTGGTGGTAGCCGCACCTACGGGGGTGGCAGCGCTGAACGTGGGCGGTTACACCCTGCACAGGCTTTTTTCGTTCGCCCCCTCTACTACGGTTGACGAGGTGCGCATGGGGCAGGCGGCGCCAGGCAGGTTCGCTGGGCTGATTTCGCAGCTCGACACTCTGATTATCGATGAAGCTTCTATGGTGCGGGCCGATCTGTTCGACATGGTGTGTTACTCGTTGGAACGATACGGGCCCAAACCCGGTTCGCCACTGGGTGGGGTGCAGGTGGTGCTCGTAGGCGACCTGTATCAACTGCCACCGGTAGTTACTACCGCCGAAGAAGCATATTTTTCTGACGCCTACTCCAGCCCCTACTTTTTCTCGGCAGCTCACTATTTCCCGGAGCGCTTCCCCACAGTACAGCTCACCCACCAGTTCCGCCAAGCAGGGGATTCAAACCTTGCCTCCCTGCTGGGCGAACTGCGTTCAGGGGACGTCAACGAGCAGGTTATGTCCGCTTTGAACGCACGCGTCGACCCTGATTTTGAACCACCCAAAGGCGAATTTTGGCTTACCATAGCAACCACCAACAGGGTAGTGAGGGCGCGCAACCGCCGCCGCCTGGACGCCCTCGACGGGCAGTTGCACACCCATTTTGCTGCCCGTAGCGGCGACACCAAACGCTTCGAAGCTCCCACCGAGGACAAGCTGGAGTTCAAGGTTGGCGCCCAGGTGATGCTGCTCAATAATGATGCGGCTGGCAGGTGGGTGAACGGCTCACTGGGGGTGGTCGAATCCGTGGCCTTCCCCGAAGGAGACATTGAGGTGCAGGTGCGGCTGCGCAGTGGGAAGGTTGTGTCCGTCGGGGTGCACACGTGGGAGGTGACGCGTCCGGCGCTTTCGGCAGGTTCGCTCACTAACCAGGTGGTGGGCACATTCACGCAGCTGCCGTTCAAGCTTGCCTGGGCCGTCACCATCCACAAGTCGCAAGGGCAAACCCTCGAGCACGCCCTAATTGATCTGTCCGGGGGGATTTTTGCTCCCGGCCAGCTCTACGTGGCCCTGTCTAGGTGCAAGTCCCTGAAAGGAATCGTTTTGCGCCGGCAGATTCGCCCTCGGGACGTGAAAGTGGACCAGCGAGTGCGCGAGTTTTTAGCGGATCGCCTTGGCAAGCACACCCGGAAGCGCACGTTTTTGGGGGCGCTGTTTTGTGGCCGCGAGGACGGGTTCCAGCGCCCGCTCGAGGTTGCGATTTTGCGCGAGGACGGGTGGGCGTTCACGTCCCTTGTGAACCCCACGCGGGATGTGGGCGACGCTGCTGAACGCTACGGCGTGAGTGCCGCAGATTTACAATTGGCGCCCACCCTGGCCCAGCTTTGGCCCGCGATTGAGCCGATAATTGAGGGCACGGGCGTGGTCACGGCCAACGCCCGCCACGCGCTGAAGGTGTTCGATGACGAGTTGAAGCGGACGGGGATTGTGGCTCCGCTAAAGCATTTTGCCCTCGCGCAGGTTAAGGGGAACGCGCATGCGGAGACCGCCTTCGAAGTGGCGTCGTTGGCTGCGTCGGGTGCCGTAGAGGGCGACTTGTACGCATACCAGCCAGCCACCACCGGCGTTTCGGGGTGGGCGCTGCCGCGCGGGGCCGGCAAGATTGTGCCTTTCGGTTACGTGGAAGTGGTGGCAAAAATGTTGCAGGAGCGGCTCCAGAACATGGATCTGACCGCCGAATCTTGCCAAATAGTCGACCGTTTCAATGCCGAATACGACCAGCATGTGCGCTACCGTTACGCCGGATTACAAATGCCGTTAGCGGACCTGCTAAAGCAGGGAACCCGGGTTTGTTTCACGGGCACCGCCTACGACGGCACCAAAACCTACGAGCGTTCAGACATGGAACTCCTCGCCGTATCAGCCGGGCTAGAAGTAAAATCTTCAGTAACCAAAACCCGCTGCGACCTGCTGATCGCTGCTGACACATCCAGCATGTCCGTGAAAGCCCGCAAGGCACGCGCGTTAGGCAAGCCAATCTACAGTGCCACCGAATTCCTCACCTGGGCCAAAGTCCAAGGCGAAATCTAGTATTTTGCTAGGGCCGGGGTGGCGCGGTAGGGGCCCCGCTATACCTTTGCAATTGCTTTCCGCCAGCGCGGGGGCATGCTATGCTCGCAGGTGCGGGCCGATAGGCAGCCCACTAGGGGCAGCCGATTCGGCCCGCACTCATGCCCCCGCTCGCGCGGGGAAAAGCGACCTTTTCTAGCTCGCAAACCTCGCTGTAAGGAATTACCCCCGCTCACGCGAGGAAAATACGGGGCCACCAGCAATTCTACAGGGCGATTACTCGTTCTCGCGTGGCTACAGCTCGTCTGAACTAGAACGGTTCCCGAGCCGCCCAACCGAGGCAAGCTCGCACACGCCCGATGCTAGTGCGCTACTAATTGAATACCATCTATGTCTACTATCTGCCTGCTAGCATCGCCACACGTGCGAACTTCAAACCCTTGTTCGTTTTCATTGTTAGAAACAATTAGTGTCATGGCGCCCCCGCTTGCTGCCTCATTGCAGCGTTCCCAAAGATTTTCAACTACAACAGGTGAAGCGTTACCTACGTATACCCCTTGAGAAACTTCGGACAGGAATCTACTTAGGTATCCGTGTAGATGCTCCGGTATTGCAGTAGCCGTGACAACAGCAAACATCACGAGTCCTTGCCATACTGAATATGCCCCGCTACCTCTTCCCCGACCGATCCGATCAAACGGTCGTCGTCACGACGGGGAAGATGCGGTGATAGAACCTGCATTAGAGCATCCAAAATCCCAACCACTATCTGTTTTTCGAAGATGGCTTCCCTAATTTTCCTTCGAACGAATATAAGTGGGTCTTCAGCAGTTGTCGCAGAAAAAGCTAGCGGTATGGTCATAGTTGGTTTATACAGATCAGCTAAATCAAAAAGTAATGATCGCACATTGCCTCTATGTATTATTCCGAGTGCAGGATTTACCCCTATCGCAGAACAGGCCGCCCCAGCGCAGCCGTAAAGTATCGAATTCGCAAGATTCAAACTGACATTCACTACGTCGTCTCCGTTAGAATCGCGCCTAAATCCCTTTATTCCGTACTTCTTAGCTTGTGTTTTGTACACGTTACGTATAGTGCGCCCTTCAAGGCCCCGCATCGCATTAATGGTTCCGCCGGGCATATTTTCGATGCCTAATTGCAGCTTATATAGGTATAGGGCAGCCTGAATCTGATGTTCCTCGTTGGCAACCAGACGGGCTTGCGCTATAGCCCATTTCGCCGATGAGGTTAGGGGGCTGGCGTGAGTGTAACAACTTATTCCTCCCCCGCCACAGAACATTATTACTACGCCTGATCTTGCGCATGAAACAGCAGCAGCGTGGCTCAAGCTCGTTCCCGGCCCCAGCAAAAGCACTGCCATACCCGCAACAGGAAGTTGTAACTTGGTAGTTTTAGGGCCATTCCGATCGTGGTCTTCGCCCTCGCTTATTGCAATAACTCCAGTGCGATCTTGACGAATTAGGCAGTATTCCAAATAGAGGTAACTAATCCTATCTTCCAATCTAACCTGGTGGTTAGTGGGAATAGTTGAAAATGTCAACGCATCTTGGGAGTAGGGCACTAGTTATCACCGACAGTTAAACCCACGTTCGGGTCATAGAATTGGAGCGCGTTCGGAATGAAGTAATATCTTGCTAAGAGCGATTTTGATTGTGTTAGAGCTACTTTCTCTGCCAGAACAGCCGCATATTTGCTGCCTTCTGGTATAGGAATTGAACCACGCATTGCAGCCTTGATCAGCTCCTGGTCACTACCACGTGCGGCTAAGAGTTTCTCTGCACTACCTTCCCATCCGCCGGGTATAACCCCAGTCGGATCGCCCAATATGCATTGAATGGTATTTCTTTTTATGAATCTGGTGGACGCCTCGTCCTCGCTGGATTGTTTCGGGGCTGTCATTGCTATCAGCGTCCCCAACGTCACCCCTTTTTTCGTAAGGTCACCGAGTTTGTTTGCAACAGCCAGGCCTTCTTGCGCTTTGAGTACTTCGTCTGCGAGCTGTTCCGTTGCTCCCTCAAAATCTTCAGCGATAGTATCTAAAGTTACTTTCGAATAATCAATAAAGTCCTGGCAGTCATCGGGCATTTTCATCATGTGGTGGCCGTTGAGCCAGTTCCAGGTACGGCGCAGTTCCGCATCAAAATAAGGGCGCACCTGGAAACCAGCATCATTGTCGATCTTCACAACAGTCATAGGTAGGTGCACAGCGCCTGGAATCCTGAGGGTTCGATTTATATCTTCACGCCGCCAAACACGGCCAGCACGTTGAATTAGCGAGGGCGCCGGACACAATTCCGTCCTCATTACGTCTAAGTCAATATCTAGTGATGCCTCAATTGCTTGGGTACCCACCACTGTTAGGCCTTCACCTTTTTTGCCTGGCCCGATAGTTTTTTCTAATAGCTCAGCGTTTTGCCTGCGATGTTCTGCGGTCATACGCGAGTGCAAGATGATTGTGTGGTCACCTATTTCCTTGGCCACTTTTTGTGCCCGCTCTACGGTGTTACAGATGATCCCAATGCGTGCTTTAGGGTATTTAGCGCGCATCTTTTTCACCCAGGTTACGTGGTTTGGGACCAATGCATCGTAGGAGCTATTTTCGGTGGTGAAAGCTATTTTGTATTCGCGCACTGTTGGGATAGAGAGTTTACCTTCACACTCGCCAACCTGGAGATTTTCTAAGGCAGGAAACTGGGCTTTATCGGTTGGAGGCTTCCCACAGTAGGCGTTCAAAAAGTCAGTGCGCTGTTGGCTAGGAAGTGTTGCAGTCAGTAGTGTCACGCGTGTATTTGTTGCCCGCAACCATGCTAGGAGATTCTCTACGAGTTTCGTTTGGTAAGGGTCCAACGTGTGCGCCTCGTCAATTACTACGTGCGCGTTAGCTAAAGCAAGTAGACGCAGATGGGTCCATTTTGCCGGCAGAGTCGCTAATAACCCTTGATCCACTGTGCCTACGCATATGGGTGCTAGCAGGCGGGAACTGCCGCTTTTCACGAAATCTGTGTAGTATAAACCGCCCTCTTTTTTATCGGAGGCAACGGTAACCGGTTGCGCGTAGAGATCTTCGACTGATGCTAATCCGTGCGCCAGGGCGGCCACGTTAGGCGTGTGCTCATAGATTTTGTGGATTCTACGCATCAAAGCGTTTGAAGTCGCTTGCGTGGGAAGCAAAAAGATCAGGCGTTCGTCCCGGGTGGAATGACGTAATATGGCCGCTTCAGTTTTCCCGCCCCCGGTAGGGGCCATAACGTTCCAGATGCCTCCCCCTACTCGCAGAGCTTCTTCTTGCATTGGCCTAGGTTGGTTCCCGCCAAGTATCTCGGCAATTGCAGCCTGCTGGTTTTCCCATCCCTTATAAATCCCAAGGGTGTTTTTTATTCGCTCTAACGCGGAGGTAGCTGCCTTGTCGATCCAGTGTTTTGGCTTTTCAAGGCTAATTTGCCCATCAGCGGCGAGGTTAGCGCGCGCCTGCACCCAGTCGGTTCCCGAAGCTATCCGATCGGCTAATATTACTAGCCCCGCCAGGAGCACAGTAGTAACTCCCGAGGCCAGCCTGGGTAATTCACTAATGCCGCACGCGGTTTTTATTGCCTCTAGGAGGTCCCGTTGAATGGGTTCCCAGTTACGTGTCGCCAGGATTTGGTCAAGTTCTTGTTCCTGCCGTTCCTCTTCGGCAGGTTCTGTAAAGCGCCCGTGGTGGCCAAGCGCAGGTATCCCCCACCAGGCGCGGCGCAAGTTTGTACCAGCCTCGAGCGGTTTCGGGCTTAACGCGATCGCACCCACGCGCTCATGCCTGGTCAGATAGGGTTTAGCACTTGGTGGTACCGGAATTTCGTCCTCATCTAAGAAAGTGCACTGCTCCTCTTGTAAGATGGCCGCTCGGATACGCTCAAAAGCCTCATTGCTGTTGCGCGGTTGGGCCTGAAAGTAAGGGTTTGCCTTGCCAATATCATGCGTACCGGCGATGTAGGCAATTATCTTTACCGTCTCTGTTTGATCGCCGTCAGATAAGTCTTCGGCAATTTGCTCGCGCAGCCCTGGCCGCAGCCAGCCCATGTAAAGTTGCTTGGCAATTGCCGCCGTATCCAGCAAGTGAGCAAGCAGCGGGTACGGGCGGTCTAGCCCTATCTCTTTCGCCCAAATCCGCTGGTGGGTGTCCACCGCTACCGCACTGCTTGTACAGATAGCAGGCCACAGCCGTAGGATTTAGCCCTGCCCACGCCGTTGATAATAAGGTTTTCTAAAGCGTCCGAATCGCCCACCTTAGCCACTCCGTCTATTGTGTCTACCTGAACTAACACGCCGTTCTTGTTTTTCCCATTGCGGTTTGCGCCCAAGAGTTGGCGCTGGTGGGAGACAATTTCAATTTCGTTTAGAGCGCCCCGCAGCTTACCTGCAAGCCACTCACTGAGGTGGGGCACGCCCTCTGGCGCTTCTTCAAAATCGGCGGGTATCGGGGTTACGCCTTTGGCGCCTTTTCGTTGAATTGCGTTTACCGCAAGCCGGAAACGGACCACACTTCCCGAGGGCGGAGGCGTCAGATCAACTTCTTTGATTTCTATTTGCCCTACAAGATCACCTTCCTGAGGCCGCGCCAAGGACTGGACCAAAAAATAGGGGGCCTGACCTGGCAGAAATTCAAAGCGAAAGAGAATTTTGCCATGTTCACGAGGGTTAGCATTGTTGGTCTGCCCAAACAGTGCCATGACTGCCCTGTGCCGGAAGTTAGGATCGTTCACATCCCAACCCTTACTTGGTTTATGGGCGGCACCTCTACCGAGCGCGGCGTGCACTGGAAAGCGTGTAAGGAAAGCCGTTGTACCCAATTCATCCTCTTTTCTACTGACGAACTAGTAGTATTTCACCGCATCAGACTAGTAAGATTAACTGTCTTTCACACTAGCCTAAAAACCGGCCTGAGCGAAGACTTATTTATAATTTTTTATAAGCTTGCTATAGGTGGGGGTACCACGTGCTAGCCTTCAAGAAACAGAAAGGAGCGCTAGTGAAGTACAACGCTTTGCGTGGCCCTAAGTGGATAGGCCTAGCCACCGGACCGGCAACGGTAGAAGAGGCCTTACTAGCTGCGCATACTACTAATCTAGACCCCAACGTGCCCGGCTACGAATACGGCGCACAGCTCCGTTTCTTGGCATATCTTTTGCCGCTAGTTCTAAGGAATATTGATTCTTCCATTGTAGATACAGAAGAAAAATATATAGACTCAGACGAACTACTGGAAAACGGTTTACCAGCAGCGGTCGTGAATAAAACTCTAGACAAGCTGCTTGAAGTATCGTATTTAGACAGTCCTGATAAGCCGTTTATGCAACAGCCGGCTGCCAAACATCCTGACTCAACAACTAAGTTTCGCCCCAAAGAGGACACAGTCCGAAAATTGCTCCCCACGGTGCCTTCTGAGCAAGGCGATTCTTTTTGGGACCTTTCATTGCCCGAGCAGGAATCCCTACACTCAGCTTCCGCGGCTAGATCCTTGGTGGTGCACAGTTTTTACTCCATGGCAGGGAACGGAAAGTACGCTAACCGAAAAATGCAGATGGGAGCCCCAGGGATACGATTTTTGGGCAAAGAAAATAGCGCCACAGAAATATTTTGGCGAGGCCGCAACCTCTTGGAAACCCTCTTAGGACTGATTCCTTGGAAGTGGGTACAGGGGTCTGGCCTACCTGCATGGGCAGATAGGGAAGGCCGGGAATCAAAGTCCGCTGATGGGCATCATCCGCTCTGGTGCGCATCTTGGAGTTCTAACGCGCCCGCTTGTCGCTGGGAGAACGGTAGGCTCCTACAAGTTCGCATAGGAGGCATACCCGAGCAATGGTATGCACTCGAAATGGGAACACATAGCGGTTCTTCTGCCGAGCGAAAGGCCGCCGCAAAAGCCTGGTGGGATACCAGAAATTTAACCGACCCCCTTTATTTGTACATAACCGGCAACGATGGTAAGCCACACGCCGCAAGAATGGACATAGGTGACGACCCCACAAAACTTGCCGTAGAGTGGGCCGCTCGTCAAAACATACCCAAGTTTGCTGGTCGAGACTGTTTAGCACCGGTCCCTCGCGCACACCGGAGCCTATGCTTCATTAGGCACCAAATAGGGAAAACGGCACAGTCTCCAGGAATTTTAGCGTCAGTTGTATATTTCCCAGATCCCTCCAAATGGGTACTGGACCTGAACGAAGAACTGCAAGCTGCGGTTCGCGACTGTGCCCTTATGATTCAGGGCTTACTTCGCGCGGTAAGTGCTCCTTTCCGGCGGGCACGTAAGGAAGACACAGATCCTGAAGGGCGCAGTTACGCACTGGATCCGCTTGCTACTAGAAAAACCGACGTAGTAAATGTTTTTTGGCGCAATATCAGCGACGCATACCAAGACTTTATTCGCAGTATCCAAGATACTGAATCCTCAACATTGCCCCGCGAGCTATACCAGAGGGCAGTGGATGCTTCTTTATCAGCATTTGACGAAATAACAGAAGCCTACGCTCAAATTTATCCCGATCGCATCGGATTCGTTAGAAGTAGAGTGTCCTATAACCTCCGGAAAACGGCTAACCTGATCACTCCAAAGAAAGACGTGAAGAAATGAACGAAGTGAGTTCGACGCCGGCATATAAAGAGCTCGTTTACAAGATTCTTAACTGGAGGGAGGAGGGAAGGCGACGTGAGCTTTCAGCCATCCGCAAGGGGGCCGTTAGCCAGACCGAGTTCTACGCCTACCCATACGTTATTCCTTACGCTCAGAATCCTGAACGTGACGATGAACGCATTGCGTTGCTTCGTGTTGCAGCCATTATTGCTGAATTCGCAAACGTGCCACAGGCTGAAGCCGAGCTACGGAAACATACGCTCGGGCTCTGGGTACGCCAGGTTGCGGCAGCCCGGTCAGATCTTCGCGGTAGCGACACTGTTATCGAGAATCGGCTTACATACATCCACACCCAACCACTCGAGCAGGCTATTCTGACTATTAGACGTATTTTTCAGATAGCATCCTCCAACAAAAACGCTTGTCCGGCTATCGACTACGTAAATTTACTTCATACCTTTTTAAGGTGGGGAAAGGGAGTATCACAAACCTCAAAACAATCACGATTGCGCATATTGCGCGATTATTACTCCTTTGTTCCACAAACCTCAGAATTAAACAAACCCTTAGAACAAACAGATCACGAGGACTAATATGTACCGCAATCTTACTCTGCACATCCTTACCCCAGTCAGCTATTCCAACCTCAACCGCGATGATTCCGGCGTTCCTAAGCGTATATATCAAGGGGGCGCTTTGCGGGCCATGCACTCCTCACAGGCTATAAAAAAGGGGATTCGTACTATCTACGAGAATGCCTCACTCGACACATCTGTACGATCAGGGGCTTTGGCAGACGAAGTGCTACGCACAGCTTTGAAGATCAAACAAGATGCCGATCAAAAACAAGTATTGAAACATGCGAAGAAAATAATCGGTTCTCTTACCAAGAGCTCGTCGTCGGAGAATGAGGCATCTCGCTCCTCTTGGATGAGCCAAGAAGAGATCCAGACTGCAGCAACGGCCGCTCTTGCCAATTCTGACAGTGATTTCATTGCCGATGGACAGACTGGCAGCCTTGCTATTGCTAGCTTCGGCCGGATGTTCGCCAACAAAGCTGAAAAAGGCACAGAGGCAGCGCTGAGTGTATCCCCCGCACTCACAACTCACCAGGCCAACATTGACAACGACTATTTCTCCACCACTGACGATATAAGGGAACGCAACCATCAAACTGGCGCTACCTTCCTGGGGGTCGCGAACTACACGAACGGCATTTTCTACAGAACCGTGACCATAGACCGCGAGCAGCTGAAAAAGAGCTGGACAGGCTTTGGCAAGGCTGACTCCGAGTCAAATCTGCGCGAACTCATAAACGCTATTCTTTATGGGCAACCTCGAGGCAAAGAACACTCAACAGCCCCGTATGCAATGCCTGCGGTAGTTGTTGTAGAAGAGCAGCGCTACCGCACCGCATATGACTTTGAAACGCCGGTTGAGCCGGCCGAGAGCGGTGGTTACCTCGAATCTAGCGTTCAACGTCTTGCCGAGCAATACGCTGCCGCGCGGCGATTCGATCCGGACAACTTCGGGCCTTGCCAGATCGTTTCCGGCACCTACGGCAATCTCGACGGACGCTTTGGAGACCTACGTGTGGCCACGAAGAAGGAGCTTGTAGATGCTGTAGTCGCATGGATCGGTTCTGATGAGTAAGTCCATATACCTTCGGCTAGCCGGCCCATTACAATCGTGGACCGGCATGAAAATAACCGGCAACGTGGCGCATACTAACCGCTTTCCCACAGCTAGCGGTTTGAAAGGTCTCTTAGCTGGGGCACTGGGATATAAGCGTGGGAGCTGGGAAGACTGGTTAGATGAGGTTTTCTTTTCGGTACGGCAAGATCGGCCCGGTCGCGTAGTTGACGAATTCCAAACCATAAACCCGCCGTACAAAGAAGAGATGTTCCGCAGGCGCATCATTATCGCACATAATCTACGGGCGAGCGATAAAAGCATGAGCTTTACTCCTGATGCTCAAAGCGGCACCGCAATTTCGAAACGGACGTATCTAGCTGACTCTGAATTTATAGTTCAGATTACTTGTGCTGACCATACTAAAGATATTGCAGCCGCCCTACGTGACCCCACATATAGCACCTACCTAGGCAGGAAGGCATTCGCACCTTCCTTTCCATTTTACCTTGGTATAGGTCCCACAAAAGATTTCGCGAAATTGCCACTATTCGTAACGAACAGCAACTCAAAAGAACGGTTCGCCACTATAAAGGACTATGTTCCCGGACAGGAATTAGCACCTAGACGCCAGCAATTCACCACTGTTGGCACACGAGAACAATGGTACGCAAGTCTGAAGGAAAAGCTGCAGCTCTAACGCCTAAAAGACTCAGGAATGGTTGCTGACGCGGCCCCTACGTTGATCAATCACAGGGCATGCAACTTACGACAGGGAATATCCTTAAATAGCCTGAAACCAATACGGTTAGGTGTAGATAAGAATGGCCACTACTGCAACTAAATGCAACAGCTACAGAAACGGCTAGGATATATTAAACGATTATTCCTACATGTATCTGAGTTACGCGTAACTGGCCGCTGAACAGCCCTCGAGTAGCATTTACCGAAATTTCTCCCTGTTTTGTTCTCCCGGGTAAAAGGACCTGTCCGCCCCATATAGCGAGACTTCCCAGGAATTACCCCCGCTCACGCGGGGAAAAGCCCGCCCAGCCTGGCACGCGCACAACCGAAAGGGAATTACCCCCGCTCGCGCGGGGAAAAGGCAACCATGTTCCAAAGGCTTTCATTAGACCAGGAATTACCCCCGCTCGCGCGGGGAAAAGGACACTTTTTTATACATAGCATACGCGGCCCGGAATTACCCCCGCTCGCGCGGGGAAAAGGTAAGCAGCACATCCCCGCCTGCCGCCTGTAGGGAATTACCCCCGCTCGCGCGGGGAAAAGATGCCAACAGCATATTGTTGAATGCTAAACCGGGAATTACCCCCGCTCGCGCGGGGAAAAGCGGTTGGACAGGCATAGGTCGGAGTCCATGTTGGAATTACCCCCGCTCGCGCGGGGAAAAGG
>NZ_ATUW01000018.1 GCF_000420405.1 Winkia neuii subsp. neuii DSM 8576 | reverse complement strand
GGTGTTGATTGGGAGAAGGTGTGGTGGCGGTTTGGGCCTTTTTATTATAAGGAGGTTCGTTTTGATGAGGTGACTCATTTTGATGGGGGTGTGGAGAGGTATTTTTTGTATGCGGGTAAGAAGCGTATTCGGCTGAATTATGTGCGTTTTGATTTTACGTTGGTGTTGATTCGGCTGTTGGTGGAGTTGGATAAGCGAGCGTTTATGTTGCAGGGGAAGGGGGAAGATGCTCCGGACTATGAGGAGTGGGCTCAAGCTCATAGGGTTCGTTTGGCGCATGATGTGGTTGCGGATCATTGGAATTATTATGTGCGTTTTCCTGATGAGTTGGAGCGTATTCGGACTTTGGCGCATTTGCCTGCAGAGTGGACTGCCCCGGTGGATGAGTATCGGCGCCGTCTGGGCATACAGGTAGCCGAGAAGCCGGATGGTGAGGGTGCGTGATGGGGCAGGACGGCATGTCTTCGGGCACTAACGATTACGATTACCGTTCTTATAGGGGGGAAGCCTATTACGAACTGCATAGGGCTGGAGTTAAGGAGAATAAGAGGGAGCATTCTGCTATTGATGTGGGGGGTGGGATTGATTTTGGTGCTGGCAACCTTGGTTCGGTGGGCCAGCAGTTGCTGAAGCGTATGTCTGATTATCCGGATCAGCCCAGAACGCTAGTAACCGTAAAATAGCTCTTCCAATCACTATAGTGTGTATTCCATTAATGTGTTTTGTGTTAGGGGCTAATATTGCTTATTATGATCCTGCTGATCCGAACCATAATAGGGATTCGATAATTATACCTGCAGGCTTACTGGTTATATGTTTATTGTTTTTCTTGTATGGGGTGTTTTTTCGTACTGGTGTTGATTGGGAGAAGGTGTGGTGGAAGTTTCAGCGTATCTTTACACAATTAGATGTAGTTTGTGTCGTGTCAACTGGTTTGACTCAAAATCACTCGAACCGATCTTCTGAAGCCGTGCGGGCAAATTCGACTCTTTGAAATGGTTCGACTCGGAAGCTGAATACGATATTTCAGTTATCGTATCCGGCAGCGTAATGTACTCCAGTTTGTTGCCTACGAACGCGTTGTCCTAGATAGAATCTAAGCCTTCATGCAAAATGAGTTTCTTTAGGCTACTGCGCGCGAAAGCATTAGCTTTGACAATGGTTACTGCTGGAGGAATCTCAACTTTTGTCAAAGATTTCGCCTTAGAGAAGGCTAGAGCTCCAATCTGGGTGAATTTTGTATTGCGGGGCAACTTCAGTTCTGTGAGCGTTTCAGCTTCCTGGAATGATACTCTTCCAATGCTCTGGACAGTGTTGGGAATAATAAGCTGCTTTAGTTTGCGGTTGTACATGAAGGCATTGTCTCCGATATGGGTGAGGCCAGCGGGCAGATCTAGTTCGGTGATCGTCGCATTTTTGAATGCCCCCGAATAGATCTTCTCAACACTGGCAGAAAGCTTTAGCTTGAACTTTGCGGGGTGCCACTAGGTAGATTAGACGCCCCAACTCATTTACTGTTTTTACGGATAGTTCAAGCTGGCCATCCTTGAGATAGGGGTTGTTCCCGGCAGCGTAGAAGTAAACCGCACTAAGTTTGGAGCCGATGGGAGCATCGATGTCGATTGCTACGCCGTTGGCGGTTTTGGAATGCAGTATTGTGCCCCAAGGAGATTGTTATTGTCGTAATAGATAGATTTTCTGCCCGGTAGTTGTTTTTTCCTGGTGCTCTTCGTGGCGTTCCTCCTTGGCAGGCTCTAAAGAGAAGTTTAGGGTGCGGTCTTCTTCTAGATGAATTATTCGTTTTTCGGTCTGACACCCGGGGGCACCTACTAGTAGTTCGTGTTTACCTGGGGCGAGGTCGATACCATAGTAGCCATCAGGCCCGCGTTGTGCTTGTTTTCCACTGGCGGTATCTTTTTTGTTCGCCCTAATTGGTTTGGTTTCGCCCTCAGGTAACGCTTGAGTCAGTTTATGCGGGCGGCAGAGGAGGATGGGTTGCCTGGAGATATTCGCTTTTCAGCGTCACAGTAATGTCGTCTAGGTAGTAGCCATATCCTGCCACGGCGCCGCCAACTAAGATGAAACCGAAAACGTCGACAATTTTTCCGGCATATTTACTCAGGTCTATGCGCCGGGTTAGCCAACCTTTTGTGTTTAACGCGGTGGGGTAGTTGAGGATTTTTTCGTTTTTTGGTCGATTTCGACTTGGAAGCCTAAAACTCTGGCCTCCCAGTTTGCATGCTTTGAAAAGACCAGCTCTGGCAGTTCTTCTGGTTTTACTCCTCTTAGATCTATTGGAGGGAGAGTGAAAGTTGACTTTTCGGCGTTACCCATGCCTACTTTGCTCGGATTTAAACCTAGTAGTTTCTTCCCGCTAAGGGGCTCAGGGTCAGTTTGCAAATTGGCGGTGGCAATATGAAAATCACCGGCAGTGTCAATGCCTGCTTGGAGTTCTTCAAGGTCGTTGGCATACTCGCCAGGGATTATTCCATCTTTGATTTCTACTGAGGTGTTGGCCTTGTAAGTCCCACCCGTTCCGCTATGGGCGGTCAGCGTTAGCTGGTAGGTACCAGCTTTGGTGATCTTTTCGGCTGGGATGACCTTCCCTCCGTGTTCTACAATCCCGTTGTTGTCAGCTAGGGTCAAACTTGTTTTGGCGATCTGGTTTTTCTCGTCTCCGTTAATTTCTATGGGCGGGTCTCTACCAACATAGCCGACAGGCGGCACTACTAGGGAGGCTTTTAGTGCTGCGGGTTTGGCATTGGTGGTTATAGTTCCACTAATTCTTATTGTTTTACCTTGAGGTTTCCGGCTTGCGGCTGCTACCGCCTGGGGAGGCGGACCGGATTTGCACGCCAGGGGCGAGCACGTCAGGTTTGATGATGGTTTTTTCCACTTGCTTGGTCCGCGCCGGGAAAATGAGGCAGGATTCGCGCTGTTGTCGGAAGCTCCGACGGCAAAGACTTCACTTAGGGAGGCGGGGTTGTCGATTGATCCTTCTGGGGCAGCCTTGACTCCGTTGTTGCCTGAGCTGAAGACGTTGAGGATTCCAGCTTCGCGGATGGTTTTAGCTGTTTCTGTAAACCTGGGGTCAGTCTTATTCGTGCCGTCAGACCAGGATTGGTTAATGATTTTAGGAGCGCGGGTGGCATCTCCGTCCGGGGCTACACCTATACGATTTACTTGTCCTGTCCGCCTTGGCTCAGAACCGACTATGATTCCGGCGACGTGGGTTCCGTGGGTATCTGTTTTGCCGGTTTTTACTAGGTCTAGGTAGTTGCCTTTCAGCGTGTTTTGCCGGTAGCTGGGTTGTAACCTCTGAACTTGTGTCGCAATGCGGGGTGGGCATGGTCTTCGCCTTGGTCTATGAGTCCGATTGTTACGCCTTTTCCGGTAATACCCTCTTTCCAGACTTTATTGGCACGTATGCTCTTTAGGTTTTCTTCTATTTAACTGTCTGGGCCGGAGCTTGCACGGCTGTTCAACGCCGAGGCTGTTTTGGCGGGAGTGACGGGTTGAAGCTTTCTATTTGGGGTGATCTGGTCTACTTCGAAAGTCTTTTCACTTTGTCTAGGGTGGCTTTGGTCGTCTTTACCGCGATGGTGTTGGAGATCGGAAGGATGGTGAGGGATTTAGTGGCACTGTCTGCGCGCAAGATGGTAAGTGCCTCCTTCTGGCTTGCTTGGGCAAGTAGCCGTGCGTCTTTTAGTGCAACTGCCGCCTGAGGTGCGTTATTGCCGAGGGCGGCTCTAGCCTGTGGGATATGCCGGTCGGAGGCATTGTCGGCGAATGTTATGAGTACGTCTTCAAGGTTTCCGGCGCTCGTGATACCGGTGAGTGTGGTGGTAGCAAGTACGCCGATACTTACTGCAAGCAGCGTTGTCTTCAGACTATGTCGCATGTAGGTTAGGCTACCCTAACCTACTTTGTGCTAACATCGGTTTTCGTAGTCAATTAATAGGATTTTCACGGCTTTATAAAAGGAAAATTTGCCCGTTATATTGCCGATTTACCCCAAGTTTTTAGATTCCCAATCGCGCTGGCGCTTTAGGTAGCTTAAAGGGGTTCTTCAAAGTGATTACACAGAAGGAGGAGAAGAAAGTGCGTATAAAAACGGTGCTAGCAATGGCTGCTAGTACAACACTCGTAACTACGCTACTTCCAATAGGTTCCGTCTACGCAGCCCCAATCGATGGGCAGATAGCCGGCGGCGGTGGTAGGGAAGTAAAAGCTATCATCAAACTGAAAGACAACCCCACCCCACCGGTTCGTTCCGAGGCTCCAGCAGAAAAGATCGGACACGTCAACAAGCTGCGTCAGAAAACTCAGCATAGTCAGCGTCGCCTCGTTGAGCAGTTGAAAAATGGTAAGGCAAAAAATATCAAGCCATACTTCGTGGTGAATGCTGTTGCTGTCACAGCGAAAAAGTCTCTCTTGACTCAAGTAGCTAAACTTGAGGAAGTCGAAAAGATAACTGTCAATGCTAAGCGCAAACTAGACCCAGTAAAAGACGAAAAAGCCCGCCAGGATCGTTCAACAAGTACGCACATCCCCTGGAACATCCGCGCTGCGGGCGTAAGTAAAGAACTCCAAGACAAATACGGCGGCAAAGGTGTCGTAGTAGGGGTTATCGACTCCGGCGTCGACCTGAGCCACCCAGAGATTTCGGCCTCCTGGCGCGGAAACACTGGGGATAAAGCTGCAAGCTGGTATGACGCGTTAGGGGCAAGTAACAAGCCAGTAGATAAACGCGGGCACGGCACTCACGTTACCGGCACTATCCTGGGCTCGCACACTGGGGTCGCGCCGGGTGCAAAATGGATTGGCGCGCGCGTATTTGACGATAACGGCGAAACCAGTGATGACCGTCTTCTCGACGCGGCACAGTGGATGCTAGCCCCCAAGGATTCGAAAGGCGTCGCCCATCCAGAACTTGCGCCTCGCATTATAAATAGTTCCTGGGGAGGTAGTTCCCAAAGCGAATTCTTCCGCCCCGTGTTAAAGCAATGGCGCAGCGCTGGAATATTGCCGGTTTTTTCTGCCGGCAACCGCTCGGCCTCCAATAACGGGGGAGAAGGCTCCATCGGTACGCCGGCTTCCTTCCCGGAAGCGTTCGCAGTAGGAGCAATCCGCAAGGACGATAAAGTAGCAAAGTTTTCTTTGCGTGGGCCTTCAAAGTTCACTGATAAAGCAAAGCCGGATATCGTCGCGCCGGGCGTAAATATTCGCTCCTCGGCCCCCGGGGGCAAATATGTGCTCCACACTGGTACATCTATGGCAGCTCCGCACGTGAGTGGAGTTGCCGCTCTCGTATTGTCAGCTAACCCGAAACTAAATACTGATCAACTTGAGCAAACTCTTCTCTCGTCAGCTACACCGCTGGTAGACGAGACCTACGTTACCTCCCCAAATCACGGTTACGGGGCCGGTAAAGTCAACGCCGCTTTGGCAGTACAAACCGCCCTCGACGGTAAAAATGTAGCTAAAGTAAGCGGGAAAGTATACGTTCCCGGCAGCGACAAATCCGCCCCAACTATCACCCACACGCCGCTGAAGAACTTCTACAGGGGAGCAGCGGCAACCTTTAGCGGGCAAATATCAGACGACACCGGTCTTTCCCAGGCCTGGGTTGAAGTGCGCCGCGGTGGGCAGGATAAGTGGGAACGCCGCAGCCTAAAGCTCGTTCAGGGTAATAAAAAGAATGGCCGCTACGAAACAGAAATTACAGAAGCGGACCTTAAATCCGACTTGCTCACCTACAGGCTAGGCGCCAAAGATCGCACTGGCAAGGAAGCGGTGACAAAAGATTACGAGGTCTCGATAAAGAGCGGGGTTGGCATCGGCTATAAGGAAGATTTCGAGGCCGGTGCTGACGGATTCGAATATGGTGGCAAAACCCCCATGTGGAAGTGGGGTAAGCCCCCGAAGGCAGTGGGTGCCCACTCGGGAGAAAAAGCGATGGGAGTTGGCTTGAAAGGAGAAGGCTACTCCGGGTTAGACCAAGCAACCTTGTTAACCCCACCGATTGATCTTGACTCAAAAGGCGCTTCCCTTAGCTTCTGGCACTACTACGATCTAGATAACGCCCAAAGTGCCCTATTTGATACTGGGGAAGTTTGGGTTGGAGAAATACGAGATGATTCGGGGGAAATAACTTGGGAAAAACAACCTCAGCGCATCTACCGAAACCATCAGCGCTCCTGGAAGCAAGAATACTTAGATCTGAGCCCCTATAAGGGCAAACGCATTAGAGTCATGTTTGGCGTCAGAGGACAAGCAATGTCAAAGAAAGCGACGCCCGGCTGGTTTATCGATGATGTGAAAATTGAAAAAGCTACCACCGCCAAGCCAGCTGCACCTAGCGAGGATATAAATCTAGATTCCTATCCGGAGGGACGGACAATATACGAATTCAAGCCGCTAAGTGAACCAACTATAACTGGATACGCCCTCTATCGTTCCCACGATGGGGGACCTTGGCAAAAGGTACAAACCATTAGCCGTCAACAAGCCGGCAAGTACTCAACTCGCATAGCAGATTGGCCTCGCCCGCAAAAGGGCACCTATAGCTACTACGCGGTAGCGTTAGCCGGAGACGTGGAGTCTTCGCCCTCGAAGGTGCTAAGCAGAACCTTCAGCCAAGGCAAAGAAATTTATAGCTTCAACTTTGAAGATTCCGACCAGGGTTGGACGAGTGAGCCAGATGCCCAAGGCAACCGCTTTGAGCGTGGCATCCCGTCTATCACTGACGCCGAGAACCATGGTCAAGGCCCCAGCCCCCAGACGTCGAAGGGCAAGAATGAGGGTGCAAATGTTTTTGGTACGGTTCTAAATGATTTCCGCCACCCGAAGGCAACCTATCGGCTTACCTCGCCAAAGATTGACCTATCTGGCCGTGAGGGCGTGCAGATGTACTTCCAAAGCTGGTTTAACACCCAAGGTCGTAAAGGCAATGACGAATACGGTAGCTATGACAACGACCAAGGAAAAATTGAAGTCAGCAACGACGGCAGTACTTGGCACACAATTTTTGAGCTAAATGAAGCCACTATATCTAAAGATAAAGAACGCCGGGTAGGAGCATGGCATCTTGACCATGTAGACATACCGAAAGAATACCTAGGGGCAACGACACAGGTGCGGTTCACCTTACAGTCGGGCACCGACCAGAGAGATTCTCAATCGGGGGGATGGTACCTCGACGATGTAACTTTCAACGTACCAGGTGAAACAACGCCTCCTCCGCCTGTGAAGTCGGAGGTAGTCGCACACGAGGCAGCTGACATTCAGCTAATGCAAAGTGAAGGTACTAAGGCAGTTAGTGAAGGGCCAACGACTGCAGAATCGTGGGTTCCCGCCACTAGAGCGCATGTAAGAGTAGAAGGCGAGGGGAGTTCGTACCCTGTTGAAGAAGGCAGCGGAGATTACCGGCTAGCTACGCGGAGCGGGAATGTAACACTAGTTGCTTCGGCACCCGGGTATGCGCCTAAGAGGATAACCACCCAGGCGCAGGCGGATAAGGAAACTAAGGCTGACTTCTACTTAGAGAAAGTAGCGGTAAATAGCTTGAAGATCGATATAACTAATGCTGAGGCAAAGGTGAGTATCTACCAAGATGGGGAGGTAACTCCCGTATTTGCCGGACAGGGAAAATCTCTTACAGTCAAAGATCTTCCCGCTGGCGACTACACTTTGCGCGTTGAAGCTAAAGGCATGGCTACGGTCGAAAAACCGCTGAAGGTTACTAAAGAAACCAAGCCGCTCACCCTAACTATGAAAAAGGTGAAAGAAGGCCCTGAGGGCGAGCTTGCTTTAGACAATGGGCAGGCCGCTAGCGCACTGGACAGCCTAAATGCGGGTAGCACCGTAGCGGTGAAATTTAGCGCAAAGGAAGAAAGTAAAGTCAAAAAAGTACGCTTACGTCTAGCGGGTGTTAGTGACGATGTTGCTGAAACAGAGTTCGAGTGGGCTATATGGGGCCAAAATGACGCTGATGGGCTACCACAAAAAATACTGAGTGGCCCACACACAATGAAGGCTAAACCAACTGCGGCGAATCCCTGGGTAGAAATCGAACTTGCCACTCCGGTACAGGTAAAGGGCGACTTCTTCGTCTCCTACACCCAGAAGAAACAGCCCGCAAAAGGCGTAGCGCTTCTTGCAAAGGATTCCGGTAAAACAAAGAGTGAGCATTCGTATAAGCTCATAAATGGCGCGTTCCATGAAGCTGACGAAGAGGGCGAATACATGATCCGGGCCATGCTAGCCCCGATCGCGGAAGTAAAAGCAAACCCATCGCTAGCCGACGCCCCCGCGATTAGGGGAGTAGCCGGTATGGCGATCGCACCAGTAAAGGTAGCGATCGTCAATCCGGGTGGAGTAGGCAAGTTATCGTGCGCTATAGGTGGGGTAAAAGGTCTCACCGCGGCAGCAGCTGAGGATAACGCTGCATGCGTGATCACCGGCACTCCAGCTGCACCGTATGAGGGCACATACAGACTCACCCTAAGGTGGGGCGAAAATCAGAAAACCTCAGTCGAAGGTAAGGCAGTAATAACTGCCGCTATGCCTAACCCGGGAACCTCCCCTGGCAAGGTGGATGGAAGTACCCAGACTGAGGTACCCGGCAAGGCGGATGGAAGCACCCAGACTGAGGTACCCGGTAAGGCGGATGGAAGCACCCAGACTGAGGTACCCGGTAAGGCGGATGGAAGTACCCAGACTGAGGTACCCGGTAAGGCGGATGGAAGCACCCAAACTGAGGTACCCGGTAAGGCGGGCGCTGGTGCTAAAAGTGATAAACCGGCCACCGGCACTGGCGGAGGGGAAGAGCCGAGCAGGGTGGCGAAATCCCATAACCGAGATATTTCTAAACCGCTTGCCACTACTGGCGTTAGCTTATGCGCGACGGGTCTCTTCGCTGCGCTCATGCTGGCGGCAGGCTACGTGCTGCTAATAAAGCGGCGCACTAAGTAAGTGTAAGTGCCGCCACCTGCCATAGGTGGCGGCACTTTTCATAGCAAAAATAAAAGTATTTGGTCCTAGTACATGCAGCCTGCCTACCCTAGACTTAGAGGGCGCGAACAAAAAAGTTCGTCTGATCGAATCAATGTAGATTTTTGAGGGAGAGAATGCATGGACGTTACAAATAAGCTCAAAGAAGGTGGAATAACCAACCCTTATGTCATTGAGTATGTAAGCTATTGGTCGGGAATAACTGAACCGGACAATATTGAAGTAATAAGTGCCGCCGATGATGACAGACTTATTGAAGAAGGTTTGCGCTCGGGCGAGATCTTTCCCGCGGGCAAAGATCTGTACTATTCGCGCTCATACTACAAAGACACCGCTCGGTCCGAAGAGCGCACTGTAGTTGCCACGGCTAGCGAATCTGATAAAGGCGTTTACAACAACTGGCGTAACGCGGATAGGGTAGTTGCAGACCAGGTTGAAAAGATGCGGGGAGCCTCTAAAGGCAAAACCATGTACGTCATCCCCTACCTGATGTCTCCTCAGGGGAGCCCGCTAGAAGAATGGGCCCGCGGCGTTGAACTAACAGATAACCTGACCGTGTGCCTACATATGATCCGCATGGCCCGTGTAGGTGCCGAATACATCGAGAATGTGCCAAATCCAGACAAGTTCGTTCGTGCGGTGCATGTGACCGGCGATCTAGAAAACCTTGGCCAAGGAACGGATGACGATCAGCGTTGCTTCGCAACTATCGCCGACGAGCGCACGATTTTGCACTTCGGCTCTTCCTACGGCGGCAACGCCCTCCTTGGGAAAATTGCGCACGGCTTGCGCCAGGCCTCTTATGATGGGTGGGTTTCCTCGAAGTTCCTCGCTGAACAATTCCTCCTCATTGGCATTAGGGACAAGGTAACTGGAGCTCACTACTACGTTTGTGGTGGCTTCCCATCTGCATCGGGCAAAACTAATCTCGCTATGACACTGGCTCCCGATGGGCTCGGAGATCGTTACGAAGTTGACTTCTATGGTGACGATATTGTTTGGTTGCGCGTCGGCAAGGATGGGCGCATCTGGGGCATGAATCCTGAAAATGGGGCTTTCGGCGTGGCTAAAGACACGAACTGGAAGACGAATCCGACGGCTATGGAAGCAATTCAGCCTGGGACAAAGACTCTCTTTACCAATGTTGCCTACAACCCCACTCTGCAAGAAGTCTGGTGGGAAGGTAAGACCGAAGAGTATCCGGAAGATGTAACAGGGTGGCTGGATTGGCGCGGAATGCCTATAGCTGAGCGCCCACTGGAGCGGCAGCGCTCTAAAGCCAAGGGGGATGAGTGGGCTCATCCGAACTCCCGGTTTACTGCTTCTCTTGCGAACGTGCCCAACGTTGCCGCAGATTTCAACGCCCCCCAAGGTGTGCCCATCGATGCGATTATCTTTGGCGGACGTACCCGCGACCGCGAACCGCTAATTAGGGCAATAACAGATTTTGCTGAGGGCGTATATGACGGCCTAACTCTGGGTGCCGAAGCTACTTTTGCGGCCGACGGCAAGGAGGGGCAGTTGCGCTATGATCCGATGTCAATGCGCCCGTTTATGTCTTATCCAGAAGGGGACTACGCCGCCCACTGGCTTAACATTTTGCGCGAATCCACGGAAAGGCCGATCTTTGCGCACGTGAACTGGTTTGCCCGGGGTGAGGACGGGCGCTTCCTATGGCCGGGATACCGTGACAATCTTAGGGCGCTGCTTTGGCTGCTAGATCTTAAGGAAGGTCGCGTTAGCGGTGAGCAAACTCCCGTTGGAATCGTCCCGAAGATTGAAGAGCTAAACCTTGAAGGTTTCACCGGCTCCACGGAAGATCTGAAGGAAGTGCTGCGTATCGACAAGAAACGTTGGCTTGAAGAGATGGAGGCGCGCGAAGAGCATCTGAATTGCTTTGATTCGCTGCCGAAAGAGATTTGGGAAGCCCACCTGAGGGTGCGTAAAGCCCTAGAATCGTAAGGTTTGAAAGCGCCCAAGTAAACCCCCTGCTTATACGCGGGGGGTTACTTGCGTCACTATCTGGGACTAATTTGCCAAATAAACCTCTCACTCTTCCTAAGCTGAGCTTCTGAAAATGGCGAAACATTGGGAGGGCGATAAACGAAATAATGTAATAGCCAGAGTTGAATGAATATATTTTATTTAGTACCTAAAATATAGGGCCGTATTTACTGAGAAAACGCTATGAAGTTTTTGTAGTCTCGCTCGTGCGGGCCTAAAATTCGCTCGCAATTCCATCTAAGAAGGAGAAATTATGCGCAAGACTGCAAAGGTTATTGCGGCTGGAACTCTAGTGGTAGCTATTGCCGGTATGGGCCAGAGTGCCCTAGCTGTAGAAGTGCCCTCTGAGCCGCCAGCGGATGTACTAGCCGATCTAATTGATGCCCACAATGCCGAAGATGCAGCCCGCGGAATCCAGAAGCCGGCGGCCCCGGTGCCAGGCGAACAAGAATTGAAGAAGGAAGCTGAAAAGCAGTACAACGCTGAAAAGAAGGTCGAAGACGACTACGCAAAGAAGGTTGAAGCTGAATATGGTAAGGCCGCCGGCGAACAGGAACTGAAGAAGGAAGCCGAAAAGCAGTACAACGCTGAAAAGAAGGCTGAAGATAAGTGGCAGGCAGCTTGGGACGAGCTCTCCAAGAAGAAGCCCGAAGTAGAGAAGGACGAGCCGGCCACCAAGAAGAAGGTGAAGCCGGCAGCCCACAAGAAAGTGGTGCCCGTGAAAAAGGCTAAGGACAGCGTAATTGCCAAGAAGGCTAAGCTGGCTAACACCGGCTCGATGGCTGGCGTTGGTGCCGGCGTATCGATCGCCCTCTTGCTAGCGGGAACGGGAGCCTATGCCATCGGCCGCAAACGCGCCTAACGCAGATTAGAGCCAACAAAGCTGGCCATCCATAACGGGTGGCCGGTTTTGTTTATAAAATTGGAAAATCTGGTTATGGCATTGCGCTGGACCATCACCTAGCCAGCTACCGCTGCGCATATGTATGTGTAATTGACTCTGTATTGTCTGTAAATATTATTTGTCAGAGTTGAATAATCTAATGCGTTCCCAGTTTACTGTCATTAGTCTTGCTCGGTAGTTAAAAGAGTGGGCATTGTCCGTTGGCCTTGGCCAGTGAGCTTTTTCGCAAATCTGGCCGGGGTCGACTTATGTGCAAACTGAACTGAAGAATCCAAGAAATGGTAGTTGATTAATTGGCAGGATTACCGGTTTACTATTAGTTGTCTTTCTCGATAGTTAGAAAAGAGTAGACATTGTCCGTCGACCCTGGCCAGTGAGCTTTCCGGTAAATCTGGCCAGGGTTGACTTATGTGCGAAATAAAATAGAGACCCTAATAACTAGTAGTTGAAGCGTTAGCGGCAGTCGGATACCTTTGTTATGTATCTATTATTCCTGAGTCCTAGATACACTGGGCGCCACTCTTGGAAAACAGCGGTATCGCAAATCTGACACATAGGGGTGGCGCCCAGGTTCGAATTCTAACTTTACATTCGATATGCAAATAAAAATAATTGACGACACCGAAGCCGTGATCAATGGGGAAGTTACTGATTCTTTTGCAAAGATTGCGGAGTTTGATTATGACCGCGAAATGAGAGTTTTGAAAGTTGTTCGTCCGGACGGGCAAATCTCTTCCCGGCATTACTTTCTTGAGGGCGATCCGCACCTTGGCACTTTAAAAGATGTGGTCCGCGCCGCAGCAGTAGCGATCATCAGCCAAAATTTCAAGTAAAATTAAGTTTCAAGATCTTATTTAATGGGTTTTTATATAAATAAACTTTTCGGTGGATACTCTAAAGAGGTTATAGCGAGAAGTAAAAGTCTGTATTGGAGCGAGAGTCCTTTGCGTTCTTACGTGCCCCCCATAGCCTGTTGCCTCATTGCCTCCCTAGCCTGCGCCCTGCCTGCCAGTGCCAGCCATGGCAAAATGCCGCTCACAGATAAAACTGCTGCCATGATTGCCACTGGGCAAATACGCCTGCAGGATGGCAGGGTTGACTCGCTCTTGTATAAAAAACCAGCTCTGAAACCTGATGGCGACGATGATGGGGATGGGATAAAGAATTCCGCGGAAATATACACCTACACCTCTGGGAAGCGAACTTTTTACGCCTATAACACGCACCCAAGGCTCGAAGACTCAGATGGGGATGGCCTTATCGACTCTCAAGATAACTTCCCCTTGAAATGGGATATCAGCCCGCGCGACATGGCCTTGTTTATGGAGCTTGCCTACCGCGAAGATGACTACATAAAGCAGGTACTAAATCCCTCCGTAGCTCTATCGAGCAATTACGAGGGCAGGCGCGAGTATACGCTAATGCATAATGAGCTAGCTCCGTTCTGGCATATGCGCCGGTCATTTCACGAAGGTAACGGCTTTGACGCAGTGCTGTTTGAAAGCAGCTCCAAGTTTGTCCACCTGCCCCAAAACCAAGTACAGGTTCTTGCGGTTCGCGGGACGAAAGGACAGCTAGATCTAGACGACGATATCAACCTCTTCCTAGGCACAGAACCAGGTCAAGCCGGAAGTATGAGGCGGATTTTAGAGCTACTTAGCAAAGATGCCTCTATCAACAACCTTTATGTCACCGGACATTCGTTAGGTGGTCATCTGGCTATGCGCGGCCTGGTGGAAGCTGATAAGTTTGGGTTCGATTTTTACAAGAAGGCTTACACTTTCAACGCCCCCAAGATTCGTGGCAACGCCTTTAATAAGTGGTTATACG
Organism: Winkia neuii subsp. neuii DSM 8576; assembly: GCF_000420405.1. Classification (GTDB taxonomy): domain Bacteria; phylum Actinomycetota; class Actinomycetes; order Actinomycetales; family Actinomycetaceae; genus Winkia; species Winkia neuii. The sequence continues at coordinate 1,360 of NZ_ATUW01000018.1, read as the reverse complement.
GCGTTGGTGACACGGCAAACAGGCTCACCAAAGAAGGGCGGGCCCAACACTTCATTGTCGACAACGATGGCACTATTGGTGCTGTTGGTACCTTCGACGGTGCCGTTAGTATCGGTACCTCCGGGCAGGGCCATGGCTCTAGGTCTTACTTCGAAGAACGCGTCAACTCTCTGGGCCACGGTTTCACCGTCGGTAAGCGAGCAAATATTCATGGCGATGGCTATAGGCAGCCCGGGGTCGGCGAACTTAACTTTGACCAGACTTTCAAAGATGCGGACGTCTACAAAATTGATGCCATCGGCAAAGAGATACTTGAGGGTGAAAAATCAAATCTTTCCGACGTGCTCAGGCCCGAACCGGCCTTACCAGAAGACGTATACATTCAAGATTTGACAGACTATAACGCGCTAAAGAAGGCTACGGCACGCAAAGAACCATATAAAGGGCTACTTAGGGTGGTCTTTGTAGATGGCTCGATGAAGACGATCGAGGTGCCAATAACCGTATTCAAGGCGGCTAACATGATCAAACCCATCGTGAAAATAAAACCGGAATCAATCATTCCAGAGGTTATTGAAGCTGGTGAGCCACTAGATTTAGAGGGCAACATTGCCAACTTGGACGAGGATGCAGCGATAACTCCGCTTGAAAAACTAGACACCTCAAAACCGGGCAAATACGAAGTAAAGGTAAAAGTAACTTTCTTATCAGGTGCCTCAAGGATTGTGAAAATACCAGTTACAGTGCTGGCAAAAGAACCAGAAATTGCGCCCGAGGATATAATCCCGGAGGTAGTCCGCGTAGGGGAACAGGTCGACTTCGATGGTAACATCGCAAATCTTCCAGATGATGCAAAAGTAACTCCGCTGCAAACTGTAGATACTTCTAAGCCTGGCAAGTACGTTGTAGAAGTACAAGTAACTTACGCCTCTGGCGTTACTAGGATAGTGAAAATTCCGGTAACTGTGCTAAACAACCTACAGGTAGATCCCCCAAGGCAGGAGGCGTTGCCTGAGGGGCACCCGCCTTTCTTTGTGCCCACGGTTGCGCCTAAACAGGAGGTATTGCCTGAGGGGCACCCACCTTTCTTTGTGCCCACGGTTGCGCCTAAACAGGAGGTATTGCCTGAGGGGCACCCACCTTTCTTTGTGCCCACGGTTGCGCCTAAACAGGAGGCGTTGCCTGACGGGAACCCACACGCTGCAGGGATGCAAGGCAAAGTCGACCGTAACCAAAAGCGTAAGCACGAAGGCGGGGGGAATAAACCTCTTGCCACTACTGGGGTAGCACCGCACGGCCTTCTGATAGGCGTGGGACTATTGTGCTGCACTGGCTTGATTGCCCTGCGGCACAAACGCCA
>NZ_ATUW01000017.1 GCF_000420405.1 Winkia neuii subsp. neuii DSM 8576 | reverse complement strand
CTGTAGAGCTTGCGGCCGATTCGTCTATGTTTGGTAGCCCCTGGCCAGTAGGAGCAGGCCTTACAATGGTGGTTCTGGCAGTGGTCTTTTACCATTGGATGGCAAGAAGTACGGGCAGTAGTATGAAGCCGTACGTGGTTTTTGCTTGTTGCGCCGGGCTGGTGCTAGCGGCGCGGGTTATTTATACCGGTCACCTGTTAGCGCTGGTCTTTATTCCTGTTGTGTTAGTGCTCGCGTTTCTTATTTTTCCATTTGAGATGATTAGCACCTTTGACATGGTGGAGTATGAGTTTTCTAAGGATGTGACTGTTGGGGTGAGCTTTTTCTTATTTTATGAGCTTGGAGCAATATTCACCCTATCAGCACTAATAGCCTATTGACCCCCACCCAATCGAACTAGCTAGCGTATTTGCACGTAGTAACTGTTGGGATGGCCAAAGCAAACTGGCGGCGGGAGTACAGGCTGCGAATGCGCTGGCCCCTAGCGGCGATCCCACACATCAGATGGCAGGCGCCCCGGAAGGAATTTGTTGTCGGTGGCAACAAATTGAGGATCCACTCCGGCCCCAATCTGAACTTCGTAATCTTTCAAGGCTCCTGCAACCCACTTCCACAGCAACGCAATCGCCACCAGGTTAGTCACGGTCATGATCGCCATGGCAATATCTACCGAATTCCACAGCAACGGCAGTGAAACCACCGCCCCCATGCAAGCAGACGCAACGCAAACAACGCGAACGAGCACGCGCGCCCACTTGGCATTAGTAACAAAGGACATGTTCACTTCCGAATAAACGTAGGCGGCAATGACCGACGAAAACGCCAGTACAAAGATCATCAACGCCATAGGCACCATTGCCCACTGCCCAATCTGATCTGCCACCGCGTAGGCCGTAAGGTTCGAAGGATCTACGCCCTCTTTCCCCCACACCTTAGGGCCGGCCAAAAGAATAATGAAAGCGGTTGCCGAACACACGATAATCGTGTCCACAAACACCCCTAGGGCCTGAATGAAACCCTGCTTTACCGGGTGGGATACCGTCGCGGTAGCAGCCGCATTCGGGGCAGTTCCCTGACCGGCCTCGTTCGAGAACAAACCGCGCTTAGTACCGTTGATAATAGCGGCCATCAGACCGCCCCCTACCCCGCCCCCCAGGGCAGCACCGCTGAAAGCCGACTGCACGATCTGGCCTATTAGAGCCGGGATTTGGGGCAGGTTTAGCAGGCAAATCACGAAGGCGATAATGACATAAACCGTAGCCATAATAGGAGCCATCCATTCAGTCACGCGCGCGACGGAGCGAATCCCTCCCAAGATAATCGGCCCTGCAAAAGCAAAAATCAGCGCCGCAATAATCCACTTGTTAGCCTGCGGGATAGTCCACAAGATCGTAGAAGCAATAGCGTTCGACTGCACCGAGGTAATCACAACCCCACAGGTGACAATAGCAATGATCGCAAAAACCGAACCATAGACCTTAGACCCCACGCCCTTCCACATGTAGTAGGCGGGCCCGCCTCTAAAAGTGCCGTCGGCCCCGCGAACCTTATAGAGCTGAGCTAGCGTAGACTCAAAAAACGAGGTGGCCATTCCCACCAAAGCTACAACCCACATCCAAAACACTGCCCCGGGCCCGCCCATCAACAAAGCTGCGGCCACCCCGAACACATTGCCTACCCCCACCCTGGCGGCAAGCGAAATTGTAAAGGCCTGAAACGAAGAAATCCCACCCTTGGCATCAGAACGGGAATTGAGCACCGTCCTGAACATCTTGCCCAAATGCCTAAACTGCATTCCCCTGGAAATGACAGTCAAGAAAATACCTACCCCTAAAAGCACCCACATGGTTATGTGCAGGGTAATCCAATCTGCAACTGTCAAAATAGCCTGGGCAAGCGACTCCATCGAAACCTCCAAAGCGGGAAATACTCCACCTATCTTTGCAGATTTTCGCGTCTGCTTCCGAACCGGCCACATTGCGGCAGAAGCCGCCCCCATAGCGGCGCTAGACTGAGGAGGAAACAGAAAGGATAAGGTCATGCGCCACGTAATTATTGACACTGATCCCGGAATCGACGACTCAATCGCGATCCTGCTAGCTTGCCTACACCCCAAAGTTTGCGTTGACGCACTGACCACTGTCGGGGGCAACGTGCCGCTCTCGAAAACCACCGCGAACGCCCTCGGAATCCTAAACTTCGCAAACGCTAGCCAGATCCCTGTACACCAAGGCTCTGCCACCCCCCTTGCCGGGCCCGCCACCCAATACGCAGACGACACTCACGGCGATTCTGGCACCGGATACTTCCCGCTAGACCCAGCCGGCAAAAAAGTTGCAGGCACGGATGCCCCACGCTTCATCGTCGAACACACCCGGGCGCATCCAGGCGAAATAACGCTCGTTCCCATTGGCCCACTAACAAATATTGCAAAAGCCCTAAAACTGGATCCTACCCTGGTAGAACGCGTACCTGAAGTGCTAATCATGGGCGGCGCCGAGGGGCCGGGTAACGTAACGCCCTCGGCAGAATTCAACTTCTGGTTTGACCCAGAGGCAGCCGACATAGTAATGAGGGCCGGTTTTAAAAAAGTAACCCTAGTTGGTCTAGATGCCACAGCCCAAGCCTTCCTCACGGCCGGCACCCGTGAACTGTTACGCCGGCTCAAAGACCACAAAAACGCCAACTTCTTGTACCAGATAACACGGCAATACGCCGACTTTTACTGGGAAAGTCAGAAAGCTCTAGGCGCAGAACTTTGCGACGTGCTCGCAATAGCCAAACTAATCGACGATTCCCTAGTGCAAACAGAAAGCGCCAACGTCCAAATATGTTTGGACGGAATCTGCCGAGGGCGTTCCCAGGTAGCCAGAAAAAAGCGCTTCCCCGCACTGGAACAAAATGGGTTGATCTGCACAAAGGTCAATACTTTGAAGTTCTTCGAGCTACTGCTAACCACCCTCATTCCCGAACACAGCGAACTCATCAAGGAGGTCCTTGCCCACGAATACCGGGGGCAGTAACACTATGGCTCAAGAACCAGCACTCAACCTCCTTCTAGACGATTTAGAAGACGCCGGAAAAATATCCGACCCTACCGCCGTGATCGAGGCGTTCGCCGCTTGGGCTAAAAAAGGCGGGCGCGAACTCTACCCCCACCAACTCGACGCCGCCCTAGCAATTGCAGCTGACGAACACGTAATCGCCGCCACCCCTACCGGGTCAGGCAAATCAATGATCGCCCTTGCCGGCCACCTGGTCGCCCTCTCGCGTGGGCAGCGCAGCTACTACACAGCGCCCCTAAAAGCACTTGTCTCGGAAAAATTTTTCGACCTAGCCGCACTTTTTGGCACAGACAATGTCGGCATGATCACCGGGGACGTATCGCTAAACCCAGAGGCACCGATCATCTCCTGCACAGCCGAAATCCTGGCGAATCAGGCACTCGCCGACGGAGCGACAATCGACTGCGGCATTGCGATAATGGACGAATTCCATTTCTACGGCGATCATCAACGTGGCTGGGCCTGGCAGATACCGCTACTCGAGATGACCAAAACCCAAATGGTACTCATGTCCGCAACCTTAGGGAACATCGATTTCTTCAAAAAAGACCTAACCGCGCGCACCTGCCGCTCCGTCGCCGTAATCGACAACGCTGCCCGCCCAGTCCCACTCGAATTCAACTACACCTACGACGAGACCTCCGACCTCGTAGACCGCCTTATGAAGCAAGGGCGCTGGCCAATCTACCTAGTACACTTTGCCCAACGCGATGCCGTAGAACGGGCTACCGCCCTCGCTGCCACCTCAAAAGTTTCGCGCGAACAACGCGACAAAGTAGCCCAGGCAATCAAGGGCTTTTCCTTCGGCGGAGGGTTCGGCAAAACCCTAAAGGCCCTTCTGCGCGCAGGAATCGGCGTACACCACGCGGGAATGCTTCCCCGCTACCGTCGCCTAGTTGAAAAACTCACCCAAGACGGACTCCTGGTGGCAATCTGCGGCACCGACACCCTCGGAGTCGGCATCAACGTACCCATCCGTACCGTAGTACTAACGTCACTCACTAAATTCGATGGCCGGCGCTCGCGGCATCTTTCGGCACGCGAATTCCACCAGATTGCGGGTAGGGCTGGACGCGCAGGATTCGATACCATTGGCTTTGTCGAAGTGCAAGCGCCAGCACACGAAATAGAAAATGCCAAGATCAAGGCTCGCGCCGGCGCTGTTGTGAACGGGAAAAAGTCTGGCGGGCGGGCAAAGCTAAAACAAGCACCCGAGGGCTTCGTATCCTGGTCTGAGGGAACTTTTGACAGGTTGCGTGAAGCTCAACCCGAGGCGTTGACCTCGCAATTTTCCATGACTCATTCCCTGGTCCTAAATGTTCTTTCCGGCGGCCGAGATGCAGCCAAGCATCTCGTCTGGCTAGCCAGGAACAACCACGATAAGCCCCGCGAGCGCAACCCCCATTTGCGCACACTCGGACAGATTTATTCTTCTCTACGCACCGCAGAAGTAGTCGAGTGGAAAGACGGCAAATTGGTGCTAACTCGCGAATTGCCCGATTCTTTCGCTTTAAATCAAACGCTTTCGCCGTTCGCCTTGGCGGCGGTGGAATTGCTAGATCCGGATTCGGACACCTACGCATTGGACGTTGTGTCAGTAGTGGAATCGATTTTGGAAGATCCGCGTCCTCTGCTTTACGCCCAACGCAAGGTAGCCCGAGATCAGGCGATGGCAGCTATGAAAGCTGAAGGGCTCGAATACGACGAGCGGATGGAGGCCCTAGATCAGATCACTTGGCCGCGCCCACTAGCTGAGCTACTGGAGGGGGCTTTTTCTACTTTCAGGCAGACGAACCCCTGGGTGGCAGGAAACGAGCCTTCCCCCAAGTCGGTGGTACGGCAAATGGTTGAAAACGCCTATACTTTTTCCGCGTTGATTTCGCGCTACGACTTGGCTCGTTCCGAGGGCGTGGTGTTGCGCTACCTGACCGACGCTTACCGAGCGTTGTACCAGATTGTCCCGCAAAGCGCGCGCAACGAGGAATTTGACGCAATTGTCACGTGGTTGGGCGACCTAGTGCGCGCCGTCGACTCCTCGCTGTTGGCAGAGTGGGAGATGATGGGCACCAGTGAGCGCAAAGAGATTCCCGACACGGTGGGCAAAGAATTGGCTTTTGGGGCGGATGCAGACGGCAACGTGTCCTTTAGTGCAAACAAGCACGCCTTCACAACTGCTGTTAGGAAAGCCCTTTTCAGGAGGGTTGAGCTGATGGCCCGCGAGGATGTGGACGGGTTACTGGCCCTCGGCGATCCAGGTTGGGATGCCGACAGGTGGAACAACGTCCTCGACCGTTACTACGCCGAGTACGACTGGATAGCCACAGATCAGGATGCCCGTTCGGCCACCCTGTTCAAAGTTATTTCTGCCCCTACCGAGGCCGATCTAGTTGAGTTGGGGATGGATTTGGATTCCCCCCTTGCCGGCCGCGCATTAGAGGGGCGCCTGTGGCTTGCCCAGCAGATTATTTTGGATCCCGAGGGCGAACTGCCCTGGCGAATCTGGGCCGTGGCGGATCTGGATGCTTCCGACCAGGCGTCACGCGAGGGTTCTCCCACTGCGATTGTGCACACTGTTTCCGTAAGTGCCGAGTAAGTATGATTGAAGTATGTCTGAGACAAAGCTAACCGTGGAAGATCTGAAAAAATCTATTGCAAAAGTACGCGAGCGCATAGATGCAGCTGCCGAGGCAGCGGGCCGAGCGGGCTCCGACGTCGATCTGGAACTGGCCATAAAGACTCAATCTCCCGCTACCTGCGCTGGGGCCGTGGTGGCTCTCCACGAGTTATCTTTGCCCGTGTTACTCGGGCAAAACAAAGTACAGGAGGCTCAGGCAACCGCCGAGGCAATTGCAGCAACAGTAATAGACGCGAAAGTAAATATGATCGGCAATTTGCAGTCGAACAAGATCAACAATGCGCTTGGTTGCGTAACTGGAATCGAAACTATCGACCGCGAAAAACTCGTCAACAAACTATCGGAACGTGTGCGCCCAGGAGGACGTTTTGCAGATCGGTTCCCCTCCGGGTTAGACGTCTGGGTGCAGGTAAATACCTCGGGCGAGGACACTAAGTCGGGCTGCTCTAAGGAGCAGGCGGCAGATCTGGCCTATGCTGCCGCAGCTGCCCCGGGGCTGAATCTGCGCGGTTTTATGACTATCGGAGCTCACACCAGCGAAGAAGCAAAAGTGGTTGAATCCTTCGAAGCATTGAGGCAGATTCGTGACGAGGTTATCGCATCGGGGCAGGCGGGCACCGAAGGAGCTAGTGACCTTTCTATGGGGATGACCCAAGACATGGAACTGGCAATTGCCCACGGCGCCACCCGAGTCCGGGTTGGCACCGCTATCTTCGGAGCCCGCCACTACAACTAAGCCCGCTGCCTTCCCACTACGCGTGAGACATCTCTGCTCGCCCCAAGCGAGGCCGATCTGGCGGTTGCTGCATAGAGCTGAAGTGCCGCCGACACCTTGCGGTCGCGGTTTAGAGGCGTCCACGGGTGGGAGCGTTTTTCCATCGCCCCACGTCTACGCTCCAACTCGGCGGCAGGCACATCCAAAGTGAGCTCCTCACGGTTGACGTCGATAATGATCTTGTCGCCGTCCTCGATCAGCCCTATAAGTCCTCCATCGGCAGCTTCAGGCGAAATGTGGCCAATCGATATCCCCGAAGTTCCCCCGGAAAAACGGCCGTCGGTAATGAGTGCACATTTCTTTCCCAAACCCCTGCCTTTTAAGAACGAGGTCGGATATAGCATTTCCTGCATTCCCGGCCCTCCTGCAGGGCCCTCGTAGCGAATAACTACCACGTGCCCAGCGCGGACGGTCTTGTCCAAGATCTTCTGGATGGCTTCTTCTTGGGACTCCATCACTATGGCCTCGCCCTCAAAATGGAAAAGCTCTGGATCTATGCCCGCGGCCTTGACGATTGCGCCCTCGGGGGCTAAATTCCCCTTCAACACTGTGAGCCCACCATTTTTTGTGTAGGCGTGTGATACGGATCTGATGCAGCCATTTTCGGCGTCGGTATCCAGCTCGGACCACTGGTTAGTGGTAGAGAAAGGGACGGTGGTGCGCACCCCACCGGGTGCTGCAGAAAACAGGCGTTTAGCTTCCGTGCTGGCGTGGGGGTTACGAATATCCCACTTAGCCAACCACGAATCCAGATCGGGGCTGTGCACGCTGTGTACATCGTGGTGCAAAAGACCGGCGCGCTCGAGCTCACCCAAAATGGCAGGCACGCCCCCAGCCCGGTGGACGTCCTCCATATGGTAATCGACGTGGTTTGGAGCAACCTTGGCCAAACATGGCACAGTAGACCCAAGGCGGGCAATATCTTCCAACGTAAAGTTCGTCCCCGCCTCCTGGGCAACAGCTAGTAGGTGCAAGACAGTATTTGAAGATCCGCCCATTGCCATATCCATGCTCATCGCATTCAGGAAAGCCTCCCGGCTAGCTATTTGGCGCGGCAGAACAGATTCATCCTCCTGCTGGTAATAGCGTTTAGCGAGCTCAACAACCAGCTTTCCCGCCTCTTGGAACAACCCCCTGCGGAATGCGTGAGTAGCCAAAGTAGAACCATTGCCAGGAAGGGACAGCCCCAGCGCTTCAGTCAAACAATTCATCGAATTGGCGGTAAACATGCCAGAGCAGGACCCGCAGGTAGGACAGGCCAATTTCTCGACCTGCTGCAACGTGGCGTTGTCCAAGCGGTCGTCAGCGGTAGCCGCCATAACTGTGATCAGGCTGCCCTTGTTGGTATGCGTAGTTCCCACTATGGCTTCGGCAGGAATGTTTTTGCCTGCCTCCATCGGACCACCAGAAACAAATATTGTGGGAATGTTTAGACGCATTGCTGCCAGCAGCATTCCCGGAGTGATTTTGTCGCAATTAGAAATACATACTAACGCATCGGCGCAGTGCGCATTGACCATATATTCGACAGAATCAGCAATTAGCTCGCGCGAGGGCAACGAATAGAGCATGCCCGTATGCCCCATGGCAATGCCATCGTCAATTGCGATCGTGTTAAATTCTTTCGCAACCCCTCCGGCCTCGGCTATAGATTTTGCGACCAGCGCTCCCATTTCTTTCAGATGAACATGACCTGGAACAAATTCGGTGAAGGAATTGGCAATCGCAATAATCGGCTTTCCAAAATCCTCATCCGTCATGCCGGTTGCTCGCCAGAGCGAGCGGGCTCCTGCCATGTTGCGCCCGTGGGTTGAGGTTCGCGAACGAAGTGGATACGCCATTTCCTCTCCTTTTCCAATAGTTTTCCACTAGTTTAGGAACCTAAAACTTTATAGGCGCTCCCAGGCCACTTGGTGAACACTGCCAACCGAGAGTTGTCAATAACGGAAGACTAATTTGCGCAAATTCACGCAAAGCAATGCACGAATGACACATTTTTAATGTTTGCGTATAGATTTGTTCCTATGGAGCGCACAAATATCGCCATTTACGACACCACCTTGCGCGACGGCGCCCAGCAAGAGGGAATGTCGCTAACCGTGCCCGATAAGTTGCGACTTACAAGCCTTCTAGATGATTTCGGGGTTACCTATATCGAAGGCGGTTGGCCCGGCGCAGGGCCAAAAGATAGCGAATTTTTCGCCCAAGCAGGTTCTTTGAAGCTAAAAAAATGCGAAATTGGTAGCTTTTGGTTCCACGGTAAAGCCCGAGGGCGTTCCCTCCCAGGACAGTCAGGTTCTGGCGCTGGCAAACACCTGTGCCCCCTTTGTCACCCTGGTCGCCAAAGCAGACGCGCTGCACGTGGCGAAGGCCCTGCGTTGCACCGAAGAGCAGAATCTGCAGATGGTAGCCGACACCGTTTCGTACCTGGTCTCTTGCGGCAAAACTGTGATGGTAGATCTAGAACATTTCTTTGACGGCCTAGCTCGCTCCGAACATGCTCTGCGAGTGGCGGATACCGCTCTGCAGGCCGGAGCCCACACCGTCATTGCCTGTGATACCAATGGCGGAACGCTTCCAGACGGTGTATACGCTGGCATCGCCCGGCTGGTGCGCTCTTTCGGTACCTGCGTGGGAATTCATGCCCACAACGATTCTGGGTGCGCGAACGCCAACGCGATACTAGCTGTGCAGGCCGGGGCCCGCCAGGTGCAAGTTACGGCCAACGGCTACGGTGAACGCACCGGAAACTCCAACTTGTTCACCACGGTGGCAAATCTAGAATTGAAGTTAGGCCTAAAGGTTCTGCCGGATCCACAAAAGCTGAGCGAACTCACCCACCTGTCACACCAGATTTCCGAGATCACTAATATCTCGCCATTTGCCCGCGACCCCTATGTGGGATCCTCCGCATTCGCGCACAAAGGGGGCCTACATGCCTCCGCCATAAAGCGTGACTCGGCACTTTACCAGCACATTAGCCCCTCAGAAGTGGGCAACTGCAGGCGAATGTTGGTTTCAGAAATGTCCGGCAGAGCCCTTGTCGAAATGAAAGCGGCAGAACTCGGCCTTACCGCCCTTTCGCCCTCACTGTTAGCCGAAATCACCACGACGGTAAAAAAGCGGGAGGCAGCCGGCTACAGCTACGACGGGGCAGATGCTTCATTCGAGCTGCTGACCCGGCAAATCAATCAGATGTTGCCGAGCTATTTCAAAGTAGAGACTTGGCGCAGCCTAGTAAAGGGGCGGACAGTGTCCGCCGAACCCACCGATTCTTCGGCAGAGGCCACTGTAGAACTTGTAGCGGCAGGCAAACGCGTCTGCCGTACTCGCGCAGGAAACGGCCCAGTAAACGCCCTGGATCACGCCTTCGTGTCGGCTCTGTCAAAGCTCTACCCTGCGGTGAAAAAGTTCAGACTAATCGACTTTAAAGTGCGCATACTAGACGAGGACCACGGCTCTGATTCCACCGTTCGGGTGCTACTGGAAGCCGCGGGCCCCACGGGCACCTGGACCACAGTTGGCGTTGGCACCAACATGATCGAGGCCTCGTGGGAAGCCCTGACGGATTCTTACATATTCGGCCTTATAAAAGAGGGCGTCACTCCCTTAGAAGAGCCGCTTGCTAGCTAGTGCGGCCCCAGCAGTGAGCGCCTCGAGCTTTGCCCAGGCAATCTGCTCGTGAACTCTGCCTCCGAGCCCGCAGTCGGTCGAGGCAATTACGTTCTCGGGGCCCACGACCTCGGCAAAACGGACGATGCGGTCAGCTACGAGTTCGGGGTGCTCAACCACGTTGGTAGAGTGGCAAACTACGCCTGGAACGATCTTTCGGCCCGCCGGCAACGGGTACTTCTTCCAAATCTTCCACTCGTGCGCGTGCCGAGGGGAGGATCCTTCAAAGCTGAACTCGCCGGCATTGACCTGCAGGCACTGTTCAATAATCGCCTCAAACGGAATGTCTGTGGTGTGCGGGCCATGCCAAGATCCCCAGCAAATGTGCAGACGCACCTTGGCAGGATCTATGCCCACCAAAGCCTCATTTAATGCGTCAATTCTAATCTGCAACCACTTTTGGTAATCGCTAATGGAAGGTTCCGGATTGATCTGGTCCCAGGACTCAGCCAAATCTGGGGCATCCAGCTGCACTGTAAACCCGGCGTCAGTTATAGCTTTGTACTCGTGTGCCATGGCCTGCGCGCAAGCGCGCACAACGTCAGCGTCGCTCGCGTAGTACTCGTTCTTTATACGTGCAGCCGATCCGGGCGAGAGAGCTGCTATAAATCCCTCGGCAAGATCGTTCTGCTTCATTGCTCCGGCTAGCAGATCAATATCTGCACCTACCTGCGAAGCCCCAATATAGGTGATCTCGCCTGTGATCTTCGGGTTGCCTACCGCCGCCCGGCCTCCCAAAATCCCCGAGTCGGGATCCTCGTAGGCCTGCTTGAACCTCGCGCGATCGCGGCGGTCAGGAAACGAGGTGAGCTTTATGTTTCCAGGTGTAGAACGCACCACCTCCGCTGCAGCCCATCTGTCTTCGTCTGTCATCGTTAGCCCACCCAGGCGCGAGAACGAATAGTTCCACCAGGCCCCGTAGTCTACCGCACCGGAGGTGATATGGCCGTATTCGCCCTCGTTTACAATGTCGATACCAATCTGCTTCTGCCTAGCTACTACCTGCTTTACAGACTCCGTCAGGATAGCCGAAAATTCTTCGTCAGAAATTGTGCCCTGCGAGCGCCGTTTATTCGCCGCTAACAGTTGCGGGGTGCGCGGGAGCGAGCCTACGTGAGTTGTCTTGATCTTGCTCATTGTTTCCTTTAGTCGCAAATCTTGTAGGTCCATCCGTAGGGGTCTGCCACGACCCCATTCTGAATGTCGGTCAGTTTCGATGCTAACCGTTCAGTTTGCTCCCCTATGGGTAGTTCGACCTGGAAATCGTCGCTGCCCAGGCCCGTAATAGGGGTAATCACCGCCGCGGTGCCGCAGGCGAATATCTCGGTGACTGCGCCAGAGTCTATGTCGGCAAGCAGATCCGTGAGAGCAATATCCTGCTCTTTTACACCAACGCCTTCGTCGCGCAAAATCTGGCATATAGCGGATCGGGTATTGCCCTCCAAAATAACGCCAGTGAGCCTAGGGGTAATTACCGAACCGTCTTTGCGTACCACAAACACGTTCATTCCCCCGAGCTCTTCTAGGTAAGTCTGGGTTGTATCTAGAAAGCACACTTGAGCGTAGCCTTTTTCTGCGGCCAGGTTTTGGGGTAGCAAAGAGGCCGCATAGTTTCCGCCGCATTTGGCCATCCCCGTTCCCCCGGGGCCGGCACGGTGGTACTTTTTGTCCACCCAGATGCGCACGCCTTTATCCGCACCTTTGAAGTAGCTTCCCGAAGGAGAAGCAATGAGGTAAAAGGAAACTTGCCCTGCCGAGTGCACGCCCAAAAATGCTTCTGTAGCAATCATGAAGGGGCGTAGATACAGCGAGGTGCCCTGCTCAGCGGGTACCCAACGCCGGTCCGCCCGAACCAGATCCACTACAGCGGACATGAATACTTCCTCGTCCAATTCAGGCAATGCCAGGCGCCTAGCGGAAGCGTTCAGGCGGGCAGCATTGTAGCGAGGACGGAAACTAGTAATTGATCCATCGACGTGCCGGTAGGCTTTGAGCCCTTCAAAGATTTCTTGCCCGTAGTGCAACACGGCTGCCGCCGGAGAAAGAGTTATGGGACCGAATGGTTCTAATCGCAAATTGTGCCAGCCGACCTCACGATTCCAGTCTGCAACGGCCATGTAATCTGTGAAGTCGCGCCCAAAAGCAAGCGTTGACATAATGCGCTCATATTCGGCGTCACTCGCCCTTTTAGCGGGGTGCGCTATAGGAAATCTGCCGGCTAGTTGATCTGCAGGAGGCAGTTCTTTAGATGCTTCAAGTTCCAATTCTGTGGGAGTATAGGCGCTCATTCGTATTCCGTTCTTTATTTTCCTTTTACACTAAAACGATTTAACTCAGTTTTATTTTCGGCTCGCTTGGCGAACTAGATTCGCTACCGCCTCCCCTATTTGCGCGGTAGTCCTTCCTGGGGTACCTTCCTGCAAATCTTTCTCCACGGCCACCCGTACCGTAGCAGCCAGCCCTAGAAAACCTTGGTTTTCCAGCAGCATAGCAGTGGAAAGTATTGCTGCTCTAGGATCAGCTAGTTGCCTGCCTGCTATATCTGGAGCCGATCCGTGTACGGGCTCAAACATTGAGGGGGCCGTTCCCTCAACGTTGATATTGCCTGAAGCCGCCAGCCCAATACCACCTGTGATTGCTCCGGCCTCGTCTGTGAGGATATCTCCAAACAGGTTGTCCGTACAGATTACGTCGAACCTTTCTGGAGCGGTAACCAGGTAGATGGTCGCGGCATCTATGTGGCAGTAGTCGACCTGCACCTGCGGATAGTCGCACCCTACCTCCTCTACAATTCTGCTCCAGAGCCCCCCTGCATGCACCAGCACGTTCCGCTTGTGCACGAGCGTCAATTTTTTCCTCCTCTGTGCAGCTTTTGCGAAGGCATATTGCACCACGCGCTCAACGCCAAAGGCCGTATTAACTGACGTTTCTGTGGCAATCTCCTGCCCAGTGCCCTTTCGCAGCGTGCCGCCGTTGCCACAATAGAGTCCTTCTGTACCTTCGCGTACCACCACAAAGTCAGCGTCCTTCGCTTTGGAAAGCGGATTCTTCACACCGGGGTAAGTACGGGCTGGTCGAATATTCACACTGTGGTCGAGGGCGAATCGCAATTTCAAAAGTAGACCGCGTTCGAGCAGACCGGCGGGCACGCTAGGGTCACCCACCGCCCCCAGAAATATAGCGTCGCTAGCCCGAATTTGCGCGAGTGTATCGTCATTGAGTACCTCGCCGCTGGCATGATAATGCGCGGCTCCAAGATCGTAGTAGGTTAGGCTCAGCTCAAGTTCTTGCCCTTCTATGGCGGCGCGCAAAACCCGCACCCCTTCTGCAACTACTTCAGGGCCAATCCCGTCGCCAGGTATAACAGCTAGGTTCATCCGCTTTGACATGCCACAACCCTAAGACATATTCCACTTTATGGGATGCTTACCGTCATTATTTGATACACAAGGCGTAATAAAATTTATCTGCGCATTTGCGCAGTAGCAAGGCAGCAGCGCTAGTAAGATCACCAAGTGTCTTCAGTTGCGAAGAATATTTCCCAAACAACCGAAGTGCTCCTCTTCATCCATTTCCAGCAAAGTAGCTGGTAGGACCATCGGATAAGCACAATCGGACTCTTTGATGAGATAGTGAGGGAAGAGACAGTTTCGGAAAGGTAAGGTTTCGTGGCAACAGTATTTCAGTATCTCGCCGGCAATGGCGTGCTCTTGCTGTTTATCCTCGTTGGGGTCGGAATGACATTCGGCCACGTAAAAATAAAAGGAATCGGGCTCGGAGCGGCTGCCGTGCTCTTTGTGGCAATCGGCCTGTCCGCATGGGCTAACGCCTACGGGGTGGAACTAAAGGTGGACCACCTACTGGGTATATTTGGCCTAGCCCTGTTCGCCTTCGCGATCGGAATCAACTCCGGCCCTAACTTCTTTGCCGGGCTGAAGAAGTCTTTGGGCCCCATCCTCACATACCTCGTGGTAATTGGGCTTGCTGGCACTACGGCCTATCTGGTGGGTGTACATATCTTCGGCATGGATATCGCCCTAGTTGCGGGTACGTTTGCCGGGGCTCTCACTAACACCCC
Source organism: Winkia neuii subsp. neuii DSM 8576 (assembly GCF_000420405.1). GTDB lineage: Bacteria > Actinomycetota > Actinomycetes > Actinomycetales > Actinomycetaceae > Winkia > Winkia neuii. Next base: position 2,974 of record NZ_ATUW01000017.1, on the reverse strand, counting down.
CGCTCTCTCGGCAGCGGGGGTATCTTCTGGCAACGAGGCCTTAGCCACCATCGGCTACTCCATTGCGTACATATTCGGTGTGGTGGGCATGCTTGCCTGCTCCGGGGCAGCGCTAGCCTATAGGAAAACAGATAAGGACATCCCTTCCCCAGTAGCTAACCGCACCATTCGGGTAGAGCGCGACGATCAGCCTCTAGTCGGGGACATTATCGAAAAGTACGGCGAAAAAATCACCTTTTCTAGGATTCGCAGGGGAGAATTGGGCCCGGTTATGCGACCAGCCAGCTCCGATGCCCTACACAGGAATGACCTAGTTACCGTGGTAGGCCCGGTCGATTTGGTGAACAAGGTTGTCTCCTCGCTAGGGCACGGTTCTTCCCACTCGTTGATAGATGACCGCTCACATCTAGATTTCAGACGCATCACGCTTTCGGATCCTAAGTTAGCGGGTCTTACAGTGGACGAGTTAGAAATGCCTCGCCGTTTTTCAGCCACCGTCTCGCGGGTGCGCCGCGGCGACGTAGACATGATCGGCGAGCCAAACCTAGTGCTGCAACAAGGTGACAGGGTCCGAGTTGTAGCCCCTACCTCGCGCATGCGCGAGGTGACGAAATTCTTTGGCGATTCCACAAGAGGCCTATCCGACATCAATCCAATTGCCCTCGGACTTGGTATGGCTGCCGGAGTTTTGCTGGGCGAGCTACCAATTTTTACTCCTACAGGGGAAGTCTTCTCAATTGGTTCGGCAGCTGGCACGCTAGTGGTTGGCCTGATCATGGGAAAGATAGGCAGAGTTGGCAAATTCGTCACCGCAATGCCATACACTGCCTGCCAAGTGCTATCTGAGCTCGGGCTACTGATATTCCTGGCACAAGCGGGCACAAACGCAGGTGGGCAAATCGCAGGAGCCTTCACCGGGGGCCATTGGTGGAAGATCCTGCTGCTCGGGGCCCTAATAACTACCATGGTAGGCGGCGGCCTGTACGCCTCCATGCGCTGGGGTTGGAAGATGGGCGGCACTCGACTAGCTGGTTTCTTGGGCGGTGCCCAAACTCAGCCGGCTATCTTGGGCTTTGCTAATTCCCGCACCGGGATGGATCCACGTGTGGCTTTGGGCTACGCAATGATCTACCCCATGGCTATGATCGGTAAGATCCTGGTAGCCCAAATCCTAGGTGGAATGTAGCTAGCGCATAACGTAGGTGCTGGCATTTTCAGCGCCGGGCTGCAACCTTCGCAGCTCGGCGTCTTTGCGCCAGTTTGGATCCGTGACCATCCGGGCCAAGGCGAGCCCTATACCTACAGCCAGGATCACTATGCACACCTCTGTCACAGAAGAGATTGCTTCTGTGTAGTTACCCTGGTTCATATGGGTGAGGCCTGCATAAAGTGGAACCCCGGGAATCATTAGCACTGCGGCGGGTACAGAAAGCGAGACTCTAGAATAGGCGTACTTTGTCATTCTCGATACCAGGTGCGCCCCCATCCCAATAGCAAAGGCCTCAACGCCCACGGCAAACTGCCACAGCAGGCCTTCGTCTACACCGAAGAAACGCAACGGATTCACGATCGCACAAATTAGGGCGGCCCAGAACGACACCTCGAGGGTGCAATTGAAGAGCATTGCGAACCCGTATGCTGCAACAAAGGAGCAAACCATCCGAATAAGGTAGAGCCATACTCCGGAAACCGGCGGGGTAGCCGGCGGGTCTACCGCCCAGTTGAAGGCGAGGGCGGTAAGCCAAACGGCGGCTCCAGCGGATACCACGAGCATCAGAACGTAGACGGAGCGATTGATACCTGCCGCCAGATCAGTACGCACCAAATCGAGCATTGCAGTTATGAGCGGAAAACCGGGAACCAGAAAAAGCACCGCAGAGACAATGCCAGCATGGTATCCGGACGCGGTACCTGTAAACCAAACCGGCAAAGACGCAATCTGGCTAGCTGTAGCAAGGTGTGGTAACAAAAAATTAAATAGACTTGCCAGGGCGACGTAAACCGTCGAGGCAACAACGCCACAGGCCATCCACACTCCAAAGTGATTCATATGGCGAATCATCATCTGTTTACGAAGAGCCTGCCCAGCAGTGGCCGCGATACCAGCCAGAATGCACTCCATCAGGCCTCCTCTATTCAGAAAACAGAAGCAGGCACAGGAAATACCCGAAGCAAGCATGTTCGCAACCGTGCCATATTCGGGCCCGTTCGCCGATATCTTGTCGAGGGCCTGGTTGGCCTCTTCGACACTCATGTGGAGTTTGAGCCTTTGCACGAAGACACGCAGGCGGTCTAGCTGTGCTGCATTGGTCCCAAAGGCACGTTGCTCAGCTACCTCGGTTCGAAAGTTGAAGCGTCCATATACGGTTGAGCTAATCTCGCCAAAAGTAACTTGAGCATGGTGCTCCCTTACTCCGAGGGCGGCAGCCAAGCGCGCCATCGAAAGCTTCACTCGGTACGAGCTGGCTCCACATGCAAGCAGCATGTGCCCCAGCCGCATTACTACCTTCGATTGTTCGGTTAGGAGGGCCTCCTCCTGTTTTAAAAAGTCGATCTCCTCCTGCTCCGCGCGGATTTGCGACTCCTCCTCCTGGAGGCTCACCCCGCTGGGTGCTTGAAGTCCCTGCGGCCGGAATACTTTGCGAACGTGGTTCTTTATGTTCTGCCAACTCATCACCGCCTATTGTAAACATTCACGACTGGTGAGTTCACGGTCTTTCGTCCGCACACCTGGTTACCGTGACTGAGTAGGCTTTATTTCGCCACCTGCACGGGTGTCTATATAGTGTCCCAGGATCGTGTGGGGCCAAAGATGGGTTATTTCTTCTGAGTAAATACCCTCTATCCTTGTGTTGTTTGTGGGCCGGCCCGCCCCTCCCGGAGGGGCCCCACCCGCAACCCGCACCCTGCCAGGGAGCACCCACCCTGCCATAACAGCCCGACTACCCGGACCCCGGCAAGCAAACCGGGCTTA
>NZ_ATUW01000016.1 GCF_000420405.1 Winkia neuii subsp. neuii DSM 8576 | reverse complement strand
TTTGCTTGGTGAGGATGGGTCTCCGGTTGAGGGGGTTTCTCCGGTTACTACCGATAAGGATGGTAATTACCTGTTTGAGAATCTGAAGGCTGGTAAGTACAAGGTCAAGTTTGATTTGCCTGCTGGCTATGAGGGTTTCACTAAGGCTGAGGCTGGCGATAGTGAGAAGGATTCGAATGTGGATTCTTCTGGTGTGACTAAAGTGGTTGAGTTGGCTGCTGGTCAAAACGAGCGTTCTGTTGATGCCGGGTTGGTAAAGGCTGAGCCGAAGCCGGAACCCAAGCCGGAGCCGAAACCAGAGCCGAAACCGGAGCCGGGCGAGCCGAGTGGCCAGAACCATGGCGAGCAAAAGCAAGGTGAAGGCGATTCCAAGCAGGTCAAGAAGGTAGTTCACAAGAACGTTGTGAACAAACCGCTTGCGCAGACTGGTGCGTCCACCTTGGCCGCTGGGTCTGTTGCTGCACTGCTACTCGCGCTTGGCGGTTGTGCACTAGCTCGGAGCCGTCGCAACTAGGGCAGAGCACATGTAGCGTTCTAACGCTAAAAGGCATGTAAGTGTCTTTGGATGTTCCCCGGAAGGGAGTCGGAAATGACCACCCTCCGGGGAACGTTTTATCTACTGGCCGTGTAGCTTTGCCACAGGCGAACTGTTAAAACTACCTGCCTGGGCCTTGCGCGACTAAAATTAGCCCTGGTCATAACAGTTTTATTTGAGCGGGGTTTCTATGGCTGATTGTCCGCATTTTCGTCTTTCTTCCCCCTGGCTTATAGCGGTGGCTGGGATTGTTTGGGCAGTAGCAGGGGTGAACGTTGCCCGCATTGGGATTGGCGCCTTGCCTGGGGTTAGTTTGCATGCCCCCTGGGTCTGTGTTCTGCCGATAGTAGTATTTGCGGCATTTGGGGCAATGTTTTTGAAAGTGGTAGGCAAACATGTGAAGCGTATTCGTGCTTTTCCGCAGCCTGCCCGCCCGTTTTGGCATTTCTTCGACGCTCGCTCTTACCTGCTGATGGCTGTGATGATGGGGGCGGGGTTTGGTTTGCGTGCATTCTCCTTGCTGCCAGATGGGTTCGTAGCAGTGTTTTATACGGGGCTTGGGGCAGCCCTGGCTAGCGCCGGCGTGGCCTTCTTACTCGCCTCGGTGAAGACGCGTAAGGGATAAATACCTGCGGGCGGGCGCCAAGTAGGAAGTGCGCGAAGAAATCCGAGGCCGGATCGCCTCCAGACCATCTTTGTAAAACAAGCTCGACTTGCTCGAAAAGCTCAAACCTTTCGTCGACCGCTTCCACGTGCTTGGCTGATTTAGCCATGGCGCACTGTCGCCTCCGGCCTGCCAGCTTGTAGCCGGCTTGGAGGTCTAATCCGCTAGGACAAGTTCAGCCTCCGGAGTCCCTTTTTCAACCGGGTGAGAAGTTCCTATGCTGGTGCGGGAGAAGAAGTACATCACTGCCGCGGCGATGAAGGTAAGGAACTCAGTTGCGGTCATAGACCAGACAACGCCGCTCATGCCAATCCACTTGTGTGCTGCCAGCACTATGGGAATGTAAGCCACACCTTGGAAGATAGACAGTGCGGTTGCCTGCTTGCCGCGGTTCGTAGCCTGGAACACGGTGATCAGCAGGCTCGTCAAGCCGTTGAAAGCAGTGGACACCAGCATGGCCGTGAGGAAGGCACTGGACGCAGCAATAACCGAATCGTCAGAGCTGAACAGATGCAGGAACGGCATCCGGAAGGCATACAAGGAAACAGAGAACACGGCCACGATCGCCAGATTTATTAGAGCCACAGTGCGGATCGTGGCGTTCAGCCGGCGAGTTTTCCCAGCGCCGAAGCTATAGGAAAGAAGCGGCAAAGAACCCATCACGAGTCCGGTGACGACCATTTCAACCAGCTGGCTCACGCGCAGCGACAGGCCTAAAGAGGCTAAAAATGCCTCCGAATAAGACATAGCAATCCAGTTCATGATGAGCGAAGTGACAATGATAAAAGCGGACATTAGCAGTTCAGAGAGGCCGGTTGTCAAGACCGTCTTCACCAGCGGTAAGTCCACACTTAGGTCGTGCAGGCGCAGGGAGGAGTTATCCGACCGAGCGGTCAGCCACCAAATGAAGTAGCCGCAAACCACGGCGTTCGTGCAAGTTAGGGCGATGCCGGCACCCGCCATAGACCAGCCAAATCCAAGAATGAAAATGAAATCGAACGCGACGTTCGCGGCGGCGCCAAGGCTCATACCTACCATCGATTGAGCCGCGGCTCCTTCGGCACGAACGAGCTGCTCTAGGGAAAATGAGGCAATATGCAGGGGTGAGCCGATTGCCATAGCGATGATGTAGGTTGCGGTTGCCGTGGCTGTAGCCGTTCCGCTACCGCCACCCACTGCCCTCGTAATAGGACTAGCGAACAATGGTACGAAGATGGCGATCAGTAAGCCGGTGGCAAGGGAGGCCCAGAGGGTAAAGGACGAGACATTCCTGACGCGGGCTTTTAGCGCTATGTCCCCGGTTTTCTCGTATTCGCCGGCTAGGCGGGAGATATATGTTCCGCCGCCAACGCCGAAGAGATTGCCGAATCCCATAATGAGCGTATAGACGGGAAGCCCGAAAGTGAGGGCCGCTAGAAAATCGGTTCTATTGAGGTGGCCTATGATGCCTGCACCTATCACCCCGTATAGGGAGCTGGCGGCAAGGCCCGCGATCATAGGTAAACAAAGGTGTGCGAGGGCCCGTAAAATGGGCGCACTTGATAAAGTCTGGTTGCTTTCGGACATAGTTTTCTCCTTGTAAAGAGATGAAGTATTCGCGAAAAAGGGCGCAAAAAGTAGAGGTGGGGGTCTAACCCCAGGTGTGAATATTTGGGAGGCGCTAGAGGTTGTTCAGCAGCTGGTTGAGTAACTTAACCAGCGTGTCCTGATCTTCTTTCGGAAGAACTCCGAAAACCTCTTCATCAGCGCGCTTGAGATCATTTTGGAAATCTTGGTAGAGCTCTTCGCCCTTTTTGGTTGGGTGGAGTAGCTTGACTCGAGAATCCCGGGGCGATGGTGCACGCGTAACGATGCCACGTGATTCCATACCTTTGACAAGGCTGGCAACAGAGGCGGGTTTGGTCCGCGTTACGTCGGCTAGGTCGCGTGCTATAACGCCATCTTCATGATTTTCGATAACATACCCCAATGCGAACGCTTGCTCCGGCGTAAGGTCAGAGTCTGCGATCCACGCGTTAGCCTTCGCGCGGTGAGCGATGGCTATATGGCGGATGAGCGCTGCAATGTGGGCTGCCGTCGTTTCCATGGTTAGAACTCTAACAGTTAGAGATCTAACTGTAAAGGGTGATTTGGAAATTGCCTAGCCTGTGGGATGGTTGTTACGCCAGAAATGGTTGAACATGCGCAACTCAAAGGATGCTGTTCGCGTGTGTTTGTGAATGAAAATACTAAAGTCAGCATCGCTCTATCGCTACCGTTACCCGTGCCGCGCCAAAACGAGTAGGCTACGGCTTTGCTAACTAAGGCACATACAAACCGACCAACCTGCCTAATGCGCCTGCGTCCCAGGTGCCACCAAAGCTCAGCTGCTGGGGCTGGATAGGATGCAGGCGCATTCGCAGGCACAGAGGCAAAGCGTTACCGCTTCCGTCGGCGCAGCACTAGCGCTCCCACACCGCACAGCAGAGCTGCGCTAGCAGCTAACGCACAAACCTCAACCTCGCTGCCGGTGGCAGCCAGTTTTTCGGCTGTCTTCTTAGTCGGTGCAGGCTCTTTCTTTACGGCAGGCGCCTGCCGTGTAACGGGTTTCCGCTCCTGGAAACGCGGGGGAGTAGGCACAGATGCCGGCCTGGGGTCTACTTTAGGGGCGGGCGCAGGAGCGGGATCCGCCTTTGGGGTCGGTCCAGGCTCCGAAGGCGCGGGCGGTTCGGGTGCCGGTGGTGTCGGAGGTACGGGAGCTGGTGGAGCCGGTGGCTCGGGAGCCGGCGGTAGCGGAGGCTCATCTGGCACTGGCGGAGTCGGAACATCTACCGGCTCGTAGACGTAGGTAACTTCTAAAGCTTTCAGGGCCTCAACCTGGCCGTTAGCTGGAGCATTCCCCTCCCCGGTGGCCACGCCATCTGCGCCGTAAGCAATCTTGTTCTTGGTTACACCGGCGCTACCGACAAGCTGGTAAGCCTTACCGTCCTTTACGATCTTGGCGGGCTTTTCTTCGCCCTCGGCAGCGTCATAAGGCGAATTCGCATCACCCTTGGCAGTGTCAACCACCTTGTTTTTAATTACCAGCCCGTCCGTATTTATGTAATTGATATTCACATCCCCAAGCGCCTTGTACCAGTAGGTGAGCTGATCCGAGTTCGGCATCCAACTATTACTCCAAGTAGAGATGCGCACGCCCCCCGGCCCTGACCCATCCGGATTGGCAACAAGTCGCCTGTTCTTGTCGTCAAAGCGCATGATCCCCTTATCGTCCTTCCACAAAAAGCCGACCTTGGCGTAGGCGGCCTTCGACGGCAACTTCAAGTTGAACGGGCGAATCGGCTTGGAAACGTATTCGGTGTTAGGGGCAATGGGAGGCTCCGAAGTTTTCTTGCCCGGCAGCGTATATCCGATCACCGGCAGCTTCACTCCGGACTTCTTGTGCCACAGTTCCACGGTAATGTCGCCAGCATCGCTAACTACGGTGCGGCGGACCGCAAACTGGGCGGTAACCCCGCGGGCGGTGCTCGTAATCGTATTTACAGCAACGAAACCCTTCTTCCCCCAGTACGTGCCCTTCACGGTTCCGGAAGGGGCCGAGGGCGATTCGGCTAGCCTGTAGTAATTCTTATTCACGTGCGGGTAAAAACGGTCCTTGGAACCGTTAGTTTCGTAAGTATCGCCCATATAGGCAGGAAAATCGTTCGAATCTGCCAGCTGCTTCTTAGAATCGAGGTCTAAGTAGTTCACCTTTAGACGAGTGTTTGCGGGCATCATTTGGTTATACTGGCCAGTCGGTGGCACGGTGGCCTGGTATTGCCTAGCAATAGTTGGGGTGCCCAAGAAATACAAGTACCTAATGTCGTATCTGTTCACCTGTTCCCAGTTGGCGGCGCGAGTAAAAGACAAAAGGTCGGCACTATCTTTCATCTTCAATTCGAGCGTCGGCTTATCCGAGCCTTTGCCGAATAGGTCTGGGCTCAGATCCACCACGGTGTTGGAGGGGAGCTCGTAGGTCTTTTGCAGCTGCTTGTCTGGACCGTACAAGTAGGCCTTCATCTGGGCGGTTTCTACATTGCGCGTGGTAGCCAGATAGAAGGCATCCGTCTTTCCGTCTTTCGCAGAAATGGCAAACACGCTGGTAAGACGCGTAGTTTGAGCGGCAGGTAGGGCGAACTTCGCGTCCTCTGGCACCTCAGGGGCAATCACCTTGTTGCCGTGTCCGTCCTCGCCGTAGGTTAGGCCGGCTGGAATCCTAGGGTCTGGATCCGCATTTACGGCCTTTAGATTAGTCTCTGGGCCGGTGGGCATGGGGTCGTTTCCGTCAGCCGGGTCCGCCGTGTCGGGGCTCGCCGTATCGGCAGCCGCTGGTTTAGTGGCTGCTGGATTTGAGGTTGCGGCGCTAGTTGGGGGCTGGTCGGGCTGTGAGGCCGGGCTGGCCTGCGCTACCAAGGCGCCCGGCGCCGACAGGGAAGCTCCCAGCAACAGCGAGGTTGCGCTAAGAGAGAGTCTTTTGGCTGATAATCCCTGAGTTAGTTTGAATAGGTCTTTCACTTCTTCGTTTTCCTCTGGTCATACTGGTATATGCGGGCCACCGCGCAGGAGGCGGGCCGTGCCCGCATTCCCGGTTAGCCAGTACTTCCGAGGGGAATAAACTTCGCAAGCATACTTGACCGAGATAGCAACCTTGCTTAGAACACAATGTTTAGACGCAAGTAGCGCCTAAAACGTGGTCCTTCCCTGCCCGTTGACGGCTCCGTAATAGTAGCTCTGAGCTGGGAAAATATTAATAGTTTTAGGAAAAGACTCCCAGAAGTAAGAGTGGATAAAACCCGTTTCGCTCGCCCGGCTCGGAGGGGTTGCACCAGGGCGGGCATAGGAATGCTCCCCACTAATAAGTAACTGATTTTCCAGCCCTATAAGTGGGGAGCAGTTCAGAAAACGGGCACCCAAAAATGCTTGGCGCTAGTTTTGTTTGCGGCGCAGGGCGAGCGCTCCCACACCGCAAAGAATTGCGAGGCTTGCGCCCGCAATTCCGGCCTGGAAGCCCACCCCGGTATCGGCAAGCGAGCTAGAGGCATCCTGCTCTGAAGCAGGCTGGTCACCGTCTTGGTTCGAGTCCTGATCCTCGCCTTCTTGCGAATCCTGCACTTCGTCCTCTTGCGAGTCTGGCTCCGAAACGGAATCGTTATCCTCGCCAACCTGCTGCGCGTCGTGGTCTGCATGCTCGTTTCCGGCAGCGCCCTCTTGCTTGTCGTCGCCGTTGTCTGCGCCTGAGTGGCTAGGGGTAGTAGTCGTTCCCTCGGCAGTGGAGGGAGCAGTAATAGCCGGCGAGTCAGAAGGCCTTGCCGGCTGCGCGGGTTTAGTGTCCTTACCCTGCTTGTCACCTTCGGTGGGCTTAGTGTCCTTACCCTGCTTGTTTGAATCTGGAGTATTTGCAGGCTTAGTGTCCTCGGCCGGCTTGGTAGTTCCGCCCGGCTTATCGGCGCCTTCTGCCTTGTCGTTTTCACTCGAGTACTCGGCGGGAACGCTCGGGGTGGCCTCTGTGGGCAGGTACAGGTACTTGGCGGCGTACTTATTTTCAGCCTTCCCCTCGCGCGCAGGAGTGAACACCAAAGTACCACCCTTATCGGTAGAGGTATTCACTTCTACCTTGGGCTTGTCCGCTCCCTCGCCAAAAAGCTTGCGGGAAATGTCAAGCGTGCTGCCCTTTTCCGCGTTCAAAATGTACCTGAGCTGTTTATCGGGGCCAAACACGCGGACCTTGATGTTGCCGGTTTCTAAATTGAGGGCAGTTGAAACGTAGAAGGCATCCGTCTTGCCATCTTTGTCAGAAAAGGCGTATACGCCGCTGACATGTTCGTAGTCGTTGCTTACATTGGCAAAGCCAACGGTGTCCGGTATGGCTGGGGCGCTCTGGCCTGCAGAGGGGGTAGTAGCGCCCGGAGCGGGATCGGCGTGAGCGGCCACGGCGCCTTGCGCTGCTAGGGCTGCGCCCAGTAGCAACGTCGTGGCTCCAACAGAGAGACGTTTAGCAGAAATGCTCACAGGCTTTCCAAGGAATTCGTTCACTTTAGTCCTTACGGATTCGATTAGTACAGATAAGCTGTCCCGCAGCGCGGAATAGAAACCGAAACGCGAGCGGAACAATATGGGGTTATGCGCTTGCCAAAATCAAAAGAAACTGGCAAAACTATGCGGTAAAACCCAACTAATACAGCTGGCGCGATTACGCAACATAGTGCTTTTGTATTAAATAGTTCTAATAAACTAGAGTCCAGTCTTGGCGCAGAACTGGGATATTGAACACTTGCTGACACGCAAAAGCGCGCTCGCGCGGTGTTTAGCTGGGGCGGCTACGCCGCCTGTAGCTGCGATCAGCTCACCGGGCAAGGGATCCCCTAGGGGGAAATCAGGGGCATTCCCTATATAAATAGCGCCTCCCAACTGATTGAGTAGAAATATGGAGAACAGCGCTGCCCCCACCCCTATCCCGATCGCCCTACCGAAGAACACTTGCATCCGCCAAAAATCTGCTTGGACATTTGTTCTACAAGCGGCATTGCGAACCGCCGTAGCGGTCAGCGTCCTCCTAGTAGCGATGGTTGCTCCGGTGGCAATCGTAGGTGCGATCCCCGAACTGCGCTCCCGCTTTTCCGGCACCAGCCAGATGGACCCATACGGGCAAGTAATGACCGCTGTGGGGATACACGCCCTCATAGTGGTACTGGTTGCCCTCGCCCTCGCCCTGTTAGTGCACTATTGGGACAAAACCACCCTGGACGTGCTGAGGGTTAGACCAACCGCAAAAGGTGTCGCCTGGTTTATGGCAATGCTTGTACTGGCGACCCTAATCGCGCTAGTTGCCCAGTTGTTTACCGGCGGATTAGGCGGGTATCGCGCCCCCGCGCACCTGCCCGTGTGTCTAGGGGCGGTGGCGGCGCTCAGCAGCGGGTTCTTCGCGCATGCCATCCCCGAAGAATTGGTTTTCCGGGGCTGGTTGCTGCACTATTTCCGCTCCCGTCCCAGCCTAGGGCTGTTCGTTGTCACCGCCGCATTTGCCGGCCTACACCTAGTTTTCCAGGGCGGTGGGGCAGAAGTTGGCGAACAGCTAGCCTACCTAACCATGCCCTTAGGGTTCGGCTTCGCCGCCGGAGCGGTGCGACTCAAAACGGCTAACCTGTGGCCCGCCATCGGTCTGCACGGCGGATTTTACTTAGGCAACTTCCTGGTCAGCCTCTTTGCGGCCAGCGCCCCAAACACGCGAACGTGGATCTTCATGGGCATCGCCTGGTTTGTAGTAGGCCTCGCAATAAAACCCAACAAGGAAGCCTTTACACGGCAACGCTAAGACCGGACCTGTGGGGCACAGCGCGCCTATGCAGGTGTCCACCCAGGTGGAAAGGCAGCCCTCAGGTTCCTACCCAGGCAGAAAGGCAGCTCTCAGGTTCCTACCCAGGCGGAAAAGCAGCGCTAGAACAGAAAAAGGGGTGGAACCCAGATGGGTCCCACCCCTTTTCGACCTTAGAAACTAAGGCCTAAGAAGTAGATTACTTGCCGGCCTCGGCGGTCTTGTAAGCAGCCTGCAGATCGGCAATAGCCTTGTCAACGTCAGCAACAGTGGCGTGAGAGTTGAACCAGACGCCAACAGCCTTGGTGATGTTGGAGTTCAAGGTGTTGTAGGTCTCGAAGGACTTCTTGCCCAGGATGTGCTTGTCGCGGTCGAAACGGGTGTTCCAGATGACCTTGTCAAGCTTCGCCTTTACGTAGATGGTGGCGGTGTCCTTGGCAGTCAGATCGGGGTACTGGGAAACCTTGGCGAGCACGCCCTTCAGTTCCTTCTGAGCGGCTTCAAGATCGGCGGAGGAGTTGGTCAGGTTGATCAACTTTAGAACAGCCTTGGTGGTGGCTAGGCCTAGCTCGATGTGGGTGGCCTGCACCTTGTTGGTCAGCTTGGTAGTAGCAGTCTTGATGGTGTCCGCAATGGTGATGGTCAGCTGGTAGCGGGCCTCGATAGTGGACATGTCGAAGGCGCTGAGGTCGCCCTTGACGATGGCGGCCAGGGTGTCCTTCAGGTCGAAGGCGGTCTTCAGAAGATCCTTTACCTGGGCCTTGTAATCGCCGGAAGGCAGGACAGCTTCCTGCTTCTTCAGGGTGTCGATGCGGCCGTTGACGTTGGTCAGCATCTTCTTAGCTTCGGTCTTAGTCTTTGCAGGAGCGGACGCAGCAGCTGCAGGAGCCGGAGCTGCTTCAGCGGAAGCAACTGCGGGCAGAGCAGGAGTTAGCAGGGCTGCTGCGAGGGCGGGAACTACGAGAACTCGAGATTTCATGGTTGAACTTTCTGAGTTGATTACGAAGGCACGCCGTGCGCACCAGTGGACAACACTGAAAACCTACCAGTTGGAGGTGATCAGTACGCGGCCATTCTAAACACGCTTCGACCAGCAAAACCATAGAAACAGAAAGATGAATTTTTCTAATGTTAAAAGGACTTTGAAAGATGAAAGAATCCCAATCTTAAATAACCTTAAAAGTTACTGACTACTAGCCGTTCCGGCACTTTCAGTAGCGGCTACTCACATTAAATTATTAGAAAAAATTAATGAATGTGATGTTAGCCAACGCGGGTTGACGTGCGCGATTCGTTAGCCAAAGTGCCCGCTTCGCTCTGCCAGAGGACGGCCCGGCCTGCCCCAAAAGACGACGCCACATCAATAATCCGCTGGTTAGCCGAACCCCTAAACGGCAAATTCGGGTCAAACTGGGCCTGAATAAAAGGCCCGTCCACCAGTACGTCGCACAGGGCCAGCAGTTCCCGCTTATCCTTATTCTCGAGTCGTAGCTGCTCCCAGGTGAACCCCGACCAAGCCCAAACAGTCTTGGCAGAGCCGAACTGCGCCCTCACCCGCTGCACTAGTGGCAGCAGGGTAGGGGTAGCCAAAAATGGTTCGCCACCAAGTAGGGAAAGGCCTGCCACATACGGCTTGGCCAAATCCGCCATGATGCGCTCTTCCAGCTCGTCCGTGTACGGGCTGCCATAACGGAACGACTGGGCCGCCTTGTTGTAACATCCCGGGCACTTAAACGGGCACCCCGACACGTATAGTGAACAGCGCACCCCCTCGCCGTCGACAAAATTAAACGGCTTGTAGTCGGCAATATACCCGCGCGAAAGCAACCGCCCATCCCACTGGCCGGCCTTCGGCTGACACACCCCCGCCTCGCGAGCAAAAGCAACCTGCTCGCGAACGGAAGGGGTAGGCAGAGCAACACTCATCTTGTAGGACCATCCATGTGCTTGACGCGCGAAGCGATCTCGGTGTGACGGCCATGAACCATCGGCCGCTTCTGCGGGTTCCCCAAATAACCGCAGGTGCGCTTCACCACGTCACACGACTCGGGATCGTCGTTGCCGCAGTCAGGGCACTTGAAACCTTCCTCGGTGGGGGAAAACTCGCCCTCAAAACCACACACAAAGCACTTGTCGATAGGAGTATTAGTGCCCAGGTAGGCAACCTTGTCGTAGGCGTAATCCCAAACCGCCTCGAGCGCCTTAGTGTTGTGCGTGAGCTTCGGGTATTCGCAGTAGTGAATAAACCCGCCCTTGGTGAACGGTTCGTACACAGACTCAAAATCGATCTTCTGGAACGGAGTGATCTTCTTGCGCACGTCGTAGTGGAACGAATTCGTGTAGTAATCCTTGTCGGTAACATCCGGGATCTTGCCGAACTTCTCCACATCCAAGCGGCAGAAACGATCCGTGAGCGACTCCGAAGGCGTCGAATAGACGCTGAACCAGTACGGGTACTCCTTCTTCCACTGATCGGCGTAGTCCGAAAGAGCGCGCACCACGTCCAAAGTGAATTCCTTAGCCTCTGCGTCGTGCTCCCAATTCGGCCCAAAGAAGCAGGTAGCCGCCTCGTACAAGCCGATGTAGCCAATCGACAGGGTAGAACGCTGACGGTGGAAGAACTGAGTTACAGACTGTTCGCCCTCGCCGGCGCGAATCCCAAAGGCGCCGTGCTTGTACAAAATCGGAGCGTTGTCAGGGGTAGCATCCTCGCAACGCTGGGCACGGAAGACCAGGGCCTCCTTTACAATCTGCATGCGTTCGGCAAAAATCTTCCAGAACCGGTCGATATCCCCGCGGGCCTCGATCGCAATGCGAGGAACATTCAGCGTCACCACGCCCAGGTTGTTGCGCCCGGCATTTACGGCCTCGCCAGTTTCTGGATCCACCCACTTAGGCAAGAACGAACGGCACCCCATAGGAGCCTTGTAGTCGCCCTCGATCTGAGTGAGCTTGTCGTAAGATAACACGTCAGGGTACATGCGCTTCGTGGAGCACTCCAGCGCAAGCTGCTTGATGTCGTAGTTAGGGTCGGAAGGAGCCATGTTCACCCCGCGGCGCAGACCAAACACCAGCTTCGGGAAAATCGCCGTGTAATGGTCTTTGCCGATGCCCTGAATACGCACCTGCAAAATCGCCTTCTGGATTTCGCGCTCGAACTCGGAAGTGCCCAGCCCAAAGCCCAAGGTCACGAACGGGGTCTGCCCGTTCGACGAATACAAGGTGTTGATCTCGTACTCCAAGGACTGCATGGCATCGTAAATGTCCTTAGAGGTCTTGGCCATCGCGTAGTCGTGCTGCTTTTCGGGAGCCACCCACTGGCGGGCGTCTTCCAAGTGCTTTTCGTAGTTAATCTGAGCGTAGGGGGCCAGCACCTCGTCGGTGCGATCCACCGAACAGCCGCCGTACTGGGAGGAAGCAACATTGGCAATGATCTGCGCGATCTGAGCAGTAGCGGTGTTAATCGAGCGTGGCGATTCTACCCGCGCGTTGCCAATCTGGAAGCCCTCGGCCAGCATGCCTTTGATGTCAATCAGGCAGCAGTTGGTCATGGGCTGGAAAGGATTGTAATCCAAGTCGTGGAAGTGGATGTCGCCCTTGATGTGAGCGTTCGCCACCGCCTTGGGCAGCAGATTCTTTAGGGCGTAAGCGCGCGCCACCGAACCGGCAGTCAGGTCGCGTTGCGTGTTGAAAACAGTAGAATCCTTGTTCGCGTTTTCGTTGACCACCGTCTTGTCGCGCTTCATCAGTTTGTCCAGGGAGGCCGACACGTCCATCGCGGCCTCGCGCGCATTGTCGCGGTCGTGGCGGTATTCGATATAGGCGCGGGCAACCTGAGGGTACTTGGAGGCCATCAGCGCGCCCTCGACGGAGTGCTGAATGGTGGGAATGTCTAGGGGCCCCTCCGGGAGGGAGGCAATGGCCGCTTCGGTCGTGTCGGAAACGAAGGTTGGATCGTCGATGCCCCGGTCATTCAGAGCGAGGTAAATGGCCCTATAAATTTTTGCCGAATCGAAGCTTACGGTACGGCCGTCGCGCTTGGTAACGGTGGTAGATATCCGAGTATTTGCGGGCGCGACAGCCATTTGTGTTACCTCCAAGTGAATCAAGATGTTGTGCCAACATTTTTGCCAGACCCCATATCTAGTGGTTGGCACACAGCTAGACTACATCATTGTCATTTCAAAAAAGCGCAACACTCCTGCATTTCGAAGTTGCCAGTTTTTGCTTTCTGGGCACCTTTCGCGTGCTGGCGCGGGAAACTTCAAAAGCGCCTTAAATGTGAGCTGTAACACGAGTTGTTCTATCCAGGGGGAACGCACGAATGGTGAGGTTTGGAACAAAAAAATGCCAGCAAAAAGAGCCCGTATTTGCCATGCGCTCCGGTAGGACAAAGCGGGGCAAATACGGGCTTGAAAAGGGCGGGTGGCCCCCTTGGGCGAGGGCGGGGCTACAGCCCCTGGGAAAGGCCGCTGAGGCGATCCAGCTCCTCCGGATCCAGCTCTAGCGTGGCCCCCACCATAGTCTGGCGCAGCTGCTCAGTGTTGCGAGCCGACGCCAGCGGAGCGGCCACCGTATCCTGAGCGCGCAACCAAGCCAGCGCCACGGCCCCCGGGGTAACCGCGCGCTTTTCAGCAATCTGCTTGAGGGCGTCGACAACGTCGAAGGCCTGCTCGGACACGTATGGCTCCACCATTGACTTGCGCTCGCCCGAAATGGGGGTATTTCGATCGTACTTGCCGGTGAGGAAACCAGAAGCAAGCGCGAAGTAAGGGAACACCGCCAAAGAATACTTCTTGGCAACACTTAGGCGCTCGGCCTCGAAATCAGAACGGAACACCAAGTTGTAATGCGGCTGCATGGCAACCGGAGCGTGCAAGCCATTTTGCTCCGCAATCTTCATCCACTCTTCAAAGCGAGCCGGAGCAAAATTCGACATGCCAATTTCGCGGATCAAACCCTTCTCGGCTAACTCGGAAAAAGCCTCGGCGAATTCGTTCATGGGAACATCCGGGTCATCCTCGTGTGCGTAATACAGGTCGATCTGTTCGACCCCCAGGCGCTCAGCCGATTCCTTGGCGGCACGCTCAATATTTTCTGGGCGCAACCCCTTCCGATCTGGCTTCTGGCCAACCTTAGTGGCGACCAAGAGGCGCTCGCGGTTGTTTCCAGTGTTCAGCCAGCGCTTCATTGCGGCCTCAGATTCGCCCCCGGAATTGCCGTTGGCCCAAGCCGAATAGACGTCGGCGGTGTCGACCATGTTGCCGCCGGCTTCGGTGAAGGCGTCCAAGATCTGGTAGGTGGTGTTTTCGTCTGCGGTCCACCCAAACGGGTTGGCCCCTAGCGCGATTCCTGAAACTTGTAGGTCAGATTTTCCAATGTTCATACAAAGAGTCTATGTAAGGCGGCTTTTCGGTGCAGGAAATCAGCCCTTGGCCAAAACTTTCCACATATTAGAAAATTTTCACAATCGCAGGTCAAAAGGGGTTGAAAGGGGCTATGGTAAAGCCATGGACAACTTCGATAGCTTTACCGGGTTGCCCGCCGAGGTAGGCAATGACGCCGCGCGGCGATGGGCAAGCCTGATTGTGAAAATTGTTTGGCCCGTAGTGGTAATAGGGGTAGTGGTTGGCCTAATATTCTGGGCCACCGCTTCCAGTGAAACCGGCCGGGACATTGGCGCCCTGTGCTGGTGCATGACTTTTGGGGCATCCGTCGCCCTTCTTTCGATCCGCCAGGCAATACTGGCTGAACGGAGCTAACCATGATTATGCAGGGGGTTACCTTTAACACCACCATGGCGCTGGTTGCAGGCACGATCATGATTATGGCCGTGGTTTTTGCCCGGACCGCCGCTCGCGTTCAGGCACTAGGTCCCGAGGGCGGTCGCACCCTTTCGGGGTGGGGCTGGGCGTTTGTGGCGCTAGGTGCGTATCTAGGCGTGACCGGTATGTACATGACGCTGACCTGGCCTCTAAAAGAGGTCGACGGCGCCTTCTGTTGCACGGTAGACAATGTGACCTTCGGTGAGCCGGCCGCCCTCTACGGCTTGCTCACCTTCATCGCCGGGCTGGCCGTCGTGGCCGCGCAGAGGGCCGCCGATCGCAAAGAGCGAGCCCTGGACTTAGTGGCCACATTGCGCCCGCTGCTATATGTAGGAGCCATTGGCGGGGTGGGGCTGGTCATGTTCGCCATCGCCGGGATGCATTTCGGCATGTGGCGGCCGCCGGACGTTGAGCCAATAGCCCGCCTGCTGGCTGGGCAGATTTGGGAACCGCTGATGGTGATGTGCTTATATGCCTTTACCGGTATTGCTGCGATGCTGGCGCCGTTTGCTCCCGAAAGTAAATGGGTGGCGCGAATAGCCACTCTCTTTACCTGGGGCTGCGGAGTGCTATGGGTATTTTTATCCTTTACCGTTTTCTACTCCCACGTGGGATTCTTCCCGCCGGCATAGCTGGAGGGCGCCACAAAGAAGGGCTCGAGCCGACCGGTTCGGGCTCTTCTTTTATGCCTGGCTTCGGGTAGGGGTGCGGCCCGGTGGGGTTGCGCTGGGAGGGGGCGCTCCTGCTAGAGGCCGCAGCAAGCCCCAAGCTGTGGCGCCCAAGTTTGGTGGTAAACGCGCAGGCGTTGACTTCGCCCTCGACGGTAAATATATTTATATCTGAACAGTTGTTCAGATAAACAGAGGAGGCCGTTCATGGTGGCTACCACCACCGCTCAGGCAGAGTGTGCGGCAGACAAGCCGCGGTTCGAACTGCTGCAGGCTAACCTGCCCGGCGAGGGCGAAATTGAAGAAATTGCCCAAATGATGCGCCTATTTGGCGATCCCGCTCGCCTGCGGCTGTTGTTGGTGCTGCTGGAAGTAGACGAAATGTGTGTAGGCGATCTGGCGCAACTGACCCAAATGAACGAATCAGCCACCTCGCACGCACTGCGCCTGTTGCGAGCGCACCGAATCGTAGCTGTTCGACGCGAAGGGCGCATGGCCTATTACCGCATCTTCGATACGCATGTGAAAGCCTCGCTGCAATTAACTCTCGACCACGTAAGGCACGAACGCGAGGCAGATGAGGCTCGCCCTCGCTAAACAAAATGCCGGCCGGGTATGAGCGGCACAAGCCGCGCAACCGGGTTGGCAACGTAAAAAATTATGGAATTAAGTAAAAGGAATAGCCATGGCACATTCTCACGATCATGGAATTGGCGAACAGACCCCCACAGGGGCACACCGCACCCGACTGCTAATAGTCTTCTTCATCTACCTGGTAATCATCGTCTCGGAACTGATAGGGGCCTGGTGGGCTAACTCGCTGGCGCTAGTTGCCGAGGCTATGCACATGACAGTCGATTCTTCCGGCATCCTAATCGCGCTGATTGCCGCCTGGCTGGCTACCCGCAAGGCCTCCCCGCGGCGCACGTACGGGTGGATGAGGGCGGAAATTATTGCCGTGCTCATCAATTGCTTCCTGCTAATCGGGGTGGGCTGCTTCATTGCCTACGAAGCCGTAGAACGCTGGATAAATCCGCCGGCGGTGCACGGAGGCGGGGTAGTTGGTTTTGCTGTTGTGGGTGTTGTGGGATCAGCTATTTCGCTATTTTTGCTGGCCGGGGGGCAAAAGGAATCGCTGAATGTAAAAGCCGCCTTCTTGGAAGTGATGAGCGACGGGATTGGGGCCGCCGGCATTATCCTGTCTGGTATATTGAACATTGCTTTCGGGTGGACTCGCGTTGACGCCATTGCCGCCGCCCTGGTGGGCCTGATCATTTTGCCGCGCACGTTCATTCTGCTCAAGAAGGCAGTCAACATAATCATGCAGGGGGTGCCGGATGGGCTGAACGTGCCCGAGATCCGCTCCGCGCTCGCTGCCACCGAGGGCGTGGACGCCATCCACTCGCTGCACGTGTGGGCGCTAACCTCCGGCGTGCCCGTACTGAGTGCGCATGTGCGCGTCAGTGAGCAGGCCTGGAAAGACGGTTCCGGGCCGCGCATTCTGGATGAACTGACCCACATCTCCCAGCACGACTTCGAAATCGATCACTGCACATTCCAGCTAGAAGAACCCGGCCACGAGCAGCACGAAGCGTCTGTGCACGCCGAAGAATTCAACGGGTGAAACGGCCCTGGGGGCTGCCTTTGAATAGGGTAAAGCAGGGCAAATGTACCCACTCTCACTAGCGCAATCACTGTTTTAGCAGCGGCGGACCTTCTATCCTGTATAAGAAGTTCCCCACCGAAAGCGCAAAGGTGACCATGTCGGTAAAGAAAGCTTTTTCCCTGGCGGCGGCTGCCGCCCTCGCCCTAACGACGAGCGTGAGCGCGTTCGGGTACGCCCACGCCGACGAGGCCGATGTCCCCGCAAACAGCCCCAGTGAGGATCCAGCCCAGGTAGCCCAATACTGGACCCCGGAGCGGATGAGACGGGCCCAGCCGGCTCCACTGCCCAGACGTTCTTCGCTGCGCTTTCGCAACCGTGCGGTAGCTCCGAAACCGCAGCTGCCTAGCGGGTATACGGAAAAGGAAACGGTACTCACCGCCCCGCAGCCAGCCCCCGGTTCTCCCGCCTACGGCCGCCGCGACGACAAAACGGTCACAGCTGTAGCCGCGGTCAACGGCAAAGTGTTCTTTCGCGACAAAGGAATGGACCACGATTCTAAATGCTCGGCCTCGGCGGTTAACACCCCCAAGAAAACCGTGGTGATTACGGCGGGCCACTGCGTGCTCTCGGCGCAAACCAAAGCGTGGGTGAAGAACTGGGTGTTCGTGCCGGGCTACCACGACGGGCAGGCCCCCTACGGCAAATTTGCTGCCGTGCGCATGCGCACCACCCCAACCTGGATCAAGTACAACTTCGGGTCCATGGGCACGGGCGGGGATATCGCCCTCGTTGAAACCGCCCCTAACGCGGCGGGCAAAAAAGTGGTGGAAACCGTGGGAGGGCATGGGCTTATGCTGGGCGGAAAACTCGACTACCACGCGCTCATGGTGGGCTATCCCACGCGTCTGCAGCGGGGCGAAAAAGTAAGCTTCTGCGACAAAGACACCGGCCAGTACGTGTGGGAAAACAAAAAGTTTCCAATCCTTTCGGGGTGCAACTTTGGCGTGGGCGGTTCAGGTGGGCCTTGGCTCAGCCACTACTCCAAAGCGTCCGGGGTGGGCTATGTGCGTGGCGTGAGCTCGTTCGGGCCCGACGACGACGCTTTCATGGGGAGCCCTTACTTTAGCGACCAACTAAAAGCCCTCTACGCGCAGGTCGAAAGCAAGTAGTCGACTCGTCTGGGGAGCGGCCCTGTTCTGGGCGGTGGCCAAGGCCCCGAGTCAAGTGGCGAAATCGCGGCGCGCGGGGCGTTAGCGTAGTGTTCAGTAATTGGCGGGCGTGCTCAAGTGGGGCGCCAGGGCGGGCTTGTGTTTTCTGGGAGCCCGCCCGCGGTGCCCGCCGACAGTCACGCAAGAGTCAAAGAAAAGTAAAATGATACCCCTGTAAAGGTTGACATCTTTTACCTTCGTTTTGTACAACTATAAAAGTGTATTGACCCACTGCTGCGTCGCCACATCTAGTCCTTTATCCCCCAAAAGGATTGGGCGGGCGGGGGACAGACTTTATAGCTAGTGGAGGACTAGGTATGGATGCGAAACACGTCGGTTTTGCGCTGCTTTTGCTGGGCATATTTTTACTGATAGGCAAGATCCTGCGCGTAAAAGTTAAATGGATCCAAAAGATCTTCTTGCCCTCGTCAATCGTGGGCGGGTTCGTGGCGCTGCTTGTAGGGCCCGGAGTCTTCGGGGCTATCGCCGCCAAGCTTGGCTACAGCCAATTCGCGGAAGGAGGTCTGCTCGGACAAGATGTGCTAAGCGTATGGTCCGCCCTCCCCGGCCTGCTAATCTCAGTCGTTTTTGCCACTCTCTTCATGGGCCAGGAACTGCCGGGACCCAAAAAAATCGTCAACATTGCCGGGCCGCAGCTTTCGGTGGGCGTAGCCTACGGAACAGGCCAATACCTGGTGGGGCTGCTACTCACGGTCCTGGTTCTGGTACCCCTATTCGGTATTTCCCCCATGGCAGGGGCACTAATCGAAATTGGCTACGAGGGCGGACACGGTACCGCCGCAGGCATGATCCCCGTTTTTAAAGAGCTAGGTTGGCCCGAGGGCGGCGACCTCTCTATAGGTGTGGCAACCGTAGGGTTAGTTGGTGGCGTAGTTTTTGGTGTGGCTCTGATCAACTGGGCTGTGCGCACCGGCCGCACCCAGATCGTGAAAGAGACTGCGGGACGCTCAGTCGAAGAACAACAGGGCCTGTTCCGGGAGGACGAAAACTATGTGGCCGCACACATGACCGTGCGCCCGTCCTCGATCGAACCATTGTCCTTGCACGTCGCGTTCTTGGCGCTGGCCATCTTGATCGGCCAGGCAATGCTTTCTGGGTTGCAATGGATCGAACAGATGCTGTGGATCGACCACATCAAACTGCTGGCATTCGTACCGCTGTTCCCGCTGGCCATGATCGGTGGCATTATTGTGCAGCTGCTGCTAAAAGCAGTAGGCTACGAACACATTATTGACTCGCAGATGATGCTGCGCATCCAAGGTCTAGCACTGGACATCTTAGTGTTGGCCGCGATGGCAACAATCTCACTCAAAGCCATCTCGCAGAACCTGGTGCCCTTCTTAGTGCTGTGCGTCGGCGGGGTGCTGATAAACCTGCTGGTGCTACTGTGGCTGACCCCGCGCACCATTCCCGAATACTGGTTCGAACGCGGCATTGGCGACTTCGGGCAAGGCATGGGCGTTACCGCCACAGGCCTAATCCTAATGCGCATCGTAGACCCGGAAGGCAAATCCCCCTGCTTCGAAGCCTTCGGCTTCAAACAGCTAGTTTTCGAACCCTTCTTCGGGGGTGGCATCGTCACGGCCATGGTCACCCCTCTGATCTTCACCGTGGGGCCCTGGCCCGTACTGATCGTAATGGCCATCCTGTTCTTGGCTTCAGTCCTGTCGGGCCTTTTCTACTGGGGCAAGAATGGGCGCGGATGGATCAACCCCGAAGCGGCAATCGAACATGAAGAAGAAACTGTCCGCCGTGACTGGCGTCCCTCTGAAGAACTAGCTAATCCACGCAAAAAAGCAGATTAGACAAAAGTAAAATGGTGGATTTTTACCCCACCCCCTGCGAGCTGCTCCCCGCTAGTTGGACTGAAAATCAGCCACTTACTAGTGGGGAGCAGCTCGCTGCTAGGGGCGGGGCCAAACTTACAGCTTCTTCTGGCCGCACAGCTGCCGCAAACGGGACTTCGTCCTCGAAAAATGTAAGGGCTAGAAAATTTCTGCAGCGGACTTTCCCAGCAGGGCTGTAGCCAACACCAGCATGATCACGCCAGTGCCCCCATCCATCAGGGCCCGGTAGCGGCTCACCCACCGCTGGGCCGCAGGCGTAGAGATCAGCAGGGCCACGGCACCGAACCAGATGACCTCCATGCTAATCAGATAAACGACCATTGCCGTCATTGACCAGAAAGACAAATTGGTGGGCAGAAAATGCGACAAAATCGCCCCAAAGAAAATGATCGCCTTAGGGTTAGTCAAATTCGTTAGCAGGCCCGACCTGAAAGGATGCGAATAAAGCTGGTCCCTATGTTCGCCCTCGGACCCCTGGGCAGGGCGGCGGGCGGCCAGTGCGGAACGGATCGCCTGCCAACCCAACCAGATCAAATAAAAACCACCCAGAATAGAAATGGTGGTTATAGCCCACGGGAAGGCCTTAGCTATCGCCCCGAGCCCGGCAATGGCAGCGGCCAGCCAAAGCAAAACCCCGCAAACCACTCCGGCCGCAGTGAAAAGGCCGTGGCGGCGCGAAATAGTGCCAGAACGCAACGTCAAGAAAAAATCGGGTCCCGGCGTAATAATCACGGCCACCCAGGCTGCGGTCAAAGCGGTGAACTGGCCAAAATCCATGCTGCTCCTAGTTCTTAAAACCGTGCACCGGGGACGGAATCCTGCCCCCGCGGGCAACGAGCTTTTGGGAAGAATACTTAGAAACCTCCATTACGGGCGCACGCCCCAAGAGGCCCCCAAATTCTACCGTCTCGCCCACCGACTTGCCCGGAACAGGAATCACGCGCACGGCAGTAGTCTTGTGATTTATCATGCCGATTGCGGCCTCATCTGCGATCATTCCCGAAATAGTGGCGGGGGAGGTGTCGCCAGGAATCGCCACCATATCCAGGCCCACCGAGCAGATCGCCGTCATCGCTTCGAGCTTGTCAATGCTAATAGCACCCATCTGCGCGGCCTCGATCATGCCGATGTCCTCGGAAACTGGAATGAATGAACCAGAAAGGCCCCCCACGTGCCCACAAGCCATAAGGCCGCCCTTCTTCACCGCGTCGTTCAACAGTGCGAGGGCGGCAGTAGTGCCGGGAGCCCCCACCCGTTCGACACCCATCTCCTCTAAAATGCGTGCCACCGAATCGCCTACCTCGGCGGTAGGCGCCAGCGAAAGATCCACAATCCCGAAAGGCACATCCAGGCGGGAAGCCGCCATATTGCCAACCAACTGGCCTACGCGGGTGATCTGGAAGGCCGCCCTCTTAATCGTTTCGGCGCACTTGCCGAAAGAAAGCCCGGAGGCCTTCTCGAGGGCGCGGCGCACCACCCCGGGGCCGGAAACGCCCACGGAAAGCACCACGTCCGGTTCGGCCACCCCGTGGAAGGCGCCCGCCATAAACGGGTTGTCGCCAACCGAATTGCAGAAAACTACCAGCTTGGCCGCGCCAATGGCACTGCGGTCGGCGGTAGCCTGGGCTGCGTCCTTCACAACCTGGCCCATCTTGGCCACCGCGCTCATGTTTATGCCACTGCGTGAAGAACCGATTGAAACCGACGAGCACACAAACTCCGTTTCGGCCAAAGCCTGCGGGATAGATTCAATCAGTAGCTCGTCAGCCGTAGTGGCATCTTTGTCGACAATGGCGGAATAGCCGCCAATAAAATCCACCCCAACCGAGCGAGCGGCCTCGTCGAGCGTCTTAGCTACCTTCACCATGTCCGCAGGTGAATGGGCCGCACTAGCCGCAACCAGCGCAATAGGGGTAACAGCCACGCGCTTGTTGACAATGGGAATGCCAAGTTCGCCCTCAATATCTTCAGCCACCTGAACCAGATTCTTAGCCTGGGTGGTGATCCGCTGAAAAATGTTGTCGCAAAGGCGCGACAAATCTGAATCGGCGCACTCGAGCAGCGAAATACCCATGGTGACAGTGCGAATGTCCAGACGATCCTCGTCGATCATCTGGATCGTGTCCAAGATCTTGTTGTAAGTAGCCAAATTACACCTCGTGCATGGCGTCGAAAATAGCTTCGGACTGGACTTTGATAACCAAATTTTCGGCCTCTGCGACCTGGCGCATACGCTGTTGCAACGCCGAAATTGGCAGCCTGTCAGCATCAAATTCGCAGTGCACGATCATGGTGAAATACTGTTCCATGAGCGTTTGCGAAATATTCACAATATTTACTTTTTCCTCAGCCAACGCGTTGGCCACGGCCGCCACAATTCCGGTGTGATCGACCCCTGCCACAGTAATAATCGCATCCATGCCAACCATTGTAGGGGGCAACAATTGTCAGCGCCGAACGCAAATTGCAGGCTAATTTCAAGGTGGCCCACTGCGCTGGGTGGGTGCCCTGGGCCCTGTGGGTTGGCTCAGAGCGGGGAGCGGCGTTGGCGGCCTCGCCCGCCCCGGCTTAGGCGAGCAGCAGCACTACGCCGCCTCCCAAAGTAACCACGTACGCCAGAATATTGAACACCTTCTGGTCTATGCGTTTAGCTAGGTAGTACCCCAAAACAGCCCCGATGGCCACGGCTGGGATCAAGGGGAGGGCGTAGCTAAAGGTATTCGTGCTAAGCACCCCTGCGTACACCGAAAAGGGAGTTTTGATGACGTTTACGAGGAAGAAAAACCAGGTGGAAGTGCCCAGGAACGTGCGCACGTCGATGTGGCGGGAAAGTAGGTAGAGCGTGAGAGGCGGAGAACCGGCGTTGGCAACCATGGTGGTAAACCCGCTGAGCGTGCCATAGAAGATGCCCGAAATTCGGCGTGCGCTTCCGGAAGCCGGCAGTGCCTCCTTCTTAGGCAGGTAGGTGACGGCAAGTTGCATCAGGGTGAGCAAAATTAGCGCCACCCCAATTACGTACTGCACAACCGCATTAGAGGCCAGGCGCAAAAATACGGTACCCAAAATTACGCCTAAAACCACCACTGGCATCAGTTTTCGCAGTATCTGCCAATTCGCATCCTTGCGGTAGAAAGTCAGCGCTAAAATATCGCCGAACAGCAATATTACGAGCAAAACGCCCACTGATTCTTTGGCGGGAATAACCAGTGCCGCTAGTGCGACGGCAATCATGGAAGCCCCGGGAATGAGCCCCTTGGAAAGGCCGGCTCCTATGCCGGCTATAAACAAAATTATCCAGGCGGTTGCAGTCATGCTTACAGGTTTAGCATGCCGCGGGGACGGGCCCAAACCGCATTTATGTCAACAGGGCGCAGATCTCGGTGCGTGCGGCCGCTCCGGCCCTCGTGGGCAAAAGTGGGTACACGTGTAAACCGCCCGGTTCTTCCACCAGGTTGTAGCGGCCGCCCTCGAGCGCAATTTTATGGGCGAGGGCGTGTGCATCAGGGTTGAAAATATCTGCGGTGCCCGTAAAGATTGTTACTCGCCCTAGCCGGGCTAGCGCCTTGGCGGGAGCCAAGAGGGGGGACACTTTCGGGTCGGTGAGTGCCAGCGGGCCCGCCCATTTCTTCAAAAATACCTGGCAGCCGGGCACCCCCAACCACGGATCGTGCTTTTGTGCTTCGGCAATTCTGGGGTTGGAAAAGGTGGCGTCGAGGGCGGGTGAGATCAGGATTAGTTGGTCAGGTTTAGCGGTTTCGGGGGTATTCTTTTGAGGGTGGCTTTGCGTTTCGAGGGCGGCCGACAAGGCAATCTGCCCGCCTGCGGAATCGCCACCCAGAGCGGCCGAGCCGAACTTTTCTTTTGCTGCGGCTACAATTTTTGCGATCGCGGGAACTACCTTATCGGCAGTGCCGAAGGGGATTAGCGGGTAAATGGGCATGATTGCGGCGCGACCTGTGTGGTGGGCGATTTGGGCGCACAGTTGCCAATGCTGAACCGTGATCTGATTGACCCAGCCGCCGCCGTGAACGTAGATGAAAGCGCCTTCTACTGGCCACGTACGCGGCTCCAACACATAAATTCTCATGCCCACCGCGTTGGCGACTTTTACCTTCACCTTGTCCTGGCCAGGGAAAAAACGGGGAACTATCCGCTGGGGGCGCAGCGCGCGCTTGGCTATCCGCTGGAGGGCCACCTGCGGGTTCAGGTAGGCGCGGTTTGCTCTGGCGATCTTCAAAAAGGCGCTGACTGCGCTTTGAGGCACGTACATTTTCCTCCTAGGGGCCGACGCTTCGACATGCCTTTGAACTCTACACCGCCTGTTGCCTCTAGCCAGGAGGGCGAACCCCCGGTATTTCAATGGCCTAGAACCTAGGGGCTTCTTAGCGGGCAGAGCTTCATTGGCGTCGATAGGCGAAGCCCTGTCAGGGCGTTCTGCGGCGCGGGAAAGCTGCTACGCAGGTCGCTTAAGGGGTTCGTCAACGTGACTTTATGCGCCAACGTCTACGCGATGATTGCGGCAGAGGCCGCCTCTACCTCGCAGAACGCGATTATAAGGAAGTACTGGCCGGGGTATGCTTCTTGGAAGACATCAGTGGGTCGGGAAGGTTTCAGGAGGGTCGAATGACTGATTACGAAGATGCTTTCTGGCAGGCCTGCGATGAGGTCCGCGCCCAGTTTACTGATGAGGAATGGGAAGGTACATACGGGGACATTCTGGTCGCCGACGGCCCATACAAGCCTGCGTGGGATGCGGGAATGTGGAAGGCTAAAGAGGTCGGTTTTACCTACAGTGACGCTTTGTTAGCGAAGCTCGATAAGCTCGTTCCTGCCCTAGATGATCCAGAGGCTGACGGCTTCGACGACATAATGCGGCAGACAATTGATCTTATGAAAGAAATCAAGAAAAAGGCCTAAGCCCACACCACATAATTCTATTTTTACCCGCCTGGGATTTTCCCGGGTGACCATAACCCGTATTTCCCGCATTAGGGCAACGAAAAACCCCGGTATTTCAATGAATACCGGGGCTCTAGCGGAGGATGGGGGAATAAAAATAATCCGCACCATTATAGGCAAAACTAGCGGCGTGCCCTAACCATGCCCCTAGCGAAAAAGAGGAAGGGGCCTAACCGGCATATTGCCGACTAGACCCCTGCTCGAAAACGCACCTACTGGGCTAGCGAGATCAATCCCTTTTCAGTGCCAAACAGCCCCGTTTGTACCTGCACGGAAAGCTTGCCAAGATCCGCTGCCACGTCATCGGGCACGTCAAAAGCTATCTTGCCGGTAGCAGAATTGCCGGGGTTGATTTGCTTGTACAAGAACTCGCTTTTATCAGCAGCTAGCGCAACGGAGG
>NZ_ATUW01000015.1 GCF_000420405.1 Winkia neuii subsp. neuii DSM 8576 | reverse complement strand
CTGCGAAGCAACCTGCTCCAACTCCGCATAAGTAACATTCATGTTCGCCATAAAAAGCTCCCAACACAAAAAACTCAAACCTACAAAACAGCCGGCCAAACCACCGACCCAAAACCAACCCTAACCACCCCCAAAACCCCACAACAGCCCCCAAAGGCCAAATACACCCAAAAACAACCCCCCATTCACCAACCGTTAACCCAAACCACCCACCCAACCCCAAAAAATAACAACCACTAACAAAGAAAGCTAAAGCGACTGCCATTCATATTTATCGAATGGCGGTCGCAATAACCTTATTGACCACCGCGGACATTTCCCCAAACACAACTTTGTCGCCCCTATCTAGCCCAACCACACCCGTGATGCGCTCTTGCACGCGCCCATCCGAAAACGCGACCGCAGTACCGTTAGCACTGTGAACGTCCTCGATCCAAGGGAAGCCGTCCACATCCAAGCCAAAACGAAAATGCACCCTAGAAACCTGCCTGTCAGTAACCCTTACATACTGGTCGTAATCTGCAGTACTCGCCTTCCCCCTGCCGCAAGCTCCAATCTTGGTAAAGGGCGCTACCTGGCCATCGGAAAACTCCAAAACATACTTGCCGAGCGGCCCTTTGGCGGCAGAGCTCGGCGAAGTGGCCTTACTACTTTTCACCTCCCAGGCATTCATCACCCGGTTTTCGACCGGGAAAGGCAGCTTGGGGATCTCGGCAAACACCCTCGCCGGACGTGCCACCGGTACAATTCCCTCGGACTTACCCTTGCGGAACCAACCAAACCACCTCACCGGGCACCCCCTTTGCCAGAACTCTCTGGCCCGCTGCTGGCCACCTGCAACGCCACATTCAAACGCCCAATATGCACGTATCCGCGCCCGGCAGGACCCTCACTATTTAGCTGCGCTCGCTTCAAACGGATCCCAACCAAATCCTGATTCAGCACATCGTCAGGACGCAACAAGATACCCATCTTCAGCCCGCGCACGCGCACACCCCACGTGTTGAAACCAACTGGGAACTGCTCCGTATCACCAGCTACCACAAAACTCGCCTGCGAATCCTCGAGCCTCCCCACAAGCTCACGCAACCAGTCGCCGGCAGGGGCTTCCTTTAATAACTGAGCATCGTCTATAACTATCAGCGTCCTGCGCCCATCCCCGCCTTCCCCAAGGACATACGGTTCCAGGTTTTCACGGGTAAACTCCGTAGGCAGAGTATAGATCCTCTGCACTCCGTCCCTACCAGCAAAGCGGTGCAGCATATTCCGCTTCGGAGCAACAATAACCACTCGATACCCGGCCCTCAGTGCAGAATTTACGACGGTAGCCAACGCGGTAGTTTTGCCGGACTGGATAGAACCGTAAATTGGCAGCATAGGTGTGGCCACCGGGTCGTAAGAAATAAGCGAATTGTCGTCACCTCCGACGCCCAAGCACAGCCGCGGGAACCCTAATGCAACAGGCTCGGGAACGCCCTCGGCCTCTTCCCGCTCCCACACCCGCTCAACAGAAATATCGACAGGCAACTCCTCGACAGCAAACGGGCGCAAAGATTTTGGCAACTTTGCATACTGGTCACGCAGCTTCCGCCCAGTTTCACGTATGTGCTGGGATTCCTCACGGCCCGAAAGGCCCTTGCCAATAGTTGCAATCTGCAACTCGCACAAGTCCTCCGAGCGAAAACCGCGCCCTTCCGGCATATTCTCGGGAACCTCACGCACCTTCATCCCAATCAAAGTAAAATCGGATGGCTCAACAAGCTTCAACAAAATCTTCGAATCGGCCAAAGTCGACATACGTCCACTCAGCAGCGACCTATCACCAGACACAACAAAATGAATCCCCACAGAAGGGGCCTCACGCATCAGCGACTGAATCCGGGTGAGCATAGTCCCCGTGTCATAAGTTTCGTACGTAGAATGAAACCCATCCCAAGAATCGAGCAACACAAACACGTGCGGAATCTTGGCAGCGCCCTCGGACACATTCTGATTGTATTCGTCGATATTCGAATACCCGTCCCTAGACAGCATTGCAGAACGCTCCCCCTGCCCGGCCTCCAACTTCCGCAACAGACGATCAATCTTCTGCGTCTCGCCACGATTGGCCACAGCCCCCACATGTGGCAGCGCCTTCAGAGGGCCAAGCGCCCCATTGCCAGCATCAATGCAGTAAAAATGGCACTGCGCGGGAGAAAATCGCGTACAAGCCGAATAGGCGATAGTACGCAAAGCAGTCGACTTACCAGTGCGGGAAGTGCCCACCAAGAACAGGTTGCCAAAAGAAGCCGCCTCAATCGAAACGGCACGCTGCGCTTGCGCCGCGGGATAATCACCCAACGCGAAAGGAATTCGAATCCCCTGCGGCTTCACCCTAGGCAAACTAGACAAGCCAATTTGGGTCTGCAACGCCGGTAGCCACGGCTCCCTCTGGGGCGGAATATGCTGCCGTTTAGCCACTTCCCCAATGGCATCCACCAACATTTTCAAATCAGTTACGGCCACGTCGCCACGAGCCTTTTTTACCTCCGGGCGCCGCGGCGAAGCAGACCCCAGCTTCGCGAACGGCACCGAACGCAAGAACGGTTCCTTAGCCGAATTATCTACCAAATCCTCGGCCTTAATATAACGCCCACCCACGCGCGCAGACTGGAAAGGGATAAGAGACGAAGAACCAAGCCGCACCACCGCACGCCCCGGGGTGTTCTTAGAAATTAAGGCGGCATCCTTCGCATCGATAACATCTTGGCTCTCCTCCGCATCAGTCATGCGAAGAGCAATGCGCAAGTTGGTGTTCGCCCTAATCTCTGGCGATACCACACCTCCTGGCCGCTGGGTCGCAAGCAACAGGTGAATGCCAAGCGAACGCCCCCGTTGGGCAATATTGACCAGCCCCGTCACGAAATCTGGCAACTCGCGTGCAAGAGAAGCGAACTCGTCAATCACAATGAGCAGCCTAGGAATCTCGACCGCCTGCGGTTTACTAATCCGCAAATCCACATAATCTTCCAAATCTTTAGCCCCAACCTGAGCCAGCATGTGTTCACGGTAAGTTAGCTCTGCGCTGAGCGACGTAAGCGCACGCACCACCAAATGGTTATCCAGGTCAGTGACCATGCCCACCGTGTGAGGCAGATGCACACAATCTTTGAAGGCTGCCCCACCTTTGTAATCCACCAATACGAAATTCAACGCATTCGGGGTGTTTGCCACCGCCAGGGATGCCACCAGAGACTGCAAAAGTTCAGACTTACCAGAGCCAGTCGTACCAGCAATCAGACCATGTGGGCCATCTTTCGAAATATCAAGCCCAAAAGCTCCGTCTACAGACTCACCAATCACACAAGCAGTAGAACGAGGACTACTAGCCCAACGCCCCTCAATCTCGTTCGCGGTAGGAGTCAGCTCCAACAGATTCAATAACCTAGACTGATCCGGAATAGCTAACTGAGCCGCATCCGGGCTGCCATCCTCGATAGGAGCCAACGCCAAGGCAACCGCGTCAAGCCAATGCGACGACACCATGTCCGGCATAATGTCGGCAATATCTTTACCCAAGTTAGAGGCAACCGTAAGGGACCCGCCCTCGGCAGTAACGACCGCCTCGCACTCTTCGGGAAGTAAACGCTCGTCAGAATCTATGCACAGCATGAACATGCCCACCGCCGGGCCTTCCTTCAGCAACCGTATAGTTCCCGGCATCTGCCTCAACAGGTGAGCATGCTCCATAATTACGACAATGTGGGAACCGGCCCAAGATTTCATAGACCGATTCCGCTTCTCCTCAGCCCGGGCGTCAAGAATGGACACAAGTTCCGATATGCGGTGCGCCACCTGTTCGGCACTAGTACCCACGGTACGCACAGCCCCCTGACCAAATTGGGGAATAAAATGCGGAATCCACTGGGCAAAATGCCAATTTATCGAAGGAGTGCCCGCGGCTTCTACTTTTTCACTCGCCTTAGGGGCCAGCAAATAAAGGCTCAGGTCCCTAGTAGAGTGCAACGCCCCCAACTGGGCTACCGCCCACTTCAACACCGGGAAAATCACGGAACTTTGGCCGGTAAAACCCACACACCCAGAATCTGTCAGCGACACCGTTACGGGGAAGCGTTCCAACTGCCACTTTTGCACACGTTCGAAATCCAACTTCGACGGATCAGTTAGGGTTATATGCGACTCGATTGTGCCCGTACCCACGCGCAGCCGCAGCCAGGAATCGTCGGCCGGCCGGCGGTTCCAAAGGTGAGAAGTGTGGCGGGTGCAAATATCCAGCACCTGGCTAGCGTCAGGAAACTCGACTCTAGAATGCGCTTCCTCACGCGCTACCGCTTCGCGAGCTTCAGTTTCCGTTTTGCGCTTCGATTCCTTGTACTTGGCCATCTGCCGTTTATAGGATTTGCGCCTTTGATTATTTCCGGTGAAGTGGGAACCAATCATCATGATGGGACTCATCAACCCGAAAGCTAAGAAGATGTAATTGTGCATGAAGTAGGCCAGCCCCACACACACAATTAGCGGCAGAGACGCGGCCAACCACGGCAGCGAGGATTTTTCTGGTTCAACCGGTTGATTGGGAAGCGAATACTTTTTCTCTTCTACCTTTTGCCGGATTTTAGGGGGCCTAGAATACAGCCACTTGCCGGACTTCGAAGTGGAATCTACCGGCACCGGATCGTCGCGTCCCACAGTTACGGCAACAATACAATCGGGAATTGATATCTCTTGCCCGGGACGAACCTTGGTCGGTTCCGTCACCTCTTTGCCATCCACGCAAACCCCTGAAGATAGCTCAACTTCCCGCTTGCGCCTGCCGAAACGCGATTTTTTGGTTTTTATTCGCTTCGCTTTTACATTGGGAAAGACCGAGATTTTACCGTCCGCCCCAACGTTCAACATGAACTCCGAATCCAACGAGGACACGTCCGGGTCTAGGAACGAAGAAATCGAGACGGTACCGGCACTTACATCGAACACCTCCCCCGTACGTTGACCGGAAAGAAACCGCAGTTGCACAGTCCCATCCTTTTCCCCCGTACTGGCGTAGGGCAGCAGCGGCCGCTCCCCTTTAGGCAGCAAAGAAATCCACGACCCCTCGTGTAATCCCACCTCCGCAATGGTTCGCTCGGGGTCAACTTGCCTGCCATCGACGGCTATTTGACAGCCGGCCGGTTCCTCGGCACTAATTTTGCTGAGGGCGGGAAAAATCTGTTGGATTTGTGTCCCGTCTGCGCTGTCTAAATAGACAGTGTAGCGGGCATCGGCGTGTGCGTCGTGAACAGTTATTAGCCCCTTCATTTTCCCCTTCTTAGACGCCGAATGGGTTGCGCCTGTACGAAAGCCGCCTGTTTCTACTGATTAGCGCTGCTACCAAGGCCACCAAGGCAATAACGATCAGAGCACCGCCAACCAGAACGCCGGCGAGCAACAGCGGGTTGGCCAGCAGATAGCGCCAGAAGTTAGTTGCAACCACAACGTTGTTGTAAGAAGCAACCGATTCGTTTCCGGCCTTATCTTGAACCCGCAAAGTTACGTCGTGCTCGTGCGCGTCTGCCGCTAGTTTGTACGTGGGTAGGTCACGTTCCAATTCCTCGCCGTCCCAGGTGCGCACTACCTGCCCGTCGACCTCGAGCTGCGCCTGGGCCAACGCCAGGTTGTCTTTAGCGTTGACATCGATGTTCTTGCCCGAGGCGTAGTAGACTTCGTCCGATTCGATTGAACCGGTTCGCACCTGCGGTTTTTGTTTATCTATTGCAAATTTGAGTTCCGCCGCCCCATTGCGGGCTTCGTTCTTCTTTTCCATGTTGTTTTGCGAAAGGTTCCCGGCCTTGTCGATGGAAGAGAAAAGCACCCGGTAGTATCCGGCAGAATCAAATAGTTTGGCAGGCAACGTGTACTTTGTGGTACTCCACCCCGCCTTCGTGCTACCCGCAACTCGGGAATACGATTTGGGATCGAGTTTTTGCAAAGAATCGTTCTTAGCCAACTCCACTTCCGTAAGATTATTTTCGAGGCCGGACACGTTCACCTCAGTCACCTCTATGTTTTGAGGCTTATCCAAGTAGCGTCCGCGAAGATCGCCGGTCTTAGCTTCAAACTTGTAAGTGGAACCAAACCGGTTCACAGAGAAAGTCTTCATTACTTCGGTAGAGTTGCCGGCCATATCCGTAACTCTTGTCCGCAGGGAGTAGATGTCGTCGACCTTGGGGTCGCGTTCGAAATCGTCGTAGGTAATCGTAGCGTCGTTGTCAGATTCTTTTGTGCGGGTGAACAAATCGGTCACCACTCCCCTGTAATTGCCATTCAGCCTGTATTCAACTCGAGAATGGTCAAGGTTGGTGTCGCTAGCAACGATCGAAGGCCGCACGGTTCCCGCATAGGCCGTCATATTTTCCACCCCGTCGATTTTGACTTCGGGCTTGGTCATGTCAATTACAAACTCGGGTTCTTTGATTTCTTCCGCAGTATTACCCGCCATATCCGTCGCTGCAGCCGCGAGCGCGTAGTGGTTCTCGACTGTGAACGGTATATTCATACTCCAGGTATCCGGCCCGATCTTAGCCCAGTTTCCGCCCGGAGCCGGAGAAGGCTGGCCAGCATCATTTCTGGCAGCTACCCGCACCGGAGAATCGGCGCCGGAAAAATTCCGGTCCACTACGGTAATAGTGGCAGTACGAGGGTGGTTGTAATACATCCCATTTGTTGGGTGTGTGTTGTCGAATGTTACTGTCAGCTGCGGCTGTGTCTTGTCTAGGACGAAGTCCGTTTCGAAATGGTCGGATTTGTGCCCGGCCAAATCGGTTATTTCGGCACTGATTTTCCAATCCCCATCAGAATCATATTTTTGCCTGTACACCCAGGTTTGCCCATCCTTGGAGGGGTTTTCAAAAGCAGATACCGGCACCGTAGAAGTTTTCCCGTCGCGGCTATTAGTGATAACAACTTGCTGGCTGTCCAGCTGCCTCATCAGATCAAAGTTAGATTCTTTGATAGTAAAAGTGCCTATGCGATCGGAGTTGAAATACTTTTCGTTCCGGGGGCTGTTGTTGTCAAAGTGCACGTTTACGGTTGGGGCGGTGGTATCTATAACAACTCCCACCGGGCGTCTGCCCTGCTTATCCTTTGGCAAGTTGGAGTTGTTGTACTCGCCAAGGTAACCAGTGTCGGCTGGGTTTCCCGCATTATCAACCAAACCTATGGCCGTCTCGTCAAAGCGCAGCCTCTGGCTGTCACCCGTAATGCGGAAAGACAATTTGCCCGCCCGCTTGTCGCCCTCATACTTCAATTTCGGTTTAGGATTGCGCTCTGCGTCAGCCCGTTCGTTAGAAAAGCCCAAGGCAGATTCTGCAGACTTAGCACCCTTAGTTTTGTATTTTTTGAATCCAGCCGAATTCGATTTGACACCCGAAACTGGATCTTCGATTCCGCCTAGCGTGGCTTCAAACGCACTACTCGAGAAAATCCATGGAGCATGCACTGGCTCTACTGGCGAAAAGTGCAGGCCTCCAAACTTAGGACCCGTGTAATCAACGGTAAAATAGCGCGCCCCCTCAGAGTTTTCCGAATTAGCCGAAAATCCCGTGTAATGCCACTTCAGGTTGTACGCGCCCTCTTTGGGAAGTTTCGCATTACCCTTCGCCCTGGGTAGACGGAAACCGGTAAGTCGCCACTTATTTTCGCCAGCAGGCACGAATTTGCTTGGATCTATCCTCGCGGGAACCTTCTTGTAGTCGTGGGGAGTAGCCAGAGGAGTTTCGTTCAGCTCTACCACCAGCAAATCTGCGGAGAGTTTCTCTTGCTTGACATAGAGCGGGAACCAGCGGTCGGGCACAGTAAAGCTGATGTCCACCTCGCCGCGATAGTACACCTCGGGCACCGCAGACACAGGCGTCTTCTTAGCTTTTTTGACCTCGAGCTGAGCCCCCTTGCCAGAGGTTTCGCCGCGGTCGACCACGAGCACGTCGTATTTACCGTTCTGCCTCATTAGCTTCGACAACGGGGTGGAAAGAACCTGCCCCGCATTATCGGCCACGTGAACAATAATTTTGTCCATGCGATAAAGCCCTTCAGCGGGAATATCAAATTTTGCCAGATTATCGTCGCTGATTTGCGGTTTGAGAGTCTGCTTCTTTCCAATCTGTTTGCCCGTAAGATCGGTGGGGGCAGGCAGAGTGATCTTCAGCGTTTTCCTGTTGAGGCCGGACGTACCAGCCATGTCCGAACCCCACCCTAAAGAATTAATATCGGAGAGCGAAAGCTGGCCTTCGGGCAAAATGTCGCGGAAATTGAGCTCAAATTGGGTACCGCCTTCCTTTTGCGAAACCACCAGAGCAGAAAACTTCTTGTATGGATTCTTCCGCGTGTTCAACTCGCCAATCTTGGGAATGAATTTGTTGTGCCCACCTTTGGCAGGCCCCGACTTGAATTTGGCTTGAGGAGCCTTCCCATCCAAAACCACCGAGCCCGAATTGAAAGAGCCAACGTAGGAATTGGGGGCGCTCGAAAACTTGTATTGGGCGTTGCGCTGGCGCATCTTCACGTCAGGGGAATTCAGCACACCGAATATCCGGTCGGGGCACTTGTAGTAATAGTAGCCCCCCTTAGTTCGAGCAGGAATCTTTGCGTTAGCCGGCACCTCACAGGCCGCGATCGGCCCTACCTGTTCCTTGTGCGCCCGGCGTTCAACGTTAACGAGCTTCACCGGGCGCAACACATGCTTGCCCGATTCCTTTTTGGCAGCTTCCAGGTTCTTCACAAAATCTGGTTTTCTAGAGCGAACCCACACTGAGCTATCAGCTGCAACGTATTCAGCCTTAGCCGCCTGGGCAGCCCCCTTTCCCGCAACAACCTTCTCGCCGACCATAACTTGCACGTCCGAATCTTCTTTGGACATTATGTATACGATCCCAGGGAAGAAGCCGGCGGAGTCAGTCTTTTTTCGGATCTGCTGGGCACTCATTACCGTTTCGTTGCCCAACTTATCAGTTGCCGTAATGAACAAGAACCGCATGTTGTATTCATTAGGCTGGGAAAGCTTGATATCGAAGTGATCGCCAGCCTGGACCACCTGCAGGTCCCGTCCCACATACCTAGTGCCGTATTTGGCGCTGACGCCCCGAAGCTCAGACGGAGAATTCCCCTCCGGCACCACATCCTTGGCAGATACAGAGATAGTGCGCGCTTCCACGGCCTCGACGCGACCACCCTCTTCGCTCAACTCGTCCTCGTGCCCCTTCGGAGGAACATAGGAAATACCGGTGAAAGTTGGTCCCCCAAAATCAATTTGGCGCTCTACAGTATTAGATTCAAAATTATCCTGGTCGACTATTGCCTCAGCCTGCCGCGCAGTAAAACTGACCTTCGCCCCATCTTTTTTAGGCATCCTAAATTCGGCCAAGTGAGTTTTAGAACTTGCCGGCGTGCGATAAGTGTAGGACCCTTCCGCCCCTACCTTCTTAAAATGTTTTGAGGTGAGCGCCTTGTAGCTATTCTTTCCACCTGAATTTAAGACGATCTCG
The DNA here is from genome assembly GCF_000420405.1 of Winkia neuii subsp. neuii DSM 8576. Taxonomy (GTDB): domain Bacteria; phylum Actinomycetota; class Actinomycetes; order Actinomycetales; family Actinomycetaceae; genus Winkia; species Winkia neuii. The sequence goes on along the minus strand of NZ_ATUW01000015.1, from coordinate 20,670 downwards.
ACTACGTCACGATCTTGAGCCAAATCCGGATGGCCTTTGAAATATGGATCGGTTACTTCCACCCCAACCCAAATGCTCTGGCCTCCCCCTACTAAATCCCCCTCAACTGGCACTAGCTTGCCGTTTTCGTCGCGGTAAATCGTAAGAACGACGTTTGGGCGTTTAGGCGAATCGGCAGAACCAGCCCCGCCAGAATCCTCCTCAGGGCCCTCTCGAGGTGCTTCTGGTTTTGCATTACCTGCCGGGTCTTTTGGCGAGGACGAATCTGCCTCCGCGCCCTGAGAGGTTTCGCCGGGTGCCGGCTCTTCGGCTGCGACAGCCGCCACCGCGCACAGACCCAGGGCTAGCAGGGCTCCTACCAGAGCCGCAAAAGTCGAAAATAATAGGCCACGTTTACGGATCACTATTTGTCCCCCCTGTAAGCTGCAGTCGATCCGGGACTAGCAAGCGAGGTTTCGCCCTCGTCGTCTACCTGAGAAATGTCCCCCTGTCCGGCAAGCGAAGTGGCGGCCTCGTCAGGATCTACCTGTGGTTCGTTTACCGAGTGGACCTGAATGTCGTCTGTCTTTGGCCGCAGACTAGTAACCTCTTCGGCTGCGACAGCCCAAGTACCGCGCCTCTGTTTGCGCAGCTTGCTGATCTCTTCGGCCATTCGCCGCCCGTTGCGCGAATCGCGCACCTGGGCAATGTCTAATTTGCGGTACAAATAGGCCGCCACCAGAGCTAGCACGATCGCTAGGGCTAAGAAAATGCCCGCTACTATTCGCCACTGTTCGGAGCTCATTTCGCCTCCCCGTCAACGTCCACAAAGGCGTTTTCGATAGCGGCCTTTGTTGGCCCTACAGCCTGGACTGCCTTATTCTTTTGCTCATCCAAATGGCTGGTGGTGGGTTTTACTTGCTTCGCCATCTGCTCTACTTTTTGGGTCAAGGTCTGCATGTCAGATTTAGCTATTTTGTCGGCACGGAAATTGCGTGGATACACCTGCAACGCGTCAAGAACAAAATTTGCCACTTCCAGTTTCACTACCGCGTTATCCTCGGAATCTGCCACTTCAACTAGCCGTTGCAGCGAGCCAAAGTAGGGTTTGTAGTGGCCCGCATCTGAGCCTTCGTTGATCAGTGGCACAATTTGCGAGTTGAAATCGGCAATGTCGGCGTAAATCGACGCAATCCTGTTGTCTTTGAACATCTTGTCGTCCGCGGCGTAGTGCATCCACCTGGCCGCGTTTCGCACCCTGGCATAGCGCGTGAGCTGATCGGAGTTCATGTCTAGCTGCTTGGCCTCGTCGCCTAACAGCGCGCGGTCTGCATAGTAGTACCAGTAGAGTTTGCCGGTGTCGAAGGCCAGCTGGGACCACTTTTGCTGATCTTGGCGCAAGCTGTCAGCATTTTCGGTCAGGGCCGCGTTGTAGACGCGCTCTTCATTTCCGTCAAAACGGTTGTCTGCCGTGTAGCGGTCCATGAGGGCGTAGTACGGCTTAGGGTCATTTGGTTTTACTTGGGCAGCGCGCAGGTAGTACTCCTCTGCCTCAGACTTCTTGGAGGTTTGGTCCCCGCGTTGCATAAGCGAGTTGAAATCACGCGAGTTAGCCCACGAGGACAGCCCCCAACATATAAGTGCCAGTGCTAAACAAACCGTGCCCGCAATGGCCGTACCTAAAAATTTCCACCACCGGCTTGTAAGGCCCCTCTGATATTCGTCGTCGGCCTCTTTGTAGTGGGCGAGGGCGTAGGCCATCTCGGCGCCGTTTTGGTAACGCAACTCGGGGTCTTTTTGAGTTGCTTTGCGGACTATACGCTCAAATCCTATGGTCAGTTCGGGTTCTATCTGCCGCAGCGGGGCAAGCCCATCATTTTTCGGATGTCTGCCTGTGAGCAGGTAGAAGATGGTGGCACCTAGCGAGTAAATGTCAGACCTGGTATCGACTGATTTGGCATCTGCGAACTGCTCGGGACTACCGAAACCCGGGGTGCCCAGTTCGCGAGCGTCTCCCAGCAGGTTTTCGTTGCGGTCTGGGGAGCCGACCTCTTTCGCAATGCCAAAATCAATCAGCTTTGCCGCCCCATCGGGGGTGAGCATAATGTTCGACGGTTTTATGTCGCGGTAGACCACCGGGGGTTTGCGCCTGTGCAGATAGTCCAACACGTCGCAAAGCTGAATGGCTATGTCGGCTACCCGTTCTTCGGGAAGCGGGCCATCATCTTTCAGAATTTGCGCCAGGGTGCGCCCCTCGACGTAATCCATTACTACAAACAGGGAGCCCGCTTCCTCGATCAAGTCAACAATTCTGGGGATGGCAGGGTGATCGAACTGTTTGATCATGTTCGCTTCGACAGTAAGGGACTTTATGACTAGTTCACGTCGGGTAGCATCCGACATGTTTTTAATCTGCTTTACCGCCCACTGTTTGTTCAGCGAGGAGTCAATTGCGAGGTAGACATCGGACATGCCACCCGAACCGATCTTAGTGAGGATCTTGTACCTCTGCCCCACTACTGTGTCTGGTGCGACCACAGCGCTCCTTATATATGCCTATGCTCATCCGAACCGCAGCCGCAGGCTGCCACCACAGATGTATGTTTCAGATATACAGGGGCAAAATACAGTCCAAGGGTGAAGTTTAGGTTAACGCCAGACGAAAAATAGATTGACGAGGGCGAAGCTATGGGCGGGTTCACACATTTTTCATACAAATGATCATCATAGCTGGTCAGAATCGGCGAAACGGATAACATGGCGCTGCAGGCATAATTATCCAAGCCCAAAACAAAAATGAAGACGAAACTAAACACAGACCGAAAAACGGGCACGCTAACCCTAAGTGTGCACCTAGATACCACTCATCCAATAGACCACCTGTCAGCCCAATGGCTGGCAGGGGACCCGTCCGACCTCATGCTTGCCTTTCGCTACGAAACCACCCCAAAGGGGTCTTTTCTGTATTACAACGTGACCGACTTGCTCCCCCTAGACAAAGTGTTGCGAGGAGCAGTAACCGAAAGTTTTGCCCGTAACCTGTTGCTCACCGCCTGCGACGCTATCGAACTGTGCAACAACAATTACGCAAACCCGGTTGGCCTACTCTTTTCCCCTCGCCACGTTTACGTTTCCCCCGAAACTAAGCTGGCCAGTTTCGTCCTCGTAACGTCGCTGATCGTTGACAAATCCGTAAAAGATTCCTTGGGACAGCTTGTGAACGCCGTAATCAAATCCGTCCCGTCGCACGCTCGCGACCTTGCCGCGCTGCGCGACTACGCTTTTGCCCACCCGAGCCCAGCACCGAAAACATTGCGGCAGCTAATCTGGGAGGCGTTCACCGATACAGACCTACCAAATATCTCAGCTGCCCCCCGGGAATCGGCTCCGCCGCCCGCCAAGAGTGCGGCAGAGCCCGCTGCAGGCGAGGCCACAATCCTGCCCGCGGACGGCGCCACTATCCTAAAAAGCCCAGCTCCGCCGGCCCCTGCCCCACTAGTTGCCCACCCCCCGACTCGGACCGCTTTTACTGTGACCCGTGCGCGCGACGGACGCATGGCCATAGTGCGCAAACGCGAGGCCACCATTGGCCGCTCCGCCAAGTCCGACATACACATGGGAGGAAATTCAGATGTTTCTAGGAAACACGCTCAAATCGTTGTCGAGGGCGACGCGTTCCTTTTGACCGACCTCGATTCGAAAAATGGCACCTTTGTGAATGGGCAGCGGCTCGCCTCCGGCCATGCCGCCACCCTCCACGACGGCGACAAATTCGCCCTGTCGGGGGACGTGTTCACAATCGAAACCTTGCAACAATCCCCCGACAGCGACACTCAATCCTGAGCCGACAAGGACGCGCCCTTAGTCTCGCGGCCCATCCAGGCGGCAGCCGAGGCCAAGCACATGCCAATTGCGATCATGCCCCACACCGGAAGCCATCCGCGTGGGCCACTGCCCACAATTGCGGCAGCTAGCGTGGGTGCGAAACCCACCACCAGCAGGCCAATTTGTAAGCCGACCGCATATCCGGTCGCGCGCACCCTGGTCGGGAAGATCTCGGTGAACAGGGTGCCCTGAACAGAATTACACACATTCGCCGCGCACATGACCCCCAAAAAAGCAAGGGAAATGTACAGGTAACTGCGCGATTGAATAGCCGCAAAGAAAGCGAAGAACATGGCCCCGATTATCAATACGCCTACACCGAATACGGGCCGGCGTCCGATCCGATCTGAAAGCGCCGCCCCCGGAGGCCCACAAACTAATGCGACAACCGACATAGCGCTAATAATTGCCAACATTTTCGCGGCAGATAAATTAGCGTATTCCACTGCATAACTCACGGAAAACACAGTTGACATCGAACCTGTAAGTGTCATCAAAGTGCAGAATATTACCCGCAGTACAGCCCGCCAATGCTCTGTGAAAATTTCTTTCAACTGCTCGGCCATTGAATAACTCGACGCTTCGCCCTCGGCATTTTGATAAACCGGAGCATCCCCAACGGTACTGCGAATATATAGAGTGAAAAGCGACAGGGGCCCAATCACCCAAAAGGGAATACGCCATCCCCACGACAAGAGGAATTCCTGGCCGAAGGCAGTGACCGGAGCAAAGGCGGCAGAACCGAGCGCAGTGCCCGCAGCAATTCCGAGCATGATCCAGCCCGAGTACAAGGCACGCTTGTCACGAGGAGCGTGTTCAGAAGCTAACGCCATTGCCGCAGCCTGCTCGCCGCCCGCAGAAAGCCCCTGCGCCAGACGCAAAACAACCAGCAGAATAGGCGCTAAGATCCCCACGCTCTTAGGGGTTGGAAGGCAACCAATCAGGAAAGTTGCTGCCCCCATAAGCGCCAGCGTGTAAATGAGCGTATGGGCGCGGCCGTGCCGATCGCCAAGCGAGCCAAACAAAACGGCCCCAACCGGGCGGGCAACGTAAGCCAGCCCGAACGTAGCGAACGAGGCCATCGCCGCTCCGCGCGGCCCCATAGAATCAAAAAACAAGTGCGAAAAAACCAGGGCTGATGCCGTGGCAAACGCAATAAGATCAAAGTATTCAATTGTTGATCCCATGAATCCCGAAAATGCGGCACGTTTTGCAGTCCGCAATTGTTCGGCAGTCATTTCGGCGGCAATTGGCCGCTCTGTATGTTGCGTCAAAGACAAGGGGAACCTCCACAGGATGAGACCGCAACTATTACGCAACTATCCTAGCCCGTTGATTTATATATTTTTTGTATTACTTTTCACTAATATGTCTGGTATTTGACATAATTATTTATTATTCGACATTTCGGCGATTTCGGTAATCAATAAAATACCCACCCAGCGAAATGCTCCCCACAAGTAGCTGGTTTCTTAGTCTGCTAGTGGAGAGCAGTTCGCTGGGTGGGGGCATTTTCTGGCTGTTACCACTGCTCCTCGGGGCGTCCCTGCTGAGCCCACAGCGTGTGGAACGTGCCTTCTTTATCGACACGCTTATAGGTATGCGAGCCAAAGAAATCGCGTTGGCCCTGAATCAGTGCAGCTGGCAACCGCTTCGCCCGCACCCCGTCATAATAGGAAAGCGAGGACGAGAACACGGGTGCCGGCGCCCCATGCAAAGCTGCCTGCGCAACAATGCGTCGCCACGCCGGCAGGCATTCTTGGATCTTCCCATAAAAGTACTCGTCGCCGATCAGCAAGGGCAACTCGGGATCCTTCTCAAAAGCCCTAGTTATGTCGTTCAAAAAGCGCGCCCGAATAATGCAACCGCCCCGCCAAATACGGGCCATATCCCCATTTTCGATCTGCCAGCCATACTCTTTAGCTGCCGCCTGGATCTCGTTGAAACCCTGCGAATAGGCAACAACTTTAGAAGCAAACAATGCCTGGCGCACGTCCTCGATGAAAGCTTCCCTGTCCTTTACCTGCCACGGTTCGGCCTGCCCCTCAAAATTCTGGGCGGCCTGGCGTTGCTCCGGAGCCGACGAAAGGCCACGCGCAAACGTCGCCTCCCCGATGCCCGTAACCGGTACTGCCAGATCTAGAGCGGTCTGCACCGTCCACATGCCCGTGCCCTTTTGGCCCGCAGCATCCTGGATCAGATCCACCAGCGGCTTACCGGTTTCGGCATCCACCTGCTTCAATACCTCGGCGGTGATCTCCATAAGGTACGAATCCAAGTCGCCCTCGTTCCACCGCGCGAACACCTCCCCAACCTGGGCGGGAGTCAAACCCAAAGCACGGCGCAGTAAATCATAGGCCTCACCAATTACCTGCATGTCAGCATACTCGATGCCGTTGTGAACCATCTTCACAAAGTGCCCGGCCCCGTCAGCACCAACGTGAGTGCAGCAAGGTTCGCCCTCGACGTGAGCCGAGATCTTTTCAAACATTGGCCCCAACCGGTCGTAAGCCCACTTAGAGCCACCCGGCATGATGGCGGGCCCCAGCAGAGCACCTTCTTCGCCGCCAGAAACCCCGGCTCCCACAAAATGCAGCCCCGCAGCCTTCAGCTCCGCCTCACGTCGACGAGTGTCGCTAAATAGCGAATTACCGCAGTCAACGATAATGTCGCCCTCTTCCATGTACTGTTTGAACTGGTCAATACAGGCGTCGGTGGCAGGGCCCGCCTTGACCATAATGATCGCCACGCGCGGCTTCTCTAAAGACAAAATGAAGTCTGCTACGTCTTCAGAAGGAATGAACGTGCCCTCACTGGCATACTTAGCCGCAACCTTCTGGGTTTTTGCTGAAGTGCGATTGGTTATTGCCACCTTGTAACCGTTGCGGGCCAGGTTGCGGGCCAAATTCGAGCCCATAACTCCCATACCCATTACGCCAATATCGGCCGAGCCTGCCTGCGGTGTAGGGATTGCCATTACCTCTCCTTCAAAAATTGGGTCACTACGAAGAATACTGCCAACACTGCATAGCCTACGCTAGCGCCGTCCAAGACCCGGCTACAGTTTCGCGAGGGCGACGCCGCCCTTCCCATACCCCCCGTCTCGCGCAGGTGGGATTCGGACACAGTAAAGGGGCACAACCGGCCCAGGCCAGGCTGTGCCCCTTTTACCTATTTTTCTTCGCGGCGGGGGTCGCGTTGGAGGATTTCGGCTGCGGTATCAATATCGGAATAGGTGTGTTTGATGTTCTCGATGTCTTGGTACCATTCGATGCCTTTGCCGGTGAGCATGACTATGTCGCCCTCGGTTGCAGAGAGGATAGCTTTGCGTACAGCATCACGCCGGCAGGTAGTTATCTCGGTGACGTTTTCTAGGTTCGGGCGTACTCGTTTGATCCCGCGGATTAGATAATCACGGATCTTTTGGGGGTCTTCAGTACGCGGGTTTTCGTCAGTAACCCACAAAATATCGGCTCTTCTTGCGGCTACTTCTGCTAGATCTTCCCGTTTAGAGGGATCCCTATCACCATCAGTACCAAAAACGATCACGACCTTGCCATCGGTCATATCTCGCACAGATTTTAGCGTCCAGTCCAACCCTTCGGGAGTGTGCGCGTAATCAGCAATTACTAGCGGCTGGCCCGCATGCGGGCTGGGATTTACCTTCTGCATCCGCCCGGGCACCTGACCGGCACCCTCGATAGCGCCAATAGCATCTTCAAGCTTGTACCCTAACTGCACGCCCGCGACCACGCTAAGAGCACAATTTTGTACGTTCACCTCGCCAAGGACCGGGCAAGCAACCCGCCCTATCTGCCCGGCCGGGCCATGCAAAGTAAAGACCGTGCGCATAGATTCCTTATCCGCACCAATATCACTAACCCACCAATCAGCCTTACTATCAGAAAGCGCGGCCACCGTAACAGAGGGCACACTAGATACCTCACTAAGGCGCTTGCCCCACTGATCGTCCACACAAATAACCCCCGCCTTAGAATGAGCCGGAGTAAAAAGAGCCGCCTTAGCAGCAAAATAGGTTTCCATGTCCCCGTAATAATCCAAGTGATCATGCTGCAAGTTAGTAAACAGGGCAACATCAAAACAAATCCCGTCAACCCTATGCAAAGACAGAGCATGCGAAGACGTCTCTACTACCGCCCCACCCAGATCTTGCTCACGCGCGGAAGCTAAAATACGCTGCAACACCGGCGCCTCAGCAGTAGTACGCGAAGCAATAATCTTATGCCGGCCAACCGAAATCTCGTTAGTACCACACAAAGCCGCCCGCGGATGATCAATCCCCAGCAAAGCCCTAAGCAAATAAGTAGTAGTAGTCTTCCCGTTAGTACCAGTAACCGTAGCAGTAACAAGATCACGGGCCGGATACGAATAAACATTACAAGAAATCCTAGCCGCAGCCTGGCGCGTATCCTCAACCACCACAACCGGCACCCCCAAGCTCTGGCCCGCACGCACCGCGCCCTCACGATCAGTAACAACAACTACCGCACCATGACGAACCGCAACACGGGCATGATCAATCCCATGCTCCGAATACCCCTTAACCGCAACAAAAATCCACCCCTTGTCAATATCATGAGTGGAAACACTAACCCCACAAACCCTAACCTGATCAACCCCACCAGGCCCCTCATAATCCAAGCCCGCCAAAGCATCAGACAAACAAACAGGTACAACCCTCGGACGAATATCGCAGATCTGCTCCATGGCTTCGATAGTAGTCCACCCCAGCCGCGGGTGTTTATTACGCGCCGAGCCCCCGCCCCGCTGCGGCGCTATTTACGCCCTCTTAGGCCGGCCACGTCAATATTTCTACAGACGCGCATTTGACGCGTTTTCGCAATACAATCGTGTTTGATGGAATTTTTAACCGCCCTCGGGCTATCTTCTGCAGCTGGTTTAAACGCTTATATCCCCATGCTGGTGTTTGGGCTGTTAGCGCGCTTTACGTCGCTGGTTTCCCTTCCCCCGGCCTGGCAGTGGTTGTCTGACCCGATTTTGTTGGCCATAGTCGGGGTTTTACTGGTGATCGAGGTCGTAGCCGACAAGGTCCCAGCAGTAGACACTATAAACGATGCTATTCAGACCGTTATCCGCCCCACCTCTGGTGGGCTCATGTTTGCCTCCGGTATCGATTCCGCTACCGGCGGGGCAGGGATGCAGCAGCTGAGCACTTCCGAAACCCTGCGGCAACCGTCGACTTGGATCGCTTTGGTGGTGGGCTTTGCGGTTGCGCTTGGCATTCACTTTTTCAAGTCTTCGTCCAGGCCGGTTTGGAACACCTCAACGTTGGGGGTGGCAGCTCCAATCGTTTCCACCGGCGAGGACGTAACTGCGGCGGCGCTATCTTTTTCGGCAGTTTTGGTGCCTATAGTCGCCCTCCTCTTGGTGTTAGCCCTGATAGGAGTCATAGTTTGGTTTTTCCTGAAGGTTCGCAAGCACATCACTAACCCGTCTCGAGTCGCATAATCTGGCAAATCTCTTATCCTTTAACCAGGCACGCATGTTTTGCCAGTAACTACTTTCTACGTATGAAGGACAAAGATGACATCTCGTACGCTTCGCTCTCTTACCGCTCTTGGCACTGCTGCCGCATTGGCGTTCTCGCTGTCGGCATGTGGGCAAAACTCCTCGAAATCAGTTGCTGATTCCTCCCCCAAGGATTTGGCCGCATCTTTCGAGAAGCTGACCCCCGACCAAGTAGCGAAGGCTCTCAAGAAGACCAAGTACGACGGCAAGAAGCTAAATAAGCTGGCTAAGGCCGAATCTGGCGACCCGCAGCTCAAAACCTTGAAGAAGCAGCTGCGGCAGTATATGGACCAAGCCACTAAGTCTGTAAAACCCGAAAAGTGCGCAGATTTCACCTCCAGCGTCGCCAATGCTGATTTTGATTATGTGGTGCAGGTTCAAGACCTTCCTACTGCCACACTCGAGGTCATAAAGTACAAGGGTAAGGATGTCGATACGGAAGAACCTATTAAGAGGACTGAAAAATTAGCTAAAGACTGTAGCGACATTACCGTAAACTTTGCCGGCAAAGAAGGTAAAATTCACACCGATTTCGAAGAGTTAAAAATACCTGGAGCCAATGCTGCAGATTGGCAGAAGGCTACGATCACTGGCGGAACTCGCACGCAAGAATCAGTGAGCGGACGTGCCGCCACTGGTCCCGTACAAATTATTATCGATAGCCCGAATGCCAAGCAGAAAGACAAGCTACTCGCCACCTTCAAAGAAGCTGTGACAAATATAGCTGAAGAGGCCAAGTAAAGATTCCGAAAAGCGGGGGGTTCCCACACCACAATGTGGGAACCCCCCGATTATTTTTCTACGAATTACCCGCCGCCCGGGCGGGAGGAACGTTTAGAATTGTTTAGTTGGCCCCCTGCCACACAGTATCGAAGGGCGTGTTGGCGCTTACGCGGGCATTTATGCCGTTAGTTACAAACTTTTTGGCGGCATCTACTGCTTTGGCAATGTCGGCGCCCTTGGCCAGCTCGGCTGTAATTGCTGCCGCTATGGTGCAGCCAGCACCGGATACACGCTGCTGGCCTACTTTGGGTGCGGTGAACCGGGTTAGTTCCTTTCCGTCCCAGAGTACGTCGACGGCCTCGTCTCCAGCTATCTCGACCCCGCCCTTGGCCACCACGTATGGAACTGATTCGCCAATGCGTTTGGCGGCTTCTTCCAGGTCCTCAACGGTTTCTATGGTGTCCATTCCTGAAAGGGTTTTAGCTTCGAACACGTTAGGAGTAACAACGGTCGCTAGGGGTAACACTTTTTCGCGCAACGCGTTGTCAGTGTCTAGGGCCGCTCCGGGCTCCTGCCCCTTGCAAATTAGGACGGGATCGACCACGACGTTCTTCCACTTACGTTGGGAAAGCCCCTGTGCGACTGCGTCGATCGTGTTCGGCGTTCCTAGCATGCCAATCTTGACTGTGTCCATTACCGAGGCGTCAAAGCAGGCTAGCGAAACCTCAATTTGTTCTTCAATAATGTCACGCGGGATCGGATGGAAGCGGTGCCCCCAGTTGTTGGAGGGGTCGAAGGCTACGATGCACGAGAGCGTGCCCACCCCATAGACGCCCAACTGCTGGTAGGTTTTTAGGTCGACTTGGAAGCCGGCACCGCCAGTGGCTTCAGAACCGGCGATTACGTATGCGACAGGTGGGGTGGACATTGGTCTCCTTAAAGCGAGGGTGTTTTATTCTTTCTTATTTTAACGGTCGATCTGTTTTGGGGCCCTACGTCGCCCGTGCCGACTACAAGAGCTTTTCAGCCAGTTGGGCAGCGGCTCGCCTTATGCGCCGGTCGAGCTCTTGCCCGCCACTTCCGTCAGAGTCTGTAGCTTTTGCCCCCCAGTCTTCAGTTGCTGCGTAAACGGCAGTGGGCACAGTTTCAGCGTGCATGTAGGTAAGCACGGGGCGCAGGTGATGTTCCAAAATGAGGGCGTGTCGCGGGGTGCCGCCCGTTGCTCCCAGCAGTACCGGCTTACCTTCCAGAGCGCCGTCTTCTAGAACGTCGAAGAATTGTTTGAAGAGGCCTGAGTAGGAGCCCTGGTAGGTGGGGGTGACTGCCACTATGGCGGCTGCACCCGATACTGCGGCCTTGATTCCTTCTAGGTCCTCGTTGCCGAATCCCGTTAGCACATTGTCCGCGAGCGGGCGGGCAAGTGCGCGCAAGGCTACTTCGCGAATTTGTATAGCTTGTCCGGCTCCGCCGAGTTTTCCTGCCGTTTCTTTCGCTAGGCGCATGGCGAGTTTACGTGAGGAAGAGGCGTCGGACATGCCCGCGTGGATTGCCACGATGCGGTGTTCGTCTGTAGTCCACCAGGGCGTCTGATCGTTTTGGGTGGCTTCTTCTTCGGAGCGCCCGCTTCCGGCATTCTGGGATTTTTGTAGCCACGCATCGGCCCTGTCGAGGGCTGCTTGCCTGGTTGGTGCCTGCTGGTAGAAGGAGGCGCCGGTTACGGTGTCTCCGGCTGCAGCCCCGTCGCGGGTGCCTATTCCGTCGTCAGTTTGAGCTCCCGCAGTAAGGTCAATGTTGGCCTGTTGCCAGCGTGGACGTTCCTGCTGAAGGTCGGGATCGGTTTGCTGGTCCTGCCACAGTCTCGCTTCAGAACGCGCGGGTTTTTTGCCGCGCTCAGCCAGTAACGTTTCGTGGGTGGGCGCATCTGGGACGCCTTCTTTTGCGAGGAGGGCGAATTCTTTGCGCAGAGTTGGGACTACCTCGCCTAGGAAGTCAATTTGGTGGAGTACTTCCCTCAGCGGCAAGCCGGCGTGGTCAACTAGGAATAGTTGACGCTGGTAGTCCCCTACCATTTCGCGGAACGAAAGGGTGCGGTCGATTACTTCTTGCGGAGACCCCACTGTGAGGGGGGTTTGTTCAGTAAATTCTTCCAGAGTGGGTCCGCCTCCGTAGACGGGGGCGTTGTCGAAGTAGGGGCGGAACGCAGCTTTAGCATCTTGGCTGTTTTTCGCCATGTACACTTGCCCGCCCAGGCCTACGATAGCTTTTTCGGCTGGGCCGTGCCCGTAGTGTTCGAAGCGTTCGCGGTATAGGCGCACCATTTTCGCCGTGTGGGAAGCCGGCCAGAAAATGTTGTTGTGGAAAAACCCATCCCCGTAGTAGGCGGCCTGTTCGGCTATTTCGGGGCTGCGAATTGAACCGTGCCAAACAAAGGGGGCCACGCCGTCCAGAGGGCGAGGTACTGAGGTGAAGCCGCGAAGGGGGGTGCGGTGTTTGCCTTCCCAGTACACGTCGGTCTCGTCCCAGAGCTTCCGCAAGAGGCCGTAGTTTTCAAACGAGAGTTCTATACCGTCGCGGATATCTTTGCCGAACCAGGGGTAAACTGGCCCGGTATTGCCGCGCCCGAGCATCAGATCGACTCTGCCGCCCGCTAGGTGCTGCAGCATGGCGTAGTCTTCGGCAAGTTTTACCGGATCGTTCGTGGTGATCAGGGTGGTGGAGGTTGATAGTAGTATTTTTTTAGTTTTGGCGGCAATATAGCCGAGCATCGTGGTGGGGCTCGAAGGCACAAAGGGCGGGTTGTGGTGTTCTCCTTGCGCAAATACGTCCAGACCTGCTTCCTCGGCGTGCACAGCAATTTTTGTCATTGCGTTGATGCGTTCAGATTCTGTGGGAACCGTTCCGCTGGTGGGGTCTATTGTTAGGTCGCCGACGCTGAATACGCCGAATTGCATCTTGTGTGCCATGGGGCCTCCCTTGTTGTGTCTGTTCCCATGTTAGGAAGAATGTCCCTAGTTCGTGCAAGGATTGGGGTATGGATGTAACTAACAACATGCTTGCGAATGCAAATAATCTTCCCGAGGGCGACTTGGGTCGCGTCCTCGATACCGTAGTTGCCACGCTGCGCGCTACCCCCACGTTCCTAACCCACTGGGCAGCCGGCGCTAACGTTCTTTTTGCTCCGGTAAGCGCGCTTTTGAGTTTTGGATTTGGGTGGCGCCCACAGGAGGCAGAAGGCCCCCAGCAAACTATTTTGCTCGACAGCGCCAAAGCTGACGAGGTAGGAGTAGATACCGACACTTTACTTGAGCACTCAATGGCAAATCTTGTTTCTAGAGCCAAAGTTGAACTTTCGAGGCGAACCGACATTCTGGGTGCTCCCATCCCCCTGGTGGCATCTACCTTGGCGGGCACCGAAGCTGTTCAGGTCGCTGGGCCTTCTGACATCGGGCCGTCCTGGCTGTTGCACGCTGGCGCGCTAGCTAAGACTAGGCAATGGTTGGCCAGCAACAAGGGTTGGAAGAATCCTCTGGTAATGCCGCTGTCGGATAGGCGAATTTGGTTTTTCGATGCCGATTCTTCAACTTTGGAGGCGGCTGTAACAGCAGCTGCTGGGCGCGGGATTAACGAACACACGGTCTGCCCGGTTCCTTTTGCTATTTCGGAGGGCGGCGACTTGAGCGAGTACACTGTCTCTCGCACGCATCCTGCCTTTAGTCAGTGGGCCCAGATAAGGCTTGGTTTGCTCGAGGATGCTTACACTCAGCAGGGAAAGATTTGTTCTTCACTGCCTTCAGTCTACGGCGAGGTATCCCCATTTGAGGTGGGCCCAGACCCGGAAGATCCACATCTCCCGTCGTCCTTTACGGCTCTGATTCCGGCTCCTTTGAGTTCAGTTCCGGCTGCTGAATATATTGCTTTTTTGCCACAGGCTAGGATTGGCGAGGATCCAGATTTCACTGACTCCATCAAGATCTCCTTTGAGTCTGCGCGAAAGATCTGGCCGGAAGGATTTGTTGTCGACAGTTCTACGTGGCCGCTTCGTTTCCGGGTTGAGGGTTTCCCGGATCTACCCACCCGGGCGGAGTTGTCGGCGCACGCTCTTTAATATATTTTGCCTTTGAAACTCTGGGCGCTCTCTAGTCGAGAGACATAGACTTAGAGGGAGTACTTACCCCGTTTTCTGCGCTAGGGAGCGTGCCCAAAGTGTTTGCCGGCTTAGCACGTGTCGTTGCTAGGCACGCGCGTGCGATTATCGTCGCTTGGGTTCTAATAATTGCAGCCTGCATTGCCGCGTCTGCTACAGGATTGGGCGGGAAGCCCTTGTGGGATCGACTCAATTCCGACATTCCCATGGCTCAGGGATCCGAATCTGAGCGGGGCCAACAGATCTTGGACAAGGCGCGCCAGCGCGCGTACCCGATCACTGCCGTGGTGTCTGGGGTTTCCGTAGAGGATAATGCGCCCGCCCTTTCCCGTTCTGTGGCGAGCCTGGCGGCTAAGATTCGCTCTTTGCGCGGGGTCACCTCAGTATCTTCACCATTTTTGCCACTGGATTTGGACACAGTCCGCCACTTTGCTCCCGCCAATGAGCAAGATAGCATCGTCGCTCCCGACGAGGCTGCAAAGCGAGCTCAAGATGGTATCGCTCAGGCCAATGCTGCAATAGAGCAAAGCCGGGCGGGTTTAGAACAAGCTCAGGCAGCTTTGGCTCAGTTACCCGAGCAGATGCAAACTCAACGCGAGCAGGCGCGCCAGGCCCGCGATAAGGCACAAGCTGGCTTAGATGAGGCCCAGGCCACCCGAGCTGAGGCTGAGGCTGGGTTAGAGCGAGCTCAGCGCTTACAGGAAATGTCAGTTTGGGAGCGCGTCCAAAATAGCGATTCTAAGAAGCTAGTCGCTTCGAATGGTGACGGTTTTGTAGTTTCGGTTACTTTGAATAAGACGCGGGTTGGTGATTCTCAGAGGGCGCGCAACAGGATCGTTTCGGCACTTTCCGATTGGCAGTCGCAGCTGCGGAAGGTAGCTCCGGCAGCGAAGCTGACTGTTTCTGACCAACAAGCTGTAATGAACGAATCCGTAGGTCAGGTGCGTTCTGACCTGGCTACCGGGGAGCTGGTTTCTTTACCGCTTACGGTTATTGCCATGCTGTTCATATTTGGTGGCTTAATCGCAGCTATGCTGCCGTTGGCTGGGGCCTTGGTGGCCATGGCAGTGTCTTTGGGAGCCCTGCTGGGACTCACCTATTTAGCGCCGCAGCAGTCTTTTGTATTGAATATTATCTCGGTGTTATCGCTCGGCCTTTCTATCGACTATTCGTTGCTGATAGTTTCTAGATTTCGCGAAGAATTGGCTCGTCGCACCAGCGAACCTAACAAGTATTTGCATTCGCTCGAGGCCACCTTGCAGACGGCTGGGCGGACGGTGTTCTTTAGTGCTCTTACTGTCGCAATTTCGATTTGCGGCCTGGCTGTATTTGATCCCGAGTTGTTGAAGTCTTTGGGCGCGGGCGGCGTTGCGGTTGTGCTTTCAGCTATGGCCAGTGCTCTAACGCTTACGCCTTCCGTGTTGATATTGGCTAGACGGCAGATGGCTCGCCCGTCTCCGCTTACGCGCATTCCGTTTGTGGGCCGTTTTGTCCGTCGCGAAACTGGGCACCTGCAAGATCATGGCGTGTTCGCTACGTTGGCTCGCACGGTTCATGCTCGCCCGTGGGTATTTTTGGTTGGCTGTTTGGCTGTGCTGTTTTTGATGTCTTCCCCGATTGCCGACATGCACATGAGGAATTCGGGAACCGAGATGATGCCTTCTTCTCTGCAGCAAATTCAGACTTTGGATCTTATAGATGCCCAGTATCCTCAACTGGGGGCTGCTGATGTGCATGTTTTAGCTAAGACTTCGAAGAGCAATTTGGATAAGTGGGTCCGTTCCAATGTGCAGTCTGTGCGGGGGGTTAGCGATGTGCGCGACGCGAGTGTGCTTCAGGATGGTTGGGTGCAGGCTCAGGTTTCTGTCGAGGGCGGGGATGGTTCGTCTCGTCTTGCCGAGCAGGTGACTAAGGACATTAGGGCGAATGCTTCCGCGGCCCCGTTTTCTGTGCTGGTTACTGGCCAGGCCGCTAACCAGGTGGATTTTGTGGATGCGCTGGTCCATGATTCTCCCTGGGTGGCTTTGGTGATTATTGGTGCAACGTTTGTTTTGCTGTTTTTGATGACTGGGTCAATTTTGGTTCCGTTGAAGGCGTTGTTGATTAATACGTTGTCTTTGGCGTCGGCGCTTGGGGTGGGCGTGTTCGTGTTTCAAAAGGGGCATTTGGAGTCGGTGTTGCAATTTACCTCCTTGGGTGGCCTTGAATCCTACGTTGTAGCCGTTATTTTCTGTTTTGGCTTTGGTTTGGCTATGGATTATGAGGTGTTTTTGATTTCGCGCATCAAGGAGGTTTGGGACCGTACGGGCGATAATGATCGGGCCGTTGAAATTGGTATGCAGCAGTCTGGGCGTATTATCACGTCTGCAGCTTTGATTTTGGTGTTGGTTTTCGTGGGGTTCTTGATGGGCAGGATGATGGTCATCAAGCAGGTTGGTTTTACGCTGGCTGTGGCTGTGTTGGTGGATGCCACGTTGGTTCGTATGTTGTTGGTTCCGGCTACTATGACGCTTTTGGGTAAGTGGAATTGGTGGGCTCCCAGGCCGTTAGCTAACTTGCATGAGCGGTTCGTCCCGCGGAGTTGACGCGACTGGCTTTGGCTGGTATGGATTTCGCTCTAGTTTGATGCGTTGGAGTGCCGCTGCGCCTGTTGTTGGCGGCTATTTTGGCGGGGGATCGTCTTTCTAGTTGGCTCAAGCTTGGGGCGTACTGCATTTCGCTGTTCAGATGGGTTTCTGTGTGCCCTTGGCCTTATCTGTTTTACTACCGGCGTTGAGGGCGTCTGGTTGGGTGTGCGGATTCTGCCGGTTGCGTGTGGTGGTGCCGCGTTTCGGCGCATGGGTGGTTGGGCTGCGTGTGGGGCTTTGTTTTGGTTTGGGCTGTTTGTGGGTGGTGCGTTTTGTGTTGTTGGGTTGGTTGTTTGGGGGTTAATGCGGAACTGGGATGCCGCTTTTGCGGCATCCCAGTTTCTGTTTAAGGTTCAGTAAGTTTGTGGCTTACTGTTCCAGGACTTAGTTCTTCTTGCGACGCTGGCCGAGGACGAGGGCTGCACCACCGGCGAGTGTTAGGGCAGCTATGCCGCCTAGTACGCCTGCGTTGGAGCCTGTCTTGGCTAGGGTCTTGGAAGACTTGATGCATTTGATGACGGTGACATTCTTCTTCTTGCCGTCCTTGCCCACGATTGTCTTCTTTTCGACTTTCTTGTGGGTTTCGGGCGGGCATGTCTGGTCCTCGTGGGGCTTACCTGGTTTGCCGGGTTTGCCGGGCTTACCAGGTTTGCCGGGCTTCTTAGAAGTTACGGTCTGATCAGCATCATTGAGATCCTTATGCTCGGCAATCTTAGTCTCCTCAGAAACCTCATTACCATCCTTATCAACCACCGCAGAAGTCAAAGTCTCAAACGCAACCGCGCTCTCAACAACATCCTTCACATCAGCATTGACAGTGATCTCAACCTTAGTAGAACCAGAAGCCTGTTCCGGAGTGAACTTCGCAGAACCCTCACCAACAACCTTCTCATCAGCCTTATTAATCAACTGCGCCGAAAGCGTGTACTCCTTACCAGGAATCAAATCCTCATAAGAAACAGTATCTACAACCTTGGCACCAGCCTTTACCTGATCACCATCCAAAGAAGCCTTAGTCTTGATAACCGGATTCTTCGGAGTGGTCTCGGGCGGGAAGCCCGGCTGATCCGGAGGCACCATACGCTGTGCGCGATTTACGGCTACCTTCCCGTTCGGCAGGGTCGGAGGCACATACGTAATGTAGCTTCCCTCGGGTGCTTTGTAGTCAATCGCGTGGTCGAAGGTAGACGCTCCACCAGTCGACGGTACGAAGCCTGTCAGTTCGGTGAAGTCCGCCGCTGAGACACCGACGTACTTACCAAGTTGGTCATTAGCATTTCCGTTGATTGCCTGGCCCGCAACGCTTTGCGCAGTAGGCGTACCCAATAGGGCTTGAGCGTATAGCCCATAGCGTCCTGCGTCGTCGTATTTGCCCGCCTTCCAAGAATCGATCATCTTGTTGATCATCAGATAGGCGGCGTTGTAGCGCTCCTGCGGATGCTGAGTATCCTGCGAAGCGTCGCCAATATTAGCTGGGGTTAGCTTCTGTGCAGTAGCTTTATCCCAGATTAGGTTCTTAGCGTCGGCGGGAGTCTTTAGACCCAAGTCGATACACCAGGCGAAACCAACATTTGACTTCTTGTTGGTTACACCATTGTCATCGCCACCGTTGCCAGCCCAGATGATATTCCCTTTGTCAGGGTAAAAACCGCTGCCAGCCGGAATATCCGCAAAGTCGTAGTTCGGCGTGAACTCGACCGTCTCCCCGAGATCTCCGTTTGCCGCGCGAGCAGCCGGAGATTCGAAGACAGCAGATAGCCCAGTGAGAGTTACGAGCAACGAGAATAGGGCGACCAAAACGGCCCCTACCTTCAGCTCCCTCCCCTTGGCTATTTGATGGTCTTTCATATTCTTCTTCCTTCAGATAGGTAAGAAAATGGAAACATTGTCGATCCAATGCTTCCCGAACACCTTCGTATTGGCAACTGTTCAGCTGAAAGAAGTCTTTAAATAGATGCACAGAAGCATAAACTTCCCAGGTTTTTCGAAACAGTTACGTAGGTTCTGTCACATAAACGCCTTGCCTGGAACTCTCAAACTCTCAATCTCTGCGAATTATGAGAGGTTATAAGCCCTGTTATTCCGTTGCAAAAGGCATACATTGCCGTCCGGAGCAGCCCATATGATAGTTGCTTAATCATTACCGTCCGGTAGGTCGAGTTGAAAATTAATGTAACACGACAGCTACCATCCGAGTGTCGAGACGACTTGACACTGACCTGCACGTTAAAACTTGCGATTACTCTTAACGTCAAAGATTAAACTCTCTAATATTTACCATTATTAAGTTACTGATCAGTTTGCTATTTACTGCACACGAGGCTCTCCTGCCGTGGCATAAGCTCCTCAATGGCCTTTGCCCCCATATGGGCAGCTGCTAGGAATGTGCCTGCACTCTTCGGGTAAGTTACCGTCACTGGAACCGTGTAACCACTTTTTGGCGCAGCCCCGTCCGACCTGACGTTGAAAGTGCCGTAGTTGTCAAACATTTCCTGGCTGGTGATCGAATCTGTATCCCGTAAGGGATCTTGTCTGTCTTTGGATTAGCTAGCTCACATAAAGAAGGTGGCCCTGGGGCTACTCCCCAAGGCCACCTTCAGGTAGAAATTACTTCTGCTTCCGCTTACGTGCGTAAGCTATAGCGCCCGCTCCGGCTAGTAGCAGTGCTAATGATGCAGCTCCATAACCGGCTGCCGCTGTGCCAGTTGTTGCGAGGCCTGGCCTACGAACCACGCTATCGGCGTCTGGAGCATCCTCATCCCTGTTAGGTTTCTGCTGCGGCTCAGTCCCTACCGGACGCCCAGTTTTAGCTTTGTTCTTGATTGGCAGTTCAAGCTTCGCAATGGTCTTTCCCTTTCCGTCTTTGACGGTGACAGTGATTGTCTGGTTGGGTTTTGCATCCTGCTCAGCCAAAACTTTTATGCTTCCATGGGTATCCATCTGAGCGGTACCGGGACCGTCAGTTTCGACCGTTGCTCCTGTTGCATTTCCACCTTTATTTGGGAGAGTTACCTCCTGACCGGCTTCTATTGCGACCGGATCCCATGCCGGCTTAGGTGTAACGGTTTCAGGTTCCGGTTTGAATACTACTTCCGCCTCATCCGAAGACCCATCCGGATAAGTCACCACCACCGGAACGGTAACTGGATCCTCTCCCTTTGCGGGCGCATCAACGATAGTAACCACTCCTGAGGAGGGATCAACTTTTGCTCCATCGGGGGCAGAGTCGCCGGGCTCGAACTTAACCTCATCTTGTCCCGAATCGGCTACAGGCTTATCAGTCTTGTTACCATTCTTATCTTCGAACGCAGGTTTCTCGGAGGCCACATCTCCGACAACGGGCGGATATACGGGTTCAATCTGGTCAGATATATTGTGGGGCTCCTCAGGATCGTCCTTCTTATCAGCAGGCCCCACCTTCACCGGAACACTAACCGTATCCGAAGACCCATCCGGATAAGTCACCACCACCGGAACCTTATAATCACCCGGCTCAACATCAGCACCCGGCTCAACACTAAGAGAACCATCACCATTAACAGTCACCCAACCAGGCACACCATCACCAGGACCAAACTTAGACCCCTCCGGCAACGCACTCCCATCAGCACCCTTAGGAACCGAAACAGAACCAGACTCACCAGCCTTGACCGAAACACCATCACCATAAGAAGGATCAACCACATCAGCAACCGGCTTCTTATCAGCAGGCCCCACCTTCACCGGAACACTAACCGTATCCGAAGACCCATCCGGATAAGT
>NZ_ATUW01000014.1 GCF_000420405.1 Winkia neuii subsp. neuii DSM 8576 | reverse complement strand
AGAGGCTCGTCGGCCTCGACCTTTTCGCCAACTTCCTTTAGCCAGCGCGAAACAGTGCCCTCGGTGATTGACTCGCCCAGAGCCGGCATCTTCACTTCGGTAGCGTCGGCCGTGGCAGCAGAACCGGCAGAGTCCTGCTGCTCCTGGTTCGCCTCTTCCTTGGGGGCCGGCTGATCCGATCCGGCAGATCCCTCAGCCTCGGAAGGATCACCAATGATAGCGATCTCGGTACCGACATCTACCGTTTCATCCTCGGGAACCAAAATCTTGATAATGGTGCCGGCTGCAGGGGAGGGAACTTCGGAATCGACCTTGTCGGTAGAAACCTCGACGATAGGCTCGTCGGCCTCGACAGTATCCCCGACTTCCTTTAGCCAACGAGAGACAGTGCCCTCAGTAATGGACTCGCCCAGAGCGGGCATCTTCACTGATTCAGACATTTCGTTTCCTTCTTAGTTGTGGCTGTGCAACGGCTTACCGGCAAGTGCCATTGCGGCCTCGCCAACAGCCTCGTTCTGGGTGGGGTGAGCGTGAATGAGGTTGGCAACATCCTCGGGATAAGCTTCCCAGTTGAGGATGAGCTCGCCCTCGCCAACCTGCTCACCCATGCGGGCACCAAGGGCATGGTATCCAACAATCGGTCCGTCTACGACGCTAACCAACTTCACAAACCCTGCTGTGGCCAGCATTTGAGACTTGCCATTGCCAGCGAGGTTGAACTCGACCGCCTTCACCTTGTCTTTGCCGTACTTGTCTTTTGCCTGCTTTTCAGTGAGTCCTACAGAGGCAATCTCGGGCTCACAGAAGGTAACGCGCGGAATCCCGTTCTCGTCTACCGGTACCGGGTCTAGACCCGCAATATGTTCTGCCAGGAAAATTCCCTGTGCAAAACCGCGGTGAGCCAGCTGCAGGCCCGGGACAATGTCTCCTGCGGCGTAAATATTACCGACGCCCGTGTGGAGATTTTCATCCACTGTCACAAATCCACGTTCGAGCTTTACTCCCTGCTCCTCGTAGCCCAAATCAGCTGTGCGGGGCCCGCGTCCAATTGCTACTAACAACAAATCGGCGTCAAAAGACTTGCCATCTTGGGTCTTTACATGCACCCCGGAATCGTCCTGAGTGACTGAGTCAAACATAGTGTTTGTTTCAAATTTGATGCCCCGCTTGCGGAACTGCTTCTCGAGGCCCTTTGACACTGACTCGTCCTCGTTAGCTACTAGGTGAGGCAGCCCTTCAATAATGGTTACTTCAGAACCAAAAGAAGCCCACGCCGAAGCGAATTCGACGCCAATTACGCCGCCTCCCAAAACCACTGCTTTAGAGGGGACCCAGTCGAGCTGTAAAGCCTGCTCAGAAGTAATGACCCGACCTTCGATCTCGAGGCCGGGAATAGTCTTTGAATAGGACCCAGAAGCTAGGATTATATTTTTACCGGTGATCTTTTTGCCGTCAACCTCGACGGTATCTTTGGCAACCAGCTTGCCCCAGCCTTGGATCAGTTCGATCTTGCGGGACTTGATAAGGCCCTGTAACCCCTTGTAAAGACGGCCAATAGTGGCATCTTTGTACTTGTGTAAGGCAGCCATGTCGATGCCCTCAAAGTTTGATTTGACACCAAACTTCTGGGACTCCCGAATAGAATCTGCGGTTTCCGCGGCATGCAAAATAGCTTTTGTGGGAATGCAGCCCCTGTGTAGGCAAGTGCCGCCAACTTTGTCGCCCTCGACAAGTGCAACCTTCATGCCTAGCTGGGCGCCGCGAAGTGCTGCTGCATACCCCCCGCTTCCTGCTCCAAGAATCACAATGTCGTACTGGGGTTCGCTCACGCTAATCTCCTTTGGCGTTGTTGAGAGAGGCCAACGGTGGCCATTCGGGTCTATTGTCCCACTTTTATTCAAAACTCGCTGGAAAGATGGGGGCCATTTTTCACTTCCGGACCGGTCGACACGGTATCCTAGGGGCATTGCAGAGAAAGGAAAAATGGTGAATACAGCTGGTGTGAACCGACTTGACCCCAGGACGCGATCCCTTGGGTGGGCGCGCATATTGATATTTTCTGTTGCTGCAATCACCATTTGGATTGGCGGAGTCGAGGTAGTGGAATTTGTGCGGACCGCGCATTCGTCAGTACGCCTTACGGCTGTACTAGCCACCCTCGGATATGTTGCCGGCGCTCTGGGGCTCATTCACAATGGCCGGAAAATGCGCCTTATCTCGTGGGTAGCATATGTCGGAGAACTAGTGGCCCTACTTTGCGTGCTAGCGCTTACCCGCCCTACCTCCCCAGAAGTAGCGTTGGCTTGGGCGAAGGCAGGGGCGTACTTCTACTATCTGCCCGCCTTCTTGCCGCTGGTAGCAATTATTTGGTTAGCCTGGTCGGACCCCCGCAGGCTTGTGGGCCGTTAAACCCCGCCGGGAAATCCTAGCTGGTGCCAGGCTTCATACAGTGCAATAGAGGCGGAATTCGCCAAATTTAAAGACCGAATGTGCTCCAGCATGTGGATGCGCACGCGTCTAGTAACGCGCGGGTGTTCCATGGCCCACTCTGGCAACCCGGTTGGTTCGGGGCCAAACATCAAGCCGTCGTCGCCCTGGTATTGCACATCTGTATACATGTTCTTGGTGTGCCCTGTAAACGCGTAAACGTTGCCAGGAACGTCCGCGAGTGCGCTATCTAAATTTGGGTGCACCTTTACGTGGGCTAGATCGTGGTAATCGAGTCCCGCCCTCTTCAGCTTGGTATCGTCCATATCGAAACAAAGTGGCTCTACAAGGTGGAGCATGGAGCCCGTGCAAGCAGAAAGACGAATGGCCGCGCCAGTATTTCCGGGTATGCGAGGTTCAAAAAAAATTACGTGAAGCACCCTAAGATTCTAGACCTACTTAGTTTCGTGAGTTGCCATTAAAACCGCGCGCGCCAAAGTGTGCGAATTGGCGGTAAACACAGCGGAGGTGGGGGTGGCGTCCTCGTCTAACTCAAGGGACGGGGTATCCAGAGCTGTCACTACAAAGTAGTAGCGATGTGGACCGTCCCCTTTAGGGGGAAGGGGGCCGTAGTAGCAGTGCTCGCCTGCGTCGTTGCGCAAATGCATTGCTGGTCCGTCCAAATGCAAGTCAGAAGCCCCTACGCCAGCTTCTAATTCGGTAGTAGCCGCAGGTATGTCTGTTATTACCCAATGCCAAAATCCTGACGGGGTGGGAGCATCTGGGTCAAAGCAAGTGACAAGGAAGGACTCAGTTCCCTGGGGGAAACCCTCCCAAGCAAGCTGTGGGGAAGTGTTCCCTCCCTCGGCGCATTGCGCAGAGGCCATCGGTTCGCCCTCTTTTAAATCGGCAGAAGTTAGCGTAAAGGAGGCGGCCTTGGGCATGAGCTTGTAAGGGTCTGGAGCTTGAGGGCGAGTGAGATCCATGTTTCCTCCTAGAGGCACGAGTGTCTACTGCCATGTTACGAGGCGGCAGGCTCCGGCGCCAGAGCGAAAAAGAAATGTTCTATTTGTCGGTGGCAGCCTCTACAATGATCGAACAGATGTTCGAAGGAGGGGTATGGTGACACAACAAGAACGACTTGCGAAAGCCAGGGCGGTTTTGCGGGCGGTGGCTCCGGGCGTGGAGAAAAGCCGTTGGCAGGCTCAAACTGATCGCACCAGAGGTGAACTTTTAAAACAGTTGGCGCAAGCTATGGGGGAGCACGCTTGGGCCGGAGTAATTGGCGTACCTGATATGGGGTGGGTGGCAGCCGGGCAGGCCGGTGTCGATCTGAACCGAGTTCTGGTAGTTCCCTCTAGCGATCGGGATGCCGAAGTGCTTGCCCTGCTAATAGATGGGGTCGACGTAGTAGTTGTAGGAAAGGTTTCCATAAATGCCGGCGAACAGCGGTTGTTATGGGGGCGTATGAGGGCGCGAAATACAGTGCTAATATCCGAGCGCAACTGGTCTGGATTGCGACTGGTCGGATGAGTTTGCGAAGGTGTGTGGGATGGTTGCCGGGATGGCAGTTTGCTCCTTTTGCGGAACTGGCTCCCGAGGCTCTGGCGGCGGTGGTTAGTGCTAACAAAATTGTTACTGCGACTCCGGCGGCGGCCCGCCTCGGGATTCTTCCCGGGCAGTCAGTTAGGTGGGCGCGATCGCTTTGTCCGAAGCTGTTAGAAATCCCCCCGTCTGTACGGCTAGGGCAGACTTTCGAACCAATTTTGGTGGCTGCGGAAACTATCATGGCCGGAGTACTTGCCTACAGGCCGGGACTGTTTTTTGCTCCTGCCAAGGGAGCTGCTAAGTGGCATGGCGGTGAAGACCAATTGTGTCTTGCGCTAACTGAAGCTATCGCTGAGGCAAGTGGAGCTGAATGCAGGGTGGGGGTAGCAACTGGAGTATTGGCTTCTATCGTCGCAGCTCGGGAACAGACAATAGTACCCGAGGGGGCCGAGGGCGAGTTTCTAGCTCCTCGCCCTCTTACAGAGGCTGTATGGGCACGCGGCAAAGAAGTAGAAAAAAGCGTGCAGTTGCTAATGAAATTAGGGATTTCTACCTTGGGAGAGCTAGCTGCTATAAAGCGTAGTGCGGTCGGAGCAAGGTTTGGCAAAGCGGGGCTTACCCTGCACGACTTGGCCAGTGGCAAAGACGTAGGGTGGTCTCCTGTTCCAAGAAGTGAAGCAAGTATCAGCGTTACCGTTCCCTGCGAGGAGCCGGCTGCAAGCTATTCGCAGGCGGCACTTGCCGTGCGAATCTGCGTACTGCGTTTTTTGCGTACGTTGAGCCAGAAAAGCCTCACTTGCGCGCGGGTAAAAATATGTGCCTCTACTACTGCGGGTAAAGAAATTTCTAGAAACTGGATATTGGATCCAGGTTGGGGAGAAGAAGATTTAACTGATCGGGTCAAATGGCAGCTGGAAGCGTGGGCCACCACTCGCGCCGAGAGCGGAATGCTGCAATCTGTCAGTTTGCAGACAGAGGATTTGTTTTCTCTGACGGCAGGGCAAGCGAAGCTTTGGAACAGCGGAGGCAAAAACTTTGCGAGTGCTAAGGCTGCAGCGCAGCGTATTCAGGCATTGTTAGGGCCGAGGGGGGCTACCAAGCCAACTGTGCAGGGGGGATTTGACCCGCGCAGTCAGGTTAGTTTGATACCAGTGGGAGAGGAGGTGGAACAAAAGGCTGATCCTGATCGTCCCTGGGAGGGGAAACTGGTAGGGTCCGCTCCAGCGTGGGTTTTGGAAACTCCGCAGCTTTTGACATTAGTTGATTCGGAGGGGCGCGGTATAGAGGTGTCATCACGATTGGCACTCAGCGGAGTCCCGGCGAAAGCTAGATGGGGATCTAACAGCTTGGAGATAGCCGATTTTTTGGGACCTTACGTGGTGTTGGACAAATGGTGGGCATCCTGTGGCGAGCGTTCGCCGAGGCTGTATTTGCGCCTGCGCGGTGCCGGCACGGACATGCTGGCAGTTTGGCTGCACGGGCGATGGTGGGTAGACGGTTTCTGGGAACAAAGTAAAATTGGAAGGAGGAACTAGGAGTAAGATGACGGAAAACTTGGCAGGCATCGCGGCGAAACCTTTTGAACAGATGCTTGCGCAGTTCGGGGCTGCCCACTGGCAGAAGGGGAACGAACTGGCAGGAAGAATAAAGCAGCTCGAAAAAACCCCCACCTCTGTGGAGGGAAGCGTGTTCGACGCAGGCAGAAACCACAATGTGCGCATTTGTGTTTCTGAGGCAAAGGGCAGTCAACCGTTTGACTGGGAATGTGACTGCTCCGAGGGGAAGGCCTGTGCGCACGTTTTGGCACTGCTTTTGGCTAGTTTTGACGATCCCTCTTGGCAAAATACTCTGAGAGCGTTTTCCGCCACCGGAAAAGTGAGCCGATCAGGTGCCGAGCTCGCGGTCTGTTTTGATTTGCAAAATAGAAAAAAATCGCTTGCCCTTAGGCCTTTGAAACAAGAAGAAGAGGGATGGTCTACACGTACCATAAATTGGCGCCAGATAGTTACTCCCAGCGTGGCTAGTGCTCTTCGTGGAGTAAACACCTCCCAATTTGAAGCACTGCGAAAACTCTGCAGAAAGGCGCACCTTTCTAGATCTCAAAGTGAGCTGAAACTTATAGATTTGGGGGCGGGGGCAGTTTCTTCGCTCCGCGATCTGTTGAGCACCGGAGTGAAAATTTTTGTGGGTGCCGAGGACTTGCGCCCAATAAAAATAGCGCAGGGAGCCGTCCTCGCCATAAACATAACCGGCGGCAGTGACTGGCAACTGCAGTTTGGAATAAAAATTGGCGCCAACTTTTACTCAGCTCGCGAAGTATGGGTAGGCCCCGGTTGTGCACTGTTGCCCCGGGCAGGCTTGCTAGTGCCGTTGCCCGAATTGGGGCTAGGGCCAATGAGGTGGCTTTCACAAGCAAAGACCGTGCGCATCCCCGCAACTGACGTGGGGATATTTCGTTCCAAATGGCTGCCTGCCCTCGAACTTCCTTATGAGGTTATTTCCGCGGATTCTTCCGTTGATCTAACTGCTCAACCCGTCCAACGCATAGCTTTAAAAGTGAGCTTGGCCCAGGGAATGGCCCAATTGAAATGGAAGCTACAAAATGTCTGGCCGGAGCAAATTCAAGAGGACGAGCTGACGGAAGTTCCTTCCGATCTGCAAGAACTGTGGGAGCAGGCGAAACTGATAGTTCCCGATATAAACGCGACCGCTCTCGAGATACCGCAGCTCGCCCTCTGGAAAAAACAAGTATTCACTGCCCTGGAAAAAATTGGTATACAAGTTGAACTCAGTGACCAAGCTAGGGCGGCGAACCTAACAAAACGCGAGGTAAAAATCACCTTTTCGGGCAGCTCTAAAAAAGACTGGCTGGACCTTTCCGTGCAAGTAAAAATAGGGAGCCAACAGATAGCTTTGCCCACCTTGTACAAGGCGCTAGATAAATCGCTACCAGCATTGAAAATGCCTGATGGAACCTGGGTTGATCTGGGGGAACCACAGCTGCAAGAACTGCGTTCCCTACTAGAAGAGGCTAAACTCTTGCGGCCCGACGAAAAGGGGCTCGTTATCCCTAAGGCGGACGTGGGGTGGATAAACAGGGCGCGACAAATTGGGGATTTTGAAATGTCTGGAGTCCCCACGTTCGATCGGGAAATAAAACCGATAGAAAAAGTACCTGGGTTACGCGCAAAGTTACGTTCCTATCAAAGTTATGGCGTTGGGTGGCTCGCGGGCAGAATGGAAAATTGCCTCGGGGGAATCTTGGCAGACGACATGGGGCTGGGGAAAACTATTCAGCTACTTTCTGCAGTAAAACTAACCAAAAAATCAGGAACCGTACTGGTGGTTGCCCCCACGTCAGTTGTTTCTACGTGGGTGAGTGAAGCAAAAAAGTTCCTTCCCGATCTGTCAGTAGCTCTAGTTCAGGCAACGGAACGGCGTCGGCAGACTTCGCTCGAGGAATTAGCGCGCTCAGCTGACATTTTGATAACCACCTACACCCTGGTGCGTTTAGAGGGGGAGCGCTACCGCCACCTGCAATGGGAAGGTCTGATACTGGACGAGGCGCAGGCAGTGAAGAATTCTGACACCGCTACTTTCAAGGCGTTGCATGCTCTAGAAACAGGCTGGTGTTTTGCGGTTACCGGAACACCGATTGAAAACTCCCTGTCTGATTTGCATTCACTTACTTCTCTTGCCCTGCCCGGCCTGCTACCTTCCGCCAGACGCTTTCGAGCTAAGGTGGTTTTGCCCGTCGAGAAGCAAGGTGAACAGTTGCCTTTGCAGGCAGTACGGGCGCGGGTAGAGCCGCACTTCTTGCGGCGTACCAAGGAGGAAGTAGCAACGGATCTACCTCCGAAGAGTGAACAGGTGCTAGAGGTGGAGCTAAACACGGAACACCGCCATCTTTACCAGCAATTGCTCACCCGCGAACGCGCGAAAGCGCTGGGACTGATAAACGACCCCAAGGCAAAGCTTTCTCTACTTGCGGCGCTTACAAAAATTCGCTTGATGGCCCTAGATACTGCCCTCGTAAAACAGGATTGGCAAGTGCCTTCAGCAAAAACGCAGGAACTGGTAGATCAGCTTTTGCAACTAGTTCCCTCCGGCCATAAAGTGCTGGTGTTTTCCCAGTTCACTAAGTATTTAAAGAGGGTCCGCAAAAGTATAGAGGAGGCGGGACTAAAGACTTCCTATCTGGATGGAAGTACTGCGGATCGCGCTCGCGTAATAGAAGAGTTCTCTAAAGGGCCCGCGCAGGTATTTTGTATTTCGTTGCGGGCTGGCGGCACTGGGCTAACGCTTACGGAGGCGGACTACGTCTTCATCATGGATCCCTGGTGGAATCCCGCAGTCGAGGAGCAGGCGATTGACCGGGCTCATAGGTTAGGGCAGACCAAACCGGTGAACGTCTATAGGCTAGTAGCGGCTAATACCGTGGAACAAAAGGTAATGCAGTTGAAAGAGCAGAAGAAAGAACTGCTGGGGCAGGTATTTGGAAATGTCGGAGCCAGCTTAGACAATGCAGACATCGCTAAGATACTGGGGGTTGACAACTAGCTAATCGAACAGGTGTTCGATATTCTTGTTGTGTGTCAGTACCTTATTGCGAACTGCATGCGCACTCGGCCTACTCGTTCTTGGATGGAGCTAATGAACCGGCTGTCTTAGTTAGGCAGGCTAAGAGGCTGGGGCTGGAAGGAATAGCTATAACCGATTACGGCGGCCTCTATGGGGCAGTGCAGACAAATATTGCGGCTAGGCAGTTAGGGATAAATGCCCTCTACGGTGCCGAATTAGATGTAGAAGGCGCAAACATTCCAATTTTGGCGCAAGGTCCCAAAGGCTACAGCGCTTTGAGTACCGTGATATCGGACGCCAACTTGGCTTTAGGTAAGCGGGGTAAACCTGGTTACACCTTTGAGCAGCTGAGCCAGTATGCCGAGGGAAAATTTTTTATCCTCACGGGAACAAAAAATGGGCTGTTAGGCAAGGGGAGGTGGCAAGATGCAACTGCCTTGAACAAACTCAAGGATCTTTTTGGGAGCGAAAATGTAGCTGTCGAAAGCGCTCTATACGGGATCCCTGGCGAAGAGCCGTGGGCTGACTATTTGGCTGATCTTGCCGCCGGCGCAAATGTACCTTTGGTGGCAACTACAGCTGCGCGCTGCGGCCGAATTTCAGATCGTCCCCTAGCGGACGTCCTCGCGGTGACCCGGATGAATACGACTTTAGAGGAAGCACAGGGATTACTTCCAGCGGCGCGTGCTTGCCTGCGTTCTGCCAGCGAAATGGTCAGCTTGCACCGGCGGCATCCTGAGG
The DNA here is from genome assembly GCF_000420405.1 of Winkia neuii subsp. neuii DSM 8576. GTDB lineage: Bacteria > Actinomycetota > Actinomycetes > Actinomycetales > Actinomycetaceae > Winkia > Winkia neuii. The sequence continues at coordinate 22,701 of NZ_ATUW01000014.1, read as the reverse complement.
CGGTAGAAAATGCTAGCGTAATTGGACAACAGTGTGCTTTTGACCTCAGGCTGGTAGCCCCAGCGTTACCACAACCTGCGGTGCCTGAGGGGTTCACACCGGCTAGTTATTTGCGGTATTTGACTTTTCAAGGGGCTCATGAACGTTATGGCAGAAAAGAAGAGAATCCTGCCGCCTATGCACAACTCGAACATGAGCTCGAGATAATAGAGAAGCTGGATTTTCCCGGCTACTTCCTAATAGTTTGGGATATTGTTCAGTTTTGCAAAAGGAAAAATATCCTGTGTCAAGGACGCGGATCTGCGGCTAATTCGGCCGTTTGCTTTGTGCTGGGTATAACTGCTGTAGACGCCGTGGCTAATAAAATGCTTTTTGAACGTTTTCTGTCTCCTTTGCGTTCCGGACCGCCAGACATTGACGTAGACATAGAGGCTGTTAGGCGCGAAGAAGTAATTCAATACGTGTACCAAACCTATGGGCGCCACCATGCTGGCCAGGTTGCCGCCGTACAAACCTACCGCCCGCGCTCTGCTTTGAGAGATGCGGCTAGGGCGTTAGGCCATCCTGCAGGTAGAGCCAACGCATGGACTAAATACGCCTTCGGGGGTACGCACACAAGAATCACTAGAGCTCGGGGGATTCCGAAGGAGGTGGCTAAAATTTCTGAGGCGTTGCTGCGCCTTCCCAGGCACCTAGGTTTGCACTCTGGAGGGATGGTGCTTACGCGCGAACCCGTTACCTCGGTTTGCCCCGTGCAGTGGGCGGCGCTAAAGAATAGGACTGTGCTGCAGTGGGACAAGGACGATTGCGCTGATGCGGGACTAGTTAAATTTGATCTTTTGGGCCTAGGCATGCTCACGGCTTTGCGGATAGCATTTGACGGAATTCAAAAAGATGAAGCTAGAGATGTGCCGCTGGCTTTACATAACATGCCTGCGCAAGATGAGCGGGTATATGAACTACTCCAGAAGGCAGATACGGTCGGGGTATTTCAGGTCGAATCTAGAGCGCAGATGAACACGCTTCCCAGGCTGAAGCCACGTACTTTTTACGACATAGTTGTGGAAGTTGCGTTAATCAGGCCGGGCCCTATTCAAGGGCAGGCGGTAAATCCGTACATCAACCGGCGCAATGGGCGCGAAGCAGTCACGTATTTACATCCGCTAGTAAAGCCAGCTCTAGAAAAAACTCTAGGTGTTCCACTATTCCAGGAGCAGCTGATGCAAATTGCTGTGGATGCGGCGGGTCTCAGCCCTGCTGAGGCAGACGAATTGCGCAAAGCTATGGGGGCGAAGCGATCGGCTGAAAAGATGGCCCGTTTGGAACCTGCCATCTTATGGGGCATGGCTCAAAAGGGGATAGGTGAAAAAACCGCAGAACAGATTTTTGCTCAGCTGAAAGGATTTGCTGAGTTTGGCTTTCCCGAATCGCATGCTTTCTCGTTCGCCTACATCGTTTATGCCTCGGCGTGGCTGAAGGTGCACTATCCGGAATATTTTTATGCCGGCATTCTCGCGGCTCAGCCAATGGGGTTTTACTCTCCGGAATCTTTGGTGGCCGACGCCAGAAGGCACGGGGTAGCTGTGATGGGACCTTGCTGTAATCGCTCGCAAGTTTTGCCCGAGGTGCAAGAGGGAAACGGGAGTAGGGATCGGATTACAGGTAAGACCATTTTGGACGTTCGCCCTAACAAGGTAGTGCGTTTAGGGCTGGCCGCAATCAAAGGGGTGGGCCGTAACTGGGCCGAGCGCATAGTAAACGAGAGGAACTTGTTTGGCCCCTATGAAGGGTTGCAGGATTTTGCGGAACGCACCGGGGCTCCAGCTTCTATACTCGAGGCGTTAGGACAGGCGGGAGCCTTTGCATTTACAGGAGTGCAACGCCGAGAAATCATGTGGGCCGGGGCAGCTGTAGCGAATCCTGCTTCTAAAAAAGCTGTCTACCAGCCATTTTTGCCGGGGACAGCACCAGTTTCTACTTTTCCTAGGTTGAGGGCGATGGGCGAGCATGAGCGCATGGTTGCGGATATTTCTTCAACCGGCGTCTCTTTGGGAGTACATCCCTTTGTTCATTTTCGTAAAGCTTTAACACTAAAGGTGTTGGCAATTTCAGAATTGTCTAAACTCCAGTCTGGCTCCCACGTGTGGACTGCGGGTTTGGTCACCCATCGCCAGCGTCCTCATACTGCGAGAGGAACCACATTTTTGTCTTTGGAGGACGAAACAGGACTGGCCAATGTGATTTGTTCGCCCGGGCTATGGGAAAGATATAGGCAGGTGGCAACCGGTTCTGAGGCGTTGGCAGTGCGAGGCAAGATAGAAGCTTGCGACGGAGTCATGGCGGTGGTGGCTGACAAATTAGTGCAGCTTTGCGGGGATGTCTCGCTTGGGTCTCGAGATTTTCGATAGCGGATTGGTGTCGGGAGCTAAATGTGTGCTAAATTCTTCCTTGTTGCGCGGGTGGCGGAATAGGCAGACGCGCTAGCTTGAGGTGCTAGTGACCATTTAAACGGTCGTGGGGGTTCAAGTCCCCCTCCGCGCACAAGGATAAACCCCGGTTCGCCGGGGTTTTCTTATATCGCCTGGAGGCCAGCATGCAGTCAGAAATAAAATCAGAGATTGTTCTAAATCAGCCTAGCGAGGCAGACGTGCCCAGCATTGTAAGGGCCTGCAACGATCCCCTGATTCAAAAATGGACTACTGTCCCAGACGAATATAACGAGGCGGATGCTCGTTACTGGGTTAACACCTACATCCCGCAAGTTTGGCACGACGGGGGAGCCTCCTGGGTGATCCGTCTAGAAGAGGGTGCGCCTGTGGTGGGATCGCTGGAGTACAGAAAAACGTTTGAAGGCTTTGAAATCGGATTCTGGCTGGCGCCTAGGGTGCGTGGCAAGGGTTATATAGATGCCGCCCTTCGAGCAACTTTGGATCAGGCTTTCGCCGGCGAATGCCAGCGGCTTGAATGGAAAATTGAGCAGGGAAACTGGGCTTCCAGAAAGCTCGCCTGGCGCAACGGTTTCGCCTACGAGGGGCTGCGCCGCGGAGTCGGGCGTGGAAAGGGGCAGTGGGTGTATTCCCTACTTCCGCAAGATGAGCGTCGTCCTCGTGAACCTTGGAATGGGCCCGGTAGCCAGGCATCTCCTTCCAGCCGCGACCCCGAGGCGCTAGTGCGCCAGTTCCACCAGGTATACGGATTGCCAATTAAAACTGACGCTGCTTCTGTGGATAGGGAGCGGGTGCAAATGCGCATGTCGTTAATCCTCGAGGAAACTACTGAGCTCGTCACCGCTGTCTACGGCGAAAAGGCAGGAAAGATACTCGAAGAAGGCGTAAAAGAGGCTTTTGGCGCCGATGATGGGACCCGAGACGTAATCGAGAGCGCAGACGCGCTCGCCGACTTGGTTTACGTCGTCTACGGAATGGCCTTAGAGTGCGGGATTAACCTGCCCGCGGTGCTGGCAGAAGTACAAGCCTCCAACATGTCCAAGCTCGGCGCAGATGGAAAACCTATCTACCGTGCGGACGGAAAAGTGCTAAAAGGGCCGGGATTTTTTGTCCCCAATATTGCCCGCGGCCTGGAACAAGGCCTAGCCGCCGAGTTGTAAGCAGATAAACTTGGGACTTCCGGGTGCCTGTTATCCATCTTGTTCGCTAGACTTGTAAGCGAGTTAGATACGTATTTGGAGGAGTAATGGCCAAAGTTGTGGTGATTGGTGGTGGCTACGGCGGCATCACAGTTGCTGGTGGTCTAGACGACATCGCGGATGTCACACTGATCGAAAGAAGGGACCAGTTTGTTCACCATGCAGCTGCCTTGCGTGCAGCTGTCGACTCGGGCTGGGGGCATACAATTTTCATGCCTTACTCTAAGCTTGTTTCCAATGGGCGAGTTGTGCATGGGACGGTCCAGCGCGTCGAGGGCAAAACGGTATATGTTTCCGGCCATGAGCCAATCGAGGCCGATTACATTGTGCTGGCAACCGGTACCTCTTGCCCTTACCCCGCAAAGTACAATGTCACTGAATCCGAGGTAGCTAAAGCGCGTCTAAGCCAGACTCGCGAGAACCTGGCTCGGGCGCGGCGGGTTATGCTCGTCGGAGCAGGTACCGTTGGCGTGGAATTTGCTGGCGAAATATCGTCCAACTTCCCAGACACCGAAATCGTTATGGTCGATAAGGCCGATACTATCTTGGGCACTCCGGGCTATGTAGACGAGCTGCGCGACACCATTACCAAGCAGCTCGAAGAACGCGGCGTACGGCTGGTGCTTGGCTCACCGTTGGCTTACATGCCGGGCTCCGACGTGGGCGTGCTATCCCCGTTCGAGGTCGAGACCGTAGACGGGCAGAAGATCGAAGGCGACATCTGGTTCCTTTGCTATGGGGCGCGCACCAACTCCGATTACCTGGTTTCCTCATTTGGCCAGGTGATGCGCCCGAACGGGCAGGTCAACGTCGATAAGCATCTGCAGGTGAAGGACCACCCTGGAGTGTTTGCAGTCGGCGATATTACTGACGTTAAGGAATCTAAACGTGCCGATGCGGCTCGAGCCCATGCCCGCGTCGTAGTTTCTAACATTCGCGATCTGATTGCTGGTTGCGACATGACTACCTCTTATGAGCCCGGTAAAGAATGGGTTATCCTTCCCTTAGGCCCTGACGGCGGCGCAAGCCAGCTGGTCACCAGGGAAGGTAAGACAGAAGTGGTTGGTCCGCGCGAAACGGCAGATATCAAGGGAACTGACTTGATGGTGTCGATGGTTCGCAACCAGTTGCATCTGCAATAACTTAAGGAGTTATTATGCCAGATCCGTCCTTGGAATTGGAACGTCTGATAGATGCGTTGAGGGTGCACTTTACCGCTGCTCGCGACAACGATCCGGACTCAGACCAGGTTTACGAAGCCGAGTCTGCTTTGGAAGATGCTTTTTTCCGCTACGACAATGCTCTGTTTACCGCCTATGAGGCCGAGTTACCTTTCGACATCGTCGACGATTCTGACGAGGACGACGATCTCGACGAGGATGACGAGCAAGATGAAGAGGAGTCAGATATCGAAGATTCTGACGACTATTACGACGATGACGAGGACGAATACGAAGAGTTCTCTATAGAAGACTAGTAGCATCTGCCAGAGCCCGCTCGATCTGGCTTGGCAGAGTTAGTGAGTCCGCCCGTAGGTCTACTTGTAGCTGCGCCGGTGTGCGCGCCCCTATTATCGCAGTAGCTACCTGCGGGCGGTCTCGTACCCACGCCAAGGCTACTTCTGAAGCAGAACGCTCTAACCCGTTTGCAGCCGTGAGCACTGCATCGACTTTGCGGGCTGAGGTTTCGTTTAGGTAAGGGGCTACGTATCCGCTCAGATGTGTGCTGGCAGCTCTGGAATCTGGAGGAGTAGAGGATGAATATTTTCCTGTTAGCACACCCCGCCCCAACGGCGCCCAAGCTAGCAGGGACGTGCCTATAAAATCCAGCGCTTGCGTTGCCTGTTCGACCTCGCGATTTAGTAGTGAGTACTCGTTTTCTAGCGCCACTAATGGAATGGGGCTAGAGGCTTGTAAGTAGGTGAGTTGCCAGGCATCTAGGTTGCACCAGCCTACGTAGCAGGTTTTGCCCTGGAATACCGCGTGGGCGAGGGCATCCAAGGTTTCTTGGGTGGGAACCTGCCGGTCCCAGGATTGCACTAAAAGCAAGTCGACGTGGTCTGTGTGCAGTGACTTCAAGGAGGCATCGAGCGAGGTAAGGATCGCCCTCCTGGAAGCGTCTACGTGTCCAGCATTTACCCCCACCTTGGTTGCTAAGACAACTTCATCGCGATCTTTTGTAAGTAGTGGAGCTAGGGTTTGTTCGGCCAACCCCTGCCCGTAGTTAGGAGCAGTATCTATGAAGGTGCCGCCGGCCTCACGAAATAAGTCGTAGCAGGCGCCTGCGTCCGTGGTATCGGTGTCGCGCCCCCATGTCAGGGTACCCAACCCTAGTGTTGAAACCCTTAATCCAGAATTCCCTACAAACCGGTAGTCCATGTAAATAAGCTTACGTTAGGCCGATACGATTGAGCCATGACCAAAAATCCTAATTCAACAAGTGTTGCCGGGCTGCTGCTGGATATGGACGGTACCATTGTCAACTCCGAGCCTTATTGGATTGCCTCAGAACGGGAGGTGGTGCAGGCCCATGGTCGGGTGTGGAGTGAGCGCGATGGAAAGCAGCTAGTTGGCAAGGCAATCGTTAGAGCCTCCCAAATAATGATCGACCAGACCGGCATGGAAGCCACGGCCGAGGAGGTTAGTGCTCAGATTATTGCAACTATGCAGAGCCATTACCGGCAAAATGGGGTGCCTTGGATTGATGGGGTTGTTCCGGTGCTAAAAGAATTTGCTAATGCCCAGATCCCAGTTTGTATCGTTTCTTCTAGCCCGAATTGTCTAGTGTCTACGGTTGCTGAAAATGCCCCCGCAGGATGTATCTCGGCTACGGTTGCTGGCGATGAAGTAGACAATCCCAAACCGTCTCCAGATCCCTATTTGCGCGCAGCAGAAAAACTTGGTGTCGACATAAGGAAGTGTCTGGTGGTTGAGGATTCGAATTCTGGCTTGCAGGCTGGCATTGCTTCCGGAGCAGCAGTAGTGGCTGTACAGGGCGTAGCCCCGGTGGAGGATTACCCCACGGTTTACCATCTTCATTCCCTGGCCGAGCTCACCGTCGGCAAGGCCGTAGAGCTAGTTGAACGCACTCAATAATTCCTTTGTGCGCTCGCCCGGTTGGGGTGGTTGCTCCCCGCCGAATGCGGGGCAGTATTGAGTGAAAGCGCACCACTTGCACAGTGGAGACTTGCGAGGTGTAAAAGATTCGGTTTGCGCAGCTTGAGAAATACTTTCCCAAATATGTAAAACTCGCTCTTGCATCTGCCGCACTTGAGATTCGGTTGGGTCTACCGTAAGCACGCGACCGTCTTTTAGGAAAATTAGTTGTAGCCGGGCAGGTATTTCTCCGCGATCCGCACGCCACATCATGGCGTAAAAAAGCATTTGGAAGATTTTGTCATCTTGAAATCTTGGCGACGGCGATTTGCCGGTTTTGTAGTCCACTATGCGCACTTTTCCCCTGGGGGAAACATCGATTCGGTCGATGAAGCCGCACACGCTCAACCCTCCTACCTTGGTGCGGACAAACTGTTCCATGGCAGCTGGGGCGAGCATTTGTGGATTTTCAATGTGGAAGTAACTTTTCACCAATTCCCGGGCTGCTTTAAGCATTTTCTGTTCGTCTTCCGCGGTAGGCAGTACCTCGGGAACGTAGTCGGCCTGGGAAAGTGTCTTCCAAGCCTTCGGCAGAAGGTCTAAAGCGTCCTGCGGTCTTCTCTTACTAGGCGCATTCTTGTATAGATGTTCTAGAACCGAATGCACGAGCGTTCCACGCAAAGCTGCCTCTGAGGGCGGGTCAGGGAGCTTATCTATTACGCGGTAGCGGAACTTGAGCGGGCAGGAAAGGAAGTCTGCAGCTCGAGAAGGTGAGAGGGCAAAAGACGTCATGCTCTTAAAACTATCGCAGGGCACTGACATCTGAGACTGCTCTTGATGCAGAAAAGTAAGATTAGGTGTTCCTAATATCGAAAGCTACTGCTCGCGTCGTTACCATAGGAGGATGGAAGCAATGAGTGGCCGGGCAAGGCATGTTGGTGAGTTCAAAGTCGGAGAACTAGTCCAATTAACCGACCCGAAAGGAAGATTGCATACTATTCAGCTGACCGAGAAGGGCTTTTTTAACTCTTCTCGTGGCTCGTTCGCCCACTCGGAACTAATCGGCAAGCCTGAAGGGTACGTGGTAACGGCTCGGGAGGGAACCGAATTCTTAGCGCTTCGCCCTCTGTTGAAAGATTACGTGCTCTCGATGCCAAGGGGAGCGACCATTATCTACCCCAAAGACTGTGGCCAGATAATTCAGTACGCCGATATTTTTCCGGGTGCTAGGGTGCTAGAGGCCGGAGTCGGCTCTGGGGGACTTTCGATGTCCCTCCTCAGCGCAATAGGCGAAGGCGGGGAACTCATATCTATTGAGCGACGTGAGGATTTTGCAACAATCGCTAAAGCTAACGTCGACATGTGGCTCGGCCAGCGGCATCCGGCTTGGCAAGTGGAGGTAGGTGACTTCCAAGAGGTTGTGCCTGCACTTGGGCACCATCAGTGGGACCGCGTGGTACTGGACATGCTTGCTCCCTGGGAATGTCTTTTCCCGGCCTACGAAGCGCTAGTAAGTGGCGGCGTTCTTTGTATATACGTAGCCACAGTGACTCAGCTTTCCCGCACTGTCGAGGAAATGAAAAAGCAGGGAAGGTGGGTGGCGATCCACTCGTGGGAGGCGTCAGAGCGCGAATGGCACGTTGAGGGGTTGGCTGTGCGCCCCGAACACTCTATGGTAGGCCACACTGGATTTTTAATTACTGCTCGCACTCTTGCTGAGGGGGTTTCCGCCCCTCGAAAGGGATTGCGTCCTGCACCCTCGGCAAAAGGCCATTCTGGACAGTGGGACAAAGTACAAAACTGGGAACCTCAAGAACTCGGGGAGCGGACTATTGCGGCGAAAAAGGTGCGGAAGGTTACGCGCGATCTGAAGCGGCGTGTCGACCTCGCCGGAGTGGAGGAAACTGATGAGTGAAGAGGCACTGAAGAAAGAGTTGGTCTCTCTAGGCGAAAAGAACGAACGGCTGTCGAAGGCATTGCACGCGGCTCGGGGGCAGCTGGCGATGATGCGTTCTCAGCTGGAGCAAATTGCGGTTCCACCCAGTCAAATTGGGACTGTCGTTGAGGTGTTCGACGATGAGCTTGAAGTCACGATTGGCAATAAGAAAATGCGCGTGCAGACCGCCCCGCACGTGAATGTTAGTGACATCTCTGTGGGTAGTAGGGTTAGGCTTTCTGACGATTTTATTGTCAGCGGCGTTTTGGAGCCGTTGCGCGTAGGTGAGATTGCTGGTGTTCGGCAAACACTCGGTTCAGACAGAGTGGTGGCTACAACTTCCGGGGGAGTAGAGCGCATTTTGACTTTGGCTGGGCCACTGCGACATGGCAGAATTAGCTCAGGGGATTCTTTGGCTTACGAGCCGAGTTCTAACGTCGCTTTTGAGAAAGTCGTTCGCGAGGACGTGGAACAGTTACTCACGCCTTCTACCCCCGAAGTGACTTACGCCGACATAGGGGGACTCGCGAAGCAAATTGAGCGCGTACGCGATGCCGTAGAGCTGCCATTTAAGCACCCCAAGTTGTATGCCTCTTTTGGGCTTTCTGCGCCGCGGGGAATATTGCTTTATGGTCCTCCCGGCTGTGGCAAAACTCTGATTGCAAAGGCGGTCGCAAATTCTTTAGGCTCTTCTGCCTACCCTGCCTACTTTTTGTCAGTCAAGGGGCCGGAGCTATTGAATAAATTTGTGGGTGAAACGGAGCGCCAGATTAGGGCTTTATTTGCTCGAGGGCGTGCGCTTGCAGCCTCCGGGCGGGTAGTTGTGATTTTCTTTGACGAAATGGAGGCCCTGTTTAGAACTCGCGGTTCCGGTATTTCCTCCGATGTCGAAACAATGATTGTACCGCAATTTCTTGCCGAAATGGATGGTATGGAATCGCTAGAAAACGTGATAATTATTGGGGCTTCTAATCGCGAAGATATGATTGATCCAGCCGTTTTGCGACCCGGCCGGCTGGATGTGCACATCCGGATTGATAGGCCTTCAGTTTCCGGCGCGAGCGAGATTTTGCGCATTCACATGCCGGATAATCTGCCGAGTGAGGCCCCGATTGGTGAGTTGCGCGATCTGGCCCGGAAGTGGCTTTTTGAGAAGTCTAAACGCACTCAGATCTTCAGCGTACAGCTGCGCGACGGAACAATTCGCCCAATTTACCTTGCAGATACGCTAACTGGGGCAACTATAGCCAGTGCGGTTGAGGCCATAAAACGGGCGGCAGTGAAAGATGCCCTGGCAGGCGAGGGCGGGGGTATCGTCGCTGCCCACATCCGCTCTGCAGTAGACGAGCAGGTTACAGGTGCCCGCGAGCTAGGAGGGGCGAACGTAGCTGAAGAATGGACAGGTATGCCCTCTTCGAAAGTTATTAGAATAATCCCATGGGAGGACGAGGATGAGGCTAATAGGGACTGAGACCGAGTATGGAGTAACTGATCCTGACGATGTCTCTGCCGGTGCGATTGCTCTTTCCGCGTTGGCAGTTTCTGCCTATGGCAACACTATGAAGGTGGCTCCCGGATGGGATTACGCTGGCGAGGATCCTTTGAATGACATGCGTGGGCACAGATTAGATCGAGCTAGTGCACACCCTTCCCAGCTTACTGACGATCCTGCCCATCCTGCTCCTAGCGGAGACATTGAATACCTGGCACGCCCCACTCGCCAAGAGGCGCTACTCCCGTCCTCGCCCGCGGTGGTTATAGAAAATGGCGGCAGGCTTTACGTGGATCACGCCCACCCCGAATACTCTTCTCCTGAGGCTTCTTCTGCACTTGGTGCTGTTTTGTACGATCGGGCGGCAGAAGCTGTCGCGGCCAGGGCTATTCAATCGGCTCAAGACCACGGCAGGTCTTTGGCGCTTTACAAGAACAACGTCGATGGTAAGGGCGCATCCTACGGTGCGCACGAGAATTATTCGCTTTCTCGGCAGGTGCCTTTTGAGGACGTAATCGAAGTCTTGCTCCCTCACCTTGTGACACGCCAAATTCTCTGTGGGGCTGGTCGGGTCGGGCGGGGCCAACGCTCGTCGAGCGCCGGTTTCCAGATCTCGCAAAGGGCTGACTACATAGAAAATGATGTGGGGTTAGAGACTACTTTTAACCGCCCACTCATCAACACTCGCGACGAACCGCATGCTAATGCCGACAGATGGCGTAGGCTCCATGTAATAGTCGGGGATGCGAACATGTTCGACTATTCGATCTACCTTAAGGTGGGCACAGTCGATCTTTTGCTCACCTATTTGGAAAGTGGTGGGGGCGGGCTTGAACTCGACGCCATTGGCATTGTTGGCGATCCGGTTCCGTACGTGTCTGCAGTTTCGCACAATCTCAGCTTAGACATGCGCATACCGGTGCGATCGGGGGCAGAACTGAACCCCGTAGAGCACCAGCTGACCATAGCGGAGCTCGTAGGCGATAGTTTGAGTAAACGGGGTCTCCTGGTAGACGAGCGCAAGCGGGTGCACGAGGTGTGGACCGAAACCCTAGAAGATTTGCGCAGGGAACGAAAACTAGCCGCGCGTAGGATTGAATGGGTCGCTAAATACAATCTTTTGGAGGCTATGCGATCGCGCAGAGGTGTTGGTTGGGACGATCCTGTTCTTGCTGCGATGGATCTGCAGTGGTCGGATTTGCGCCCAGGAATGTCACTTGCCCACAAGCTAGGAAGCCGGGTAGATCGGATTTTCAGCCCTGCGCAGGTTCAGCAGGCTAGTATGGCTGCTCCCGCCGACACTAGGGCGGCCTTACGCGGAGCTGCTGTAAAGTTCCTGCCGCAGCTGCAAAAAGCCTCCTGGACGACATTGGTTTTAGATCCAGGTGGGAAAAATCTTGTTAGGCTGCGGCTGCCAGAACCAGAAGAACCTGTTGCCGAGGACGTGCAACGGGCGGCAGAGGCAGGCGATTTGGATTTATTTATAAGGCAGATGATAGGAGAGCACTAAGATGCAAGAACAAGTAAATGGGGGCCCCGGCGAGGAAAATATCGAAGGCGAGGGCGGGCAGATCCAATCGAATATAAAGTCAGAACAAGCGGGGCTCGACGATTTATTAGATGAAATCGATTCGGTGTTAGCTACAGACGCCCAGTCGTTTGTGCAGGGATTTGTGCAAAAGGGCGGACAGTGACTCGCAGAGTAATCGGGATCGAAACCGAATATGGCATTACGTGCGCCTCTACCGAGGCTGGTGCGCCACCTCTGGACGCCGAGCAAGCGGCACGGGAATTGTTTTCCCCATTGCTGGAATCGAATCGTTCGACAAACTTGTTTTTGGAAAATGGGGGCAGGCTATATCTCGATGTAGGTGCTCATCCGGAATATGCCACTGCCGAATGTGATGGGCTTACTGATTTGGTTAGCCAAGATCAGGCTGGGGCAAAAATTCTCTCTGATCTAGCGCTTTCTGCGAATGAACGGCTTGCTGAAAGGGGGGTTCCCGGGCGTATCCACCTGTTTAAGAACAATCTCGATTTTGAGGGCAATTCTTGCGGCTGCCACGAGAATTATTTGTTGCGCAGGCGGGCCGATTTCCGCTCTGTTGCTGACTCCTTAGTGGCGTTTTTTGTAACTAGACAGATACTTACCGGCGCAGGCTGGGTGCGGGGCGAGGGCGGATATGCTTTTTCACAGCGTTCAGATATCATGTGGGACGCCGTTTCCTCGGCATCTACGCGGTCTCGACCTATTATCAATACTCGGGACGAACCACTTGCCGATTCGGAACTATATAGGCGAATGCACGTAATAGTCGGTGATTCCAATGTCTCTCCAGCTTCTACCTGGTTGAAAGTTGGGATGACGCATTTAGTACTGAACGCAAGTGAACAGGGAATAAGGTTTACCGGCTTAGAAATTGCCGATCCGATGCGTACGATCCGCCTGATAAATCATGATCTTACGGCAAAGACGCGTTTTGAAATGCGAAACGGAAAGACTGCTTGTGCCCTAGATGTACAGCAAGCTTTCCTTGACGCAGTCGAGCGAGCTGACCACTCCGATACCCCGGAGGCCGATTCGCTGATGCGCCAGTGGGATAAGATCCTAACCTGCCTGCGGAAAAACGATCTGGAACCTTTGCGTACTGAAGTGGATTGGGTTGCGAAGCTCGCGCTACTCGAACGGGCTAAAAGCCGTCATAATGTGTCGTTTACCTCCCCGCTTATAGCGCGTTTAGACCTGGCTTATCACGATGTAACCCAGGGCGGACTTGCTGAAAGTATGTTGAGTAGGGGGCTGCTCAAACAGGTAGTCACTCCGGAACAGGTCGATCGCGCCCGCCTTGAGCCACCAAAGACTACTCGTGCGCGTCTACGCGGCGCCGCGATAGCAGCAGCCAAAAAATATAGGCGAGACCTCTCGGCAGACTGGTCTCATTTGCGTTTAGACGACGGTTCTCACGGCACAATCGTTCTGGGGGATCCCCTTAAATCTGAAGATGGCAGGGTAGAGAAACTGATTAGTGACATAGAAGGGTAGGACGTGGGCGCTCACTCATCTACGGCTCAGGGCCGACGCAAGGCACAACTTTCCTGGCAGAAGCGATTGGTTCGCATGTGGCCGGCGTTTGCGGTTGCGGCGGTATGCGCCCTCGCTATTGCCTTGGTGATGTTCGTATTGCCCGGAGGGGATGCTTCCCCGAAGAGTCTGCGGGTGGCGGGTCGCCTTGGTGCCGCTCCAGTGGCCGAATTTCCAATCCCCTATCCCCAGGGTAGGCAGCGGGTAAGAACCACGATTCGCGGTAGTGGCCAGGTAGTAAAGACGGGCATGCCTGTGCTGCTCAACTTGACTGTATTTTCTGGTGAAACCGGCGAAATATTGTCGCCAGGATCCCGCCCTCAGCTAATCCAGGCAACCGCTACCAACGACGATCTCACCCGCGAGATGGCCCCTTTAGTAATAGGTCACACTGAAGGATCTCGCGTAGTAGTGTCGCGGCCTGCGACGCGCGACGGCAAAGAAACGATGGAAATAGCAGTCATTGACATTTTGCCCACTGCAGTTATTGGGGAGCGGCTGGAACCTGCGGACGCGCCTGCGAAGATAAAAATTGAAAATGGGCTTCCGCAACTTGTCTCGCACTCAGATAAGGCGCCCCTCAGCCCCTACCTAGGAGTGTTGGTGAAGGGCGATGGCAAACAAATCTCGGCTACCGACAAGGTGGTAGTTCAGTACGGAGTGTGGAATTGGTCTGACTCAAAGGAAGTGGCATTTACGTGGCCAAAAGGGCCGCAGCTAGTGGATATTGCTAAGACTTTTCCTGGTGTGCGCGAACTAGTTGCCGATCAAACGCTCGGATCGCGCCTTCTTCTGGTTATTCCAGCTGAACAAGCTACGGGTACTGACACTTTGATTGTTGTCGTCGATCTGTTGGCTCAGCCAGACGAGGGTAAGGCAAAGCAAAAAGATGCCAACAAGTAAGACAGGTTGGACATGCTTTCGGCTACCAACTTAGATTGCAAATATCTGTTCATGAGTTCGAACATTTCGGTGACGGAGCTAATGGGAGAAAGAAATGAAGTGCGGGCAGTGGCCAAGTAAAGAAGAGTTCCTCGAGCTGGCCCAACAGTGGCGGGTAGTCCCAGTGGTTCGCAAGATCGTCGCCGACGAGCTAACCGCAATCGGCTTGTACCGCAGGTTGGGAGGTGGCCGTGCCGGTACATTCCTGCTGGAGTCTGCAGAGTTTGACGGGGCCTGGAACCGGTGGTCGTTCATAGGAGTGAGTTCTAGGGCCATTTTGACTGCCACAGATGGGCAGGCTTCATGGACGGGGGAGGTGCCAGAGGGCATTCCCACAACTGGACCTTTGCTAGCAATATTGCGAAAGGCGCTGCAGGTGCTGCGCAACAAGAAGATTCCCGGTCTACCTCCTCTTACGGGTGCGTTCGTCGGCTCGCTTGGGTGGAACATCCTCAGTGAGTGGGAGCCGTCGTTAAAGCCCACTAAGCCCTCGGAGTTTCCCGTGCCGGACGCAGCTTTAGCGCTAGTGGGCGAGGTGTGCGCGGTAGACCACTACGACGGTTCAATCTGGTTGATTTCGAATGCGATTAACTTCAACGGCAAGCCTTCGGGTGCAGAAGCTGCATATCAACGCTCTCTTGAAGCAATTGAGCAAATGCAGCAAAAGATTTTGTCTCCTCTTGTCCCACAGGTATTTGCCGTGGGTAGGGAAGAGGGCGACATTCACCAGCGCGTGGGCCAAGAAGCATTTGAACAGATGGTGCGCGACGCCAAGGAGCACATAAAAGCGGGCAATATTTTCCAAGTTGTGCTATCGCAGCGCATTGACATGAATACAGAGGTCGATCCTTTGCTCGTCTATCGGGTGCTGCGACAAATCAATCCCTCCCCGTATATGTATCTACTCAACATGCCGGGGCCGGAAGGAAATTTTGCGGTCGTGGGCTCGTCTCCTGAAACTCTAATGCGTCTTGAGGGGGACACCCTTACTACCTTCCCGATTGCCGGGTCGCGGCCTAGGGGGGCAACGCCCGCCGAAGATGCCCGTCTTGAAGCATCGCTGCTTGCTGACGCGAAAGAACGCGCAGAGCATACCATGCTCGTCGATCTTTCGCGCAACGACCTGTCTAAGGTTTGTGATCCCTCCACGCTCAGCGTCGACGACTTCATGTCTATTAAGAAGTTCTCCCATATCATGCATATTTGTTCTACAGTAAGTGCTACCTTGGCGCCGCGAATGGGCGCTCTCGACGCGCTTACCGCGACGTTCCCTGCAGGCACACTTTCCGGCGCCCCAAAGCCTCGTGCGTTAGAG
The DNA here is from genome assembly GCF_000420405.1 of Winkia neuii subsp. neuii DSM 8576. Lineage (GTDB taxonomy): Bacteria > Actinomycetota > Actinomycetes > Actinomycetales > Actinomycetaceae > Winkia > Winkia neuii. The sequence continues at coordinate 7,193 of NZ_ATUW01000014.1, read as the reverse complement.
ATAATTGCCGATTTCGAACCTGCCCAAAGAAATGTGTTTGGTGGGGTGGTTGGACGTCTGGATCTAGATGGAGACGCAGATCTGGCTATAGCTATTAGGACCGCAGTGATGTGCAACGGGGTGGCTTCAGTGCAGTCAGGAGCCGGCATCGTGGCTGATTCTGACCCTCACACCGAATATGTCGAAACTAGGAATAAGGCCGCAGCTCTCTTGCAGGCAGTGCGGTTGTCGCAGGGGGCGCAGTTCTTGGGCAACGGTAAGAATCATGCCTAGAGCCGGGTACCATTGTCGTAGACGGAAGGACTCCAACTGTGAACGTACTCGATGACCTGGTGGCAGCCGCTGTAGCTGATGCAAAGGAGCGCGAGGCGCATGTCGACCTCGACGAACTGAAACGGCGTTGCCTAAATCAACCTGAGGCTCGCGACGGTGTGGCGGCCTTGCGGGGCGATGGTGCGGTGTCTGTCATTTCTGAAGTGAAGCGTGCTTCGCCCTCAAAGGGGAAGATTGCATCAATTCCAGACCCGGGGGCTTTGGCTAGTCAGTACGAGGCCGGCGGGGCTTCGGTAATATCGTGTCTAACGCAGCGTTACAAATTCCACGGCTCTCTGGAGGATTTCGCAGCTGTACGAGCAGCGGTAGATATTCCGGTGTTACGCAAAGATTTCATTGTTACGCCCTACCAGATCCACGAGGCGCGTGCCTACGGGGCGGATCTAGTGCTTTTGATTGTTGCTGCGCTCGAACAAAACGCTCTCGTGTCGTTGGTAGAGCGCGTCCATTCGCTGGGAATGACTGCGTTGGTGGAGGCTCACTCCAGGCTTGAAGCTTTGCGGGCTTTAGATGCCGGCGCCAAGGTCGTTGGGGTCAATGCTCGCGACTTGACCACGCTGGACGTAAACATGGATAATTTCGCCCAAATTGTCGACATCATTCCTGAGCAGGTTGTGGCCGTTGCCGAATCGGGGGTGGCTAGTCCGTCTGATGTTCGTGACTATGCCGCCGAGGGCGCAGATGCAGTTTTGATTGGCGAAGCTCTGGTAAGGAACCGGGATCCCCGGGCGGCGGTTGCTGAAATGGTTGCGGCAGGATCGCACCCGGCACTCGCTAAGTCAAGAAATAGAAGAGTGGGAAAGGATTTCTAGTATGGCGAAGCTCTTGCAAGGCCCGTTTGTAGATGGCCCTTATTTCGGCGATTTTGGGGGGCAGTATGTTGCTGAACCGCTGATGGGGCTACTTGAAGAAGTCCAAACTGCTTGGTACAAGTTTCGCGAAGACCCACGCTTTGTCGCCGAACTTACAGACTTAGCGAAGAACTACACGGGACGTCCGTCTCTCCTTAGCGAGGCCCCTCGTTTCGCGAAAGAGTGTGGGAACGTGCGCGTCTTTTTGAAGCGTGAAGATCTAAATCATACTGGGGCGCACAAGATTAATAACGTATTGGGGCAGGCGCTCCTAGCTAAGCGTATGGGCAAGACCCGCATTATTGCCGAGACTGGGGCGGGACAGCATGGGGTAGCAACTGCCACCGCTGCGGCTTTGATGGGATTGGATTGCACCATTTATATGGGCGCTGAAGATACTCGGAGGCAGGCGCTGAATGTAGCCCGTATGGAGTTACTCGGAGCGCAGGTAGTTTCTGTGACGGCTGGTTCATGTACCCTAAAGGATGCGATTAACGAAGCTTTCCGTGACTGGGTGACCAATGTAGATTCCACGCTCTACCTTTTCGGTACAGCTGCAGGACCTCATCCATTCCCCACAATCGTGCGCGATTTGCAGCGCATAATTGGTGACGAGGCACGTGAGCAAATCTTGGATAAGACCGGCAGTTTGCCCGAGGCAGTTTGTGCGTGTTTAGGGGGCGGTTCCAACGCTATCGGAATGTTTACCGCCTTTATTGACGACGAGGACGTTGAGCTGATCGGGTGCGAAGCTGGCGGAGAGGGTGTTTCTTCTGGGCGTCATGCCGCTTCGATCAATGGGGGATCTATCGGGGTGTTCCAGGGCTCGCGGGCAGATCTGCTTCAGGATGAAGACGGTCAGGTCATAGAGTCCCATTCGATCTCGGCGGGCCTCGATTATCCGGGAATAGGCCCGGAACATGCCTACTTGGCGCACAAGGGACGCGAAACTTGCTATGCCATTACAGATAAGGAAGCTATGGATGCTTTCTCGCTGCTGTGCCGCACCGAGGGGATTATCCCGGCTATCGAATCTGCACATGCCTTGGCGGGAGCCATTAGATGGGGTAGGCAAAAAGCAGAGCAGGGGTTTGATCGTCCTCCAACAATAATTGTGAATTTATCTGGCAGGGGAGACAAGGACGTACAAACTGCGATCGACTGGTTTAATCTTGGGAATCCGATTGAGTCCGACGGTTCTGGCACGGCAGTGAAGGTGGCTAAGTAATGAGGAAGGCATCTGAGGCAATTAGGCAGGCTAACGAACGCGGGGATGCAGCTATCGTCGGATACCTTACAACTGGATATCCCGATCTGGAAACTTCAATTGAGGCTGGTAGGGTGCTGGCACGTGCGGGTTTTGACGTAATCGAGTTGGGGCAACCGTATTCGGACCCGTCTATGGACGGGCCTACCATCCAGAGGGCTGCTGGCGCGGCGCTGGCCGGTGGTATCAAGACGGCCGATACATTTAAGGCGTCCAAAGCCCTTGCCGAGCAGGGGGTTGCGGTTATGGTTATGACCTATTACAACTTAGTGTTCCACATGGGGCTCGATACCTATGCCAAGAAACTTGCAGATGCGGGCGGGTGTGGCATGATCCTTCCTGATTTGCCGCCTGAGGAGGCTGCAGATTGGCAAAAAGCTGCAGCTGCCCACGGGCTGGAAACCACTTTCTTGGCTTCTCCATCTTCGCCGCAGCATCGACTAAAGAAGGTCGTGGCGAGCTCTACCGGGTGGGTTTATGCGGCTTCGACCATGGGCGTGACCGGGGCACGGGCAGATATTGATGCTTCTGCTCGGGATTTAGTTGAACGGTGTAGACAGTCTGGTGCAGAACTGGTCAATGTAGGCTTCGGAGTCTCTAATGGGGAACAGGCTCGTCGCATCGGTATGTACGCAAATGGCGTCATTGTTGGGTCTGCACTTATCAAGACCTTGATGGATAAGCCTGCTAACGTTGGACTGGCCGATTTGAAGGCTTTAGCCGAAGATCTGGTTGACGGAGTCAGAGGGGTGCGCGCTTGAGGAACGCTATCCCTTCCCCGTCTCAGGGAGTATGGCATTTAGGGCCAATTCCCGTGCGGGCTTATGCCTTGGCGATTCTGGCAGGCATCGTCGTAGCTTTCATTATTGGTAAGCGACGCTATAAGGATCGCGGAGGCGATCCAGACCTGGTACTAGATACAGGCCTCTGGGCCGTTATCTTCGGCATCTTGGGGGCGCGCCTGTATCACGTGATTACTGATTGGCAGCTCTATTTTTCTGAAGGTGCCAGGCCTATCGATGCATTAAAGATCTGGAATGGCGGACTTGGGATTTGGGGTGGTGTCGCCGGGGGAGCTATTGCTGGTGCAGTTTACCTGCGCCATCGAAAGGCGGCGGTGGCCCCGTTTGCAGACTCAATAGCTCCGGGAATTCTAGTGGCGCAGGCTATAGGCAGGTTGGGTAACTACTTTAACCAGGAGTTGTTTGGCAGGCCTACCAATCTGCCCTGGGGCCTGCAGATCGATGCCGCTCATGTTTCCCCTGAGTATGCTCCTGGCACCTTGTTTCATCCCACTTTTCTGTATGAACTTATATGGAATCTAGCTGCTGCGGGCATGCTTATTTTTCTTGACCGCAAGAAGAAGTTCTGCGGGGGGCAGGTTTTTGCGCTCTATATTGTCTTTTATGCCGTAGGCCGGATTTGGGTCGAGATGCTAAGGATAGACCGGGCGCATATTATTTTTGGGTTGCGTTTAAACGTTTGGACTACCGCAGCGATAGCGATGGCTGGTGTCGTTGCGTATATAATTTTGGGGCGTAAAGCGACTTCAACTACGGTGATCTCTGCAGTTGGTGCCGCTCCTCAAAATGCTGGCGCTAATGCGCAGGCGAATCATCAGACCGGTTCTACCGAAATAGAGGAGGAGAGGGATACGGTAAAGGCTGATCCGTTGCCAAATCAGACGAACCGGCCATAAAACCGATAACCTTAGAACATGCGAAGAGCGAAAATTGTTTGCACACTTGGCCCAGCCACTGATTCTCCGGAGGAAGTCCAAGCACTGGTAGACGCCGGCATGGATGTTGCGCGTATCAACCGGTCGCACGGCACTGCCGAAGAGCACGAAAAAGTTATTTCAAGCGTTCGCGCTGCTGCTAAATCGTCTGGTCGGGCGGTAGCTGTCCTAGTAGATCTGCAAGGCCCTAAGATTCGTTTGGGCACCTTTAAGAATGGGAAAGAGCTCCTTCACAAGGGCGATATCTTTACGATCACCACTCGCGATGTCGAGGGCGACGCCAAGGAAGTGGGAACTACTTTCAAAGGGCTGCCCGGCGATTGCCGTCCGGGAGACGTGCTCCTGATTGACGACGGAAACGTTTCCGTTCGCGTTACTGATGTGACCGACACGGATGTTGTCACTTCTGTCGAAGTCCCTGGGCATGTTTCTGACCATAAGGGATTGAACCTTCCTGGCGTTGCTGTTTCGGTTCCTGCACTTTCCCAGAAGGACCGAGAGGATTTGCGTTGGGGCCTGCGTATTGGTGCAGATTTGATCGCGCTTTCGTTTGTTCGTAGTGCAGATGACATCAAAGATGTTCATCAAATTATGGATGAAGAGGGCGTGCATGTTCCGGTTATCGCAAAAATCGAAAAGCCGCAGGCTGTCGACAACCTAATCGAGATTGTCAATGCTTTTGATGGAATTATGGTTGCCCGTGGCGACTTGGGGGTCGAGATGCCGCTGGAATCTGTGCCACTGGTGCAGAAGCGGGCAATTGAGTTGGCACGCCGAAACGCAAAGCCGGTTATTGTAGCAACCCAGGTGTTCGACTCTATGATTCATAATCCGCGTCCTACTCGTGCTGAGGCATCTGATTGCGCGAATGCGATTTTGGATGGCGCGGACGCTGTCATGCTTTCTGGAGAGACCTCTATTGGGGCTTACCCGATCGAGGCCGTGCGCACAATGGCGCGCATTATCGAGAATGTTGAGGAACACGGGGGCGAACGTATTGCTCCCCTAGGCTCCTATCCACACACGCGCGGGGGGGTAATTACCAAGGCTGCTGCGGATATAGGCGAATTGATGGATGTGAAGTTCATGGTCACGTTCACCCAGTCGGGTGATACTGCACGACGCCTATCCAGATTGCGCAGCCCTATTCCGATGCTTGCTTTTACGCCTCTCGAATCTACCCGGGCTCAGCTTGCCGTATCTTGGGGTTTGCAGACGTATAGGACTCCTGAGGTCCGTCACACCGATGACATGGTCCACCAGGTGGATCAGCTTCTGAAAGAATCGCATCTGGCCTCCCCCGGAGACGACATTGTGATTGTTGCGGGCATGCCGCCGGGAACTCCTGGATCCACGAATTCTATCCGCGTCCATACGATTTCCCAGGATTAGCGGATAGATAGTCAGAGGGCCAGCCAAAAGGTTGGCCCTCTCTTTTATTGAGTGGAGTCGGCGACGGCTTGATTGCTAGGTAACCTGCTTTGCCGCACCTTTGAAAGTTGGGTAAATATTCGATTTTCCTGTTACATGTCTGATGGATAGACTGCTATGAGTTCTTAGACGACAAAAGAATGGCCTAGTCATTAGCGTAGCTGCGGCGCGGTACCCCTATTATGAGATAGCTCCCAACCGAGGTTGTGGTCAGTGTCATTTATAAGGTCGATCCCAGATGAATTAGTCTTAGAACATTAAAGCGGTCTTTTAGGGCTAAGGTACTAGAGGAAGGGTGAACCTCATGCGCGAGCTAAAGCGTTTCGATCTATTAGCCGGAGTAGCGCTGTTAGTGATTTCTGCCATTTGGGGTTCAACATTTTTCATTATTAAAGATTTAGTTCAGACAATGCCGCCCCTTGATTTTTTAGGGATCAGGTTTCTACTTGCTGGAATTCTTGTTGCGCTCTTTAGCGCTCGCAGGCTACGCAAAATGAACATGGATGTTTGGCGACGCGGAATCGTTCTGGGCCTTATGTATTCGTTAGCCCAGGTTTTTCAGACAATTGGGTTGCAATATACTCATGCTTCGGTGTCTGGATTCATCTCGAGCCTATATGTGGTTTTAACGCCCTTGGTAGTATTTTGCTTGTTTAGGACTAAAATCCCAGCAGTAACCTGGTTTGCTATATCGCTCGCTGGAGTGGGGTTAGGGATACTTTCGCTGCGGGGGGTGTCCGCGGGCGCCGGCGAGGCATTAACTCTTGTGGGCTCCTTGTTTTACGCCCTCCACATTGCGCTTTTGGGACACTGGGCACCTAAGGGGAACCAACTTGAACTGACGGAGATACAGTTTATTACTCTTGGGATAGTTTGCACCTTGGTAGCCCTGCCGGGCGGGATAACCCTTCCTGCAGGTACTACTCAGTGGATGCAAATGCTTTACATGGTGTTTTTTGCAGGTCTTTTTGCGTTGGGGGTACAGACCATGGCGCAGGCTCGACTGAGTGCTACCACGACGGCTTTGATTCTTACGAGCGAACCATTTTTTGCCGCAGCTTTTGCCATTGGATTTGGTGGCGAGAGCCTCACTTCCCGTTTGCTAATTGGAGGAGTCTTGGTAATCACTGCGGTTATTTCGAGCGAAGTACGTCTGCCCGTAAGTAAACGACTCAAAACTATAGAGTGAAAATGGGCGCGAATCGCTTGGATTCGCGCCCAAATAATGCACTTATATTTACAGTGTAGCTATTGCGTGGGAAGACTTGTGTTCTTTGCCTTCGCAGCAAGGCTTCCTTGTGGGTTCAGGCTTGTTGGGTTCGGGGGTAGTTGTAGGCAGCGTTACCGTTGGGTGCTGGCTGTTGTTGTGTTCTTTGCCTTCGCAGCAAGGCTTCCTTGTGGGTTCAGGCTTGTTCGGTTCGGGGGTAGGTGTAGGCAGCGTTACCGTTGGGTGCTGGCTGTTGTTGTGTTCTTTACCTTCGCAGCAAGGCTTCCTTGTGGGTTGTGGGTGGGATGTCTGAGGGCGGTGGGTTGGCATTGCGTGGGTGGGAGCCGCAGTGTGTTTGCGTCCCTC
>NZ_ATUW01000013.1 GCF_000420405.1 Winkia neuii subsp. neuii DSM 8576 | reverse complement strand
CTCCTGATCCGGACCCCACACGTCCTCACTTATCCCACGTAGCCTCACAACAACCCCAAAAGCATAGTAAACCCTGCAATACAGCCAAAAGTTTACAATTGCATAAAACTTTGCGCATCCTAAAACCACCCACCACAACAGGACTTGCCACTACAGACGCAACATTTACGCAGGCAGGACGCTAAATACTAGGATTTAAAATCCAAAAGCAGGATAAGGGCAGCCCCACTAAGATAAAGGGTTTATGCGCCCCAAGGCCGCCACTAAGGTTACGACAAAGAACCTAAAAAACACAGGCCGCAATCATCGCGAAGGCAGCCTTACTACCCCCAATACGCCAACTAAGCCAAGCCCAAGCCAGCCTTCTGACCACCAGTCAAGCCCACCAAAGAACCACGCAACCCCGCCCCCGGCCGTTCCGTAGGCGACACATCCGCCTTACCTTCAGAATTGACAATCTCGCTAACCAACCCAGCCACACCACCAACATCCACCCGCCCGCTCTTTGCTCCGCGTTTGACCACGGCCAACCCAATGGGGCCGTCCTCGCAATGGCGGGCAACAGACGTTAGCGAACCTACCTTCTTTCCGTCCGCCTTTATTTCGGTTCCCACCCGAGGTAGATCGTCCGTAGAACCATCCAGCGACACAAAGGCGAGCCGGCGCGGCGGTTTGCCCAGGTTCACTATGCGTGCCACCGACTCTTGCCCGCAATAGCAACCTTTATGCAGGTGAACAGCCGTGCGCAGCCAATCCAATTCGTGCGGCAAAGAGCGGGCATCTACCTCGCGCCCGTAACGCGGCCTGTGCGCCTGGATACGCAACGCCTCCCAGGCCGCAATACCAGCCAGAGCTGGTTCCTTCACCTCGTAACCCAACTCGGTTTCGAGGGGGAAACCAGTATTCGCCTTTTGCAGCGCCGCACCCACGGCATTTTGCAGCTTCTGACGTGGGGCCAGCCAGATCGCGAATCGGGGTGCACCTTCGACAGCCGGCCCATAGGAGGCCCCACCTTCGCATACTCCAGGCCACGGATCCTCCCACACCAGTTCGCCTGCCAGCGCCCGCTGCAACGGCCCGCCTAAGGTAAAGCCGACAGGAGCCAAATCCCCTGCCACTTCAACCTCAAGCCTGGACAAGAAACGCATGCGCAAAATATAGTCCGCTAACTCGGCGGCGCGGCCCGCATCTGTGATCAGATAAGCCACCTGGTCACGATCGATTACGCCGGCCGAAAAGGCAATATGCCCGCTGGCATCGAGCATTAACAACTCGCGCGAGGAAGCCCCAATGTCAGTTACCACCTGCGACCCTAAAGTTGTCAGCAGGCTCAACCTATCGGGCCCACTTACGCGAACCACGCCAAAATGAGACAGATCAGTAAGTGCCGCCCCCACCTGCAGAGCCCACTGCTCGGCAACCGGATCCCCATAGTGGGCCGCAACGGCCGCGTCCACGCCGCCGCCGGGAGCGTGCCCACCTAGCAGAGGCGATGCGGCAGGTAGACTTGCTGGGGCAAACTTGGGCTCAATCTGCATCCTGCACCTTCCCTAAGCGTCCCGAAAAGTCGGTTCCTCCGCCCTCGCCGCGGGCTACATCTTGTGTCCAGAACAGTTCACTATTTACCAGACCAAACATGCGTGAGGCTTTAGCCGGGGCCCCCGACTGCGTAGCCAACTTGATTGAAATACGAGGCCCAGAGGCCAGCCCATCCCATTCACCCTGGCTTTGGGCCCTTCCTGACGTTTCTACCCGCACCAGCGCCTTCACAGGCCCCGAGCCCGGATCGTCGATGGAGATCACCTGCCAGGTAGCTGTTTCCTGCCATTCCAGTTCACCCCGCTCGAGCTGAGAAAGCCCCTGCTTAGCCGTAGCGGTTACGGGGATAGTCCCCTCTTTGGCCTGGGCGCTATACGTTTTTGCGGTTTGTACTAGCTTGTCGCCGTCTTGGGCGAATTCGACCTCTTGAATCAGCATGCGGTCACTGCCACCGGGAACCACCTGTGAGCCGTAGCCGCGCCAGGATCCAACCAGCCATGCTAGGGGGTAAAGATTGCGGGGCAAATCAGCATCAATTGTGAACATAGTTCAACCATACCGGCCTAGGCGCCGGCAAGCCTAGCTAGCGCATACGCGGGGATAGACATCGCCAGTGGCATAATGAGCCCCGTCGCGATGAGGGCGGAGGCCGGTACCGGTTTTGCGTCTAGCCTGCGGAAGTCAGCCACGAACCCCTGAACGAAGAATGCCCCTAACGCAAGCACGGCACTAAAAACGGGAAACAGTAGGTATGGGGACGAAAATGGGGAAGGCAAAGATGGCATAAACACCTTGGCCGGGCCCGACAAAAGCGCGGAATGGGACACGGCTACAGCGGCTATTATGCCAACAACAACTCCAACGATTAGTGAAACGCCCACCCGGGCTACCCCCCGCCGCACTATCCCGGCGCTGGAGCCGACAATGACAATCAACCCAACCGGCAGCGCCATCAACTGCCAAAGCGGGTCTTGCCCTAGCGCCACCCACGACGAGCCCGCAGTAGCGATCGCTGCCCCCGTGGTGGAACACGCTACCGAGAGGGACATGCGCGAACGCTTAGCCCCGCGGGCTATTTCGCCCAAAAAGGTAGCTAGCAGCGCAAAAGAAAAACAGGCGGGCACAGACGAAAAGTCGTCAGTGAACATGACTACGATCAAAGTTACTAAAGACACCGCGAGGGCAACCGTAGAGGAAACGAGTGGCGCGGGCGCCTGAGCCGCCTTACCCCACGGGATAGCAAAACCCGCTACCAACACGGCAACTAGGGCCGCAAAAACAGGAAACGGGCTTACCGCGCCAACCGCCAGAACGAGGCCGGCCACGGCAGTTGTCAGGTAAAAAACCGGTTGGTGCGGGCCCCCGTTAGGCGTTCCCCCGCCGGGGCGCGCAGGGGATGTACCGGCGTTTTCCTGTTTACTCACGCGCCTATGATCTCACAACTTTACTCAAAGGGAGGCTTTCTAACCCTTTGGGCAGCTCGCCTACTTCTTCACCAGGGTACATGCACTCCACCCGCTAACCAGTTAGACTGTAGGTGGCGTCGGACCGTTTTGCCCCGGGCTCCACTTATAGCCGCTACGAGCGGCCTTCGCGCCGACAGGCGCATCTCGGTCCGGCGTCTTTTCTGCGCTTCCCACTCGCCCCCCCCTGCCTAAACACAACTGCGCGTGCAGCATTTCTTGGGACATTTAGACCAAAACGCCAAAAAATATAAGTGCTGTTCCTCACACATTATTGCGACCACCCGGTTGTTAACTCCAAGGTAAACCGCTATTTACCCGACGAAGATAGCGCGACCGCCCCGCCAAAGAAGAAGCTTTTTAGGACTATTTGAGTTTTTCCGCCCTAGATTCAAACTAGGCTTTTATTGCAATACCGCGAACGAAATGGAGTTTAGGCCGACATGTTCAACCGCATTTTCAAACGGTCGAAGTCTTCGGACGATTCATTTTTTGCACTAATGGCCCAGACTGCGTTGCGCCTACAGGACGCAACCGAACTGCTAGCGCAAATCATTCACGCCGCCCCGGCAGATCGCCCTCCCCTACGCGACAAACTACACGAGGTCGAACACGCCGCAGACGAACTAACCCACCAAATCTCCCGCAAACTCAACCAAACTTTCGTAACCCCCCTAGACCGCGACGACATCCAGATGCTGGCCTACGCCCTCGACGACTGCGTTGACGAAGTAGACGAGGCCGGCGGCCTAATAGTCATCTACGAAGTGGACGAATTCCCCAAACAGCTCTCCGTCCAAGTAGACGCCCTCCAACGCTGCTCCGAACTAACAGCCCAGGCCATGCCCCGCCTCAACGGCCTTTCGGACCTACGCGACTACTGGGTTGAAATCAACCGCCTCGAAAACGAAGGCGACCTAGCCTACCGCAAACTGCTAGCCAAACTCTTCAAATCAGATCTAGACCCCGTCGAGATCATCAAACTAAAAGACATCATCGACTGCCTAGAAAAAGGTATCGACTCCTTCGAGACTTTGGCCAACACCATCGAGACCATCGCAATCAAGGAGTCCTAACCCGTGGAACTAACATTGGTCCTGGTCGCACTCGTAGTGCTACTAGCACTAAGTTTCGACTTCACCAACGGTTTTCACGACGCCGCCAACGCGATCGCCACCTCGGTTTCTACCCGTGCACTAACCCCCCGCGCCGCCCTAATAATGGCCGCCTGCATGAACATCGTGGGAGCACTACTAGGCACCGAGGTTGCCAAAACCATTGGTCAAGGAATCATCGACATAACCCAATACTCCGAGGCAGCAGACCCCAACCTGCGCCTCCACGGCCTAGTGATAATCCTGGCCGCCCTAGTGGGGGCAATAGCCTGGAACCTGATCACCTGGTGGTTTGGGCTGCCCTCATCCTCATCCCACGCCCTGATAGGCGGACTCGTAGGAGCCGGCTTAGCCTCAGCCACCCAGGTGCAGTGGTCCGGCATCGTAAGCGAAGTCGTCATCCCCATGTTCGCCTCCCCCCTACTCGGATTCATAGTCTCCTACCTAGTGATGAAGCTAGTTTTAGCCCTTTGCGCAAACCTGCAATACCACCGCACAATGCGCCACTTCCGCATCGCCCAAACCATCTCAGCAGCCGCAATGGCCCTAGGGCACGGGCTCCAAGACGCCCAAAAAACAATGGGCGTGATCGTCATGGCACTAATGGCCGGCGGCTACCACGGAGTAGACGCTAACGGCGAACTATCCATCCCCCTGTGGGTGAAACTCGCCGCTGCCCTAGCAATATCGGCAGGCACCTACTCCGGCGGGTGGCGAATCATGCGCACCCTAGGGCGCAAGGTGATCGAACTCGACCCCGCTCACGGTTTCGTAGCAGAAACAGTAGCAGCCACCGTGCTCTACCTAGCCGCCTACGTATTCCACGCCCCCGTATCCACCACCCACACCATCACCGCCGGCATTATGGGGGTCGGGGCTACTCGCCGCCTCAGCGCCGTCCGGTGGGGCATGGCCGGCAACATCGCCATAGCATGGGTACTGACCATGCCTGCTGCCGCCCTAGTCTCGGGGCTTTTATACCTGCCGTTGCACATGCTTGTGCCGGCGTAGAGTTTGCGCTCGCGGTCCGGGCGCAAGAAAGTGCGCACAGCCAGGCTGGTTGTGCGCACTTTCTTTTTGCGTTTTTAGCCGAAACGGCCGGATACGTAATCTTCGGTTGCCTTGTTGGACGGGTTCGAGAAGATCTTTTCGGTTTCGTCGATTTCGACGAGTACACCAGGCTTGCCAGCACCTTCCAGGTTGAAGAAGCCGGTGCGGTCGGAAACGCGTGCCGCCTGCTGCATGTTGTGGGTGACGATCACGATCGTGTAGTTTTCCTTCAACTTGATCATTAGATCTTCAATGGCCAGGGTTGAAATCGGGTCGAGGGCAGAACACGGCTCGTCCATGAGCACTACCTTTGGGCGTACGGCCACGGTGCGTGCAATGCACAGCCGCTGCTGCTGGCCGCCCGAGAGAGAGGAGCCGGGGCGGTCGAGGCGGTCTTTGACCTCGCTCCACAGGTTCGCACTTCTTAGGGATTCTTCGACTAGGTCGTCGGCCTCAGATCTGGGCAGACGCCGCGAGTTTAGCCTGACCCCGGCCAGCACGTTTTCGTAGATGGACATGGTGGGGAACGGGTTTGCCCGCTGGAACACCATGCCTACCAGGCGGCGTACTTGGACCGGATCCACATCCTTGTCGTAAATGTTTTTGCCCTCGACTAACACTTCACCTTCGACGCGGGCGCCGGGTATGGCCTCGTGCATGCGGTCGAGGGTGCGCAGGAAGGTCGATTTGCCGCAGCCGGATGGGCCGATCAACGCGGTAATGGAGTTGGGTTCGATGTCCATGTTTACGTCGCGGACGGCCAAGAAATCGCCGTAGTAGATGTTTTCGTTGCGAACTTCAATACGAGTAGACACTGCCATTTCCTTTCGGGGTCTTAGTTGCGCCCCTTCGGGGCAACGGCCGTCGCGATTACACGCGCAATAATGTTCATGGCCATTACAAGAATTATTAGTGCGAGGGCGGCTGCCCACGCGCGCTGGTAGTTGATGTCGGCGACGCACACGCCTGTGCCTTTACACGGCACTAGCCCCTGCGAGTATTGCCGGTAGGCGTATACGGGGAGCGTTGTCATTTGGCCTTTGAAGGGGTCGAAGTTGATCCAGTTGACCAGACCTGCGGTGAATAGCAGCGGTGCGGTTTCGCCGATGATGCGGGCGATCGCCAGCATGATCGAGGTGGTTATGCCGCCGGCGGCGGTGCGCAGCACTACTTTTACGATTACTTTCCATTTGGGAACGCCTAGGGCCAGGGCCGCTTCACGCAGTTCGTGGGGTACCAGTAGGAGCATTTCTTGGCATCCGCGCACCACCGTTGGAATCATGAGCACCGATAGTGCCACCGCGCCCACAATGCCCGCCTGGTAGCCGGGTTTTACTAGGAGGGCGAAGGCCGACAGAGCGAATAGGCCGGCCACGATCGAAGGCACCCCGGTCATTACGTCTACGAAGAACATGATCGCGCTAGAGAGCTTTTTACCCGCTCCGTATTCCGTTAGGTAGACGGCGGTGAGCAGGCCAATGGGGGCCGAGATTAGCGTTGCCAGTACGGTGATTATTAGGGTGCCGATTATGGCGTGGTAAATGCCGCCAGCGTCCATACCCCCCGACACGCCTTTCATGGAAACGGCGATGAAGTACGGGAAGTCTTTTAGCAATCGCGCCCCGCCCCTGGAAATCGTGATCCACAGTAGCGAAATGAGCGGGATCATTGCCAGGACGAAGCAGATTGAAACTACTACCGTGGATATTTTGTCTTTGATGGCACGGCGCCGGTTTAGCGCTGGGTCTTCAGGGGCGAACGGGTTTTTCTTGGGCGCTTCCGGGCGCGCGTCGGAAGACGAGGACGGCGCCAGCGCTGAAGAGGAGGAACGGGCTCTTGAAGTACTAGACATATTTTGGCTCACTTCGCACTAGTGCGGGCTAGAATCCAGCGCGCAAGCATGTTGACGATCATGGTGATAAAGAACAGCGCCAACCCGGTAGCGAATAGCCCGGAAAGCGCCAGGCCTGTGGATTCGGGCTGTTGGAGGGCGATGTTTGCCGCAATGGTGGAATGGCGGCCTGCCTCTAAGATGTGGAAGGAATAGCTTGCGCCAACCGATAGCACCATGAGCACTGCCATGGTCTCGCCGAGGGCACGCCCGAGCCCTAGCATCGATGCCGACACAATGCCTGAACGGCCGTGTGGCAGTACTGCCAGGCGGATCATTTCCCAGCGGGTGGCGCCCAAAGCCAGGGCTGCTTCCTCGTGCAGTCCGGGGGTCTTTAGGAAGATTTCGCGGCTGATGGAGGTGACGATGGGCAGGATCATGACGGCCAGGATTACTGCGGCTGAGGAAATGGTGCGCCCTGTGGGCGATGCGGTGCCTCCAAAAAGTGGGAACCAGCCGAAGTGGGCGTTTAGCCATTTGTTCAGTGGCACCAGCTTGGGCACTAGCCAGAGGGCGCCCCACAAGCCGTAGATTACTGACGGGATTGCAGCTAGCAAATCCACCAGGTAGCCGAGCGTTTGCGCCAACCGCTTAGGAGCGTAGTGGCTGATGAACAACGCGATGCCAATTGCTACTGGCACCGCCATGATCATTGCCATTGCCGAGCCCAGTAGTGTGCCGAAAACCTGCGGGAACGTGAATTCCCAAATATTGACGTGGTTTGCCGAGCCCATGGTGGTAAAGACTCTGCCGCGGGCAAGAATGGCGTCCTTAGCCTGCAATAGCAAGAACACTGCTACAAGGGCTAGTGTTGCCAAAATGGTTATGCCAGCTGCCAAAGCAATAACCCAAAAAACTACGTTTCCTGTTTTCCCGGTTCCCCTGGAATCGGTTAGCAAACTAGTTTCTTCCGTTTCCTGGACCGTCATACGCTTCCTACTTCCAACTCTCATGCGAAAGCGTTCGGTAACGGTTTCCCGCTACCGAACGCCTCATCGCGAAGTTAGCCAATCTTGATCTTGTCTAGGCTCTTCTGAATCTTCTCGCGGAGCTCGTTAGAGATCGGGGCGGAGCCAGCGGCCTCGGATGCAGCCTTCTGGCCTTCCTCGGAAGTTACGTACTCCATGAAGGCCTTTACTACGTTGCCCTCTTCCTTCTCGTACTTGGAGCAGACGATCTCGTAAGAGATCAGGATTAGCGGGTAGGCGCCCTCTTCCTTAGGAACGCGAACCACGTTCAAAGCCAGGTCCCCGTCGGCGCGATCCTTAGCAGCCTCGGCAATATCAGCAGCCTTGGCGGCGGATTCCTGGGTGGGGGCGGTGTAGCCGTCGCCAGACTTGAGCGAAGCAACACCCAGCGCGTCGCCGGCCTGGCTGGCGTCGGCGTAACCGATGGTGCCCTCGGTACCCTGCACAGCCTGAATCATGCCCGCGGTCTTGTCACCGGTCTCGCCACCGGAAATAGGCCAGGTCTTGTCAGCTTTATCGGGCCACACGTCGGGGGCGGCCTCGTTCAGGTACGAAGTGAAGTTCTCGGTAGTACCGGACTTGTCGGACCTGTGAACCGGGGTAATGTCCAGGTCGGGAAGATTAGCATCGGGGTTGGACTTGGTGATAGCCGGATCGTTCCACTTCTTGATTTCGCCCTTGAAGATCTTGGCGACTACGTCGGGATCCAAGTTTAGCTTCTTGGTCTCTTTCAAGTTGAATACCACCGCAACCGGAGAAATGTAGGTGGGGAGGTCGTATGCGTCGGCGCCACAGCGATCTTTAGCCTTCTGCACTTCGTCACCTTCCAGGTAAGCATCAGAGCCCGCCCAAGCAACCTGCTTAGACACAAACTGTTCGATGCCGGCACCAGAGCCAACCGAAGCGTAAGTGATTTGGGCGTCGGGGTTGTTGCTCATGAAGTTCTGGGTCCAGGTGGTCATGGCAGCTTCCTGGGAGGAAGCGCCAGCACCCTTGATGGAGCCGGAGACGGATTCGCTGGACTGCGAGGAATCCTTATCGTTGCCTGACTTGTCGCCTGTTGCGTTGTCAGAACCGCACGCAGCGAGCGAAGTGACTGCGAAGGAAGCGGCTGCAGCCACACCTAGGAACTTGTAAAACTTCTGATTCACTTGTGATACTTCCTATTCTTTGTACCGAGTGGGAGGGCCTGAGCCCTGACATGTACAACCTACGGAAGCCAGGTGTAGCCCAGGTGCAAGCAAAGTAAACTTTTGGTGAACAAACCTAGGAAATTTGCTCTAGCGGCAAAATAGCAAGAAAAACTGGCAGTAGCCGTGAGTTAGAACACTTTAACATTCGGGTGTTGCTCCGGCAGAATTACCCGCTATGGGCGCACTAACTCGAGTGCCACCACCACGGGCCTGCAGGGGCTGGAGGCTTCGGCCTCCACGGTGCGCAAGCTAGGTGCTTTCACTACAGACTTTGTTTTATCTTCCTTTTTGGGCCGGGCTGCCTTGGGCCGCATTTTCGAGGGCGAAGACTTAGTTGGCAGAGCAACGGGCCTGCCCTTCTTCCCGGCCAGCATTGCCGGGGACGGCCCGGATTTTTTCTTTTTGGCTTCGTGGGCGAGTTCCGGGCCCTCATCGTATGTGACCGGCGCGTTTGCCTCGTCTGAAAGTAGATGCGCAACGGGGGTGGGCAGTGGCTCGTCTTTGGCGAGCGGCACCAGGGCAATGTGCGCCACCAGCATTTGCGAGGTGTGCAGGTACGGGTCCTCTTGGGGAAGCTGCCTTGTTATGGCGTTAGGGGTGGCTCCCGCGAGCGCCCCCACGATTGCCGGCAGGGTGGGCCGGTGTACGCACACTGCGCGGGCTTTCCCCTCTTCAAGCCAGCTTTTTGCTAGCTCGCGCACCGAGGCCGAGTCGTTTGCGTGGGCTTGCTCAGTGAGTTCGGGCAGTGCGCTCAGCGTTGCTCCTGTGAGTGTGGCGAAGGGGGCAACCGTTTGGAAGCAGCGCCGCCAGGGTGAAGTAACTACTTGGCCGATCCCGTAGGCGGAAAGAACGGGCACTAGGTTCTTTGTTTGGCCGACTCCCTTTCTTGACAGGGGGCGAGCTGATTCTTCGCCCTCCCATTTTTTGCGGCCGACGGCTTTGGCGTGGCGCATGATCAGTAGCGGCTGCGTGAGGGCGGTCCGGTTGCGCACGTGCGCTACCGCTTCGTCTAAAAGGCGTTGGTCGCCCCTGCGGGTGAGTAGTTTGCGGGCTTTGGCCGGTTTTGCCCACTTCAGCTGGTCGATCTCGGAGATTGGGGCCCGTTTAGCCATGGGGCGCCCAAGCATTGCGGGGGCGGACACGTCTAGTTGGCCGAGCCAGTAGCGCACCTCTTTAGTGTGGCCCACGCCGAGCCGGTAGCGTTGGGTTTGCAGGGGCACTCCTAGGCGCACGGCGAAGCCGGTTTCTTCTTCGACCTCGCGCACAGCGGTGGCTACTATGTGCTCGCCGCGTTCCATTTTGCCTTTGGGCCACGACCAATCGTCGTAGCGCGGCCGGTGCACGATCAGCACTTCAATGTCGGCATCTGAGCGCGGAATCTGGGTGCCCGGTATGGTCTTGCCGTCTTCGCGCAACCGCCACACGATGGCTCCACCTGAACGCACTATACGGGAAACAGGCGGCCGAGGGCGGGGCCTTGACATTGGACCATCCTTTCAGTTCCGGAAGACCGGGTAGATAACTCTAAACGTTAACCCTACCCGCCCTTGCTCGGAATGCCGAAACGGCTACTTGCGCCCTTTGACTCGCTTGTTTGCTTGTTCCATCAAATATGTTTGGATGTCCAACAGTGGCTGCCCGTCCGGGCTGTCGATGTGACGTACCCAGGTGTCGTCGGCTTGTAGGTGCCAGGATGATACTTGCTCGGAAGCTTCCAGTTTCACTAGGTCGGCTAGCTGTTTGATCATCTCTGGTTCGGTGATGCGGATCAACTCTTCGACGCGGCGGTCCAGGTTGCGGTGCATCAGGTCAGCAGAGCCGATCCACACTTCCGTGTCGCCGCCGTTGCAGAACGAGTACACGCGCGAGTGCTCCAAAAAGCGCCCCAGGATGGAGCGGACTCGAATGTTTTCGCTCATGCCTTCGATTGGGGCGCGCAGGGCGCAGATTCCGCGCACCACAATGTCTACTGGGATACCTTCCTGGGAGGCGTGGTAGAGGGCGTCAATTATGGTTTCGTCTACTAGGGAGTTCATCTTGAAGCGTATCCAGGCGGGTTTGCCGGCCCTCTTGTTGTCTATTTCGCGGTTGATGCGCTCCAATAGGCCGGGGCGGATTGAGCGTGGGGCCACTAGCAGCCGGTGGAAGGTGGTGAGTGGGGCGAATCCGGAAAGCTGGTTGAACAGGCGGGTCAGGTCTTGTGCTACGTCCCGGTCGCAGGTGAGCAAGCCTAGGTCTTCGTATCCGCGAGCTGTCTTGGGGTGGTAGTTGCCGGTTCCAACGTGGCAGTAGCGCCGCAATCCGTCGGATTCTAGCCGAACCACCATGGATAGCTTGCAGTGAGTTTTTAGGCCAACCATGCCGTACACCACGTGCACGCCGGCGCGTTCTAGCTTGCGGGCCCACCCAATGTTCGCTTCTTCGTCAAAGCGGGCTTTGATTTCGACAATGGCCAGTACCTGTTTGCCGGCCTCGGCAGCGTCTATTAGTGCTTGCACAATGGGCGAGTCCCCCGAGGTGCGGTACAGGGTTTGTTTGATTGCGAGCACCTTTGGGTCTTTGGCGGCTTGGGTAACAAATTGTTGTACCGAGGTCGAGAATGAATCGTAGGGGTGGTGCAGCAGCACGTCGCCGTTGCGTATTGCCTCAAAAATGTCGGTGGGGGTAGCTGATTCTACTTCGGCTAGGCCCGCCGCAGTTACGGGGAGGAACGACGGGTATAGCAATTCGCGAATGTCCAGGTCGTGCAGTATGTTCAGGCAGGTCAGGTCCAGTGGTTCTGGCAGGCGGAAGACGTCGGCCATCGAGATTTCGAGTTTCACTACCAAGAAGTTCAAAACGAAATCGCTTATGCCTTCGGATACTTCTAGGCGGACGGCCGGGCCGAAGCGGCGCTTTAGCAGTTCGGTTTCCATTGCTTGTAGCAGGTTTTCGGCATCGTCTTCTTCGACTTCTAGGTCTTCGTTGCGGGTTACGCGGAAGGTGTGGTACTCGAGTACTTCCATGCCTGGGAAGAGGTGGTCCAGGTGGTGGCCAATTATGTCTTCAATAGTTACGAAGGTGGCACCGCCTTCGTTTTCGGCGGCTTCTTCGGGGCGCACCCCGTTAACGATCTGGTCGACTGAGACTATGCGGGGTAGCCCTTCGGGGACTTTCACGCGCGCGAAATGCTGTTTGCCCGAGACCGGGTTGCGTAACACTACCGCCAGGTTTAGCGAGAGTCCGGAAATGTAGGGGAACGGGTGGGAGGGGTCTACTGCTAGGGGGGTTAGCACCGGGAATATGCGCCTGCGGAAGTACCGGTGTAGTTGGTGGCGCATTTCGTCGTCTAGGTCAGCATATTTGCGTAGGTGTAGGCCTTTTTTGTCGAGGGCGGGCAGTAGCGTTTCTTGCACGAAGTTGGCTTGGCGGTGGGTGAGCTTTTGGGCCCTTTCTGTGATGCCGGCAAGGACTTGGCGGGGGCTTAGCCCGGAGGCCGATGGGCGGGCTATGCCTGCTGCTATGCGCCGTTTGAGGCCCGCAACCCTGACCATGTAGAACTCGTCTAGGTTGGAGGTGACGATGGTGGTGAACCAGGCGCGCTCCAGCAGGGGTAGGCGCGTGTCCTCGGCCTGTTCCATTACCCGCAGGTTGAAGTCCATCCACGACAGTTCGCGGTCCCCGAAGCGTCCTTCTGGCAGGTTGATTCGTAGGGGCGGTTCGGCTGGGGCGGGCGGGTCTGCTTGCGCTGGGGGAAGGGGGGCGGGCGGCATTGGTTCTTGGCCGCTTGGGGCGCCTGGAGTGGTTTCTGGTTCGTCGTCGAACTCGGAGTCTTCGTGTTCGTGGCCCGGGAATTGGGACGGGTCGGCAGTGAAATCTTTGCTTTCGGCTGATTCGAATCCTGTGCCGGCTGCCCTTGAGGATGCGGGGGTGGGCTCTTGGTTTTGCTCGGCGGGTGCTTCTTCTGCCTTGGGGCCGGCTTCACTGTTGCCTTCGCGTGTTGGCCCGTCTTTTTGTTCGGTTTGGGTTTGTTTGCTTGCCGAGGGCGTGCTTTGGGGTGCTTCCGGCGGCTGCGGCGGTGGGACTTGTTCTGTGTCAGATACGCCCTCGGCCCTACCTACAGGGTGGGACAGTGATTCCCGAGCTTGGTTTTCTGGGATTTCCATACCGAAAGCGTTCCTCATGGTTACCTCTCAATTAAGGTTGTGGTTTGCGGCAGCTTTTGCGGCCTCTTCAAAATCTTTTGCTGTTTTAGTTAGGGCAGCGGCACGGCGCGTAACCTGGTCGGCCAACGCATCCTGGTCGGACGTAATCCAGTCGGGCCCTGCTGCTCCTGCAGCAAGGATGCGCATCACCTGGGCGGCAACTACAAGGCGCGAGCCCACCCAGGCCAACGGTTCTTCCGTGTCTTCGGGGGCTCCGCCTAAGACTTGGTTTATGGCGCCGAAGGCCTGTTTGAAGGGTGGCGGGGTGTCGACTCCGTGGCTTGCTTTGGGCGCTTGCAGGCCCTGGTTGTACCTATCCAACGTGGTTTGCTTATCGCGGCGTGCCCATTCGCGCAGCAGGTATAGCCGCCAGAGTGCTCCGGGCAGTGTTGTTGCCGGCTGCCCGGACCACAGTTCAGCAACCAGGTCAACGTTTCCGGATGCTGCAATTTCGCGCAGGCGCGGTATCAGCACTTCGGGGGTGGATGTGGCATCCCCCAACATCAGTGGCTTGTCGAAGTAACCGTTGTAGGTTCCCACCAACAATTGCGCGGTAGTGTGCGCAATGTCGGAACGCAAAGCCGGATCTTTGTCACCCACAATGTTTTCGGCATCTTCGGGTTCAAGCATTGCCGGCCGACGGAAACGGGCGGACATGTCACTCCTCCTAAATATCAGGTTCATTGTGAACTAATAAAGTAAACTTTAGTTGAATAAGCCTTCTGGCACAGGGGTATTTTGCTTGCTTCTCGCAGGGACAGCAGCTACGTCGGCCGTAGCGTTGGGCGATTAGGTACGTCCTTACTCTCACCGGGTCGGCCGGCAACGAGACCAATCTTACGTAACTTGATTTCGTCTAGGGCGGGGGCGCCTGCTAGGATTATGGGGCGCGCGGCGCTTCGCTTGTGCGCGGGCCTATAGCTCAATTGGCAGAGCAACGGACTTTTAATCCGTGGGTTCAGGGTTCGATTCCCTGTGGGCCCACCGTCAGCCCCGCCAGGGCGGGGCTTTTTCATATTCGCCCCCGTCGTGGGTCCTAACAGAGACGCAATACTTTAGCAACTACGATGCCCCGCTTGTTCTGTTCTGCGTCGCCTATCGGCATCGATAGGCTCGGTCCACTCCGCGGGCAAATGCGCGAGCACGCGAATACGCTCCATCTCGTCAGGAAACCTCACATAATAATTCCAATGATCCTCCCGAACCCAATTCGCCCAAATCTTACGAAAAATACGCGCCTCATTCTCAAAATCAGGATCATCCACCCCCACCTTCCGAAGAGTAAAACGCCGCTTATCTAACTCCACCAACAAGCGAATCAACACCAACGTGAAATCAAAACGCACATAATTCAACCGAATCTTCTTCTTACCCGCAAACAACTTATACCGCTGATCCGGAGTCTCAAACCGAGTCACCTCATCAAACCGCACCTCCTTATAATAAAACGGCCAAAACCTACACCACACCTTCTCCTCATCCACACCAATCCTAAAAAACAAACCATAATAAGCAATAACGCATATTACTACAGTAAAACCGCTTTTTACTAAAAAAGCCGATATGTCATATTCCGTATCACTCGGATTGTAATTTACAATAGCATCCACCATTTCGATTACCCACACCAGACTTGCCGGAATCATCATTGGAATTGCAAGTTTCTTATGGGAGTATTTTCTCGGCTGATCCGGATAATCAGACATTCGCTTAAGCAAATGCTGCGCAATAGTACCAGCATGACCCGTAGCAGAATCAACCCCGCCACTCAAATCATCGGCAGAATGACCACTCTTATTCTCCTTCACCCGCACCCGATGCGGCTCATACGAACCCTCACCCCTATACGGACGAAACCCCTCAATACTTGAAGCCATACCCAATTCCCCTCACGACTATCCAATCCCTAGTCAGCTTCGCCCCTGTTCTGCTCTGCGTCGCCTATCCGCGTCGATAGGCTCGGTCCACTCCGCAGGCAAATGCCCGAGCACGCGAATACGCTCCATCTCGTCAGGAAACCTCACATAATAATTCCAATGATTTTCCCGAATATCCCAAGCCCACCACTTCCGATATTCTTGCGCCCAACGCTCAAACTCCGGATCATCCACCCCCATCTTCCGAAGAGTAAAACGCCGCTTGTCTAACTCCACCAACAAGCGAATCAACACCAACGTGAAATCAAAACGCAGATAATTCAACCGAATCTTCTTCTTACCCGCAAACAACTTATACCGCTGCACTGGCGTCTCGAACCGAGTCACCTCATCAAAACGAACCTCCTTATAATAAAACGGCCAAAACCTACACCACACCTTCTCCTCATCCACACCAATCCTAAAAAACAAACCATGAAACAAAAAAACCAAATACATAAGTAAAACCGCGGCAGGCAAAATAATAGACGCCTCATCATAATTAGGATCACTCGGATCATAATAGGCAATATCCGCCCCAAGCATTACTATGCATATAGGTAAAAACACAACACACGCAGGGATAAATATCTTAGCCTGCGAAAAAACCCTTGGCTGATCCGGATAATCAGACATCCGCTTAAAGTAAGTTTGCAAAAGAAGCTCAGTCTCACGGAGATCAGTAGAATGCTCCTTTTTGTTTTCCTTGACCTGCACCCGATGCGGCTCATACGAACCCTCACCCCTATACGGACGAAACCCCTCAATACTTGAAGCCATACCTAATTCCTTTCCCTAAATCTTTTGAAACATCACTCAACGTGTCCGCAGCCCGACCCCTATTCGTAAGCGGTGAGCCTGAGTTTTCTTCTGCCCGCCAAGCCAACCCATTAGCCGCCAGGTCCGAAGAAGTAGAAATTGCAAACTCCCTGCCAGTCCTTGCCACCTTTTCTGGCAGACCCGCCAGCGGGCTAAGAGGCCGAGGCACTTTCACCCCAGCGCCAGCTAAACGCGTAGTACCTGAGAACGTAGAGGAAGCCCCCGCAAGCGCATTTGCCTTAACAAATCCCTTCAAGGACAGATCAGCACGCCCCCTAGCCACATCTACCCCATAGCCGGCATTAGCAGCAGCAAAATTACCCACCGTATCCCCAGCCAAATCCGTTGTAAAACGAGTCATAGCCGCATCCGCATCCCAAGCCGCCGCCTGCTTCAACGCCTGAGCCCGCCCACCTGTGTTATTCAGAGCCTTCCAAAGCGTATTCGCACCCGCCTCAGCACCCTGCTTTTCAACCTGACCAGCAAGTAAATCAGTCGCTACAGAAGAGCGGTTCAAAATAGCAGTCTTCGCCAGGTTCCCCGCACCCGCACCAATGCCGCCCAAGGCGCCGCCTATGAGCGCATCTTTCGCTACTGCAGATACACTTACCCGGCCGTTGTAGTATTTTTGCGTCCCAATCGAGACACCGCCCGAAATTAATGCACCGGAAATCATTGCAGCTCCCAGCGGACCGCCCACCCCCGTTGCAAACACGAGAATCCCACCGACAACCAGCCCCGCACTTAGCAAATACTCCTTGTTCTGCCTTACCCAATCCCCTACAGACAGGTGGCGGCTGTTGTTGTAGTTGCGTAGAGCACGCATTTTTGGATCTGTGATTGGTTTTAGCCCTAGTGGGTCGGATAGGGCTAGTGGGTTGGCGCCGGCATAATCGTATGGGTTTGCTTGCCAGATGCTCCCCGCGGGTGCGGCTAGCGGGTCTGGGCTCAAGAATGATTGGGTGTTCGGGTCGTATACCCTGGCTCCCATCAGGATTAGGCCGTCAATGTTTGGCCCGCCCTGGCCAGCAAACGGGTGGGCCGGGTCGATGCTGCGCCACGGCGCGATGGGCACGCTGGTGCGGCTCGTCCCCTCTGCGCCAGTTTGCGAAGTGAACGTGGGGATTGCCGCAGCCGTGTCCCACACGAAGCGGTGACCGCCCTCCTGTTCCAACTCACCGAGCAGGTTAAAGCCCAGCTCAACCGGTTTTCCATTTACGCGCAGCCCCTTGAGCCTACCCAGTTCGTCCCAGCTGAACTCGCGGCTGTACCCAGAAGAAGACCGCTCGCTAACGCGCCGCCCAGCTGCATCGTAAACATACTTCGTTTGCACATTTTTGCGGCTAGTTTTAGTGCATGAGGAGACCAGTTGGCCCGCCAGATCGTAGTCGTATTCAACCAGCTCGTCACCACATTGGCGGGCACGTAAACGGCCACAATAATCCCACTGCCAACTGGTCCGCTCCCCAGCCGGACCAATCATCTCTACCAGCTGGCCCGCCTCATTGTAGGAATAGGAATACTCTCCTTCGCCAGTAGATATTGCGGTAATCCTGCCCCAACAATCGCGGCCAATGCGCGCTGTGTGCATGCCCGCAGCATCTATTACCTTCGCGCGGGTTAGGGACCCACCCTCGTAGGAAAATTCGTACTTCGTTTGGCCCCTGACAAGGCTAACAACGTTGCCCGCCGCGTCGTAGCCTACAGCTACCTTCTTAGTATTGTCCTGCCACACCTCCTGCAGGTTTCCCGCAGCAGAATAGGTATATTTCAGCTCCTGGCCGGCAGGGTCCTTATACGCCACCCGCCGGCCCTGCAGGTCGTATTCCCAATTCCAAACCCGAACCTGCTCACCGAACCCGCTGCAACGGCGCTGCAGCTGGCCATCGCGATCAAAAACCAGCGTTTCGCTCCCAGAACCGCCCGCGCCCTCGACGGTGAGCGCATCTGCTTTTCTGGCAATTTCAAACAGCTGCTTCCCCGAGGCAGCAATGCCATTTAAATTGCCCGCCTTATCGTAGGCGTATTCGGTGCTTTGCCCGCCCCGCTCCATGCCGCGCAGCCTCCCCGCCCCGTCGTAACGAAGGGAAGTTTTGCGACCCAGCGGGTCGGTGACCTGAACCAAATTTCCAGCCCTGTCATAGCCGTAAAAGACTTTCCCGCCCGCAGGATCGGTGACACAACAAAGCCGGCCGGCCTCGTCGTAAGAATAAACGTGCTTGCCACCAACCCCGTTGGTCGCAGTAGTTAGCCTGCCAGCCTTGTCGTAAGCGAAACGGCGAGTGCCGTAAAGCAAATCGCGCGCAAAAATTACTCTGCCACCCTTGTCGTAGGCATAATCAGCCCGCCCCAAGCCAGCAATAACACTCCTGGTCAGGCGCCCACACCCGTCGTAGGTAAAGCTGCTAACGCCACCCGCACTGTCTTCAATACGCACAAGACGCGAACAAGCATCGTAAAAGAACTGTTGCCGCTGCCCACCGCGGCTTAGCGAGCAGAGGCGGCCACACCGGTCATACGAATACGAAGTAAGCACGCCGGCCTCAGAAACCTCGCGCATAATACGGCCAGCTTTATCGCGTTCTACCCGCCTGCTTGCCCCGCGCTCGTCAACTACAGTCACCGGCAAAGAAGCGGCATCGTAGGAAACCTCTTCGAAGTGGCCACGCCCATCTTCTATCTGCTCTAAGCGCCCCAATTCGTCGTAGGCCATCGCCACTATAGGCCCGCCCTCACGAATCGCAACGCTGCGCTTGGGCGTATACGCAAAGCTAGTTTTCACCCCTGTAGGGTCTACTACTCCAACAACATTTCCCTCAGTGTCGTAGTCGGCCTTCCAGCGCTCGCCCGCCGCATCAGCAAAGCCGGTAAGGTGCGACAGGGAATCGAAAGTGAACTTGGCTCCCAAACCCCCCTTACCTACAACGGAAGTCAGGTTTGCTAGATCGTCCCACTCACAGCGGATCGTTGCCCCAAGTGGATCCACTAAAGCAGCTATCTGCCCATCCTTGCCGTAAATCAGTTTGCTTTCGGCCCCATCTGGACCCTGCTCACTAACTAGGCGGCCACCCCGATCGTAAGTAAACCGAGTTGTTGCCCCCTCCGGATCAGTCCTGGCCACTAACCTGCCGGCCCGATCATAGGAAAACTCAGATCGCTCCCCCAGGGGGGACACCACCGCAACCAGGCGGCCTGCCCCATCGCGCTCAAACCTATAGGAATGCCCGTCCCCATTAGTCAACGAGACCAGCAAGCCCAGCCTGTCGTAACTAAAACTCAGCCGAACCCCGGTAGGATCAACAGCCTCGGTTAGCAGCCCTTCGCGGTAGCGGGCCGTGGTTACCCCGCCCACCGGGTCAACAATCTTTACCGGATCGCGCCCAAGCCCCTCGTAGGCAAACTCAAAACAGGCGCCAGCCGAAGTGGACATTTTGACCAGCCGATCCTGGCTGTCCCAGCTGTAAGAAATGTTGCCCCGCCCTTCGGTCACCTCGTAGACCGGGCGAGCACGCGAATCGTACTTACACGCGGTCACATTGCCCTGCCGGTCAGCACAATAGGTCAAATTGCCGTGCGAATCGTATCCCATCTGCTGAGCATTGCCTTTGCTATCGGCAATCGCGGTTGTCTGTCCCAGCCTGTTCGAACGCCACGAATTAGCCCGCTTGCCATCTAGGTCAGACACAGAAACTACCCCGGGGGCTAAATACGTGTACTTGCTAGTTCGCCCGGCCTGGGAAACCTGCGAACGTACCCGGCCCTTCTCGTCGTAAGAATTTTTACAGACCCGCACCCCCGCCGGATCCCACACCTCCACCAAAAATGGGTCCTGCCAAACGTACTTCCACTCGCCCTGAACCCCGCGCACGCTAACCAAACGATTTTCCTGGTAAGAATACTTTTGCACCCGTCCGTCCGAACAATTAGCCGCAACAACCAACCCACTTTGGTAGGCAAAGTCAATCCGGAGGCCCCGCTCGTGAACCAACGCGCACACCCTACCCGCACTATCGCGGCAAGCGCTTACCGCATTCTTGAACTCGCTGCCCTGAGAAAGCCACAGGCCCGCACTATCGAACTTCCACCAGTTACCCGAATTGTCGGTAACTGTATAACCCTGCTCTGTAGGCGACAGCCAAAAATTATCCTGCTGCGAGCGCCAGGCGCCCTGCTGCGAAGGGAAGAAAATCTGCCGGCCCTGCCAATCCAGCCACTGCGCCCCGGCACGCGTCAAAGTCAGGCGTTGGTCTAACGCACAGGCCCAACCGAGCCCGAATACCCCCTCGGCACGGCCAGCTGCTACCCCCGCCACAGAATTGTAGGTACGCCCAAAGTTCAAAGCACTGCAGCGGGCGGGGAATACAAAATCAGGTGCCGGCAAAACAAAATTACCCGTAACCGTAGAAACCGGGTCGTCGGCATAGCCGGTAGAAGGGACAATCCCCGTAAGCGACAACGCTGGCACCTCCAGGCGATCGCGCACCAGGGGCAAGCTCAAAACCTGCAACCTCCAGTACAGGGCCTGGTCAGAGAGGGTTGTTACGTTGCCAGAACCACCTGCTACCTGGAAGGCATCTGCAATAGAGGCCACCCAATCGCCATCATTTAAATTCGCCTGATTGAACGCCTTGAGGGTAGTAATAAAATCGTCCATACCCGCAATAAGGTGCGGCCCACTCTTGAACTTCCAATTGTCCTCGAATGTGGTGTGGGCGTTAGTGAAGGCAGTTATAGACCCATCCAACACCTCGTAGCAACGCTGCGCAGCGGCAACAAAAGCGCGTAAATTTTCGGCTACAGCCGAACTAGTGCCCTCCGCGTTGCCGCTCACCGTGCCCGGCTCGGGAACGTCGTGGCTCGTGTGCGAGACCGGCCCCGTTTCGATTTGTGGCGCCTTGCCCGGACTTGCCGCTTTCAGATCAATTTCGGGCTCGCTGTGCAAACGATCGTAGGCCCACTGCCCACCCCAAAACGCCTCGCGCTCGCGCTGCCACTTCTTATGCTCGGCAACGAACTTGCGGCCCTGTTCGATTCTGTGCTGCTCAGCCTTAGCCGCCTCCCGGGCACTAGCAATTCCTGCAATCAGGCTTGCAAGAACCCGTTCAAATGCGTCAGTTTCAGTTTGTCGGATCCGGTTGTTATGAGAAAACAGGTTTGCGAAAAAGCCGCTAAAATCCTGATTCGCCCTGGCGGTTGCACCCACAAAATCTTCGGTGCATTCACCCAACAAGGCCAACAGGCGCCTACAAGCTGCCAGGAAATTTTCAGTAGCTACACTTATGTTGTTGTTCCAAACATCTTCGTCAATACTCTTAGGAACCGCCGCCATGGCCACCTCCCACGTGAGGAAAGCTTGCAATACGAACAAAAGTTTACCGACGTATGGCAAGATTTGCCGCCCGAAAGAGGCGATCACTGCGCCAAACTTTATCCGCCGCCCTCCCGGGCGTCCCTGGAACATGGCGGCCCCCACCCAAACCCCACTGGCAAAATCTGCATCCGGCCTGGCCGCCCGCACTTACCAATAAGGTGCCCTATACCCCACTGACGCGGGCCAAGCATGGGACGTTAGGCGCAGTGCTATACAACACAGTCATAGATAAATAAACAGAAATATTTCCGCCGCGGAATAAAAAAACAAACAGCCTACAGCCACGCAAATCACGCAAAACCCTGCACGAAATATCCAAAACGCAGGGGGCTGCACCAATTCCAACATTCATATTTGCAGCTGAAAAAACGTTCATTTCCATTGCGGGCCAAAAAAGGCAAAACATACTATTTTTGTGTTGCACGGCTGCAGCAAACCAGACTACAGCGCGCTCACCCACAACCCAGTGGGGCAGACTAAATCGCTAGTTCAATGACGAAGGTTTTCCATGATCGAAAAAACAATATTTGCACACAGAGGCGCAAACCGGCTAGCCCCCGAGAACACGATGGCAGCATTCCGCGCCGCCTACGAAAGCGGTGCCAAATGGATTGAAACAGACGTGGACATCACCAAAGATGGCACGCCAATCATCTGCCACGACACCACCTTGGACCGAACCACGAACGCCTCCGGACGCTTCTACGACCTGACCGCCGACGAACTCGCAAAGCTCGACGCCGGCAGCTGGTTCAGCAAAGACTTCGCCGGTGAACGCCTGCCCACCCTGCACGAATTCGTTGACTTCCTAAACGAAACCGGCATGAACGCCAACGTCGAACTAAAAGCGAACGAACAAGGCAAAGAGCGCAGCGAACTACTAGTAAAGAAGGTCGCCGAAGAACTCGCCCGAGTCGAAAAATCTCAAATTATCGTCTCTTCCTTCTCGTTCCTCCTGCTGTACAAAATCAAAGAAATAGCCCCCGACACCGTAATCGGCGCGCTCTGGGAGACCTGCGCCCTATACGACGACTGGCGTTCCGTCCTCGAAATGCTAGGCGCCGAATACGTTCACCCCGAAGACGCCGGCCTCACCAAAGAACGGGTCCAAGAATTCCGCGACTTTGGCGTGGGCGTAAACGTGTGGACCGTAAACGATCCGGCCCGCATAAACCAACTATTCAACTGGGGCGCCACCGGCGTATTTACAGACATTTCACACGAAGTGGCAAACCGCTACTAAATTGCCGAGGGCGGGGCCAAGCCAACTAACAAGGCTAAGGCCCGCCCCCACGGCTCCAAAAGACCGGACGCAAACGGAATTGCGCCCTAAGTAAAAGGACTTACGATGAAATCGAAAAACCTCCCTGTCTTCCTGCGACGCGGCAGAGTGGGATCCTTCCTGACAGTAGTCATGGCGGGACAGCTCACCTATTCAACTTTCGAAGCATTCAAGGGATCGTTGATGCTGCCGCTCACCCACGCGCTGGGCATCGGCGTTGACGACTTCGGCGTACTAATGGGCTGGCTAGGCATTGCCATGTTCTTGTACCTGCCCGGCGGATGGGTGAACAACCGTTTCACAATCAGGTCGATCCTGATCTGGTGGTGTTCCTGGCGCCTAGCAACCTTCCTGATCCTTTACACTCTGCCCCACCTACACCTGCAGCTCGGGTCAATCCAAAACCTGAACTTTAAGATAATGGTCGCGATCGCCATATCCTGGGGTGTTTGGGACGCAATAGGTTGGCCTGCCGTAGTAAACGGCGTCACCTTCATTTCCAAAGACTCTGACGTGAAAGGCCGCGGCCTGGCAATGGGACTGCTAGAAACCATCCGCCGCGCCGCAGAATTCCTGATGAACATCATCGTCATTGGGTGCATCGGCCTGTTCCCTGCCAGCGCCAACAAGATCATGATCGGCTTCGGCTTCGGCTACTCGCTGCTGCTGGTACCGCTAATTTTCGCGATCTTGAGGTTCGTGCCCAAGAACGCCATCGCCGAATCCGAGAATATGGGCAAAAACGCTGCCGCCGCCTTTGGCCTACTCAAAGTGCTTGCCCGCCCTCGCGTGTGGCTGGCAGGGCTAGCCGGGCTGTGCCTGTACTGGTGCTACGTCAACCTGATCTACTCTTCAGCCCCGTACTTGCAGCTGGTATTCCACGCCTCCGACGCAACAGCGGGTGTGTTCGGCATCTTGAACACCGGCCTGATTGGCGTTTTCGGCGGCTTGGTGGCAGGGATCGTAGCCGACTACGTGTTCAAGTCCTCCACCGTAATGATGGGCGCAGCCCTAACCCTCACGGCCGTGGCAACCGCAGTCATCCGGCTGCTGCCGGCAAAACAAACCATGATCTGGCCCGCAGTAATTTTGCTAATGGTTGTAGCCTTCGGGGTGTTCATGGGCAAGGCCGTGATCTTGGCCCCCATCGCCGAATTGCAACTACCTGAAGAAATCAACGGTTCGGCCATGGCAGTAGGCTCCCTTCTGGTTTACGCGTCGATCTTCTGGGCCAACCCGCTTACCGGCAAACTCGTCGAAGCGCACAAGGCAGACCCCTACGTCGGCTACCAGCAGATCTTCTGGATAACGTTGGTTGTCGCTGTAGTAGGTGCCGTCTGTGCCTTCGCCTTGGCAGCAATCAACAGGCGCATCGACCGCCAGGTCGAACAGGGCGCCGAAGCCAACCAGGACGCACAGGCTACCGCCTAACGCTCAGGTCAACGTCTAACACCTAGCTGGCGGTGCTGCCGGCAAATGGGTTCTTGCTACCACCCTCGGTGGCAAGAACCCATTTTGTTTCGAGGCGAGAGCCCTGGAAGACGCACGCTAGGGACGATCCGTCCAACGCTGAAAACGCGTGTGCGCAATCTTGTTGTGCCGATCCACCGAATCTATGCGCACCACCAGCGAACGCTTGGCTAGCTTGCCCGTGGATATCTGCTTGAACCCGATCTGGGAATCGGGCGTGTTTTCCAACCCGTGCACCATCACCCGCGGGTAAGAACAGGTGAGCGGCGGCCCCTGCACCATCTGGTCACACACGAAGTAAGCGATGCCGTTGAAATACAAGTTTCCTGAAACTTCGAATTCGCCCTCGGAATGGGAATAAACCTTAGCCGCAGATTTTTCTGGGGCTTTCGCGAACTGCGCCCTGTCATCTGGGGCTTTCTGGTTCGAAACGTAGGCGGGCGCAGAGGCGGGCCCCGGCTCTACCTTGCTGGCGCAACCGCTTGCAGAAAACGCGAACACTGCCGCCACAACCAGCGCACATGAAGACTTTCTCATACTTACATGATGCGTGGTCACCACCCGCTCAAGCAAATATTAGCCTTGCCTTACTACAGGGTAGGGCAGACGGCTTCGAACCCGCCACAGGCAACCTACCCAAGCGTAGGATAGAAGCTTGTAAGCACCTTTCCAATTTAGGGGACGCCTTGCCAAAGTGGATGCTAGATGGCACTAGTAGCTTGACCCGCCTGATCCAAGGAGCCATCAATGCGGCCGCACACGCCGCAGGCTCACAGCCACTAGTCAAGGTTGGCGATCCACACTGGCGCCAAAGCTACGCGGGGGCCTTCCACAGGTTAACTGGCCTCGAGGGCGCAAATTCTGCCAAAATGGCCAAGGCTGCCACCGACTACCTATACCAACACCTGTACTTGCCGGATGGGACTCCGCTAGCGCAAGCTCAGGCCTTACCCACCGACGTAACTATTGAGCGCACGGGCGGGGCCAAGGCGCCCTCCGAGTGCCCGGTGCCGCGGCTTAGGCTGCCCATATCGCACTCCATAATGAACAAACGCGCTCAGGCTGCCCTCTCCATTTTGAGCCTGCACCCAAAATGGTGGAACCTGGCCGGCTTCGAAGTGGTGGTCCTTGGCGGAGCCGCCCAACTGGCACCCACCATCCCCCTGGTTCGGGCGGGCGCAACCGTACATGCCATAGTGCGCGGCCACTCCAAACGCCGGCAGATGCTAGTGGAAGCATGCAAGGACGCCCCGGGAACACTAATTCTTCCTTCGGCAAATATTTGCGACGTAGTGGCCACCCCGCGCGAATTAGCTGCTTACATAGCCGCAATCGCCAAGCCGGTCATTGTGGTGGACTCGCTTTATGCGCCCTCGCGCAAACACCTGCACCTGGCGCTGGCAGCCGACCTAGTAGAAAAACTTATATTCCAAGCCCGCCCCCACACCACTTTAATGCTGAGTGGCACCCCCACCGACGTATACCGCTTCGAAGATTCCCTCGTAGACGCGATCGTACCGTTGCAGGGCCCCAACTACCTTGCCGCAAAACGGATCGGGCGGTGGCGCGCCAGCCTACTGCACAGTGAGGGTGCTAAAACCATCACCCCGATCCTGCCGCTGGCGGCTACCGAATCAGTCATGAACTCGCCGCGCTTAATTTCCACCGTGGTAGGCGCCCCGGCAGTTGGCATTTACCCCGCCGACCCGGTTACCGCCTCACAGTTGGCGGCATCGTGGCTACTTTTTGAAGTGAATTCACCCCAAAGCACCGCCCCCTGGCAGGGTAGCAAGGCCCCCTGCGGGCTGTGGGGCAACCCGGATTCGCCGCTCAACTCGCTACTGCCCAACGCGAATATGCGCATGCACGCCGCCTTGGTTGCCGGGCGCCTAGGAGCCGGCCGCGAGCGCTGGGTTGGCCAAGTGCCCGAATCCGTTTTTGCCGAGGGCGCAGGCCGGCTGCGCGCGCTCGTTCAGAAAGCTAAAAGCCGGCTGGGCCGCTACTAGGGCGCGGGGTGGGCGCATAAGCCCCCGCAAGCCCCACTAAAGCGAACTGCTCCCCACTAGTTGGACTGAAAAGTCAGTTACCAGCTAGTGGGGAGCAGCTAAGCCGGGGCAGGGCCCCTGCTAGAAAACTATTTAGATTTGCGGCCAGTGGCTGCCAGGTAGATGGAAATTGCGATCACCGCACAGATAGTGCAGACGACCCAACGCCACCAGTCAATGCCAGGGGTGTCGGACGGGTAGTTGAAGATACCCAGGATCAGGTTGCCAATGACAACGCCGACGACGCCCAGGATGATGGTCCAAAGAATGCTCAGAGGCTGGCTGCCCTTCATGAATATACGGGCTAGTGCGCCAATGATAGCGCC
Source organism: Winkia neuii subsp. neuii DSM 8576 (assembly GCF_000420405.1). GTDB lineage: Bacteria > Actinomycetota > Actinomycetes > Actinomycetales > Actinomycetaceae > Winkia > Winkia neuii. The sequence goes on along the minus strand of NZ_ATUW01000013.1, from coordinate 8,492 downwards.
GAAAATAATGGTACCGATGATCTCGCCCATTTTTCTTTCCTTACACATAGGGGTGCGCGTTTACGCCTTAGCTACATGGTTTCACTATTTAGCTATGTATGCCAGCCGAAAACAGCGCTGTTAGCGAAATGTTAAACAGGTAGCGGCCAATTTGCATCTTCCGGCCCAGAATAATGCGTTGCCAAATATTGCCAACTTTGCGCGAAAACGTATTTTTGCAGGCCTATTTGCCCACCGTAACATCCATTACAAGGGCCCTATGGTCAGAGCCCTTCTGCTCCAGAGCAAAAGCCTCCCCTATGGAAATATTCCCCGCTGCCAGGCCGTGATCAATAATGGAACGCGGCCTGCTTGCCGGAAACGTGGGGACGCCGGCGTGCATGCCTTCGCCCACCCCAGTCGCCTCGAGCACAGGAGCAGTACCCATATTCATATCCCCCACCAGCAAAGCCGCACCAACCTTAGGAGGGGGAAGCTCGCCCTCACGGGGAAGCTCACCCTCACAATGCGGGCCACAATAGGTGCCCCCAAGCATCTGCCGCCAGGCATGGGCAAGCTGAGCGCGGGCGGTAACGCCGTGAATTTCAAGGTGGGTGCTCCCCACGCGCAAAGGCCCACCCGCAGTTAGCACGTCAGCGGCTAAAAGTGCCCGGTTTTGCCCAAAATCAACGCTAGTGGAAGACCCAAAAACCCCGCTCCCGCCAGGGCGGGAAACCCGCCTAATCGGGGCCGCCCCAAGCTTCAACGTACGCCACACCGCCACCGGAAAACGGGAGGCAACAACCACTCCAAAACCCCCGAGCCAAGGACCAGCCCCGCTGTAAGACCTGCGGGCAGGCAGACGCAAAAACCACGCCTGCCCCCGAAAAAACGGAAGAAAACGCCAATAGCGCAGGCGGGCGGCCTCACAAATGAGGGCGGCCTGATCGCGAAAACCCGACCGCCACTGGCGCACGTCCACCTCTTGCATACACAAAATGTCCGGCCGCGCCTGCGCCAAATCCGTTGCCACAGAAACGTCATGGGCAATATTTGCGCTAATAACGCGCACCCGCCCCGGCATTTACCGGCCCTTAGGCGCGAAAGAAAGTGCCACAGAATTCATGCAATAACGCTCACCTGTAGGAGTTTGCGGAGCATCCGGGAACACGTGCCCCAAATGCGAGTTACAGCGCGCGCAACGCACCTCCTGGCGCACCATCCCATGGGAAGTATCTGTAGAAATATTTACAGCCGCCTGCTGGGGATCGTAAAAAGACGGCCACCCACAGCCCGATTCAAACTTCGTGTCGCTGCGGAACAGTTCGGCCCCACAGGCCCGGCACGAATAGATTCCCTCGCGCTGTTCGTCCAACAACTGCCCGCTGCCAGGGCGCTCGGTGCCCGCCTCGCGCAACACGTGGTATTCCATGGGGGTAAGCCGCCCCCGCCAGTCAGCCTCAGTAAACTTAGAAAAATCTTCCGGCATTATTCTTCCTCCCGAATCTTTGGCATCAGCTTAGTTTCTGCAACCCCACCGTCGGTTACGTCAAAACCCTTATCCGCAGGCGGAGCTGCCTCACCCTTCACGTTACCGGCCCCCGCGCGCTCCGGCCTGGGGGCGTCCGCGGTTTCGCCCTCGCCGTTTTCCGCCGGACCCGAAAAGAGCTGCTGCGCTCGCTCTTCGGCCTCGGGCGAGCCCGAAAACATTCGGTCGGAAATAGTCGTTTCAGTTTCGGGGTGCTCCAGGCGGGCCTGGCGCTCCTGTTCCTGCAACACCGACGTAAGGATTTGGGTTTCCACGAGGGCTGCCTCGCGCCGCGCCTGCTCATCCGAGGGCGCCCGCCCCCCATTTTGCTTCCGCTTGGGCCGACCCTTTTTGCCGGCGCCCTTGGAAACTCCCTGTTTGGAAACGCCCTTCTTGGCTCCACCTGCCTTAGCGTTTTGCCCCCTACGCTGGTCGGGCCCCTGGGAGGAGACTGATTCTTTAGCCACAGCCACTGCGGCAGCTGCAGCCTCTTTAGGGGCCAGCGCCTGCACCGGCAGGATTGAGGTTTGTGCACCCTGAGCCGGCATAGCTATGCCGCGCGAACGCAACGACCGGCGTTTAATCTGCCTGCGCGCCTTCTTCTTCGCGGCCTGCAGGCGCGCCTGATGGATAGACGAATGCGGCGAATGGGCCACATGCTTCTTCTGCCGCTGCTTCTGGGCCTGATTCTGCTTTAGAACCTTTTGGATAGCATCCGAAGTGTCCATCTTATCTATGGCCAAATCCGAGGCCGTGTCCGCATCAGAATGGGAAATCTGCGCCAGCTCCTGCGCCAGGTTAGCCACTCTTTCTTCGGACATGTCCTGATTGATCTGTTGCACGTCTTGGCGGACCCAACGCCCTCGCGGCAGCGCATACGGCGCCTTAGACACCAGCCACGCGTACATGTGCTCGCGCAGGTAGCAGCGCAAATCCCACAACTTGCCGGAATTTTCTGCGCTAGCCACAATGCGCACGGTCATAGTCTCGGCTCCCGAAGCAGACACCTGCACTGAGCCCGAACGCCCGTCCCAAAGGTCAGAGGCGGAAAGCAACCGTTCGGCCTCGGCACGAATCTGCGACACGGGCGCAGACCAGTCCAGTTCCAACTCCACGGCCCCCAGCAGGTGGGCAGTTTGGCGCGTCAAATTCTGGAATGCCTTTTGGGTGAACGAGGTCGAAGGCACAATCATGCGGCGGTCGTCCCAAAGCAGCACCACCACGTAGGTCAAAGTGATCTCTTCGATCGTGCCCTGCAATTCCGAACCGTCCAGGCCCTTTACGATCACCACGTCGCCCACGCGTATCGCATCGGCGAAAGCCACCTGCAACCCGGCGAACATGTTCGCCAAAGTGGACTGGGCTGCAAGACCGGCGATCAACGAAGCGATACCAGCTGACGCTAAAACCGATGCCATTGCGGCTCGCGCGGCAGGATAGGTCAGCGCCATGGCGATTATCGTCAACACGATTATGACCGCCTGCAACACGCGTCGCAGCACCTGCGCCTGCGTCTGGATGCGGCGCGCCTGCCGATCGTGCGGGTCCTTCTGATTTGCGGCAACATCCTCGATAACGTTTGCCGCCGCAAACGCCAGCCACCCCACCCCGGCGTAGCCGAGCAACAAGATCGCGTGCTTTGCCACCTGCACCCACGAAGCACCCGAGGCCGTAGCCGGATCGAACGCGTAAGCCAAACCAATGTGGCCGCCAAAGGCTGCGCAAGTAAAGTAGCCCGGCAAAATCACCCGATTTTTCACCATTCGCACAAAGCGTTGGCGGTGAGCCACCATGGAAAGCACCACGTGCATCAAGAACATGAGCGCAATCCCAATGCCCGCGCCAATCGCCGCCCACAAAACCAGGTGCAGCAGATCGACAGTGCCCTTGGTGGCCTTATCTACAGTTTCGGAAATGTCCTCACTTGATGGCAGGGATCCCGATTCCGAGGGCGACGGCGAGGGGGAAGGGTCTGCTGCAGGCAACGGCAAAAGCGGGCGCGAGGGGCCGGCCGAATAGGAATGGCTCAAACCCGAAGCTTGCCCAGCGAGGCCCCAAAGCCCCTGGTCGAAAGCAACATAGGCGCGTGCGGCACCGGCAAATAACGCAGAGCAGATCATGTACTCAAGGCTAGTGGAGCCGGGGCGCGTCGGCTGGTCAAATCTCAATTAAAGGCGTGTAATCTTCAACGCCGTTTTGATACATTCGTAGCGGTGAGCAGGCTCACGTCAAATCAATTTTGTGTTCGCCCATCTTTTCGCGTAAGCTTTATCGAGTCCGAGGGAGACGGCGGAAGCCGAAACGCTCGGGAGCCAAAAAGATAGGCCCCCATCGTCTAGCGGCCTAGGACACCGCCCTTTCACGGCGGCGACACGGGTTCAAATCCCGTTGGGGGTACGGTCGCCAAGGGCGACACAATTGAATATTTTAGGCATTGCCTACCATGGCCCTGTAGCGCAGTTGGTTAGCGCGCCGCCCTGTCACGGCGGAGGTCGCGGGTTCAAGTCCCGTCAGGGTCGCTGACAGACCCGGGTTTCCCGGGTTTTTGTCTACGAATGGCTCTGTAGCTCAGTTGGTAGAGCGTTCGACTGAAAATCGAAAGGTCACCGGATCGACGCCGGTCGGAGCCACAGTCAGAGGTCGCAACTTTGGTTGCGGCCTCTATTTTTATTTCTGCGCCACACGTCTATGGGTGCGCCCTGCGATTCGCGCCCGGCCTGCTACGCGCCCTCGCCCCTCTTGCAACGAGCCTTCTGCCCCTAGCTGGCGGCCCACACCCACCTTTCCGCGCCCCTTGGCGTTACCAAAAGCCTGGCCGCTACCCAAAAGCCTTGGCGCTACCCAAAGCCTGGTCCTGCCAAAAGCCGGGCTAACGTCCAGCACCTGGCCGGGCAACTAAAACGGCAAAGGAAAAGCCGCAGGCAAAACGAACGTCCTGCCTGCGGCACAACTTCCAACTGTCAGGGCCAGCCGCCCCGGCAAAGCCGGCACCCCCAACTAGCCGGGGCCACCAGCTAAGCTGCCAGGGAAGGCCACAACTACTTGGTAGCTTCCTTCAGCTTGAACTGCTTCTTGAAATCGGGGTGCTTGTCCATCCAATCACGGGTGTCCTGGACCAAGTTCTTCCCCTCCTTCTCGTTTAACACGTAGTTCTCGAGCGAGTACAGCTGCTCGTCGGAAACCTTCAGGTGCTTCAGCATTTCAGCAACCTCGGGATTGTCCTTCGTAAAGTCGCCGCGGCCGAAGGAGTGGCACTTCTCGGCTCCACCGAGCGCGCCCTTCGGATCCTTCAGGTCCTTGATGTCGAAAGCATCATAGGCCCAGTGCGGGGACCACAGCGTAACCACTATGTCGTCCCCAGATTGCATTGCCCCCTTCAGAGCTCCCAGCATGGTTGCGGTCGAGGAGATCTTGAAGTTCATATCCTCGAGCCCGTACTGCGGGATAACCTGGTTCTTAGTTACGCGCGTAAGGCCCGCACCTGCGTCGATACCTATGATTTCGTTTTTGAACTTGTCCGCATTCGCAGCCAGTTCGTCCAGCGAATCAATAGGGGCATCCTTATTCACTGCAATGGTCAACTTCGCCTTGTCATACCAAGCACCAAAATCCTGAATCTGGTCGCCGTACTTTTCGGCGTAGTCCTTGTGGGTGGTGGGCAGCCAGCCGTCCATCAGCAGGTCGAAGTCGCCCTCGGCGAGGCCGGTAAAGATGACCCCCACCTCGGCATCTTGCAGCTTCACGTCGTAGCCCTGCTCTTCGAGGGCGACCTTCATAGCGTTCGAAATTACTACGCCCTCGTCCCAACCGGAAGCAACACCAATGCGGATCGTCTTATCGGAACCCGCGCTGCCCCCGAAGGCGCCCACGGCAGTCCAGCCCAAAGCCAACGCAAGAGCGGCCAACAGCGCAGCCGGCTTGACGATGCGATCCAGAACGGACTTGCCTGCACCGCCCTCACCGTCGCCTGCAGCGGCCTTGCGGCCAGCCCGCGAGCCGGTAACGCGGTCTAGGAACATCGCCAGGATCACCACGGACAGACCAGCTTCGGCGCCGAGAGACATGTTCACGCGGTTCAGCGCGGTCACTACATCTGCACCCAGGCCACCAGCACCAACCATGCCGGCGATCACAACCATCGACAAGGACAGCATGATCACCTGGTTTACGCCACCCATAATGGTTTGGCGCGCCAGGGGCAGTTGCACTTGGAAGAGGACGCGACGCGGGGTGGCGCCAAAAGCGTAGGCCGCTTCGACGACCTCCTTGTCAACTTGCTTTATTCCCAGCTCGGTGAAGCGCACGGCCGGGGCAATAGCGAACAGGATCGTAGCCACAATGGCGGGCACCACGCCCACCGAGAACAGCACCACGAACGGGATCAGGTAGACGAACGCGGGCATGGTCTGCAAGAAATCTAAGATTGGGCGCAGCACCGCCGAAACGCGTTTAGATCTAGCCGCCCAAATACCCAGCGGAATACCTATAAGGATAGCTATGGCTGAGGCCAGTATGACCAGCGCCAACGATTGCATAGCATTGTCCCACTGATCCATGCCGTAGATCAGCATGAACCCCAGGAACGAGCCGAGGGCAAGCTTCCAGCCCTTCGCCCACCAGCCAAGCAGAGTGAACACCAAGATCCACACCCAAAATGGGGGCGTGAGCAAGATCGCCTGCAACACATCATTAATACCCTGAAAGATAGTTGAGATCACGTTGAAGAAGCCAGACCAGGAAGCGATCATCCAATCGACCGCGCCCGATACCCAGCCGCCCAACGGGATGCGGAAGGAATCAAGAACCATGGGCATCATTCGGCATCACCTTCCTGAACAGTAGAACCCGCAGCCGGGTCCGAACCACGCCCCGCCTTGGTTTCGGGAGCGGCGGAAGAGGTATCGGAGGCTGGCGCTACGCCCTCGCGCGCGCTGCTTCGACCACCGGCAACGGTGGCGTTTTGGAGGCCCTCACTGGCACTGCTGCTGGCACTGGCACCCGCCCCTTCTTGCGTGGGCGAACTAGACTCGCCCACCTTTGGGATAGAGCCGGTAGAAACAGGAGTTACCTCGTTTCCACTGCCCTCGCCAAGGGCACGCAGCAGGGCCACGCGGCCGATGATTCCCTCTAGGCGGCCGTCCTTAGAAACGACGGGCACGGGGATCGGCTTGGAAGCAGACGGCAAAATGATTTCCGAAAGCGGAGTGTCCGCCGAAATACCCGGGTGCGAATAGTGCACCAGGTCCCGGATCGTGTCCAGGTTAGGATTCTTGCTGAGGGCGTCGGCGATTTCGTCGCCCTCGACATACCCGTGCAGGCGCCTGTCGCCAGAGGCTGTAACCCAGCCGCCTTGCAAATCGGTTTCCTCGAGCTTGCGCAAAACCACCCTGGGGCCATCGTTTAGATATATGCGCATCACGGGGCGGCGCATAATCGAAGAGGCCGTAATAACGCGCGAACGGTCAACATCCTGCACAAATTTGGCCACGTACTCGTTAGCCGGATTCGTAAGAATCTCTTCGGCTGTACCAACCTGAACAATCTGGCCGTTGCGCATAACCGCAATGCGATTGCCAAGCAGCATGGCTTCGTTCAAATCGTGAGTAATAAAAATAATGGTCCGCTTGGAGCGCGCCTGAATTTCCAGCAGCAGCTCCTGCATATCGCGGCGAATAAGGGGGTCGAGGGCGGAGAATGCTTCGTCCATTAACAAAATGTCGCCCTCGGCGCACAACGCGCGAGCCAATCCCACACGCTGTTGCATGCCGCCAGAAAGCTGCGAGGGGTAGGAATCCTCGCGCCCTTCAAGGCCGGCTACTTGCAGTTCGTGGCGGGCTTTCGCCTCGCGCTCTTCTTTGCTGACACCCGCAATTTCGAGCGGGTAGGCAGCATTTTCTAAGACTGTTCTATGGGGAAGTAATGCGAAATGCTGAAAAACCATCGACATGGATTGCTGGCGCACCTTGCGCAGCTCAGCTGGCTTCAGCTTGGTAATGTCAGTGCCTTTAATTTTCACAGTGCCCGCTGTTGCGGGGCCGAGGGCATTTAGTGTTCGCAGTAAAGTCGATTTGCCCGAGCCTGACAGGCCCATGACAACAAATATTTCGCCCTCTTTTACGTCGAAAGAAACATCGTTCACAGCTACCGTGGCGCCTTTTATCGATTTAGGATCGACGCCGTCTTTGAGCTTTTGAACTACTTGCTTTTTGTCCCTTCCAAAGATCTTATAAACATGGTCGCATTCGAGGATGTTCATGTTTCCCTTCGGGGTGCGTGCAGGGGCTAAAGATCGCTAATCTTTCGCGGCCTGCAATGTGTTCAGTTATAGCTGGAATCGGCGATAAACCACCTTCTTTAGGGTTCGGGGAAATGGCACGCATTCGCACGCCCACAATTTCATGCGGACAAGAATGATCCACACTTACTGTCTCAGAAAGGACATAACGTTTCAAGGGAAGAGCCCCGCCACGGACGGTTTTCGGTACTATAGTGCGGATTCTGGCGGGGAGGTTTCAGGGGGCGCTACGCCAGTTCGCCAGTGCGGATTTACAGATTTTGCCGAGGGCGAGGGCGGCCTAGAGAGGGGGCGGGCCCGCTAGCCCAACTACTTGGAATGGTTTCGATATGGCTTTTGCACGCAACGGGGCGGCCGGGGGCGATCGGGGGCGGCTGGCGGACTTATCCACAGATTGTTCTGAAGCGGTTGCGAGGGAAAAAGCCGGTCGGTATTTTTATTTTTGTGAAACATGCAACGAAGCATCTAGCCGCCACTGCCCTAGCACTCGCCCTCCTATGCACCGGCTGCTCCACGGCTAAAAACTCCACCCCAGAAGAAAAACCCACCCAACCAAGCCCAACCCAAACCCCATCACAAACACCAACCCCAAAATCCGGGTGGGAAGACGGCCCACCCCTACTACCCGTCCAAGCACAAAACAACACCCAAGAAGGCGCAATAGCCACCGGCAAATTCTTCATCGAAGCC
>NZ_ATUW01000012.1 GCF_000420405.1 Winkia neuii subsp. neuii DSM 8576 | reverse complement strand
AGCCAACTCAACCACTTTAGTCACACCAGAAGAATCCACATTCGAATCCTTCTCACTATCGCCAGCCTCAGCCTTAGTGAAACCCTCATAGCCAGCAGGCAAATCAAACTTGACCTTGTACTTACCAGCCTTCAGATTCTCAAACAGGTAATTACCATCCTTATCGGTAGTAACCGGAGAAACCCCCTCAACCGGAGACCCATCCTCACCAAGCAAAGTAACCTTCACACCAGCAACACCAGACTCGCCCTCAGACTGAAGCCCATCACGATCAGCATCAAACCAAACCCGATCACCCAGGGAGGCAGTCGGGAACTTCACCTCGATAGGCAGGTCGGTGGCCACATTCCTGGCGCTACGGGCATAGTCGGCAGTAGAAACCTGGATTGCAGCACCAATCGGAGGATACGGCGAACGTCCATCCGCGCCAAGCTGGCAGTCAGGCATGCGGAAGTAAGAGGTGGCCTTGAAAGTCGCACCCTTATTCAGCCAAGTGCCCTTGCCCTGTGCAGTTTCACCAAAAATCTTCTCGCTCGGATCAAAGTCGGCCGCAACAAAAGTTCTAGCCGGCTGCGATTCCTTACCATACTTAGGAACATTGCCCCAATCCGGGTGGTACTCAGGAGTATCCCAGGTGTACCCGTACAGTTCGCTAGCTGACCCGGAAGGACGAACCCGAATAATGTCAGCCATACCCATCAACTCGCGAGCCTCACGGTTCTTGTTCGGGTGGTGGTAGACCTTCAGATTATTCTGTTCCCGCACGTCGGCATTAGCACCAATGTTGGACTTCAGCACGATCGGTTCGGCGCCAGTACGCGGCGTAATAGTAATAATCTGGTTCGCATCCAAGCCCTTAGCAGGAACCAATTGGCGCAGCTTCAGGCCAGAAAGCGAACGAACGACCGTACCCTCGCCGTGGTAGTCAACGCCACGGGTGGACAGTGCCAGCCCGCGCAACCAAACCCCATAATCGTCCTCGGGGGTAAACCCGGTTTCAAAATCGGAACGGACCAAGCAATGATCCCCCTGCAGAATCTTATCCTCCGGGAAATCCCCAAAATCGCCAATATTCGACTTGTAGTCGCCGGTCTCGCCCTCGAGACTCACAGAAGCGCGCCCCTGGATTGCTAGCTTCGCGCCAGACTTGCCCTCACGCAAATCCTGCAACTGGGCAGCAGTTACGTCCGGCTTCACCTTCACGGGAATAATCGCAGTGTAGGTTTGCCCGCTCTTTGCAACCGGGCCATCACCGAGCACGTTGCCGCTCTCGGGAATAGCGCCAATAGCCTCGGCTAGCTTAGGCATCTCAGCATCGAAATCCCCGGCCCATTCGTTGTAGTTGAAGTAGATGTCGAACAGCTTATTGCCGTCCTTATCCGTACCCGCATCCACAACCTTGGTCTTTACCGGGCCGGGGACCTTCACGTCGTCAATATTTACGTCGAAGATCTTCGGCACAGCTACTCGCACATACGGCCTGAAAACCTCCGGGTGCTTGCCCTGGTGAACGTCAAAACGTATGTCAGCCTTAACATTCACTTTCTGCCCCGGCTGAACAGCGCCTCCGTCATACTTGAGCGTGGTGGTAACCTGCGGTTTCTGGCCGTCCGGGGTACCCCAACGCTGGGTCGGGGCCGGAATCAGGTCCCCCACCTTGTCGCCTTCAGGTGCTGCCAGCGCTGACAGCGAAGACGGTACCGTAAGCGCAAGCAAGGCCACAACGCCCATTCCTCGCGCAAATTGTCTTGATAGTGCCAAAAGAATCGCCACTTTCCTTCATTTAATATTCATGAGCGTATTTTTAACACGGTGTCAGAAAATACCCTTCATTAAACTACTATTAAGTATATTTAATCAATCTCTAAGAAATAGGATTGAATAAACAGTTGCTAGCTCCTACCCCTGCCCTAAAATGCACCCCCAGGCGGGCAGTCGCCGACGAATCCGCACAAAATGCCCTTACCTGCGCCTTCGAAGCCAACTTTTTTACGTTCGAACGCCACAATCACCTCGGCCACACCCCGGAAAACTAGCTCACACAGATTTGGCAACGTTTTTCCATCGGTCCCACAAATTCACACTTTCTGCGCTCGCTTAAATTGCTTTTAATCTTATTTTTAAGGTCACAACTACCCGCGGATCTAAAACACGGCCTACCGCCCAAAAATGCCCGCATACGAGTGGCAGGGGCCAAAAATCCCCAAAACTACAAGTTTGGCGCCCTCGGCGGCGCAAGTGGAATACGTTTCAGCACTCGAAAGCCACCAGCACATGACTAGGTCGAAGGTCTAGCGTTTTCCCCAACGAACAAAGCGTTCGTACTACTAAAACTGCGAACACAAAGAAAAGGAGTTCCGCATGAAGCGATCACGTCTCATCCCCACAGCCGCAACACTAGCTATGGCCATGATGTGCATGTGCGCCTGCGCGGGACCCAACGCGGCAGAAGGAGCCAAAGGCAAAGACTCCAAGGCGGCCACCATCAACGTGGGCTCCCTATACGAGCCCACCAACCTGTCCAACACGGGCGGGGGCGGCCAAGGCGTAACCGAGGCCCTAACCGGAAACGTGTACGAAACCCTCTTCCGCCTAGAAGACAACGGCAAAGTAAAACCCTGGTTGGCCACGAAAGACGAAGCCTCCCCAGACGGTTTAACCCACACCCTGTCTCTGCGTAAAGGCGTCACATTCTCCTCCGGCAAAGCCCTCTCCGCGAAAGACGTGGCAGCCTCCATCAAAACTGTTCTGTCAGAACAGTCCCAAGCTGCCAGCAAAAAAGAGCTCTCCGTAATCAAAGACGTCACCGCCCAGGGCGAGGATGCGGTAAAACTCACCCTGTCCGAACCGTCCGTATCTTTGCAATACAACCTGTCCGGGCTATGGATCGTTCCCGAAGGGCTAGACACAAAGAAAAAGACCGAAGGAACCGGCCCCTACACGCTGGACAAATGGACCAAAGGCTCCACCCTGTCACTAAAAGCCCGCAAAGACTACTGGGGCGAAAAACCCGCCAACTCGGCGGCCGTATTCCACTACTACACTGACGCCACCGCCCTCACCAATGCGCTGAAAGCTGGAGACGTCGACGTGGTAACCAACGTACAATCGCCAGACGCACTACCGGAACTAGAAAAGGACGCCAAGTACAAGGTCGCCTCCGGCAACTCCACTACCAAGGAACTGCTGGCCTTCAACGACCGCGTGGCCCCCTTCGACGATGCCCGCGTGCGCCAGGCAATCTACTCGGCAATAGACCGCAAAAAACTGTTGCACTCCATTTGGAACGACAAGGGCCAAGTAATCGGATCCATGGTTCCGCCCTCGGACCCGTGGTACGAAGATCTGAACTCGCTAAACCCCTACGACCCAGCCAGGTCGCAGAAACTACTGAAGGAAGCTGGTAAGGAAGGACTATCCTTCACCCTGGACGCTCCCACCTACGACCCGCACCCGCTAGTAGCCGAATTCGTAAAATCCGAGCTGGCAAAGATAGGCGTAGAAGTAAAGATCAATTCGATAAGCGCCGACGAGTGGTACTCCAAGGTGTTCAAAGACCACAACTTCACCGCCACCTTGCAAGAGCACGTCAACACCCGCGACGTAGTCTGGTACGGCAACCCCGACTTCTACTGGGGCTACAACAACCCCCAGGTCACTGACCTAGTAGCCAAGTCGCAAAAGGCCGCGAACGTTAAGGAACAAACCGAACTGCTGCGCAAGGCAAACCGGATCATAGCCACCGACGCTGCTAGCGCCTGGCTGTACCTGTACCCGCAAGTAGTGGTATCGAAGGCAGGCGTTTCCGGCTACGGCGTGAACGGGCTGAACTCGCAGTTCTTCCTGGCGCCAATTTCTAAGAAAGCCTAAATGCTTTCCTACCTAATTCGCCGCAGCGCATTGCTAGTTGGCACAGGCGCAGCAGGACTAATCCTAATATTTGTTCTGCTGCGCCTACTGCCCGGCGATCCGGCCAACGCACTCCTGTCAGCTACCGCCACCCCCGCCCAAATCGCGGCAGCGAGGGCACAAGTCGGCTCCGACCAGCCCGTACTGACCCAATTCACCAACTGGGTAGGCGGGCTAGCCCACGGGGATCTAGGCACCTCGTTCACCTCGGGGAGGGACGTGGCCACCGAAATTTCCTCCCGGCTCACCGTCACCCTGCCGCTCACCCTCATTGCCTTCACCTTCGCCCTGGCGGCCGCCATTCCCCTAGGCTACGCAGCCGCCCGGTGGCGGAAAGGCACAATTGGCGCAGCCATTTCAGCCTTCCTGCAAATCGGGATCGCAATCCCCGTGTTCTGGATCGCAATGATGGGCGCCCTAGTCTTCGGCGTACACCTCAAATGGGTCCCCGCCTCCGGCTTCCCACCCGAAGGATGGAACAGCCCCCTCCTCGCCTGGACCGCACTCATCCTCCCAGCAGCCACCATCGCGTTCGTTTCCTGCGCCTCCCTAACCCGCTACACCCGAGCGGCAACCCTAGACGTACTGCAGGCCGACTACCTGGCCCAGGCGCGCGCCCTCGGACAGAGCAAAACCCAGGCAATGCTCACCCACGGGATCAGAAACGCCTGCGTACCCGTAATATCCGTAGCCAGCATAGAACTGGCCACCACCTTCATAGGCGCCGTAGTAGTAGAACAAGTCTTCGCCCTGCCCGGGCTCGGCTCGATGCTCACGCTCGCCATCACCCAGCACGACTTCCCCTCAATCCAGGGAGTTCTAGTGGTATCTACCGCCCTAGTGCTGCTGATAGGCTTCGCAGCCGACGTGCTACAGCGACTCATAGACCCACGCCTGCGCAACTCCCTGAGCGGAGGACACCAATGAAACGAACCAACCTGTGGGTAGGAATCACCCTACTGTCACTGATAGCGCTGGCCGCCGCCGTCTCGTTTTTCTGGCTGCCCTACCCCGTTTCCGATACCTCCGGAGGGCGCCTCGAAGGGCCCGGCGCCCAGCACCTGCTAGGTACCGACCGGCTCGGGCACGACCTACTCACCCGCATGCTACTAGGAGCGCGCATAGCCCTGGGAGTGGGAATTGGCGCCTCAATAATAGCCGCCGCCATCGGGGTAAGTTTTGGCCTAGCCGCAGCCCTAGCCCACGGCTACCTAGACGACATCGCCTCAGCCACACTCGACGTGCTAATCGCCTTCCCCACCCTACTGCTAGCAATGCTCATGGTGGCCGTAGGCGGGGCCTCACTAGTGACCGTAACCTGCGCAATTGGCATTTCGGCCTCGGCAGTAATCGCAAGGCTAACCCGCATACTGGCCTCCCGCGTGCTGCGCGAACAATACGTCACCGCAGCCCGCACCGCCGGAGTGGGCACCCTCGGCATCATCGCCCGGCATGTGCTCCCCAACATCTGGCAATTCCTGGTAGTAAACGTGGCCCTACTATTCGGCTCCGCAGTACTTGCAGAGGCCGGCCTCTCATACCTCGGGCTCGGCACACCCCCACCAAACGCCTCCTGGGGGCGCCTCCTGCTAGATGCCCAAGCCACCTTCACCGTGCAACCGCTCGGCGCAATAATCCCGGGGGTGGCGATTCTCGCCCTCGTAATAGGCGCCAACCTACTATCTGACGGGCTCCGCGCCATAGACCCCACCTTAGAGGAGGCATAATGGCCCCCACCCTAAGCGCACAAAACCTTTCGGTCCGCATAGGAAAGAAAACCCTTTTGGACTCGCTCACGTTCACCGTTCAAGCAGGCGAACACCTAGGGCTAATCGGCCCCTCCGGATCCGGAAAATCCATGTTCGCCCGCACTGTCATGGGCCTGCTGCCCGCCCGCGCCAACGTGAGCGGCTCCCTCCAAGTAGCCGGCAAGCAAATAGTAGGCGCCCCCGAAAAAGAAATGGGCGAGGTGCGCGGCGCCCTAGCCGCCATGATCTTCCAAGACCCACTCACCGCCCTCGACCCACTTCAACGCATCGGCCGCCAACTATCCTGGCCAATTCGCCACCACCAAGGTGTAGGAAAAGGTAAAAAGCTGCGTGAAGCCGTCCGTGCCGCCCTCACCGAAGTACACCTGGCAGACGCAGATCGCATCGCCCACGCCTACCCGCACGAGCTCTCTGGAGGCCAACGCCAACGCGTCGCCATCGCCCTCGCCCTCGCGTGCCAACCCCAAATCCTGCTGGCGGACGAACCCACCACCGCCCTAGACGTAACCGTGCAACAGCAAATCCTCCAGCTGCTAAAAGAAGTTACCGCCGCCCGAAAAACCACCCTCATTTTCATATCGCACGACCTGCCCGTGGTCACCCAACTCGTGGGGCGCACGCTGGTGCTCAACCAAGGCCAGGTAACCGACGACGTACCCGTACCAACGCTGCTCGCCGGGGCCGGAGTAAGCCCGCGCGCCCGCGCAATCGTGCAGGCCGCAAGGAACCTGGAAGACGCCCTTGCTGCCGCACAGCAAGGAGACCGCCCATGAGCGAGACCATACTCCAATTCGACAACGTCACCTACACCTACCCCAAATCAGAGCGCGGCATCGCCGGCTTTAACCTTTCCCTTGCCGAGGGCGAACGCATAGCACTAGTGGGCGAATCCGGCTCCGGCAAATCCACCGTCGCCCGTCTGGGGCTGGGCTTGTTGCACCCCAAAGCCGGCCGCGTCAGCTTCGCAGGCACGGAAATACCCGGCCGCGGGCGCCGCGGACGCCGGAAGTTCCGCGGACAAGTTTCCGCAGTCTTCCAAGACCCGTATTCGTCCCTAGATCCGCGCATGCGCGTAGGCGAAACAGTAGCCGAGCCACTACGCGCACTACATCTGGCCAGCGGCCAGGCAGCCCGCGAGCGCGTTCGGGAGGCTTTGGCACTCGTGGACGTTGATCCGGACCGGGCTGACGAATATCCGCGCACCTTCTCGGGCGGCCAACGCCAGCGCATCGCCATTGCTCGCGCCCTGGTGAGCCAACCAAAAGTGCTGGTAGCGGACGAGCCGGTGAGCGCCCTCGACATGGCCACACGTGCCTCCGTAATGGAAATGATCGAACAGATTACGCGCAGCCGCGGCACCGCCCTGCTGCTGGTGTCACACGACCTGGCTACCGTTGCCTCAACATGTGAACGCATTCTGGTGCTACAGAGCGGAAGACTTGTCGAGGCCGGCACCACCCAACAGGTGTTAGGTGCGCCCAGCCAGGACTACACCCGCCAGCTGTTAGCTTCTATCCCCCGCCTGCCGGCCTAGGGGTGTAAGCGTACTGGCTGGCGCAAAGCTCAGGCCCCAAAGGCACACGCGCGACCTGATGCCGCGCATGCGCGTCCCGCCGGCTAGATTCCACCCAAGATGGGCCGGGCCTTAGTTAGGATTTCTTCCCACTCTTCTTGCGGGTTGGACAGGCGGGTGATCGCTCCGCCGCAACCGTAGGTGGCGTGCCCGCCCTCGATGAGGGCCGTGCGGATCGTAATGGACAGGTCCATCGCCCCGCTGAGCGAAATGTAGCCAATTGCCCCCGAATAGACCCCGCGAGGGTGGCCTTTTTCCAGCCGCTCCAGGATCCGCATGGAGCGCTCTTTTGGGGCCCCTGTCATGGAACCGCCCGGGAAGGCCGCCCGAATGCAATCCAGGGCGGACGCGTCGTCTCTCTTGCGAGCCCTGATTGTCGACACCATCTGATGCACGTAGCTGAAGCTCTCGATACCGCAGACCACGGGCACTTCAACGCTGCCCGGCACGGCCACCCGGCCCAGGTCGTTGCGCAGCAGGTCGCAGATCATCAGGTTCTCGGCCCTATCTTTGACGGAGGTGGCCAAGTCGGCGCGCAGGGCTTCGTCCTCGGCCCGGGTGTGCCCGCGCGGGCACGTCCCTTTGATAGGTTTTGCTTCCAGCAGGCCGCCGGAGCTAAGGGAAAGGAAGCGCTCCGGCGAGGTCGAAAGCACCGCGCGCCCGCCAAAGCGCAAGAAGCTGGCAAAAGGCGCCGGATACTTAGAACGCAAATGCAAGTAGTAACGGTACGGGTTACCGGGGGCGGGGAAACTAATTGAGTTGGTAAGGCACAGCTCGTAGGCATTCCCTTTGGCAATTTCCTCTTGCGCCTGAGCGATCTTGGCCAGGTATTGTTCGCGATTAAAACGGAACGTGCGCGGCGTATCCGGCAGGGCCAACGCGCTGACCGGGCTGGCGGCAGTATTCACCTGCCACGGCCGATACCCCAGCGCCCACACCTCACCATTTGGGCTGATCGCAAGGCATTTATCTACGTTTATGAAGTGGGCTTTCCCCTCGTAGGTTAGGTATCCCACCAGCCCGAGGGCGAAATCGCATGGCACACCGGTTGTGTCCGCCTCGGGCAGAAGCACCCGTTCCAGGGAAGCCGCCGGGGTGCCCGAACACTGGTAGTGCCAGCCGGAACCGTCAGAAGAATCGAGCCATGCTGCGTAGCTTTGACCAAGGAAGTTGGCGGCAAACAGCGCTTCCGGCGGCAAATCAGTGTCAATCTTTTCGCACCACACTTTCACCGGCGCCGACGAGGGCGGGATCGGTTTGGCGGACGGGTGGGCCGGCGGGCGCGGCGAAGCCGGCGCTACAGACGATGCGAAGTAGGGGGCCGGCTCGCCGGGTGCGTGGCCGGTTTGCGCTTCGCTCTGAAGGCCAACCCCGATTTGTTGCGCAGGCGCGCTAAGGAAGTTTCGCATGAGCTCCACCCCACCGGTAGAACCTACCGATTCAGGATGATACTGCACACCCCAAAGTGGCAAAGACTCGTGTGCCACGCCCAGCAACGTACCGTCCTCGTCCCTCTCGGTGGCGGTCAGGGAGGCCGGCAAGTCCGTTATTTCCAAAGAGTGATAGCGCATCCGCCCCCCGGTTACCTCGCCGTGGCGCGGGTAGCGGGCGGTGCCCAGCTTCGCCCCGTAGGCCTCACACAGGCCCTGAAAGCCCAAACAAATCCCCAACGTGGGGGCTGGAGGGTCCAAGAAAATGTTCGGAAACCAAGGATATTCTGCCGGACGCCCCGGCCCTGCGGAAACAATAATGCGGTCGGCGCCGGCCAGGTGGGTATCTGTTACGTCCTCGGCAAGAATTACCTGAGGCATCTGCCCGCAGGCAGCAAAAACAAGGTGTGCCAGGTTGTACGTAAAAGAATCATGATTATCAATCAACAAGACGCCCACAGGCAAAGATTATAAAATCATGGCTCTCGAGGATCGAACCGGCCCCGCAAAAGAATAAACTAGAGTCGGCTTTTAGGTAGGGGAGGTGACCTTGTGGTCAGTGATGCGTTCTTAGCCCAGGCGCTCAAGGGAGACGGGCACTTCACCACGATGCTCATCGAGGGCGGCAAAGTGCGCGGGCCCCACCTGCACGCTAAAAGGTTGCAGCGCGACCACCGCACTCTCTTTGGCACCGATCTGGATTTGGCGCCCATCGCAGCCGAACTGGAAGAACTAGCTGCGCAGCCCAGTAGCTTCGTTGCCCGAGTGAGCGTGTTCGAAGCCGACCACCTTATCACCACCCGCCGCGTCCCCTCGGCAGGGCCGATCAGCTGCGAGCTGTTTCCACTGCAGCGCAGCCTGTCTCACGTGAAACACTTCGGGTTGGCCCCGCAGTGGCACGCGCGGCGGGCAGTCGCAGCCGACGATGCCATCTGTTGCACGGGGCTCGATAAAGACGACCTGGTTTTGGAAGGTACCATGTTCAACGTCGGCTTCATTCGGGCCGACGGACGTTTGGTGTGGCCGGAAGGGCCCGTGTTGGCCGGCACAACCTGGAAACAGCTCGAGGGCGTGTGGGACTGCGAGAACCGACCTGTATGCGTGGGCGAGATCGGCAATTTTGTGGGGGCGATTGCCACTAACGCAACTAGCGGGGTTCGCCCCATAACCACAATTGCTCCACGCCTACGCTGCAGCCAGGAAGGCTTGGCTTGGGCTAATAAGATTGCGAAAGCCTACCAAGCAATTCCCGCCGAGGACGTGACCCAACTAAGTCAGGCCGTTTAGCCAATCCGGGACGCTCCCGGCAAGGGCGCACGGCACGTTTCGGCGGTACTGAAACTTATTGCCGCTCTTGGGATTTCTCTATGGCCGCTAGGCGGGTCTGGTCGACCCGTACGCCAACCTGCTCGCCCTCGCTAATAGCCTCCGCCTCGTGGGTCAAAGGCGCGCTCGCCCCGGCCAACTGGCCATCCGGGAGGATCACCTGCACGTTCACGCTGCCGCGGCGCACGTGTACAGAATCGACGCGCAGGTGCGCGCCCTCGCCCTCAAAGCACACCCTTAGCGCCCCCGGAGCCAACCCCACGAGTGCCGCCCCCCGCGGTACCCGGGCTCCCAACTTGGCAGCCAACTCGGGGCTGACAAACGGCCCGTAGCCCAAGAATTCTGCGACCGATCGCGTTCCCGGCTGCGTCCACACCTGCGCCGGCGTACCAAACGCCGCCAGCCTGCCCGCAATCAGCACCCCGATCTTGTCGGCAACTGTAAACGCCTCATCCTGGTCGTGGGTGACGTAGATGCCCGCTGTACCCTCCGCGGTCAAAATCTGCCGCAGCTGCACCGCCAAGCCTTCGCGCAATTTGCGGTCTAGGGCGGACAGCGGCTCGTCCAGCCCCAGTAGCTTAGGGCGGGGGGCAAGAGAACGGGCAAGCGCCACCCGCTGGGCTTCCCCGCCCGAGAGCTCACTGACCTGGCGCGGAGCGTAGTCTTTCAGGCCAACCAGGTCCAACAATTCGCGTACCCGCTCCTGTTTTTGCGCCCCAGAGCCCTTCAAACCGTAAGCAATATTGCCGGCCACGTCCCTGTGCGCAAACAGCTGCCCATCTTGGAACATCAGCCCAAAACCACGCTGATAGGTGGGCACCCCGGACAGGTCGTGCCCGTCCCAAACAATCTTTCCCTGGGCCACTGGCTCCAACCCCAGTACCGCGCGCAGCAGCGAGGATTTGCCCGAACCGGACGGGCCCAGCAGAGCCACAATTTCGCCCTCGGCAACGTCCATAGACACCGAATCGACGGCCACGGTGCTGCCGTACTTTACAGTCAGGTCTTTTACTTGCAGCATATTTGCCTCACATCATTGGGGTCGCGTCGTTTGGGCGCAGCCGTTCAACAATAACCATCAAGGTTGCCGTCACCACCGCTAGCAGTACGGAAGCTGCCATGGCCATGCCCTGCTCGGTTGCCCCAGGGCGGGACGCCAACGAGTAAATAGCGACGGGCAACGTGGCCGTCTGCGGGCGTGCCAGGAACGAGGTCGCCCCGAACTCGCCCATCGAAATCGCCAGCGCGAACCCGGCTGCCACCACGCCCGTGCGCCACAGGTAGGGCCCATCGATGGTGGCCAGTACGTGTTCGGGGGAAGCCCCCAGGGACGCGGCGGCCTCGCGCTGGCGGGGGTCGATCGCCCTCATCGTGGGCAAGACCGTGCGCGCCACCATGGGAATCGCCACGATGGACTGGGCGATAGGCACCAGCCACCACGACGTAGCCAAATTTAGGGGCGGGCCGGACATGGTTACAAGGAAGCCGAAACCGACAGTAACCGCAGACACCCCGAGCGGCAGCATAAACAGGATGTCCAACGCTTTCAATGCCCCCTTAGCCGCCCTCTTGCGGGGCCTGCGCGACAGAATTACTGACAGCGACACCCCCACCGCGAGCGCCAGCACCGCCGCCACCAGCGCCGTGGCGAAGGAAGTGCCCAGGGAGGAAAGCACGGAGGTTTGGATGGCGGCCGACGCGTCCGCATTGGCCATGTCGGTGTAGTTTTGCAGGGTCCACGCCCCGCCTCGACGCAGCGACCTGGCCAGCAATCCCACCATGGGCGCGGCCAGCAAAAATACGATAGTCAGGCCGGTTACTACCAGAGCGGGAAGATCCCCCTTGCGAGGGCGACGGGCCGCCGTCCGCGTCATCTTCTGGCCGCGTTCGACCCGCCCTCGCAAAATTTCAGATACGGCGAGGGCGGCAACCACTATTACCAGTTGCAATATCGAGAGGACGGCGGCGGCCTGATAGTCCATGTAGGCAACTGTTTCGTTGTAGATTTCTGCCTCGAGCGTGGTAGCACCCGGCCCGCCCAACACCTGCACCAGGGCGTAGGCAGAGGCACAGAAAAGGAACACCATTGAGGCGGCTGACGCGATGGCGGGCACCAGGCGGGGCAGCACGACGGTGAAAAATACGCGCGCAGGCGAGGCGCCCAGGGAGGCGGCAGCCTCTTCCGCACGCGGATCTAACCCCGCCCACATGGGCCCCACGATGCGCACTACCAGCGAATAGTTAAAGAACACCATTGCGGCTACCACCAGGGTTTTCGTGCCCATCAGGTGCCAGGATGCCAACGGCCCGCCGGGGCCGAAGAGGGCACCAAAACCAACGGCTACCGCCATCACCGGGAGCACGAAGGGGATCGACACGAACGCGCGCAAGGCACCGCGGAACGGGATCTTCAGCTTGTACAAGACGTAGGCTCCGGGCAAGCCCAACAGCACCGAACCAGCGGTTCCTCCAGCAGCCATGCCCACGGTCATCGCCACCACGTCCCAAACACGCCGGCGTCCAAGCGCCTCAGAAAAACCTGAGCCGCCGCCCTCGCCAAAAAGCCCCATCGAGACCATGGTCAGCACGGGCCACAGGAAAAACACCGCCATAAAAGCGAGCGGGGCGGCCACGCCCACAGCTAAAGCCGTGTAGCGTGCCGCCCACCGCAACTTCGTCAAGGGGAAACCCTTCTAACTGGTTTTGCCTACATTCCCATTGCGTCGGCCCATGTCTTCAGCCACGCAGTGCGATTGTCCGCAACCTTCTTTGGATCGATGTTCAGCGCGTCTTTGACCTCGGCACCGTGCTCGGCTAGATCCTTGGGTAGCTGCGCTTGGGAGTTCACCGGGTACATATAGTTGACCTTCGAGACGAGTTCCTGCGCGTCTTTAGACAGCAGGTAGTCCATGAGGACCTTGGCACCCTCGGTATTCTTGGCGCCCTTCAGCGCCGACATGTATTCCACCGCCGCGTAGCAGGTTGAATCCACGTTCTTCATGTTGAACACGTCTTTGCCGGCGTCGTCTTTGCCGGTTGGGTAAGCGGGCGAGGAAGCATACCCGGCCATGACGGGTTTGGTGCCGCCCTCGGAGGTAGAGAACTTAGCGAAGGCGTCGGTCCAGCCGCCCGTCACCTCGACGCCGTTGTCCTTCAGTTTCTTCCAGTAGTCCGCGAACGCATTTTCGCCCCGATCGGCGATAGTCGCGGTGAGCAGGCCCATTCCGGGGGTGGATTTACGCGGGTCCTCGACCACAACTAGGTTCTTGTATTCGGGCTTAGTTAGGTCTTCGAAGGAGGTAGGTTCGGCCTTGCCTTTGTCTTTGAACCACTTCTGGTCTAAGTTCAGGCAGTACTGGGAGCGATCGAATGGCACCAGCGCGTCCTGGCCCTTCACCTGATATTTGTCTGCGCCCTTAGGAAGTTTCACGTCCGTCTTTTCGAACACGTCCTTATCGGCTGCCGTCAGGGCCACGTTATTATCCATGCCGAGGGCGACGTCGGCCACCGGGGCGCCCTTGGATACCACCAGCTTGTTGGTGAGCTCAGCGCCGTCACCGCCGTCAACCACTTTCAGTTTGTAGCCAGTCTTCTTTTCGAAAGCAGGTTTGATGTCTTTAGTTGGAAACGAGTCGTAGGCGATAAGCGTAACCGACTTGTCGGCCTTTTGTTCAGACGCCGATTTGTTAGCAGACGCCTTCTGGTCATTGCCCGCCCCACAAGCGGAAACAGCCAGTGCAGTTAGGGCCAAAACGGCTATTGCGGAATAGTTTTTCTT
The DNA here is from genome assembly GCF_000420405.1 of Winkia neuii subsp. neuii DSM 8576. Taxonomy (GTDB): domain Bacteria; phylum Actinomycetota; class Actinomycetes; order Actinomycetales; family Actinomycetaceae; genus Winkia; species Winkia neuii. Next base: position 25,011 of record NZ_ATUW01000012.1, on the reverse strand, counting down.
CAAAATATCCTCCACTCGGAGGGGGCCACACACGTGGCAGAGCTCGACCACCTACGCCAGCATTACCCGGATCAGGTTCGAGGGTCTGCGGACCATCCGCACTCTCAGCAAAAGCTCCCCTGTCGTCCGGTCGATTATATCCCAACCCGCGAAAAGCACGAGAAAGAAGGGCGGGCAGTTTGCCGGGGCTACTTGGCGGGGCGAACCACTTCGAATCCGCCCAGAGCGCGGCAAAATGCCGAAACAGAAAAATTTCAACTAAACTTTGTTGGGTGAGCACTTCCGAAGGACTAACAGGTCGCCAACTCTATAGGCGCAAACGGCAGCAACGGGAAACCGTCGTATTCACCCTGTGCGCCGCATTGATGGTAATTTCGCTGATCGTAGGCATGTTGATGGCGCTTGGCATTATTCCGCTCCCGTTTGGCAACACGTTCTCGGAAAAGAAACCCGTCGCGCGCATAAGCCAGGTGCCGTGCGTGCCAGAAAATGCCAAACCAACTGACCCGAAAGATTCCACGGTTACGGTGCTCAACGGCACTGACAAAGCCGGGCTTGCAACCGAGGTGGCCGACAACCTGAAAAAGCGCGGTTACAAAGTAGGCGAAACTGGCAACGCCCCCACCGGCGAATTCACCGGGGGTGCCCGCATTCGCACCGGTACCGCCGGCGTCGCAGCTGCGTACACGCTGGCCGTGGGCGTACCCGGAGCCACCGTAGTGCTCGACGGCTCGCGCGGCAGCCAGCTGGAGCTGACACTCGGCAACGAGTTCACCAAACTCGAAGATGCCACCCACGTCGCCCAGTCTCTGAAAAAAGAGGGCCTAAAATCCCCGCGCAACTGCCTGCCACTTGGGCTGAAGTCAGCCGAGAGGTAAAAGCCCGCCCACAGCCGCTAGGTTTGGGCGCCAATTGCACCTGCGCGCCCCACCCCCGCCTGCCCGGCTCTGCCTGGCGGCATTGCCCCTAGCGGGCCAGCCTAGGTAAACCTTTGCCGCCAGCCCCTAAGCTTTCGCACGAGCAAGCGCTTAGGGGCTGGCGGCATCTTCACTGCATGCGAGGCCGCACCAACCGGCCCGGCGCCGCAGCAGGCAAGCTACTTCATGAGCGGGGGCTCAAATCCGCGGTCAGCTTCAATCTCTTCTGCCTCGTGTTCGAGCTGTTCGGCCTCTGCGTGAAGCTGAGCGGCCCGGTGCCGTTTAGCGTAAGAGGGCGAATCCAACTCCACCCCTGCGGGTGCGGAGGCGGGCGAAGCCTGCTCCAGGTTAGTGCCGCGAACCTTCGAGATCCACCGCATGATGTGGTAGACCAAAATGGCTGCAGCTGAACCAAGGGCGATGCCCTCGAACACCATGTCGCCCCAGTGCCAGGTGTAGTTGGCTATAGCCACAACCATGGACACGGCCGCGGTATTCAGGTTTACTGGATCAGCAAAGTCGACCTGATTTTGCACCCAGATGCGAACGCCCAGCATGCCAATCATGCCGTACAGAACTGTGGAAGCCCCACCTAGAACCCCGGGTGGGATGGTAGCAATGATTTCCCCAAACTTGGGCAGCAGGGACAGGGCGAGGGCGACCACCGCGGCAATAATGTAAGCTGCGGTCGAGTAGACGCGGGTGGCAGCCATAACCCCAATGTTTTCGGCGTAGGTGGTGGTACCGGAGCCACCGCCGGAGCCGGCGAGCATTGTCGAGAATCCGTCGGCCATCAGCGCACGGCCAGTAACGTCGTCTAGCTGTTGGCCTGTCATTGCCGACACGGATTTGACGTGGCCAACGTTTTCGGCGATCAGCACTAACACCACGGGCACGAACAGTCCCAGCAGCGAGGGGTCGAAGGAGGGGGCGTGGAAGGTGGGCAGACCAATCCAGGCGGCCTTGTCGATGGCGTCGAAGTTGACTTCGTGGCGGATCACGGCGCAGGCGTAACCGATTAGTACCCCGAACAGGATGGACAGACGCCCAATGATTCCTTTGAACAGCACGGTGATTGCCAGGATGGAAATGATGGTTACGAGGGCGGTTACGGGGGCCTGTTTTACGTTGTTCCAGGCTGCGGGGGCCAGGTTGAATCCAATTAGTGCCACGATCGCGCCCGTTACGATCGGGGGCATCACGCGGTCAACCCAGTGGGCGCCAGCGAAGTGTACGATAACGCCCACCACGAACAGGGCCAGTCCGGCACTGATGACGCCGCCTTGGGCTAGGGCCATCTTGGAAGCATCGATGGGGGCGCCCCCGCCGGCAACGTAACCGGTCACGGCTCCGATGGGAGCGATCAGCGCGAATGACGATCCCAGGTAGGAGGGCAGCCTTCCCGAGGTGATCAGGATAAACAACAGGGTGCCCATACCGGTGAAGAATAGGGTTGTCGAGGGCGGGAAACCGGTGAGCAGTGGCACTAGGAAGGTGGCTCCAAACATTGCCACTACGTGCTGGGCGCCAATGCCGGCGGTGCGGGGCCAGGATAGGCGCTCCTGCGGCATTACTACTTCGCCAGGTGCAATTGATTTACCGTCGCCGTGTAGGCGCCAGTGACCAAGAATAGCCATTTTGGGGATCTCCGATCATTTAGGTGCCAGATAATGCACCGACCGGAATATCAGCCTAACTGTTTTTCCCGCCCAGATGAAAGCTATTTGGTGCCCACGTGCGCGGTCTAACATGGCAGGGCTAGTGCCGCTCCAACCGGGCCCGCGGCCTTCTTGGCTTGCGGCCATTCCCCTACCCCTCGGCTCCTTGCACCCACTTTGCCCTCCGGCGCCCCTCGAAAGGAGCGGTGGCGATATGGTGAAGGCATGGCGCAAAGTGACATGGAAGCACAGTTAGACGAACTTGCCTCGCTCATGCGGGGGAGGAAAACAGTTGTAATTGCGGGGGCGGGCCTGTCCACTGACGCGGGCATTCCGGACTACCGGGGTACGGGTTCGGGGGATCGCCCGTCCGTAGAATTTGACGATTTCGTATCCGATCCGGTGTGGCAGCGGTGGGTGTGGATGCGCAATCAGCAAACCTGGCGCACTATGGAGACTCTCTCGCCCACCCCCGGCCACAGGGCTTTGGCACAGCTGGAACAGGCAGGGCTGGTGAGCGCCGTTGCCACCCAGAACGTGGACGGCTTGGACGCGCGTGCGGGCATAAAAAACCTCTATGAGCTGCACGGTTCCTTCAACCGCGTCCGCTGCCTAAAGTGCGGCCAGTACTTTTCGCGCGAGGTCGTAGACAAGGAATTGCGGCGCCTCAACCCGGATCTAAAACCCGATTTGGATCCCCAGCACGTGGCCATTCTTGCTGAGGCCGACCGCCCGGCCGCCGAGCGCGAGGCCAAAGATTTCGTGTTGGCCCCCTGCACTATTTGCGGTGGGCTGCTGAAACCGGATGTGATCTTCTTTGGCGAGCAATTGCCCGTAGAAGCCATGGAGAATTCTTTTGCGGCAGCCTCGGTGGCTGACGTAGTGCTCACGGTCGGTTCTTCGCTCATGGTGATGACCGGGATGATGGTGTTGCGCGAAGGCGCTCTACACGGGGCAAAGGTTGCCATTGTCAATCGCGGCCGTTGCCAGGGTGATCCCTTCGCGGATGTGCGTATCGAGGGCGGCGCTTCCGAAGCGCTGACCGGCTTAGCTGAACGGCTTGTTGGCCAGCACGAAAAAGCTGCTGCGGCCAGGTAGCTGCTGGCACCTTCCCGGGCGCGCCTTCTGCCGCGGCCTGGCGCCTAGCAGCCCCCTTTCTTGGCCACGCTCCCAGAGCGACCCGGCCCCCGCCGGCTGCCCTTGCCCGCGCCCTCTTGCAAATGTTTATCGGTATTCGATATATTGTTATTGATAAACGATAACAATTGCGGCGGCTGCCACCCGCAACCGCCAGAGAGGTAAACCATGAGTTCACGTATCAGACCACACACGCTCCTAGCTCGCATTCTCTTGGCAGTGCTTGCGGGCGCCATAGTCCTGTCTTGGCCGGCTTTGTGGTTAGAGAGCATGACTAGCGCGCAGGCCTGGCCCGAAATGGCTCACCTGCAATACCCTGTGCTCGTGGGGGCAATTATCGCCACTCTTCCAGGCTTAGCCATCCTGGCGCTGGCCTACAAGATGCTGCTACTGGTGGAACAAAAGAAAGTATTTTCGCCGCGCGCTCTGCAGCTGATCGGTTACGCCCGCCACATTTGCCTGGCCGCCGCCATCTACTACCTTGCGGCCTCCATACTGTTCAACGCGATCAGCCCTCTAAACCACATCTCGCTGCTGGCTTTAGAGATTCTGGCCCTTGCGCTGGCAGCTGCGGGGTGGGTGTTTTTCTTAGTTACGGGCACAATTTTCCAGGCTGCCACCGAGGCCTGGGTCGAAAACGAACTGACGGTATAGCCATGGCCATCAAAGTAACTTTGGATCGAATCCTGCTCGAACGGCAGATGTCCCTAACCGAGCTGTCCAAAAAGGTTGGCCTCACTATGGCTAACCTGTCCAACCTGAAAACCGGGAAGGCGCGAGCCATCCGCTTCACCACCCTCAATTCCCTGTGTGAAGCACTAAATTGCCAGGTCACGGACATTCTGACCTATACTGACGCCGAGTCCGACACGGCCGCAAAATAGCTGAGCAAACACCGGGCGGCTGCCAACGCCGGCTAGGTAGCTACCCGGCCCTTTCTATTTAGCACCCCGGTTGCCGCTGCGGTTTCGCACCCTATTGCCGAGGGCGGAAAGTCCATTCGCGCTCGCTAATACCAGCTAGTGGGTGCTTGCCCGGGCGCGCTGCCATTTCTTCCAGCAGCCCGGAGGCTGAATCTACGCCCTCGAACCCCAAGGAAGCTGCAATCATAGAGATTATGCCCCCAACGGACATGCCCCCTTCGCGCAGCTGTCGCAGGGTGACCGCCCCGTCCCGTTTGGCCAGCCGCGCCCCGGATGGGCCCAGCACCAGAGGCACATGCGCATATTCAACCACCTTCGGCAAACCGAGCAGGTGCGCCAGGTAGGCCTGGGCGGGCGCGGCCCCAAGCAGGTCGGCCCCGCGCACTACCTGATCTACACCCTCATCGCCGTCGTCTACTACGCACACCAGGTTGTAAGCCAGCTGCCCGTCCCCACGCCGCAACACCAGGTGGTCAACCTTGCCTTCCACATCCCCGGCATACAGATCGTGTACGCGCCAAGTTTTTCCCCCGCGCAGTCGCAGTGCAGGGGCGCGCCCCGCCGCAGCCAAACGCTTCCGCGCCCCCTGCCGTTCGCCCTCGGTAAGGTGCAAACAGGTGCCCGGGTAGAATCCTGGCGGCACATGGGGGGCTGAAGCCGCCTCCCGAATTTCGCGGCGCGAACAATAGCACTCAAACACGTGCCCACCTGCAAGCAACTGTTCTAACGCCCGCTGGTGGCGGGAGGCCGCCTCACTTTGCCAGTACAGCTCGTCCCAATCCAGGCCCAGGGCGGCCAGGTCTTCGAGCTGGCGTTTTCCGGCGGCGCGCGAAGAACGTTCCGCGTCAATATCTTCGACTCGCATTACAAAGCGCCGTCCGCTGCCGCGAGCGCCCACCCACGCCAGCAGTGCCGTGCGCAAGTTGCCCACATGTAGATCCCCCGAGGGCGAGGGCGCGTACCTGCCTGCAGATTTTTTCTTCACGCCTCGACTATAGAGCCCCACCCTGGTGCTTGCCTGCCACATTGGTGCTGGCAGGTTTGGCCGACTTGCCCGACGCGCGGCGCGCGTATGCCGCTTTCCCCAGGTCAAACGGCGCAGACAGCTGCGATTGGGAAGGCTCCTGTTACCTAATTCTGGTATTTTCGCCGGGTCCAGCGAGTGGCACACCCCTCTTCAAACCTGCTGTGACCTGGACTTTTAACGACGGTTCCCAAACGTCCCAGACGTATACGTCACCTGTCACTTAGTCTCGTATTTCACCAGGTGGCCAGCCCATGTAGAAAGGAGCAGTCATGGCTAATCCCTCCAGGAGGCAATTTCTGAAGTGGTCCGCACTAGCTGGGAGCACGGGGGCGCTCGTGGCTTGCTCGTCCAAGCCGGGGCCCGCTCCAAAGAAGCTAGTTGCCAACGGCACGGGCGCCACTAGCGCCGACAAGACTGTCTGGAGCGCCTGCACCGTCAACTGCGGGTCCCGCTGCCCGCTGCGCCTGCAGGTCAAAGACGGGCGGGTCATCCGAGTGTTGCCAGACAACACCGGAAACGACACGCTCGGTTCACAACAGGTGCGTGCCTGCCCTCGTGGGCGTTCGATGCGCCAACGCATCTACAACCCGCAACGGCTAAAGCGCCCTATGAAGCGCAAACCCGGCACGAAGCGCGGCGACGGGAAGTGGGTGCCAATCAGCTGGGAGCAGGCCCTAACCGAAATCGCAGACAAGATGAAACAGCTGAAGGCCAACTGGGGCAACGAATGCTTCTACATCCAATACGGCACCGGCGTCTTGGGCTCCACGATGGCTTGCTCGTGGCCGCCGGAGCAGACGCCCATGGCTCGCCTACTCAGCGCTTTCGGCGGATACTTGGACCACTACTCTGACTATTCGACTACTAACATCACTCAGGCCTACCCGTATTTTTACGGCGACTGGCAGGCTGCCAACAGCTTTGACGACGCCGCGAACGCAAAATTGCAGGTCATGTTCGGCAACAACCCGCTCGAGACCCGCATGTCCGGCGGCGGGCAGACCTTCGTCACGCAGGCAACCAAGCGTAAAAGTGGGGTCAAGACCATTGTTATCGACCCGCGCTATTCAGAAACGTCGGTGGCACTTGGCGACGAGTGGGTGCCCCTGCGCCCGGGCACGGACGCAGCTTTGGTGGCCGGAATGATTTACGTAATGCTGCAAGAAAACCTGCACGACCAGGCCTTCTTAGACAAGTATTGCGTTGGCTTCGACGAAGCTCACATGCCCGCAGGCGCTCCCAAGAACGCCTCCTACCGCTCCTACCTGGAAGGGAAGGGCAAAGACGGGATCGAGAAAACTCCGCAGTGGGCCGCGAAGATTACGGGGGTGCCCGCCGGGCGGATTCGCCAGTTGGCACGCGACATTGCGGGGGCTAAACCGTGCGCCATCACCCAGGGGTGGGGCCCGCAGCGGCACGCCAACGGCGAAAATGTGGCCCGAGCTATCTTCCTGTTGGCTTGCGTAACCGGGAACGTGGGTATTGCCGGGGGCGGGCCGGGCGCGCGCGAGGGCGGGGTGTCCCTGCCCGTGACAAAGACTTTTTACGAGGACGTCAAGAACCCGTCCATGAAGATCATTTCGGTTTTCAGCTGGTTAGATGCCATTGAACACGGGCCACAAATGGACACCTTCAATTCCGGGGTTGGGCTAAAACCGGAGCTTGGGGTGCGCTCCCTGAAGGTACCAGTTGACGAGGGCGGCAACCCCACCAACACCCGCCTTGCCACGCCCATCAAAGCGGTGTTCAACTACGGGTCGAACTCGCTGGTAAATCAGACCGGCGACAACAACCATTCGGTAGAAATCCTGCGCGACGAATCCAAGTGCGAACTGATCGTAACGTGCGACATCATGCAAACAGTTACAGCACGCTATTCGGACTACCTGCTGCCGGGCACGTCCACCGCCGAAGAATCCGACTACCATCCCGGCGAAAACGCCACCCCCATGGCCTACGGCATCGTCTCCGAGCAGGCCATCGAGCCGCTGTACGAATGCAAATCCATCTTCGACATTTGCACTGCCCTAGCCGAAAAACTCGGCATCAAAGATCAGTTCACCGGCGGGAAGACCCGCGAACAGTGGCTGAAGGAAACCGTCGACACCGGGCATGCCGAAGACCCAGATTTACCCACCTACGAAGAGTGGAAAAAGATGGGCATATTCCGCAAAAACATGGGCGCCACCATCTCGATGGAAGACTTCCGCAAAGATCCGGACGCAAACCCGCTGTCTACGCCCTCGGGAAAAATAGAGATCTATTCTGAACGCCTTCAAAAGATGGCCCAAAAGTGGACCTTTGGCAACTTCCGCCCCAAGCTGGCCGGCGACACTATTACGGCCCTGCCCGAACATGTGAACACGTGGGAAGGCGCCGAGGACGCAGCCACCAACAAAAAATATCCGCTCCAGGTTATTGGCCACCACTTCAAGGCACGCACGCACTCCTCGTACGGGAACGTACCCTGGCTAAAAGAAGCACACATTCAAACCGTGTGGATCAACCCGGCAGACGCGAAGGAACGCGGCATCGAAAACGGCGACCTAGTATTCGTTTACAACGACCGCGGCACCATCCGCCTGCCCGCCAAGGTGACCACCCGCATCGCTCCGGGGACCATGTCTGTGCCGCAGGGGGCCTGGTATGACCCGCGCCCGGCCTCGGAAGTAAAGCCCCCGGCAGGTGCCAACCCCAAAAAGCCTGTAGACGTGGCGGGGTCGGTCAACACCCTCTCGTCTTTGCACCCCACCCCAATCGCCAAGGGCATGGGCGTGCACACAATCTTGGCGCAGGCAGTAAAAGCCTAAGTACGCGCCGAGGAGGCCAGGCGGAGGCAAATACCGCTGCGGGTAGACTATGGAGCAGCTAGGCAACTAGCGCGATAAGTACGGCAAGGGAGGTGCCATGTTCGGAATAGATGGAGCCGAATTCCTTATTATTCTGGTTTTGGCGGCTCTGCTGCTGGGCCCCAAATCTGTGGCCCAGGCTCTGCACGGGTTGCGCTCTGCCCTAGCCTCCTTCAGGAAATGGTCGGCCCGGCTACGTGCCGAAACCCTGGCCGATTCGGCTGGCCTCACCGAGCAAGATATTAAAAACCTGCAAATGCTGCGCGATTTCGACCTGTCTAAATACAATCCGAAACAGATGGTGCGCGAAGCGGTCCAGGAAGAACTAAACGAGTGGATGAAGCAGGCCCGCAAGCCCGCCCAGCCCACGAAGCCCACCAACAACCCCGGGGCGGAACAAACGCCCGCTACCACAAAAACCGGGGCGGCACAGCCCGCTCCCAAAGAAACCGGAACCTGCGGAGGTAACCAATGAAGCCCAGCCATTTCGTAATCATTCTGATCGTTTTGCTGGTGGTGTTTGGGGCATCAAAGCTTCCCGACATTGCCCGCTCCCTAGGCCAGTCCGCCAAGGTGCTGAAGAAAGAAATGCGCGAACTTTCCGAGGACGACGGGTCCACTTCACAGGCCGGGCAGATTCAGCAGAGCCAGGTTCAGGCCCAGCCCGGCCAACCCGCACAGTACCAGCAGCCGGTTCAAGGCCAGCAGCCCGTTCAGCAGCCCAGCCAACCCGCACAGTACCAGCAGCCGGTTCAAGGCCAACCGCCGCTTCAGGGGCAGCCTCCCCAGCCCGCCCAGCCCCCGCAGGTGCCGCTTACCCAGCAGCCCATTCCACCCCAGCACTTTGACCAGGGACGCGGGCCGCAGCCTTCCGACCCGAACTCCCCCGCTCAGGGCAACTAGGCCCCCAGGGCGAAGTGGCAAGCCGGGCTTCGCCCTCGAACCGGAATCTCAAGCCGGCAAATAGCAGAGCTAAGTAGGATATGAAGAAGAACCCTCAAGGGCGCATGCCCATCTCAGCCCACCTGGCTGAGCTGCGCAAACGGCTCATTTTCGCCCTCGTGGGGGTACTTGTCGGGGCCGTGGCAGGCTGGTACCTTTACGAGCCGGTAATGGCGTTTATGACCGAACCACTCACAAGCCTGCGCGCCTCGGGCACTCGCATAAACTTCCAAACCATTGGGGCTGCTTTCGATCTGAAGCTGCAAGTTTCCATATGGCTTGGCGTCATTTTGACCTGTCCGTGGTGGATCTACCAGATAGGCGCGTTTATTGCCCCGGGGCTGCGGCGAAAAGAAAAACTCTACATCTGCGCCTTTGGGCTGGTTGGCGCCGCACTGTTTATCACGGGGGCAGCGACAGGTGTGTGGGTGGCTCCCAAAGCTGTCCACATTCTGCAATCCTTCGTACCCGTGGGCGGGATTTCACTACTGCAAGCCTCCAGCTACATTAGTTTCTACATGCGGCTAGTGATCCTCTTTGGAGCCTCCTACCTGCTGCCAGAGGTACTGGTATTGGCCAACTTTTTAGGGATTTTGTCGGCAAAGAAAATGCTGAGGGCGTGGCGCTGGGTAGTAATTATTTGCTTCGTATTTGCCGCCATCGCCAACCCCCTACCTAGTCCCTGGCCTATGACGGTGCAGGCCCTAGTGTTAATTGCCCTCTACCTGGTGGCGGTGCTGATTTGCTGGGTACACGAACGTTACCTGGCCTACGGGTGGCGGCTGCGTCCCAAAGCTGGCGCACAGGCAGTAGGACTTGCACCAAAACGAACTTCCCGCCGAAATATCCCACGTAAACGAGTCGATTAGTCTTCGCGGCAAGCTTTGCCGGGAAGATCCCAGCTTTCCCGCTCCTGGGCCCACGCTTCGCCCTCGCCACAACGTGCGCACCGCGGTGGTGTGTGCATAATGGGGGAAGAATCTACACGGAGGAGTATCAGTATCCATGGCCGATCCAGCAAAAAGCCCCCAAATGGCAGCCTGGCTTGAAGATGTTGCCAAGCACCTGCAACTCCAGGACAATCCCCTGCCGCAGGCCCAAGAAGCTCTGCTCGACATGGTAGGAAAAGTTGCCCATGGGCCTTCGCGCCCGGGCGGGCCCCTAACTGCTTTCCTGATCGGCTACGCCGCCGGCAAGGCCGGTACTGATCCCGCGCAGGCAGCTCGCGAAATAGGCGAACTCGCTCAAAACTGGCAAAACTAACTGCTGCCAACTGTCCGGCTGGCAGAAACTACCTAAAATAGGCTGAAACCGCTGCGGTTTCGGCCTATTTTTACTCTGGCTCGCAGTTTTTGCAAAGCCCAGCACTTGCCGCAGCTGCCTTAGCTATTGCCCTTCGACAAAGCCGCGGCGCGGCATGGGGGCCCTCCCCGAATCGGTCAGGTGAACTAGCTGCCACGGCGGTGCCAAAGTCAGGTAGGTAGCAACCACCTCGCGAGCCGAAGCCTTCATGCCGGTGCGCAACCAGGCGGTAATAATGGCGATCATGTTGTGCAACTGCTGGGAGACCGCCATTTCCACCCAAAGGTCGGTGGCTTCCCACTCCAGGCGGGCAGCGAAGTCAGAAACGTAGGTGCGGAATACGCCCTCGAGCTTCGCGGCAAACAACGCCCGCACCGCCGAGGACGAATTTTTCACGAATACCTGACTGTAGATTTCAGGCTCTTGCCCAATTACCTGCATTATTGCCACGTAGATGTCGGTGAGTCGCCGCCGCGAATCGGCAGCCGGAGCGGCCATCAGCTTCGCCAGTGAAGAAAAGTGCGGCTGCAGCTGGCCCGTCAAGTAATCGGCCAACAGGTGGGCGGGCGAGGGCGCATGCTTGTAAAAAGTCTGCCGTGCTACCCCGGCAGCCCCCGTAAGCTCAGATACCGAAATGTTGTCCACCATCTGCTTTTTTGAAAGCTCGAGCAGAGCAGACACGAGTGCGGCTCGCACCCGCTTGTATCGCGGATCGTCTTGGGGGCTGCGCCTGGTAGGGGCACAATCGGGCCGCACCACACAACCTCCTTTTTCCGGATACAGAGCAACCGCCAGTTTATACCACTCACCTGCGGCCTGCGGGGTGGTATTAGCCGCTCTTGCGTAGCCCTGACGGGCAGGGCGCTCCCTTTTTAGTTTCGCTCGGCAGTGCGGTGGCGAGGGCGAGTATTTACGAAAGGCCACCGCCCACAAACTCGCTCGCTCTCTAGGGCCATTTCTGGGGTTTTTACCAGGCTAGCTGCATAATTAGAAGTACTCTAATGGACAGCTGTCAACAAAATTGATGAGGTAGCGGTGAAAGATTTGAAATCGACCTCGGGCCCCACCCGTCGTTCGTTCTTGAAGTGGTCTGCCATTGCCGGAGCCAGCGCCGGGCTAGTCGCCTGCTCGAATGGGAAAGTGAAGTACTCCCACCCGGGCCAGGGCAAGCTGGTAGCCAACGGCACCGGGCGCACAGATGTCGACCGCACAGTGTCTTCAGCCTGCGTGGTCAACTGCGGCTCCCGCTGCCCGCTGCGCCTCCAAGTCAAAGACGGGCGCGTAGTGCGAGTGCTGCCGGACAACACCGGCGACAACACGCTGATGAACCGCAATATTTTGGCCTGCGTGCGTGGACGCAACATGCGCGAGCGCATCTACAATCCCGACCGCATCAAAACCCCAATGAAGCGGATTGGCAAAAAACGCTCCGAAGGCAAGTTCAAAGCGATCAGCTGGGACGAAGCCTTCGACATAATTACCAAGCAGCTGCGCTACACCTACGACAAGTACGGGCCCGAATCGGTCTACAAAAACTACGGTTCGGGCGTGTGGAACGCGCACGTGGCCTACTCGGGAGGCTGGCATCGACTGTTCAACTTGCTTGGCGGGCACCTGGGTTACTACGGGAACTACTCCTACCTGCAGATCTCCCAGTGCACCAAGTACGTGTACGGGGCTGCAGACGAGCAGATGTCCAACTCGCTAGAAGATTCCATCGCCAATTCGAAACTGATCGTTTTCTGGGGCAACAACCCGCTCGAAACGCGCATGTCCGGGGGCGGCATTGCCTTTACCGCGACTAAGGCCCACGAAGCCGGCGTCAAGATCATAGTCGTAGACCCGCGCTATTCAGACACTGCCGCAACGGTGGCCGACCAGTGGATTCCGATCCGCCCGGGCACAGACGCCGCCCTCGTCGCGGCAATGGTCCACGTCATGCTCAAGGAAAACCTGCACGACCAGGCCTTCCTCGACAAATACTGCATTGGCTTCGACGAGGCACACATGCCCGCAGGCGCCCCCAAGAACGCTTCGTACCGTTCCTACGTCGAGGGCAAAGGCAAGGACGGGGTGGAAAAAACTCCCGAATGGGCTGCCTCTATTACGGGCATTCCGGCCGACACCATTCGCAAGTTTGCGCGCGAGGTCGCCACTTCCGGCCCAGTCAACATCAACCAGGGGTGGGGGCCGCAGCGGCACGCCAACGGCGAAAACCAGGCCAACTCGATCTACCTACTGGCCTGCGTAACCGGAAACGTCGGCATTCCCGGAGGCGGCACCGGCGGGCGCGACGGCTACTACTGGCCCAAGTCCGTGTGGATGGACGACGGCGAAAACCCCGTCGAAACTACCATCAGCTGTTACAAGTGGACCGACGCCATCGACCACGGGCCCGAAATGACCGCCCTCAAAGATGGGGTACGAGGCAAGGACAAGTTGGATGTGGGCATCAAGTTCATGGTGGTCTACGGTTCCAACATGCTGTCTTCACAGCACGGCGACATCAACCGCACTCGCCAGATTTTGGACGACGATTCCAAGTGCGAGTTCATCCTTGGCATGGACAATCAGATGACCGCCTCCATGAAACTGTGCGACCTGGTTCTGCCCGACACTACGACCTCGGAGAGGTGGGACCTGATTCCCAGCGAATACACGGGGGAATTGGCTTACGAAATAATGGCTGAAAAAGCCATTGAGCCGCTTTACGAATGCAAGTCCGCAATCGAGGTGACTGCCGAAATTGCGCGGCGAATGGGCATCGGCGACAAGTTCTCGGGCGGCAAGAAGAACACTGAGGATTGGGCACGCGAAATCCAGGACATGACCCGCAAGGACAACCCGGAGTTCCCCACCTTCGACGAGCTGCGCAAGATGCGCGTGTACCGCTACCCCGCCAAGGAGCACGTGGTACCGCTGAAGGAATTCCGCGCCGATCCGGTGGCTAACCCACTCGAGACGCCCTCGGGAAAGATCGAACTATATTCGGCGCAGTTGGCAGAGCTTGCTAAGAAGTGGCAGTTCCCCAACCCCCTTCCGGGCGACGAAATTACGCCGATCCCCGCCTACGTGCCCACGCGCGAGGGCGTCGAAGAAGCCCGCACCAACAAAAAATATCCGCTCCAGGTAATTGGCCACCACTACAAGTCGCGCACGCACTCCACGTACGGCAACTTGTCCAAGAACCGCGAAGCACATCCGCAGAAGGCTTGGATCAACAGCTCCGACGCCAAGGAGCGAGGGATCCAGAACGGCGACCAGGTGCTAATTTTCAACGACCGCGGCAAGATCCAAACGCAGGCCTTCGTTTCCCCGCGCATCGCTCCCGGCGTCGTTTCCGTACCTCAGGGGGCCTGGGTCGAATGGGACGAGGACGGAGTTGACCACGGCGGTGCGGTGAACGTGTTGACCTCGCTGCATACCACACCGCTATCTAAGGGCAACGGCCAGCACACAAACCTGGCGCAGGTAAAAAAGGCCTAATCCGGCGGGCCAGCTAGATAAAAGCAAGTTTGGGCGGGGCGCGACTTTTCGTATGGTTGCGCCCCGCCAGTTTTGTGCACAACCTTGGGGCGCGTCCCCAGTTTTCGGCACTACCGCAGGCTTTACAGGGCTGATATACTGATTTGTGCAAACGATTGCGTAAACAGTCGGCTCCTAACAGTAGTTCCTAAGGGAGGCAATGATGCCACGAAAGATTATTCTCGACTGCGATCCCGGCCACGACGATGCCGTCGCTATGATGCTCGCTTGGGGAAACCCAAACATCGAGCTAGCGGCAGTAACCACGGTAGGGGGAAACCAAACACTCGAAAAAGTAACCCGTAACGCCCTCAGCGTGGCCACAGTAATCGGCATGCAGGATGTGCCCATTGCGGCCGGGTGCAAAAATCCACTGGTCCGCCCGGTGGAAATTGCCCCTGACGTACACGGGGACACCGGCCTCGACGGAGTAGAGCTGCCAGAACCGACTATGCAACTGGACCCGCGCCACGGGGTAGACCTGATTATCGACACAATTATGAGCTCCGCCCCCGGCGAAATCACCCTGGTCCCCACCGGTCCACTGACCAACATAGCTATGGCCGTGCGCAAAGAGCCACGCATCGTCGAACGCGTTCGCGAAGTTGTGTTGATGGGCGGCGGCTACCACACGGGCAACTGGTCTCCCGTTGCCGAGTTCAACATCAAGGTTGATCCCGAGGCCGCCCACATCGTCTTCAACGAAAACTGGCCCGTAGTAATGGTGGGGCTAGATCTTACCCACCAGGCCCTAGCCACCGACCAGGTGGCTCAGAAGATTGCCCACCACCCAGGCCCTATAAGCGACTTCACCTTGGGCCTGTTCACCTTCTTCCGCAAAGCCTACAAAGACGCCCAGGGATTCGACTTCCCTCCAGTTCACGATCCGTGCACAGTCGCCTACCTCATCGACCCGTCAATCGTGCAAACCGTGAAAGTGCCCATTGATGTGGAGCTGACCGGCACCCTCACCCTGGGCATGACCGTGGCCGACTTCCGATCCCCAGCTCCTGCCGACTGCCACACGTGGGCCGCAACTAAGCTCGACTTCGACAAATTCTGGGACACCGTAATTGACGCCATCGACCGCCTCCAAAAACAAAACTAAGCAGAAACAACCAACAAAAGGGGTTAAAGGGCCAGCACTATGAACACCACTAAGAATCGATCCGTACTGGCGGTTACGGCCGCCCTCCTAATCGCCTGTTTCGCGTTCCAGCTGAACGCCTCCATGCTTTCGCCTGCACTGGTCACCATGCAGAAAGAACTGCACACCGACGCCAACACCATCGGCCTAACTCAGACGGTATTCTTCACCGCCGCGGCCCTGTTCTCGCTCTTCCTGCCCCGCCTGGGGGACATGATTGGCCGACGCAAACTGCTCGCGTCCATGATGGCACTAACGGCCCTAGGATGCGCGCTCTCGGCACTCTCGGGCCCCTTCACTTCAGTACCCCTACTTATGCTTGGGCGCCTAATCCAAGGCGTGGCCGGCCCTACGGTCCCCGTCTGCCTAATCATCCTGCGGCAAGCCGTAACCGACAACAAGCTCTATGGCACGCTGCTTGGCATAATCACCGCAGTCAACGGCGGAATCGCCGGCCTCGACGCCCTCGCCGGGGGCTACTTGGCCGGTAACTTCGGGTTCTCGTCAGTCTTTTGGACCATGGCCGTGATCGCCCTTATCGCAGTCCCTTGCGTGTTATTCCTAACCGACGAATCCCGCGTCGACCAACCCACCCCCATGGACTGGCTGGGAACGCTACTGCTGGTTGTGGCCGTGGGCGCCGCCCTCGTCGCAATCAATGAGGCCGCCAAACTCGCTGGCGCCAACTGGGTGCTGGTAATCGTGCTCGCCCTCGTGTGCGCCGGAAGTGCCTGGGGTTTTTGGAAGCGCGAGGACGCGGCCAGGCACCCCCTGGTAAGTACCGCCTATTTGAAATCCCGTTCCACTTGGGCACTGCTAACCACCACCCTACTAACCATGACGGGCGTGTTCGCGATCATGAATGGAATTATTCCCGCCCTGGCACAGGACCAGCAGGTGGGTGCGGGCCTAGGCGCAGACGTGGTTTCGCTCTACACCCTAACCCCGTATGCCCTGGCAGGGCTGGTTATGGGTCCCCTTGCAGGCACGCTGGCCGGGCGCATCGGCTACCACAAAGTGCTGCACATCGGTCTGCTCGGCACCGTGGTGGGGCTGGCGCTAACCGTATTTGGCGTCTACCATCCCAGCAAGCTGTTCTTACTGTTCATCTCCATTTTCGTGGGTATTACCTACGCTGGCATCGGCAACATTATGCTAAACGGTTTGGGCATCGAATTGTCTCCCGCCGACAACCCCGGCTACCTGCCCGGGCTGAATGCGGGTGCCTTTAACCTGGGGGCCGGCATGTCCTTCGCCGTGCTCTACGCCATCAACACTGCAGCTGGCGGCGGGCAGGGCGGTTACACCACCACCGTCGTTGCTGGCGCCATTCTGCTGGTGGCAGCATTCGCGTTCTCGCTGCTTATCCCCAAGACCGCAGCCAAAAAATGATCACTCAAAAGGACCTGGCTAGCCGGCTCGGGATGTCCGTTTCTACGGTCTCCCGCGCCCTAGCCGGGTCCCCTCAAATCCCCGCCGACACGGTGAAGCGGGTGCGCGCCCTCGCCGAAAAAATGGGGTATCGGCGCTACGGGCCCGCCTCCGCTCTGCGCACCCAAAAAACTGGCGTGCTGGGCCTGGCGGTCGGCGACATCGACAATCCGTTCTTCGCCTCCCTCGCCCACCACGTTGAGCGCGCTGCCCAGCACCTAGGCATGTCGCTGCTAATTGCCAACGGGCAAGAGGACGCAGCCGCACAGGAAAAAATCGTCATCTCGATGGTGGAACAGCGAGTGGACGGGCTACTTCTAGTACCCACCGGATCCCCCACCGCAGGCACCCGCAAGCTGGTGGGACAGGTGCCCACCGTTACGGTCGACAGGAATCTTGCTGGGGCGGGGCTGGACGCAGCCCTAGTTGACGCCACCGTAGCCGTAAGGCAACTGGCCTCCCACATCGCCCAAGCCGGATACCGCCACCCAGCCATCTTATGCGGGCCGAACGATACTTCTACGGGCCGAGACCGGGCTCAGCTCGTGCGCACAGAATTGCGGAAAGTTTTTCCCGACACCGCTCTGCCTACAGCCCACATACCGCATTCGCCCGACCGCGCCGCAACAGCCTGCCGCGACCTAATCCGCAACACCCCAACTGACGTAATTATTGCCGGGGGCAACATGATTGCCCTCGGCGCCCTAAAAATATTGAACCGCTGCAGCCTGCACATAGGCCTGGCCACTTTCGACGACCTCCCCTGGTTTAGTGCGGTGCGCCCCTCGCTTACGGCAATCGGAACTGACGTGCAACAGTTGGCCGAAAATGCGATCGACCTGCTAAAACGGCGAATGGACTCGCCAGATGCGCCGGCCCTCACCCTGTGGCAGCAGGCCACCCTATATCCGCGCGAATCCACCACCCCGTGCCACCAGCTGGGCCCCGCTCGCCCGGCAGATACCCTCGCGTGGGGCACCCACCGCGGGCGGCCGGCCAGCAATTCGAAACCAAGTTCCCAGCCCACGCGCCCTGCAGGCGCCCCCAAACCTAGCACCCGCCCTCTAAGTGAAAAGGAGTAAAAATGTCCTTAGCTAATTCGCTACACACGTTAGCAACTACCCCCGGCAAAGTAGCCGTGGTGGGCTCGCTAAATGCCGACCTGACCGTACAAACTCGCAACTTTCCACGCCCAGGCGAAACCGTGAAGGGCTCCGACCTGGCAATTCTTCCCGGCGGCAAGAGCGCAAACCAAGCAGTCCAGGCAGGCCTGCTGGGCGCAAAGGTAGCCATGATCGGAGCTGTAGGGACCGACGCGAACGGGCAGCTGCTGCTTGATTCACTCACCCGGGCCGGCGTGGACACCAGGGCCGTCCGTCGCCTGGAAGGCGCTACGGGCACGGCCGTAATCACAGTAAACGCGCAAGGCGAAAACACCATAGTAGTCTCGCCGGGAGCAAATGGCACGGTAACCGCGGCAAGCGTTGCCGAACACGCAGACCTAATCGAAGACGCCAACGCCTTGGGCATTTGTCTCGAGGTGGGTATGGATGCAGTAGTGGCCGCGGCACAAATCGCCCGTCGCGCCCACACCCGTGTCTTTTTCAACAATTCGCCATTCCAGCCCGATCTTCCCGCTGAGCTGATAGAAAATATCGACGTTCTAATTGTCAACGAACACGAGCTATGCGACATGCTCGGTCACTACCGCCTGGATTTCACGAATTGGGAGCAGGCCTCCACCCACCTGGCGTCTTTAGGTGTCCAAGAGTCCGTGGTTACTTTAGGCGGGGATGGTTCGCTAGTGCTGAGCGGCGGCACCGCTACGCGAATTGCCCCCTACAAGGTACAGGCGATCGACACTACCGGGGCCGGAGATTCGTTCTTCGCAACCCTTTTAGCCACCACCGCTGCAGGTCTAGACATTGCCGAGGGCGCAAAAGTTGCCTCCGCTGTGTCCGCACAGTCGACGTGCACATTAGGAGCTCAGCCCTCTTACGCAAACGTGAAAGAAATAGCCGAGGTATTCACCAACTAACGGCTTGAGTGACCCCATGGGGGCTAATCGCAACCAAGCTAAGGCGGGCAACGGCCTCGGGAAAAGCTACTACTAATAAAACAACACCCAGGTGCCCTAAAGTAGCGGCGTTTTCAGCTGTTTTGAGGGCCAAAAAGGCTGCTCACTATAGTAAGAGGCAGATATAAGCGACACTTGTCACCGAAACTTGAATCGAGGAGGCACCGATGGCCAAGGACGTGATCCCAAAGCCCGGCAGGCATGACACGTTAGATGAGCCGCTGACCCAAAAGGACGCCGGCTACGGATTCGTTTTCGACCAAAATCTGTGCAACGGCTGCAAAGCCTGCCAAATCGCATGCAAAGACAAACACGACCTACCGGTGGGCATGAACTGGCGCCGCGTGATCGAATACACAGGCGGATCTTGGCACACCAACAAACAAGAAGGCACCTTCACCCCATCGGTATTCAGCTACTACACCTCGATCTCGTGTAACCACTGCGAAAACCCCATCTGCATGCGGGTTTGCCCAACCACCGCAATGAGCCGACGCGAAGACGGCACGGTTTACGTCGACCAAAGTAAATGCGTGGGCTGCCGCTACTGCCAGTGGGCGTGCCCATATGGGGCGCCACAGCTTGACTCACGCACCGGACACATGTCAAAGTGCGATTTGTGCTACGACTACCGAGAGCAGGGGCAAAATCCGGCTTGTGTCGATGCTTGCCCCACGCGTGCTCTCGGCTGGGGGCCCATTGAAGCGCTTCGCAAGGAATTCGGTTCGGAGGCAGGCATCGCCCCGCTTCCCGATCCGTCCATTACCAAGCCACACCTGGTAGTGAAACCGCACCGTGATGCCCAGAAGTGGGACGAAGGCACCGGCATAATTCAGAACCCTGAAGAGATTTAGGTCTTCCTAAAAGGAGCATCATGCACATCGGCGAACTGCCAATGATCATCTTTACTGTTGTGGCGCAAATGTCCGTGGGGGCATTTTGGATTCTTGGCCTCATCCAATTCATCGGCCGCTGGTCGGGCATGCGCCACGTAACTATTGACCGGATCACCAACGCCGGCATGTATGCAGCGGGGCCACTGCTGGTGCTGGGCTTCTTTGCCGCATTCTTCCACCTGAACGACCCGTTGCACTCGCCTTTCACCCTGCTTCACCTAGGATCGTCGTGGTTGTCACGCGAACTCATCTCCGGCGTGCTGTATGCGGGCTTTGGTGCACTGTTTGCTATCACCCAGTGGTTCGAACTCTTTTCGCGTAAACTCCGGGACGTGCTGGCCGTGCTGACCGCACTCGCCGGGCTCGCACTGCTGGTGTCGATGTGCGGGGTCTACTACTTCACCGAAACCGTTCCTGCTTGGCATTCCTGGTTCACCTGGGTGTCGTTCTTCTGCTCGGCATTTTTCACAGGCTCGCTGGCTGTGGCAGTGGCGTTGTACACCGCCTGGAGCGTACAAAACGGGCACGACGGCAAACCCACTCCACTGGTGTCCGGGGCGCAGCTCCAAGAAGAGGACGTAGCCAAGGGCAAGATCACCGCACAGCAGTGGCGCGAGTACAAGTCCACCGGCAAAGCTGGCGGCGAGGGCGATTCCGTTTCTGCTTTCCGCAAGGCCACCGGCCTGATTTCACGTGGCCTGTTCCCCGAAGGCCGCCTTACCATCGAAATGGTTTCGCTCGCCCAGCGTTCTATGCGCATGGCAACCACTATTGCGGCGATCGCGGGGGCAATCATGCTGGTTGCCTATCCGTTCCACATGACCGGTTTGGGCCTCGGAAGCCAGGTGGAACGCCAGGTTGCGCACGCCATGATGGCACACGGATATTTAGCGATCCGCCTAATCACCCTCGCCCTAGCTGTGCTACTGATTGCGCTTGTTTTGCGCAAACAACTGGAAAAGGCTACTAGCCCTTCCACCCTGCTAGTAGTTTTGCTTGCGATCGCCTTCATTTTGGCTATTGCCACCGAGCTTTTGGGACGCGGCCTCCATTACGAAGGCCTAATCCGTGCTGGCATCAACACCACGATGGGGTAGCAGGCCACTTACAATAAATACCCGGGTTAGTTGCAGTCGCAACCGACCCGGGTTTTTACGTGCCCAAGCAGAGGGCGGCGAGGCTCACGGCAGGCGGAGCGCTAGCAAGTCATACTCCACTTGCGCGGCTACTCTACGATGCGTATCGTGTGCGGCGAAGCGCACTTTCATACTTCGACGGAGAAGGGATATGAAATCATCGATTCGCTTCCTGAAGACATAAAGGACGGGAGCCCCTCTAACCCTGAGGTCGCTGCAGCCATTAAAAATGCGCTTAAAGGAGTAAATACCGTTGGCATCTCCCGAGCAGTTACGGCTACCAACTGGGCCCTTTGCGCGTCGCAGGTTGCTTCAGCAATTTTGACGAACCTAGTGCCTGTTGCAAAGATTATTTCATGGATAAAGAAGGCTAGAAAACTTTACGGGGGCGTAAAGGGAATCCTACGCGTGATACATACCGGACAGGCGGTGGTAGAACTAGGCCCTGAGGCTACTAAAATATTGGAGCAAATATTAGGGGTGGACGGCGTCATAAATGCGTGCTTCGGCTGACAACACAAATACCAAGAATTCTACCCCGGAAGCCTTACCTGAATTCCAGCACGTTTTTGCTGGAAACCTCTTCCTTGGATTCCTGAAGTTCTTAATCGCTTTACTCGTTTTTGGTCTTGGAAATCTATTCTTAGGTGAGCATAAGCTGAACCTTCACCTGTTAGTACCAGTGTTAGCAGGCATCATGCTCACCTCGGAGCTTTTCAGCTCTGCGCTCTTCTACTACCTTCAGCGGAAACATAACAACGTCCAGCCCGGTACCAAATGGAACTATTTCATAGGAGTAGTTTTCTCATTGGCGGTCGGGAGTGTGCTCGCCTGGGTTGCAAGCCACGACCTAATTACCACCGGATGTGTCGCTGCCACGTATCCCACCATACTGCTAGTAGAAGCATTGTGGAGTAAGCCCTGGGGCGCAGTAATGACGCGCGCAGAACTGCGGGATAAGTGGGAAGAGACTAAGGTTGTGACACGCGAACATTTCAAGTCAGGCTCCGATACCGACTCCAACGACCAGGAATCGATGCGTGTCTTCGCCAGCGACATGTTCAAGGATGCTGAAAATAACTAGCCTGCCAAGTAACCTAAAAGCCTAATCGGTCGGTTTGCCCCGATATCAACGTAGGCTTTCTGCTCCCCAAATCAGTAGCTAGAAATCTAGCAGGCAATTTAGCTGTCACCCACTGGAATTATTGATATAAGCATCGCTCTCGGACGAAAGTGAGGCCCGAAGGCAGGCCGGGCCGTGAACAGGCTTTATCATGGTATTTATGCAGTTTTCACCCCGGGCCTGCCAGTTGCTGGCGCTCGTTGGCGATACTTTGTAACGATAGGATCCTATGGTTGACGCAGATAAACTTGATTCCTTCAGCGCGGCTTTTGCCGTGCTCGCCTCTTTGCACCTGAGCCCCGCTAGCGACCAAACGGCCGCTTCTATGCGCGACCTGATCGGGCAGTGGCCGCTCCCACTAGAGGGGCACACTAAGGATGGTGCCCGCGAAATTTCGCACAGCGCGGGCGAGGACGAGTACACCCGCTGGGCGGATCAAAACCAGTTGTATGGGATCACTGCGAGTGCAAAAGTCCCCCCTTATGAGTCCGTGCATCGCGGCACCGATGGGCTGGTTTTTGACGATGAGACCATGCAGGTCAGGGCTTTTTACGAGGCGCTCGGGTACCAGGCTCCCCGATTGGGGCACGACCCGGACGACCACGTGGGGTTGGAACTGGACTTTTTGTCAAAGGCCGCCCTGGCTGCCCTCGACGAACTCGACCAAGGCGAGCCTGGGCGGGCAGAAGCTGCCATTTCGCTGGCGGCCTCTTTTACGTTTACGCACGTGCTGCAGTGGGCTCCCCAGATGCTGCGCGAGGCCGCCGAGGGCGCCAACACGCATTGGGTGCGTGGGATCCAGCTGCTTGCGGTGGGAACGCTCACCCAGTGGCAGACAGCCCTCGAAGAGGCCGGGTATTCGGCCGAGTGCGGTTGTGGCGGCGATTGCAGCTGCGGTGGAACCGATTCCTCCGCTCCTGTAGAAATCCAGCAGAAACCTGTTTCGTGGAAGGATCAGTTGTAGTGGCATTCGACCCGTTTACTGCCCCACCTGCAGACGACATTACTTCCCGTGGCGTACGCGTCGGCACTGCCGCTTCTGTGCTTCACAAGATGTTCGCGGCAATGCCGGATCGGGGCTTGCTCGAAAATATTTCCAACCCCGCCTTGCTGCGCATGTGGCCGCTGCGGGACGAACAGTCTGTCCAGGCGGCAGCTACCCTCGAGGCCGGCCACGAGCACGGGCGCGACCTTTCAAACGAGTACGCCCGCCTGTTTGGGCCTTTGGGGCGCGTGTCTTTGCTGGGCCAGGATGTGGGCGCGTCCTTACCCGCCCTGTACTCGAAGTTTGGTTTTACTGCGCCTACGCCTCAGCTGCCTGCGGGCCATTTTGCCACCCAGCTGGCATTCGTAGGCCACCTTGCTACGTTTCTGGCAGGCCTTTGGCGGGAGGGCGACACGCAGGGTGCGCGTAAGGTTGCCCACGCATTGAACGATTTTTTGGATTCGCATACTGGCCCCTTGGCGGTACATGTTGTTGGTGGCGTGCGCGCCGAATCGGCCTCGCCCACTTACCGGGCCGCCGGCGAACTGGTGGCTGCCCTGGTGAAAGAGGCAGCTGCCCTCGCCCAGGAAGCCCTCAGCTTAGATCCAGCTACGGCTGGGCCTTCCGAGACAGAGATATAGATGTCGCTGCGCGGAGTACTGCGGTGGTTGGCTGCGACCGATCCGGTAGAAAACCTGGTGGTTTACTGCGATCATGTGCCGGCTCCTCCCGTTGGGAAAGCCGATGTTAGGCTCCGTTGGCAGGGGTGCGTGCGCGATTTAGATGCGGCGAGTGCGGCGCAGCTACTAGTGCAGGGGGCCTCCTATTTACAAATCCTTTCTTGTGAGCACGGGTCTCCACTCCAGCGCTTGCGGGCCGTGCTTGGCGATCTGGCCAGCCCGTATAATGCTCCTGCTAGGCCGGCGCGAAAGGCCCAGACCATAGATATGGCAACTGTGCAATTGCCGCGTAGGTCGCTATTGCCAACGCCGTCAGATTCAGCCCTCACGGTTTCTGCCTCTAATGCTTGGCGCACCTTCGAGGCCTTCCACAATCTGGCCGAAGCCCACGCTATCTTTAGGCCCACCGATTTTTCTGCCGCCGACGCCTTACATGCCGTCCGCTGCACCAGTTGCAACAGCCTCATTGGGGCCTGCCCCGCTAATGAGGCACGGGAGTTTACCGCCCGGGAGGCAGCCGCAAACTTCACTGCACTGTGCCCCGCCTGCCAGGTGGCCGTGCACTACTGTCCCGCCCGCAGCAAACAGGATTTCACCTCTGCTGCCATGCTCGCACCTTTCGAGGGTAAACAAGCAGACACTGAGGACCTTGTTGCCTGCGCAAAGTGCAAGAATCCGCACCCGGCCGCCGAAGGTAAGTACTGCCGCATGTGCGCCTACCGGATGCAACACCCTTTCACCGCGGTAATGCCTGAAAAGGCATTAGCAGCTCTTCCCGAGGACGTGCGCCGCCAACTTCGCGGCATCTAGTCCAGGGCGAGCACTGGTGCATAACGCAAGAGCGGGCTTCTACTGATACCTCCGGGTGGGTGGGGCTCAGTAGGTTATTAGTGCTGATAGGGTGAATATTGCCCCCATCTCGTAGGTGAGGAGGAAGCTTACCCCAACTGTCACGTCCTTAGTGAAGTGGTTTTCAGCCATGTACGCTGCCGCTACCTGGTCCATCAGAAAAACAATAAACGCGAGCACTAACACAACAGGAATAAAGACCAGTGCTAACAGGTGACCGGTATAAATAACCCTTGCGGCTAGCACCAGCCCGGCGCAACAAGCAAAAACCACGTACGGCTTCATACTACTGCCTGTACTTCTTGCCATCCAATGGTAAAAGACCACTGCCAGAACCACCATTGTAAGGCCTGCTCCTACTGGCCAGGGGCTACCAAACATAGACGAATCGGCCGCAAGCTCTACAG
>NZ_ATUW01000011.1 GCF_000420405.1 Winkia neuii subsp. neuii DSM 8576 | reverse complement strand
GTCGTAGTGAGTAAGACGAGCGAATACCCCGACGAGTGAGGTCAAAAAGGCGGGAGCGGAAGCTTCCGTCTTTTTTGCGCCGAGGGAGGATGGGGGGCACCCTATGGCTATTGGAGTTGTTTTTCGGCACTAACTTGCGGGGCTGTGGCCAAGTTGGAGGCTTTCCCCATTTGCACGCCTTCCGTTGCAGCTCCCCAGGTCGGGGGCCTGCCCGATTCCCAACTGGGCTGGTTTTAAAGCAAGAAATCCCCGCACCGTAGTGCGGGGACCTGCAGATAAGAAATCGACTAGCCGTCGATTTCGTTAGCCGGCTCAAAAAGGCCGAGCTTTGCTGCTTTGGCTAGACGACGAGGCATTACAACGTCGCGGCCACCTGCACGAACAGACTGCAGGTCAGTCAGCTTAGCCTTCCAAGTCGACCGGCGCGTACGAGTATTTGCGCGGGACATCTTCCGCTTTGGTACTGCCATTTGGCCGCTCCTTCCAGGGCTCGTGCAGCAACTGCACGATTGAACTTTTCGAGGGGTAGCCTGCGGCCACCACTTAGACAACTCATATAGACTAACATCGATGCCGGTCAAACCAGAACAGAGGGCCTTTTGCAATAGCTCACACTTGCCCAGCTTCAGAACGGTATTTCTACAACCTGCCTGCGTTCGTAACTAATTTTGCCTGCACCCCGAGTTAGTTCTTCGACCTCGTTTTTGAGCTGGCGGACCTGGTCGTCTTTGAGCTGCAAATGCAAGTTGGCTAGACGAGGCCCGTAGGTAACTTCAGAGATTTTCCAGTTAGCTCCCCGCAGGGCTGCCTCCACTTTGCCAGCAAAGGCATGTTCTACCCCAACTTGCCACAGCTGGCGTTCCTCTAGACGCACTAACGTGGCAGCTTCCACAGCCCCTACTACCGAATCCGTATACGCCCGCACCAGGCCACCGGTCCCCAGTTTTATCCCCCCGAAATACCTGGTTACGATGGCAACAATGTCGGTTAGCTCGCGCCCTTTTAGTGCCTCGAGCATTGGAATACCAGCGGTGCCGGAAGGTTCGCCGTCGTCACTGGAGCGCTCTATCGGCTGGGCTCCCCGGGCCCGCACGATGAAGGCCGTGCAGTGGTGCCGCGCGTCGGGGAATTGCTTACGCACTTGCTCAATTTGAGCACGCGCTTCATTTTCGCTTCCCACTCGCGTCAAGGTAGTCAAAAAACGTGAACGCTTGATTTCAATCTCGGTACGTACAGGGAAATGCTGCAAAGTCTTCACTGGCCCATCTTCGCAAGAGGACGGAAATATTTCCATAAGCTGAAACGGTTTGCCTACGGGCGGTAAAAACGTTAGCTTTTATTTTGAACCTTGTAACTTCAATCAGCAGGAGGGGCCGTGCACATCCGCGTTGCTGTCGCCGTTGCCATCTGCTGCTGCCAGTGTATTTAGGGTGCCCGAATAAGGCTTACCTATTTCGGTCCACCCATATTTTTACCCAAATTACATCTGACTTCATTATTTACAAGGATTTTTCATGACTATTGCAGCAAATGTTACTGAACTCGTAGGTAAGACTCCCCTAGTACGTCTGAATAAGATTGGCGCTGACGCGGGTGCCGAAATTGTCGCCAAGGTCGAATCGTTCAACCCGGCCTCGTCCGTAAAGGACCGCATTGCGGTAGCGATCGTGGATGCGGCCGAGGCCTCTGGGCAGCTACCTGCAGGGGGCACAATTGTGGAATCGACCTCGGGTAACACGGGCGTCGCTCTAGCAATGGTTGGTGCCGCACGCGGCTACAACGTGGTTGTCACCATGCCGGAGTCTATGTCTAAGGAACGACGCATCCTGATGCGGGCTTTCGGAGCTGAGCTTGTCCTTACTCCCGCTAGCGAGGGGATGCAGGGCACCGTAGATGCGGCCAACAAGATTGTTTCTGAACGCCGCGGCGCCGTACTCGCCTCCCAGTTCACAAACGAGGCCAACCCGGCCATTCACCGCAAGACTACTGGCGAGGAGATTTGGGCCGATACAGACGGCAAGGTCGACGCATTCGTAGCTGGCGTGGGTACTGGGGGCACTGTTTCCGGCGTTGCCGAAACTCTGAAGAAGCATAATCCTGAAATTAAGGTATTCGCTGTGGAGCCGAAAGAATCCCCTCTGCTAAGCGAAGGGAAGGCCGGCCCGCACAAGATCCAGGGTATCGGCGCCAATTTTGTCCCCAAGAACTACAATGCTGACGTGGTAGACGAGATCATAACTGTCAGCGGAGACGACGCTATAGCCACATCGCAGAAGCTGGCCCGCGACGAGGGCCTGCTAGTGGGTATTTCTTCCGGAGCAGCTGCTTGGGCTGCGGCGCAAGTGGCCAAGCGACCTGAATTTGCTGGCAAACGTGTAGTTGCGCTACTACCGGATACCGGGGAAAGGTATCTGTCTACTCCACTTTTTGCCCAGTTTGCTGAATAAATACGAAGAGGCTGCTAGCAACGCCAGGAAGGGATCACCGCAATGAAAAGAAAGTTTGGGGGTTCCCTCCTGGCGCTGTTGCGCGAGGACGTAGCTACTGCCCAAAGGCGTGACCCGGCGGCCCGCTCGAAGGTGGAGGTCGCCCTCACCTACCCTGGAGTACATGCCCTTTGGGGATACCGCACCGCACACGCCCTCTGGAATAGGAATCATCCGCTCTCGGCGCGAATCATATCGGCCGCGGCACGCGTGTTTACCGGGGTAGACATACATCCTGGCGCCCAGATCGGCCGCCGCCTTTTCATAGACCACGCCGTGGGAACTGTGATTGGCGAAACTGCCAAAATAGGTGAAGATTGCGTGCTGTTCCACCAGGTGACCCTGGGTGGGGTGTCGATGACCCCCGGCAAGCGCCACCCTACCCTCGGTGATCGAGTAATGGTCGGATCCGGGGTCAAAATATTAGGGCCCATCGAGATCGGCTCCGATTCGAAGATTGGGGCCAATGCAGTAGTGACAAAACCAGTCCCGGCAGCGAGCGTCGCGATCGGCATACCCGCGAAAAATACGCCAATGACAAGACAAGAAGAGGACGAGGACCTGATAATAGACCCAACGCTATATATTTAGGACGGCTATGGGCGATTTCAACGAATTCTTGACCTTCATCGTAGATGGGCAGCCGCGGGCTTGGGACAGGGCCACTGATATGCTCACCCGCCGCGTTGGGCCGACTTCTCTTTCCGGGGCTTTCTTCCTGCTACGCCAAGTGGGCCAGCCAAGCGGGGTGGGGGTGGCAGACATTTGTGCGCTAGATTGTGCGGGCATTCCACTTAGCAGCAAGCAGGTGGAGGCGCTAACTGCAGACTCGAGCGGGCACATTGCAGACGCATTGTCAGCCCTAGATCCTGCGGCACAGTTAGCTAATCTTTCCCCGGAAGCACTGGCTTCTGGCGGAGCAATCTTGAATCTTATAGACGCACTCGCTAGCACCGGCGATTTACATTCCAGGCAAGCTCGCGCACTGGCAGCGCGGCTGCGCCCGGAAGCAATCCCTGCCATCCCCAAACAGATGCGTAAAGTTATGGGACTCGAGGGCGACTATAAGAACCAGTTGCAACAGGTACGCGAGCTAGTAACTGATGCCACGTTGCGCCACCAGTTCCACTATCTGCGCCTAGCAGCGGGAGTACCCACCGAATTGGGGGATCTATTCACCCTGCAGATTTTGGCCGAGGAAACTTGGAAGGACGAGAAGATAGCTAGGGCCGCCCAAAAAGCTGCTAGAAAAGCCGAGAAAGCAGCCCAGCAAGCTTTAGCTAGGGGCGAAGAGCGGGCCCGAATGCTGCTTAGCGACCAGGAAAAGCAGCGCCAAAAAGCCGAGCAGAAGGCCGACAAGGAGAAGAAGAAACGCGCGAAAGCGGCCCAGCGCAAGGAATTGAAGGCCAAAGAGGAAGCTGCTTTCCGGGCGGAACGCGACCGCCTTAAGAAAGAGCTGGCCGCCTCCCCTTTTTCTAATATTTCTAAGCTGTAGCGCAAGGTCGGTTCCCTTTTCGATACCCTGAACCTATGAGTTCAAAGTTGATTGCCGGAGTAATAGATCCAGCAGGCGAGGACAAATCGGTTCGTCCGCAAGACGATTTTTACAGGCACGCTAACGGCGCCTGGATCGATAACCACGTTATTCCTGCTGATCAAGCCGCAGATGGCGAGTTTCACCAGTTGCGCCAGAATGCCCTGAAACAGTGCAGAGAGATAATTGAGGCTTGTAGCGAAGGCGAAGAAGAACGCAAAATAGCTATCCTCTACAAGGCCTACACTGATTTGGAGGCTCTCGAGCGGGCGGGGTTATCCCCGCTTCAAGACCATTTCACCCGTATCGAGGAGGCAGATTCACAGCAGCTAGAGGCACTTCTGGGCCAATTCGGGCGCGAGGGTATAGGCGGCTGGTTAGATCTGTTTGTCGATGCCAGCCCCGACGATCCCGAACTAAATATTCTAAAAGCCTACCAGGGCGGGCTAGGTCTTCCAGACAAGGCCTACTACGAAGAGGATTCCTACCGGGAAATTCGGTCCCAATACCGCGACTATATTGCCAAACTTTTCGAGCTGACCGGTTTTTCCAATCCCACTGAGCGGGCCCAATCAGTTTTCGATTTTGAATTGGCCCTAGCCCACTGCCACTGGCCCATTGCGCAGTGTCGGCAGGTCGACAAGACTCACAATCTGCTTTCCGCCAACGAGATAGAGCAATTGGCGCCTACCTTCAATTGGGCTGAGTTTTGGCGGGCGAGCGGCATTGCCCCGACTACAGTCCACGTCTACCAGCCCTCTTTCATCGAGGGCGCCGGGAAGGTGTGGCACGATGCCTCCGCCGAAACAATTAAGAACTGGTTGCGCTTTCACCTGGTCTCCGGCGAGGCCCCGCGTCTGCCCAAGTCCCTGCGCGAAGCTAGATTCGATTTTTACGGTCGCAAGCTCGCCGGCCAGGAAGAGATGCCTCCGCGTTGGAAAGGGGGCGTTAGCTTTGTCGATTCGGCGCTGGGGTTCGCCCTCGGCAAACTATATGTAAAAAAGCATTTCCCCCCGCAGGCAAAAAAGCTAATCGACGATCTGGTGGCAGATCTTCTAGCCGCATACAAAGACGCAATTTCAACACTAGATTGGATGAGCCCGCAAACCCGCGAACGCGCGTTAGAGAAGCTGTCGCTGTTTACCCCAAAGATTGCTTACCCTGAAAAATGGCGCGATTATTCGAAGCTAGACCTAAGTGAGGACGACTCCCTGCCGCTACTAGCGCAAAAGGTTGCAGAATTTTATTTCAACCGTGAACTAGCGAAGATCGATAAGCCAGTAGATCATTCCGAATGGTATATGACTCCGCAAACGGTCAATGCTTACTACAGCCCTTCCTCTAATGAAATTGCTTTTCCCGCTGCAATTTTACAAGCCCCATTTTTTGATCCCGAGGTCGACGCGGCAGTAAATTATGGCGCTATTGGCGCAGTTATTGGGCACGAAATAGGCCATGGGTTTGATGACCAGGGAGCCAAGTACGATGGTCACGGGGCATTGCATAATTGGTGGAATCCCGAAGACGAGGCGGCTTTTAGCGAGCGCACAGCCTCCCTGATCGACCAATATTCTGCCTATTCTCCTGCCGCTCTAGAAGATACTTACAAGGTAGATGGCGAACTCACCATTGGGGAAAATATTGGTGATTTGGGAGGACTAGGCATTGCCCTGCGCGCCTACAAACATCACCTGCAAAAGCAGGGACTAACTCTGAAAGAGGCTCCCGAAATCGATGGTCTCACTGCCCTAGAACGCTTTTTCTATTCGTGGGCACGGATTTGGCGTTCTAAAAAACACAAGGAACTCGCGATCCAATTATTGGCAACTGACCCGCACGCCCCAGATGAATTTAGGTGCAACGGAGTCCTTTCCAATCTTGACGCCTTCGCCGAGTGTTTTAACGTCCAACCAGGAGATGGAATGTGGATAGCTCCGCAAGAACGCATCAAGATCTGGTCTTAACACCCTGTGCGAAAAAAGTGCAACAATATAACTAACCCATTTCTATTAAAACCTAGAGGGAGGCTCAATGCCCGGGCAAAATCTAACCCGCGCTGAGGCAATATCACGGAAGAACGTTGTCGACGTCCACTCTTACGATGTTGCCCTTGATCTTACGCAAGGGGATGAAATCTTCAGGTCCCACACGGTAGTAAAATTCTCTGCTACCGAAGGTGAAAGCACTTTCATCGACCTGATTTCCCCCTTCGTTCACCGCATCGTATTGAATGGCACCGAACTCGACACGGGATTGCACCAGGATTCGCGTATCGCGCTTGAAAACCTGGCCGCTTCCAACACTCTCGAGGTCGAGGCCGATTGTGCTTACATGCACACTGGTGAGGGCATGCACCGTTTCGTTGATCCTGCAGACGGGCAAGCCTACGTCTACACCCAGTTTGAGGTGCCAGACTCCAGGCGAGTATTCACTGTGTTTGAACAGCCCGATTTGAAGGCCACTTTTAAGTTCAAGGTTACTGTGCCACCGAAATGGGTAGTTTTCTCCAACTCGCCAACACCTGAACCAGAAAAGGCCGAGGGCGCTTGGACATACGACTTCGCCCCTTCCGAGAAGATCTCTTCGTACATCACCGCAATTATTGCGGGGCCTTACCAGGGTGTAAAGGACCAGTTGACCTCGGCAGATGGCCGTACTATCCCACTTGGGGTTTATTGCCGGTCCTCTTTGCTAGAGCATTTGGACGCTGACCGTATTATCGAAATAACCAAGCAGGGCTTCGGTTTCTACGAAAAGATGTACGATCGCCCCTACCCGTTTAGTAAGTACGATCAGATTTTCGTTCCCGAATACAACGCAGGGGCAATGGAGAACGCCGGTTGCATTACTTTCCGCGATCAGTACTTGTTCCGCACTCCCCCTACCCGCGCTCAGCTGGGCACCCGCGCAAACACCATTTTGCACGAACTCGCCCACATGTGGTTCGGCGATCTAGTGACCATGAAGTGGTGGAATGATCTGTGGCTGAACGAGTCCTTTGCAGAGTTCATGTCCCACCAGTGTTCTGCCGAGGCTACTGAATATTCAGATGCCTGGACTGCGTTCGGTTCCCGGAAGGCTTGGGGCACTACCCAAGACCAGCTTCCGTCTACGCATCCGATTGCTGCTCAGATCAACGACCTCAACGATATTGAAGTCAACTTCGACGGGATCACCTACGCAAAGGGCGCAGCTGTGCTCCGCCAGCTAGTTGCCTACGTTGGGCGCGAGAACTTCGAGAAGGGCCTGCACGCTTACTTCGATGAGCACGCTTGGGGCAACACAGAACTTTCCGATCTGCTCTCTAAACTTGAAGAGGCTTCCGGCCGCGACTTGCACCAGTGGGCCAAGGTGTGGCTACAGGAAGCAGGCATTACGCTCCTGCGTTCTAGCGTTAGCGTAGATGAAAACGGAAAGATTTCTGACCTGTCAATTCTGCAGGAATTGCCCATGGAGGGCACTTCGCTGCGTCCTCACCGCTTGAGCGTTGGCGCCTACAACCTGAAAGATGGCAAGTTGGTGCGCACTGCTCGATGGGAACTCGATGTAGACGGCGAACGTACTCCCGTAGCCGAGGCAGTAGGCGTCGAACGTCCCGACGTCATTGTTCTCAACGACGAGGATCTGGCTTACGCCAAGATTCGTCTCGATCCTGAATCCTTCAAATTTGCGCTTGCGCACATTGGCGAATTCGAAGAACCGCTGCCCCGTTCCGTAATCATGCAGTCGCTTTGGGATCAGTGCCGCGACGGGCAAATTAGCGCCCGCGCCTACATAGATGCGGCGTTGCCTTCCATTGCTGGAGAGACCGATTCGGCGCAGCGCTCGCTGGTTGCTTCTCACGTAATTGCTGCAGGCACAGTCTATTCAAACCCGGCTACGCGCGAGCAGACTATTGCCGATCTTTCGCGCAGATTACACCTCATGGCTGTCGCACAGCCGGCAGGATCTGACGCGCAGAAGCAGCTGTTGCTGGCAGCGGCCCACGTTGCTGTCGGCGAGGAATTGGATTGGCTAAAGGCGCTGCTCGATGGCTCTCAGACTATGACCGGCATCGAGATTAAATCCGAAGTTCGCTGGGCTCTGGTAAAGGAACTAGCTGCTGCGGGTGCTATCGATGAGGCCTTCATCGACAACGAACTTTCTGAGGACGATACGCTTTCGGGGCGCGAGGAGGCTGCGGCCGCAAAGGCTTCGTTGCCCACCCACCGCCAGAGTGCGCACGAGCGCATGCTATCTGACACTTCCATTCCGAATGGAACGCTTTCAGCAATGCTATCGGCCTACTCCTCTACCGGTTGGCGTAATCCTGCTGACACAGCTCATATCGATCACTTCTTCGAGCAGATTAACTCGGTTTGGGAGGCCTTCACCTTCCACATGGCCGAGGACATAGTGACCGTGTTGTTCCCAGATCAGCTGGTTGGTCTTCCGGGCGAAGATGTGGAGTCTAAGGCCACCGAATGGTTGCAGCAGAACGGACAGGCCACTCCCGCGCTGCGCAGGTGCATTATTGAATCGCTTGACTTCGCCAGGCGTGCCGCTAAAGCACAGGCTGCAGACAAGTAATTAGTAGCCAATATTAAGGGGGGACGCTCATGAGCGTCCCCCCTTAATATTGGCTTGGGTTTTACATGTAGGCCTGGGCTCCAGCCCTTTCGGAGCGTTTCGTAGGCCTACCGGGCGTAGCGATGTTGAAGTACTTTATTGCCCCGGTAAAGAGCAGATAGTAAATGACGAAGTAGATCGCTGCTAGTACCAGCATGAGTAGTGTTCCGGTAGCTCCGGAGGTAGATAGTTGTGCCGACCTCGTAAAATTGAGCAGGTAGTCGACCCCTCCTGCGCTGAAGCTGTAGCCACCACGTATTCCTAACCCAGCACAGATCATCATGGAGGAAGAAACCAGTAGAGCGTGGATGAAGTACAGCGGTACTGCAGCATATGCGAAAGCGAATTCTATCGGTTCGGTAATTCCCGTCAGAAACGAGGCGATAGCACCAGACGCCATGAGCGCACCGACGCGTTTGCGCTGGCCAGAGCGAGCACAGCGGTACATGGCAAGTGCCGCCCCCGGCAGGCCTCCCATCATTATGGGGAACTGGCCTGCCATGTATGTACCTGGCACGTACCCTTCTGGTCTGAAACTACCTGCCTGCCCAGCGAAGAAACACGAGAAGTCTCCGTGCAGGATCTCGCCTGTTGGAGAAGTGCAGGTACCTAAAGTGAAGTAGGGGACGGTGTTGGCTATGTGGTGCAGCCCAAAAGGTAGGAGCAAACGCTGCACCAATCCGAATATTCCGGCAGCCAGCACTGAATTATTCGATTCGGTCATCAGCGCCCCTAACCCATCGGTGAATATCGCCTTGAACAGGGGGTAAATCACCGCCATAGCTACCCCTAACAACAGGCAGGCGGTTGTGGCCAAAATGGGTACGAAACGACGCCCGGAAAAGAAGGCGAGGGCGGCGGGTAGTTTCGTCTTGTAAAAACGGGCCCACAGGTACGCCGTTAGGAGGCCTACCACGATCCCCCCAAATACCCCGTAGGTAATAAGTTCCTGCCCATGGATGCCGCAGAGGCCTAGCGAGTCTTTTGCCTCGTAATCTATAGAGATATATTTGGAAGCATTTCGCAAGCAAGTGACTTGTTCGTTAGTGAGCGGACCCGGTTTCCCCAATATTAATGGTGATAGGGAACGTTCCACGCCAGCAAAGGTAAAGTAGCCAATGATCGCCGCGAGCGCGGTGGTTCCGTCTGCCTTCCGAGCAAAACCAATTGCCACCCCGACCGCAAATAGCAGGGGGATATTTTCCATTACCGCGTTTCCGGCCGCTGCCAACACTCTAGCTACCGGGACGAGGGCGGTTACTGAGGCACCTAGGCCGTTTTGCCCTAACATGTCTGACTGTCCGAAGCGGACAAAGATTGCCGCAATTGGCAACACCGCTATAGGCAGCATTAATGAACGCCCCAATCGTTGGGCTAAGGAAAAGGCTCGTCCGCGAAGGCGGTGCGGCCTCTGGTTTCTTCGCATTCATGCTCCTAGCGGCGTGGGGATGCCGGCTTGGACAAGTATATCTTGTTGTTTTTCGGTTACTGCGCTGGCAGTTTGCATCTATTCAGGTAGAGAGCAATTTTGGAGCTCGGATCCCAGTTCACTTCACTGCTCTAATGGTAGTCTTTTTAACAGTTGGATTTGCGTAGTGACGCTGATCGTCATGGAGGGACTGAAAATGCAGCAGGCGAAGAAGATTCTTGAAGCTCTTGGTGGGGATTCCAACATTGTAGATATGGAATCTTGCATTACCCGCCTTCGCGTCGAGGTCGCTGACCCTACCAAGGTTGACCAGGATGCGCTAACCGAATCCGGCGCTTTTGGGGTTGTTGCCGTAGGCAGCGCAATTCAGGTAGTGGTAGGCCCAACCGCTGATCAGGTGGCTGACCAGATCGACGAGCTGCGCAACCACTAGTGCGCCAACTATTGTGCGCGCCCTTTGAGGGGCGCGTGGTGGCACAGCCCGACATCCCAGATCCGGTTTTTTCACGGGGTTTAGTGGGTCCCGCTCTTGCGATACTTCCCCGCTCCCAATCGAGGCCCATCGACGTGGTTAGCCCTGTTTCGGGCACTTTGGCGCGGGTTATGCCGCATGCTTTCGTCGTACAAGTTACTTCCAAGGTAGGGCTCTTAGTTCACCTAGGAATTGACACGGTCGGTGCCCCGCCTGGTACGTTTTCTGCTATCTTGTCCCAGGGTGAACAAGTGGAATCGGGCCAGCCGGTATGTACCATGATTCCCGCACAGCTGGACAAGGTGGGCAGCTCTGCGGTGTGCCCCGTGGTAGCTTTGGAAGCTGAATTCGAAGATTTAGCAACCGGCAATGTCTGCTCAGGCCAACGACTCGCTATCTTGAGCTACTGATTTTTCCACGATCTTTGTCAGCGACAGGAAGCGTTTATTGTTTGCTAATTCCTCGACCCGCACCGGGGCACCTGTCCCATCGGCAAGTGGCACTCTCCAGTTTGGGTATTCTTGGTCGGTACCCGGCTGATTTTGTAGGCGCCGCTCACCTACCGCATCGGCAATCGAAACGCACACAAGTTGGGCAGGGCCCGAACAGGCGTAACGGTTCAGCGCCTCGACTACCTCTTGTTCGTCCTCGCGCCCGCTGGCAGAAAGGAAACCCTCTTGTTCAAGGGCAGCAAGCATCGCCTCACGTTTTTTCCTCGCGTCGCACCGGGCCTGCTCCGGGCTTATCTCGAGTAGATGCAACGCCTCCGCAAGATCGAGGTGGACCTCGTTTAGATACCCGGCAGTAGGGGCCATATCGTGTGTGTGAACAGAGGCCAGCTGATTCGCCTTCCTTTGGGCGGCTGGTATCGGCTTTCCCTCAGCGTCTACGTCGAACCAAAGCACCGAGGTACCCAAAATCCCGCATTCCGACAGATACTCCCGTACCCACGGTTCGACCGTACCCAGATCTTCGCCCACAATAACCGCGCCTGCCCGATAAGCCTCGAGCAATACCACCCCCACCATTGCTTCGTGGTTATAGCGCACGTACGTACCCTGGGCGGGCGAAGCGGCCGTATCGGGAATCCACCACAGGCGGAACAACCCCATAATATGGTCTATGCGAACAGCTCCCCCCAACGAGCAAACGTTGGAGATCATCTCGCGCAGCGGCTCGTAAGCCCGTTCTTCAAGTTTGTCGGGACGCCACGGGGGCTGCGACCAGTTCTGCCCCAGCTGGTTGTACATGTCCGCTGGGGCTCCCACATACATGTGCTCGGCAAAAACTTCCGGATCGAACCAGCGATCGGCAGCACAGGGGTGTACCCCCACTGCCAGATCGTGCATGATTCCAATTTCCATGCCTGCTTCCTTAGCGCGGCGCTGAGCAGCATTTAGCTGATCGAAGACAATCCACTGCGCCCACATGTGGAAGTCAACCCTTTCGCCCAAGCGTTCCAGAGCCCGGCTCATGCGGGAACTTCCTTTTGGATCTATTCCTTCGATACCAAATTCTTCAACCAGCGCACTCCATTCGGCAAATGCCCTCAAGGCCTTTCCATTTACCCGACAAAAACGCTCAAAAGCGGCCTGCCTATAAGGCTCGCGGGGGGCTCTGTAGACAACCTGCAAAGCTTTAGACTTCGCACCCCAGCTACTGTCGCGATCGATCAGCCCCTGTGCATCAAACGTAGCCTGCCGTTTGAGTTTGGTGATTTGCTCGCGGTCTTGCTCGCCCAGCCAGGCATATTCGGGGATAGTCTCGACATTTATGTAAAGAGGCGAAACAAACCGACGAGAAACAGGCAGATACGGGCTGGGGGCTATAGGAGAGGCCGGAGAGGCAGCGTGGACGGGATTGATCAGTAAGAAATCTGCTCCCCGCTCCGCCCCAATTGCTCCCAGATTAGACAGGTCGTTCGAATCGCCGAAAGCCCACGAGCGCTTCCCGACAATGGAGTAGAGCTGCCCCGTCAACCCCCATGCCTTAGCTTTCGCAAACCTAGGTAGAGACCTGGGCGTAATAGCCAAGGGAGCCTCGTGGTCGCCGTCCTCGAGATGAGCTACCAGTGTGTGCCACCCCAGCGGCAGATCCTCTGGCACTAGAAAGGATGCCTCGCCTATGAGGTTCCCCTCCACTTCACGAGGAGGAACGTAGCGGTCGAGCTGGGCCAACTGACGTGTGCCCCCGCCCTCAAGATAGACCTCCACCCACACCTTAGAACCGTGCGGAACATGGACTGGGAGAAAGCCACCGACTCCGGCCTTCTGCACTCTGCACTTGGGCAAGACATCTTTCCACGGTGCCTCGTCTACACACAAATGTTCCCTGTAAAGATCTTCGTCACTTTCAACTCGGTGGCCTAAACTCGCCAACACCGCGGTCAAAGTATCTACCGAAACCTGAACGTGAGAACCAGAATAGTCCCAGTACTCGGTAGCAATGCCACATTTTTGCGCAAGCGAGCAGAGCGAGTCTATGTCCGTAATGCTCATTGTGCCCCCTACAAAAGCTTCTGAAGAATGCGCGCAAGCTCGTCGGCATTGGGGCCAACCACAACTTGGACTACCTTGCCGGAACGGACCACTCCTACCACGCCGTCACAGCGCAAGCCAGAATCTGAGACGCGGGCGGGATCGACCACCTCGATGCGAACTCGCGTAATACATCCGACTATGCTGACAATGTTACTTTTGCCCCCAACAGCCTGCACAATTGCGCGCGAATCCGGCATTTGCATATATCCCCCTTGGTCCAACCTAACTAATCATAGCCGAAGTGACGCATATTACTAATTCACTCTGTTGCGCTCATTTTTCGCATCTTCTGGCGCATGCTGGTTTGATAGAGGCATGACTGACCCAATCCAAATTCCGGCCGTACACGAAGAACCAGTCTCGTCGGTGCTGCGGGCACTCCAGCTACGCCCCCTTGGTATAGACAGTTTCGAAGCCGACTCGCTACCACAGATGGCAAACCGCATCTACGGCGGACAAGTCTTAGCACAAGCATTACTTGCGGCGTGCGCCACTATTGAAGATAGTCAAGACTCCCCGCGCCTGCCAAACTCATTTCATGCCTACTTCATGCGCGTCGGAGACAACACAATACCCGTTTCACTGAGCGTTGACCGCCTGCGCGATGGCCGTTCCTTCTCAACCCGCCGCGTAGACGTAGTTCAACGCGACAAAGTCATTTTGACTATGAATTCTTCCTTCCAGAAGGTGCAACCCGATCTTTCCACTCAAATCCAGATGCCCGAGGTCCCAGAGCCGGAAGACGTACCTAACTCTTTAGAGTTGTTCCGCGACCAGGGAAACCCCGTTTCAAAATACCTGGGTAAAACAGCGGCCTTCGAGATGCGCCACGTCAGCGGAAGTCTCTACTTCACGGAACGCACTGAGCCCAAGGCCAGCGGTGCCACTTGGATACGCCCGCGCGGAGCCGTACTGCCTGAGTGGACGCCCCAAAGTGTGCACCGCGCCCTACTGGCCTACGTATCCGACCAATTCATGCTGGAGCCTGTTATCCGTTCCAATGGCCTCACCTGGCGCACCCCGGGAATGGCGGTCGCCTCCCTGGACCATTCGATGTGGTTCTATCGGCATGTCGACGTCAACGACTGGCATCTCTTCGTTCAAGAATCTCCCACAACCTGGGGCTCACGTGGGCTAGGCATTACAAAGGTGTTTAACTCGACGGGCAGGCTTGTCGCGGTCGCCACCCAAGAAGGCATGATCCGTTCTAATGTGCCTTCCGGCGATTGGGTGCTTCCCGAGCCCCCGGTTCACTAAACAGTACGCGCAGATAGTTTTGAGGGCTTGGAATTTTCCAAGCCCTCAAAACTATCTAGCCGCGAGTAAGTTTGCGGTGAGTGACCCTGTGTGGCCGAGCCGCTTCCTCACCTAGGCGAGCTACCTTATTCTTCTCGTAGCCTTCGAAGTTGCCTTCGAACCAATACCAATTAGACGGATCTTCCTCAGTTCCCTCGTATGCCAGAATATGGGTAGCTACCCGGTCCAAGAACCAGCGATCGTGGGTAATTACCACTGCACAGCCTGGGAATTCTAACAGGGCATTTTCCAAGGAGGCCAAGGTTTCCACATCCAGATCGTTCGTAGGCTCGTCGAGGAGTAGAACGTTTCCGCCCTGACGCAGCGTAAGGGCAAGGTTCAACCGGTTGCGTTCCCCGCCGGAAAGTACTCCCGCCGGCTTTTGCTGATCTGCACCCTTGAAGCCAAAAGCCGACACATAGGCGCGCGACGGCATCTCGACTTTGCCAACCTCAATGTAGTCGAGGCCGTCCGAGACTACCTCCCAAACGGTTTTGTTCGGATCAATGCCCGCACGATTTTGATCGACGTAGGAAAGCTTTACAGTTTCACCGATGCGCAAAGATCCGCCATCTAGCGGCTCCAATCCCACGATGGTCTTGAACAAGGTAGTTTTGCCCACACCGTTAGGACCAATGATTCCGACGATGCCATTGCGGGGAAGTGAGAAAGACAAGCCGTCAATCAGCACTCGCTCGCCAAAGCCCTTCTTCAGGTCTTTAGCTTCAATGACCAAGTTACCTAGGCGGGGCCCCGGGGGAATTTGGATCTCTTCGAAGTCTAGCTTACGGGCCTTTTCAGCCTCAGCAGCCATTTCTTCGTATCGTTCCAAACGAGCCTTAGACTTAGCTTGGCGCCCCTTGGCGTTGGTGCGCACCCACGCCAATTCGTCCTTCAACCGCTTAGCCAATTTGGCATCTTTTCGCCCCTGCACCTCGAGGCGATCCTTCTTCTTTTCTAGGTAGGTAGAGTAGTTGCCCTCGTAAGGGTAGAGGTGGCCCCGGTCGACCTCGGCAATCCATTCGGCAACGTGGTCCAAGAAATACCTGTCGTGGGTAATAGCGATAACCGCACCCGGATAGGTTTGCAGGTGCTTTTCGAGCCACAGCACAGATTCAGCATCCAAGTGGTTCGTGGGCTCGTCGAGCAGCAACAGATCGGGAGCTTCCAACAGCAACTTGCACAGGGCAACGCGGCGGCGCTCCCCGCCAGAGAGAACCTTCACTGGGGTATCTGGGGGCGGGCAGCGCAACGCATCCATTGCTTGTTCAAGCTGAGAGTCCAGATCCCAAGCGTTGGCAGCATCAATCTGAGTCTGCAGCGAACCCATCTCGTCCATCAAGGCGTCAAAATCTGCGTCAGGATCGGCCATTTGGGCGCTGATCTCGTTGAAGCGGGCAATTTTCGACATCATGTCCCCAACGCCCTGCTGCACATTTTCGAGAACAGTGGCGTCGTCGTCTAACACGGGTTCTTGCATCAAGATCCCAACCGTGTAACCGGGACTCAGGCGCGCCTCGCCATTAGAGGGCTCGTCGATCCCAGCCATGATCTTCAAAATAGACGATTTACCTGCACCATTGGGGCCGACCATGCCGATTTTCGCCCCGGGGAGGAAGGCCATGGTTACGTCGTCAAGAATAAGCTTGTCGCCAATCTTCTTGCGTGCGCGCACCATGGAGTAAATGTATTCAGCCACCGGTTCTCCGTTTCAAAGTTCCAGACTTTTTCTAGACGCCTTCACCATACCGGCAATTGGGCCCTCGACCTATCCCAATGCGCCTACATCAGATAGGTTTTCCTCACTAAGGGAATACTCTCCCTGCTCGGTGGCTGCCTCACTCAACGCTTTTACCGCATCCTGGCGCACCTCAGCAGATTCACTTGCCGCGCCACCCACTTGCCAGGTAGGAGCAACCGCCTCGGCTCCTTCACCCCCTAGCTCCCCTCCTGAAATATCAGAAGAGACGGTGTGCAAAATCGGGTTGTTGTTCTGGTCGCAAGCCCTGCACCACACATAGTTTCCTGCGGTCAGATCAATTGCCACCCTATTCAGATAGACACAGAATTCCTCCCGCTCGACACCAGCCGCGTCGGCCCATTTTTCTACCCTGGGTTGGCCGGTTACAACCAGCCCCATGCCTTTCTTGACGTTAGCCCGCACCGCCCGTGCGAGCCTCCCCCAGGCTTTTACTGTCCACCAAATAGTCTCCAGGTCCTCCCACCCATTTGGGGTTCGCTTGGAAGGGGTACAGCCAATCCGGAACCGAGCATAGTCGCCCTGGGTACCCGCTTGGCTAACCTGGGGGTCGGCCCCTACATATCCGGTCAGAGTTATGTCGTATGGTCGCGTCATTACGTCCTCCTAAATTGTTGTTGACGCGATCATCGTGACAGTTTCAAAAAAGCCACGCCGCTATTAATCCCCACTCCGCCCACAAAAATCTTAATGCGGAGCCTGTGGAAACCTCATCCGCCGCCTTAAGTTGGCCTGGGCGGACCAAAAAGTTCCTGGAAAACGTATTGCTAAGCCACAGGTAGATGGCGCCCCCGACAGGACTCGAACCTGCAACCTCGGGATTAGAAGGCCCTTGCTCTATCCATTGAGCTACGGAGGCTAACGCCCCCACTTTAGCGTCTAGAGGGTAAAAATGACTACTTTCGTCAAACGGACGCAGGCGAATGTTACTTGCAACACTACTACTGCTTATTTAGACGTCAATAATTGCTCGCAACAAGCATCCAAGGGCTAATTAGTTCTAGTGTTAGAGGTATGAGTAGTGAAAAAACTGTCCAGGGCACCCCCCTGGTGTGGATAGACTGCGAAATGACCGGCCTAGATTTGCAAAAAGATTGCCTAATCGAGGTAGCGGTAATAATCACAGATGCCAACTTGAAAATGCTCGACGCCGGGTTCGACATTTTAATCAAGCCTAAAGAGGGCGCCCTCGAAAACATGAATGACTTTGTGCGCAACATGCACACAACCTCTGGACTGCTCGACGAGCTAGATGGCGCCGTAGATATAGCAACGGCTGAACATGCCGTTTTGGAATACATAAAGAAATTTGTTCCCACGGCTAAGAAGGCACTTTTAGCCGGCAACTCTATTGGTACTGACAAGTCCTTCCTAGCCAAGGAAATGCCACAAGTAATCGATTACCTTCACTACCGCGTTATCGACGTCTCCTCCGTCAAGGAACTAGCTCGCCGGTGGTACCCTCGCACATTCTTCCAAGCCCCCGAAAAACATGGCGGCCACAGAGCCCTAGCCGACATTGTCGAATCGCTCCAGGAACTGCGCTACTACCGCGACGTGCTATGGCCACACGACGAGGGACCCTCGACCGACGAGTGCAAGGAGGCCGCGCAAGCCGCGATTGCACACACCAAGGCAGAGACAGAAAAACTCGGTGAGCCCGAGGTCCACTAACACAAAAGGTGAGCGGAAACACTACACCAGTTTTTGCCTATTGACACCAATTTTGTGTAACATCTAATCCGTTGCCTGTTGGTGACAATGGTGGCTGTAGTTCAGCTGGTAGAGCACCTGGTTGTGGTCCAGGACGTCGCGGGTTCGAGTCCCGTCAGCCACCCCACCAAGCGGCTAATCTTCGGATTAGCCGCTTTTTTGCAGCCTAGCTCCCCAAATCTTACCTTCTTCTCACCTACTGGCCACGAACTGGGAAAACTTGCCAGTGAGGGAATCTCCAAACTAAAGTTCGTGTTGTCTAACTATCGAACATGGGTACGCTAAATAATGTCAACAACTACTCTCGAAAAAACTTCGCCTCAGCAGGCCGGCGCCAAGGCTCGCATGATCGCATTGCTAGGACCCGCCTTTGTGGCTGCAGTTGCTTACGTAGACCCAGGCAACGTAGCCGCAAATATCACCGCCGGTGCTAAATATGGCTACCTACTGGTTTGGGTGCTAGTCCTGGCCAATGCGATGGCCGTACTGGTGCAATACCAGAGCGCAAAGCTAGGGCTAGTAACGGGTAAATCTTTACCGCAGCTACTTGGCGACCGCATGAAAAAACGCAATCGCATAGCTTTTTGGTTGCAGGCCGAAATAGTGGCCGCAGCTACCGACCTTGCCGAAGTAATTGGCGGCGCGATTGCACTGAATTTGCTCTTTCACGTTTCTCTACTAACCGGCGCAATAATCACCGGTTTTGTTTCCATCCTCTTGCTCCTAGTACAGGGAGAGGGAAGGCAACACATCTTTGAGCGCGTCGTGGTAGGGCTGCTATTAGTTATTACCTTCGGGTTTATGGCGGGACTCTTCTTGGACCCCCCGTCAGCTACCGGAACTCTCTCAGGCCTGCTCCCCCGCCTGAAAGGAACCGAAACGGTATTGCTAGCTGCCTCGATGCTCGGAGCTACAGTAATGCCCCACGCAATATATCTACATTCCTCACTCGTAAACCACCGTTTCGCGGACGACGAGAACGGGCTAAAGCGCCTCCTCCGCGCCAGTAAATTCGATGTGACCTGGGCGCTCATTTTGGCGGGCCTAGTAAATATCGGTCTGCTGCTGCTCGCGGCCTCTTCCCTATTCGGAGTCGACGGAACAGACACTATCGAGGGCGCACACGGCGCTATAGTCTCGCACCTCGGCAGCGGAATGGGCATTATCTTCGGAATTGGCCTGCTTGCATCTGGCTTAGCCTCCACCTCCGTAGGAGCTTACGCCGGCTCTGAAAT
Source organism: Winkia neuii subsp. neuii DSM 8576 (assembly GCF_000420405.1). Taxonomy (GTDB): domain Bacteria; phylum Actinomycetota; class Actinomycetes; order Actinomycetales; family Actinomycetaceae; genus Winkia; species Winkia neuii. The sequence continues at coordinate 30,222 of NZ_ATUW01000011.1, read as the reverse complement.
CATGCTTGGTTTGCTACACATCAAAGTGCCTCTAGTAGTACGCCGCCTGGTAACGTTGATCCCCGCCCTCATAATTGTGGGTGCCGGCATGGATCCCACCCTAGCCCTGGTGTGGAGCCAGGCCCTACTTAGCGTAGGCATTCCCTTCGCGATAATCCCCCTTATGCGGTACACCGCAAAGCGCGAGATCATGGGGGACTACGCGGACTCGCGGCTTATCAAAGTCATCGGCCTAGTCATAACCGCCTTGATCGTCTGCCTGAACATCGCGCTACTCTACCTGACAGTGATGGGAATAGAATAACTCCCAAGTAAAAAGGTGCCTCGCCCGCCGGGCGAGGCACCTTTTTACGCCATTTAGCTAATTCTTTGCACTAAACAGGCCAAAACTACGGGTTGCAGGAGTAAATTCCCCCGCAACCGGCCCATCACCAGAATGCGCGCACAGCGATACCGTCAGCAAAGGTATCCAAAGCACCCTCGGTATCTTTCAGGTACAGCAGCGCATCCACCAAAGACACCTCCATAACGTAGTAGCCACCCTTGCCGTCTTCGATAATGTCGATACGGTTGAACAAGAACTGTTCGTCGCGTCCCATCCTCGAACGCACGTAAGCGTGCAACGCTCTGCGGATTTCCTCGCCCCAACGCCACTCTCGCTCGGTGCCCGCCTGCGACAAAATAACCTCGTCGTAAATCTCGTCCTCACGGGTCTCGGCAGGGTGCAACATCGCCCTCTTCTTGACCGCATGCGACATCAGCCCGTTTATATAGACCAAAGACATTTCGCCGTGCTCGTCGACCTCGTCGATGTAGCGCTGTACCATTACAGTCTCGCCACTGGCCAGCAAATCCATAGCCTGCGCCAAGGCCTTCTGCCTATGCGAAACGGTGTTTGCCGTGTAGCGCCCCATGTCGCGCCCGCCAGAGGAAACAGCCGGCTTTACAACAAAGTCACCGCTAGCCGGGAACCTAGAATGCACCTGATGCTTAGACAATCCCCGATCGGGTTCAATCCAAGTAGTGGGAACCACCTTTAGCCCAAGCTTCTGCAACTCCTGCAAATAATGCTTATCAGAATTCCACTCCTGAATATCAGCGTGGTTCAATAACCTTGGCACAGAATGGGCCCACTGCAAATATTCCTTGCGACGGTGCGGATAGTCGCGCACAGAACGAGTCACCTGGGCAGCAGAATCACTCCAGTCGACAGATTTATCGTCCCAGCGCACCACATGCGGGTCCAGCCCACGATCCGAGAGAGCGTCAAGCAGGCCCTCGTCGTCACTTTGCAGATTCGGAAATTCGGCACAAGTAACCAAATTCAACCGAGGTTTGCTCATTATTTAATTACCCCTTTTACCGCAAGCCCAACGGGCGTTCTAGCGCTAGTTCGATTAATTCAGTAATAAGGTCAGAGTAGCTTATGCCAGCCTCCTGCCAAAGTTGGGGATACATAGAAAATGGCGTAAAACCTGGCATCGTATTGATCTCGTTGATAGTTACCTCACCAGTTTCGATATCGGCGAAGCAATCGACACGGGCGAGCCCCTCACATCCAAGAGCATCAAAAGCAGCTACCGCCAGCTCCTGAGCTCGAGTCATCTGCTCCACAGACAAGGGAGCCGGAATGACCAATTCCACAGCGTCGTGGTCTACATACTTAGTCTTGTAATCGTAAAAACCGTCAGTCGACTTTACTTTGATCTGTCCCAATACCGAAGCCCTAGGTGCCTGGCCCCTGCGGGCACCCAAGACAGCACACTCGACCTCGATGCCCTTATTCAACGCTTCGACAATAACGCGCGGATCGTACTTTCGAGCCTCCTCAATCGCCGCTGGCAATTCCTTAGCATCGGTGCACTTGGTGATACCCAGAGAAGAACCGGCGCGAGCAGGTTTCACATAGACTGGCATCCCCAGCGCACCCAGGCGGTAAAGAACACCGTCGCGGTCGCTAATCCACTGGTAATCAGTAATCGACTGCCACCGCCCAGCAGGTATCCCCTGCTCAGTCAAAATCGTCTTAGTAGTAGGTTTATCCATGCACGCGGCAGAAGCTAGCACGCCACAACCGACGTAACGCAAACCCGCCATTTCTAACATGCCCTGGATTGTCCCATCCTCGCCGTAAGGCCCGTGCAGCAAGGGGAACACCACATCTACATCGCCCAGGTCTGCTGCCTCAACTATTTGCCCCTTGTCGAGCACTATCTCGAGAGCACGCCCCTCCCCTGGCACCAGATCCATGCGAGAGGCGTTTCCTGCAATCGTGGCTCCACTATCGCCCTCTAAACGGTACAAATCCGGATTGTCAGGCACATTCACCCACTTGCCATCGGGCGTAATGCCAACGGTAAGTACATCAAACTTTGAGCGGTCGATATTTTGGAGTACGCCAGCTGCAGTAGAACAAGAAATCGAGTGTTCGCCAGAACGACCACCAAATATTACAAGTACGCGCGGCTTCATTTGGGAAGAGTTCACCGTTTTACGGTACCGCAGATTTCCGCTGGCCCGAACCGCACTTGCCCGCTACACGAATTTGATATCCACCCCGTCCATTTTACGGGCACGGCCCATTAGGTATTCACCCATTTCCTCGACTGTTCCACCCTGGAATACGACCTTAGCTACAGCCGCAGTGATAGGCATCTCGACCCCCTTCTGGCCAGCCAATTCAAGTACAGCCCTAGCTGAACGGGCGCCCTCGACGACCCCGGCCGATACAGAAAATGCTTCCTCTCGCTTCATCCCGGAGCCCATATTGAACCCAAAAGTGAAATTGCGCGACTTTGGGGAAGAGCAGGTAGCAATCAAATCTCCGACCCCGGCAAGGCCCAAAAATGTTGCTTCTTGGGCGCCCAACGCCTTTCCCAACCTCGCCATCTCGGCAAGGCCCCGAGTGATCAGCATAGCCCTGGTGTTGGTCTGATAGCCCATCCCTGCTGCCGCCCCCACCGCAACCGCAATAACATTCTTCACAACCCCGCCAACCTCAGCGCCAATAACATCAGTAGAAAGATAGGGGCGGAAACTATGGGTGGAAAACAGCGGCGACACTTCCTGAGCCCGCTGCAAATCCAAACATGCTGCTACCGCCCCACTAGGTTGTCCCTCAGCGATCTCGGCAGAAAGATTGGGACCAGAAACAACAACCACCTGCGAGGGCGAAATATGCAGCGTCTGAGCAAGAACGTCTCCCATGAACAAGTTTGTTTCGGCCTCTAGCCCTTTAGACAAGGACACGACACTGGCCCCACTTGCCAAAGGCAAACGCGAACACACTTCGCGGACCGCAGCAGAGGGCAACGCAACCACCACCACCGACTTACCGCAAACGACCTCGTTCAAATCCGTGGAAACGTGCATTCCTGCCAAGCCCGACAGGGATTCTCGCCGGCGAGCCCACACGGAAACCTCCGCCCCTGCCTGAAGCATGAGAGAGGAAAAAACCCGACCCCACGCACCTGCACCAACTACTGCAACTTCGACCTCACTGTCCACGGCACACACGTTATCATCAACCTAGAACTAACTCGGAAGGAGCTGCCGTGAGGAAACTCTGCGCAACTGCCGCCCTCACCCTGCTGATAACAGGTTGTTCCCAGGCGCAAGATAACAGTGCTACCACTGGCGGAACCTCACCGTCGAAGGCTGCCACAAGTGAGGCTATTTCTGCAGAGGCGGCACCGACCAAAATACAAACCTCTTTAGAAGACCGGCAGGTGGAACAAGCACTACCCGCCTCGCTGTTAGTTAGCGACATACAAGTCTCGCAAACCCAGGGAGGAACAATCATTGCCCTTAGCGGGCAAGCTCAAAAGGGCAGCACAGGCTGGCGAAGTAAATGGAAACGCAAAGCACTCGCCCAAGGCAGCGGCATCCCACTACCGCTTGACGGCAACATCTATCTAGATATCTCGCTGACAGGAACCTCAGTAGACTTCAAAAAACCCCTCAGCAGGGCCTAAGCGCGGCCCGATAAAGGGCACTACCGGAATATCCGTATACTACGACGGTACTTACGAATCAATTACCCACGTTGCAATAGGAATGGACAAAAAACACCCCTACGCAATCACTGCGGCAAAAGATGGAAGAAAGATAGAAATATTCGTTTCCCACTAATCGAAAGGCTTGCGTAGAAGCTGCCAAATAGAGCGCTTCTTATAAGGGCGTTTCGACCTGGATTTCTTAGTCGGTTCGAACGGCTCAGCAGGCGGCACCTCGCCGCGAATCTGGGCTACCCCGCGCGTGAGTGCCTGCATAATCCGATCAGTCGCCTCCAGAACGGCAGCGTGGTCCTCGACGCCCCGATCGTACAAATCCGACAGATCCACGGGCTCCATCGCGCGCACAGTGATCTTCGTAGGCGGGTAAAGCTTCCACTTAGACGAGCATTGCGGCAAAACTTCCAAGGCCCCCCACTGCGCCACAGGAATAACGGGCGCATGAGTGCGCAACGCCAAGCGGGCAGCCCCTGTTTTCCCTTTCATAGGCCAGTAATCCGGATCCTCTGTGAGGGTGCCCTCAGGGAAGATCCCCACGCATTCACCGGCTAACAGTGCCCGCTCAGCACCCGCCAAAGCATCGCCCGCCCTCTTGGAGCCACGATAAACGGGAACCTGCTTGCATTTGCGCATAATTGCTCCGAGCACAGGAACGTCAAACAGTTCAGCCTTTGCCAGCATGCGTGGAGGAATCCCGTTCTCACCCAAAAAGTGCATAAACGTGAGCGAGTCGAAATTAGTCACATGGTTGGATACAGCAATAAAACCCTCGTTGGGCAGATTTTGTTCCCCGGCCCAATCCTTGCGAGTGATAAGGCTGACCGCTGTTTTTGCAACGTTGAAACAGAACTTGTAGAAGGGTCCAAATTCGCGCATAAGCCCTATTCTACAGGTGCTAGAACGGAGAGCCGCTTTGAAGCAACACTAACTTCCACACTGCCATACCAAAGCGGGTCCCCATCTGCATGCGAAAGTATGGGTGCCAGCGGGGTCACTCTGGCCCAGCGGGCCTGTCTGGACTGGTAGAACGGACTTTGCTCTATTCTTCCAGAATTCGCCAGGGAGACCGACTCCATTACCTTCCTAAAAGAGCCTGGATCTTTAAAAGTAACTAGCTCAAAGATGCCGTCATTCAAAGAACCGGTTGCCACCTTCAGTCCGCCCCCGATGAACGGGGTGTTGGCGCAGGTAGCTAAGTAGCGACGCTCGCGCGAAACATGCATGGTGCCTGCAGGATCGCAATATTCAATTTGGTACGGCAATGGAGCGAAGTTCACCGCGGCCTTGACGAGGGCGACGCGGTACCCTGCCTCACCGGGAATTCTAGAGGCATTGGCCGCCCTGTTTATGGCTGCGTCAATACCGGTAGAAACCGCTCCCAGACAACAGCGTTTCCGCCCCTCTCCGTCAGTCACATCCAACATGTCGACCTCGCGAGGGCGGTATTCGCCAAATTTCGCTAGTGCTTTTCCCACCTCGACTGGGATTCCCAGTGAACGCACAAAATCGTTTCCGGAGCCCGCAGGCAAAGCAAACATAATTTTGCCGCAATCTGCAACTGTTGGGGCACAGGCACCAACAAACCCGTCGCCACCTACAGCAACAACCACATCTACATTTAGCTGGCAAGCGTGGCGGGCCACTGAGCTTAGCTCTTTAGCCCACGAAACCTGCTGCGCCGAAATGACGTTGCCATACTTTTCGAGGCGCTTCACTACCGAGCGCAAATGCCTCCCAGAGCGGCCACGCTGAGAACGCGAAGAAGCTAAAACCGCAAACGATAGGCTCACTTCACCAATTCCACATCGGCATTGAGAGCACGCAACTTATATATAAAGTGCTCGTAGCCGCGCGAGATCATATTTATTCCCCGCACGTTAGAAGTTCCCTCGGCTGCCAGGGCCGCAATCAGATGCGAGAAACCGCCCCGCAGATCGGGGATTTCGATATCAGTTCCATGCAACGGCGTGGGGCCCGAAATAACCGCCGAATGGAAAAAGTTGCGCTGGCCGAAGCGGCATTCCAACCCGCCTAGACACTCCCTGTACACCTGGATCGTAGCTCCCATGTCGCGCAATGCCGAGGTGAACCCGAAGCGATTTTCGTACACCGTCTCATGAACAATAGAAAGTCCCTCAGCCTGGGTCAACGCAACTACCAGCGGCTGTTGCCAATCCGTCATGAAGCCAGGGTGTACGTTAGTTTCCAACGCAATTGACTTTAGTGGACCCCCGGGGTGATAGAACCGGATGCCGTCCTCGGCCACCTCAAAAGCCCCGCCTACCTTTCGGAAGACGTTTAGGAACGTTGCCATGTCGCCCTGGCGGGCGCCCTCAACAAAAATATCGCCCTTTGTGGCAAGCGCAGCGGAAGCCCAAGAGGCACTCTCGATGCGGTCAGGCAACGACGTGTGGCTGTAGCCAGTAAGACGCGACACCCCCTCGATGCGAATTGCCCTGTCGGTGTCCACCGAAATGATTGCGCCCATTTTCTGTAAGACGTTTATCAAGTCAATAATTTCGGGCTCCACCGCCGCCCCGCGCAACTCCGTAATACCCTCGGCGCGCACCGCGGTCAGCAACGTCTGTTCAGTTGCACCTACCGAAGGGTACGGCAAATCGATTACCGTGCCTTTTAACCCGTTGGGAGCACGCAAATGGATACCGGTTTCTATCTTGTCAACAATCGCGCCGAATCCCCGCAGAATGTTCAGGTGGAAGTCAATTGGCCGCCCTCCAATGTTGCATCCGCCAAGATCTGGGATAAAAGCCTCGCCCAGACGGTGCAAGAGCGGGCCGCAAAACAAGATTGGGATCCGCGAGGAACCAGCGTGCGCATCGATGTCAGCAACATGGGCCGCATCCACGTTAGTGGGGTCCATTTTCAAGACTCCACCCGACTGGTCGTAGTCGATTTTCACCCCGTGCAGTTGCAACAATCCGCTAACAACGTCAACATCGCGAATAAGAGGAACTGAACGCAACACTGATGGCGCGTCACCCAGCAGTGCCGCAACCATTGCTTTGGGAACAAAGTTCTTGGCGCCACGCACACGGATGCGCCCCTTTAGGGGTTTTCCGCCGTTGACCCGTAAAATTCCGCCCATATTTCCTCCATTTAAGCGCGGCAAGGACTATACGAGTCTAGTGTATGTTCGGCCGCGCGGGTTCAACCTTCGCTGCTGGCAAATGAAGCGCGGGCAATGTCACTGGTTTGAACGTGGGACGTTTCTTTTCAAATGCGTCAATCTCCGCTACCCGTTGCATAGTCAAGGAAATATCATCCATTCCCTCCATAATTCGCCAACAGGTGTAATCGTCCAGCTCAAAACCGCAGCTGAACGAGCCAGAAGTAACTGTCTTGGAAGGTAGGTCTATGGTCAGCACACTGCCTGGAGTCTCTTCTAGCAACCCCCACAGCTTTTCCAAGTCCGAGGGAGAAATCACTCCGGCAACGAGCCCCTGCTTGCCAGCGTTGCCCCGAAAGATATCCGCGAATTTGGTAGATAAGACCACTTTAAACCCATAGTCTTTGAGCGCCCACACCGCATGCTCTCGGGAAGATCCAGTACCAAAATCGGGCCCTGCTACAAGTATCGTCCCCTGGGCGTAAGCCGGATCGTTAAGCACAAAATCCGGCCTATTACGCCAGGAAGCAAAAAGCCCATCCGCAAATCCGGTTTTGGTAACTCGCTTCAGAAATACCGCGGGAATTATCTGGTCGGTATCTACGTTGGAACGCCTCAGGGGCACCGCAACCCCGGTGTGAGAAACAAGTTTTTCCATTTCCTTCCCTCCTTACAAATCAGCGGGAGAAGAAAGTGTGCCCCTGATCGCAGTTGCGGCAGCGACCAGCGGCGACACAAGGTGGGTTCTTCCTCCCTTGCCCTGCCTACCTTCAAAGTTTCTGTTGGACGTGGAAGCCGAACGCTCCCCTGGGGCTAGTTTGTCTGGATTCATGCCCAGGCACATCGAACAGCCGGCGTTGCGCCATTCTGCCCCAAAATCCCGAAATATTTTGTCTAGCCCCTCGGCTTCCGCCTGCAGTCGTACCCTCGCCGAACCGGGCACAACCAGCATTCTCAGGCCTTTAGCTTTGCGTTTACCTCGAATTATCGAGGCGGCCTCCCGCAAATCCTCTATGCGACCGTTAGTGCAAGAGCCTAAAAATACGGTGTCAATCTTTATGTTCTTGAGCTTGGTTCCCGGCGTCAGCCCCATATATTGGATGGCGCGGCGAGCAGAAGCGCGTTCGGTCTCGCGAGGGAATTGTTCTGGGTCTGGAACCCGCCCGTTCAGAGGCACCCCTTGACCCGGATTCGTCCCCCAGGTTACGTACGGTTCCAGCGCGTCTGCGTCCAATTCGACCTCGGCGTCAAATTCAGCATCGGCGTCGGTGTGCAGACTTTGCCAGTACGCCACAGCACGATCCCATTGGCTACCTTTCGGGGCATGAGGGCGATCCCGCAAGTAGTCAAAGGTAGTTTGGTCTGGGGCTATCATGCCGGCTCGCGCACCCGCTTCAATCGACATGTTGCAGATTGTCATCCGCCCCTCCATAGAGAGCGCCTCGATCGCACTGCCGCGATATTCAATTACGTAGCCGGCTCCACCACCCGTGCCTATCTTGGCTATCACGGCTAAAATAACGTCTTTGGCAGTTGTCTCGGGCCGCAACTGCCCGTTTATTGTCACTGCCATGGTTTTGAATGGAGCCATCGGCAGCGTTTGGGTGGCGAGCACGTGTTCGACTTGCGAGGTACCTATGCCAAAGGCAAGCGCCCCAAATGCTCCATGCGTTGAGGTGTGCGAATCCCCACAGACTACGGTCATTCCTGGTTGGGTCAGCCCAAGTTGCGGACCCACTACGTGCACGATGCCCTGGTCGGCATCGCCTAGAGAATGCAGCCTGATCCCAAATTCTTTAGCGTTGTCGCGAAGAGTCTGGATTTGGGTTGCCGAGGTCGAATCCGCGATTGGCAAGTCAATGTCCACGGTTGGAGTGTTGTGATCTTCGGTCGCGATAGTCAGGTCCGGGCGTCGCACCTTGCGGCCCGCCTCTCGAAGCCCGTCGAATGCCTGCGGGGAAGTCACTTCATGGCAAAGATGCAGGTCTATGTACAGCAGGTCCGGTGCACCATTTTCGCCGTGGTGAACTACGTGATCTTGCCAAACTTTTTCAGCTAGAGTCTTTCCCATTTGCTTCACTCCTTCGCCTGATTCGGTAGCTCGTCTGGGGATTGTTGCCCACAATACTTGCGATCTTGCTCGTTGAGATGGCAATATCAACCTATGGACAAAGGAAAAAAGACCAGTGGCGTCGGCGTCTTAGACAAGGCGGCCCTGGTGCTCAGCGCCCTCGAATCAGGCCCTGCAACCCTGGCCCAACTAGTGTCAGCTACACATTTAGCTCGCCCCACAGCGCACAGGCTTGCAGTAGCACTCGAATATCATCGTTTCGTCGCTCGCGATATCCAAGGTCGATTCATTTTGGGGCCGCGCCTCGGAGAACTCTCCTCGGCAGCTGGCGAAGATCGCCTATTGGCCTCGGCAGCGCCGATATTGAACGCATTGCGCGACCACACCAAAGAATCCGCTCAGTTGTACCGCCGCCAGGGCGACCAGCGTATCTGCGTCGCGGCGGCAGAACGCCCGGTAGGATTGCGCGATTCAATTCCCGCCGGCGCTACTTTATCCATGAAGGCCGGTTCGGCAGCTCAGATACTACTAGCGTGGGAAGAGCCTGACCGGCTCCACCGCGGCCTCCATGGCGCCTCGTTCACTGCCACCCAATTAAGCCAGGTGCGCAGGCGCGGTTGGGCCCAATCGGTTGGCGAGAGGGAAGCCGGGGTGGCTTCCGTTTCTGCCCCGGTGCGAGGACCATCTGGAAGGGTTATAGCTGCGGTTTCTATCTCTGGACCTATCGAGCGGATGGGACGCCAACCGGGACGCATGCACGGGCCCGCCCTCGTAGCCGCTGGCAATCGCCTTTCGGAATTTCTGCGGCGGGCCGAAGAATTGCACGCCCAACACATGCGCGAGGCAACTCGCTAGCGGGGGCGGGCAAAGGTTGCAGTAGGTAAGGTAGCAATATGCGTCGCACCCTACTTGTAACTAACGACTTTCCTCCGCGTCTTGGGGGCATACAAACTTTTCTGGAAAACTATGCCTGCCGGCTTCCGGCGCAGGACCTTGTGGTTTACGCGTCGACTTACAAAACCGGGGACAAGGGGGGCGAGTGTGCTGCATATGATGCTCACGCTCCCTGGAAGACTTACCGTGCCCGCACGACTATGCTGTTGCCTACTCCTGCGGCAGGAAGAAAAATGGCGCAAATAATTCGCAGGGAAGGCATAGAAACTGTCTGGTTTGGGGCGGCAGCGCCCCTTGGTTTGCTTGCACGTCAGGCGCGCGCTGCAGGAGCGAAAAATATTATTGCTACCACTCACGGCCACGAAATTGGCTGGCTCAAAATTCCCGGAGCAGCAAATCTGGTGCGCAGAATTTTTTCCGAGGTCGATGCCGTTACTTATATTTCTGACTACACGCTCCAGAGGCTTCGCCCGGCTCTAGGCCATACACCGGCAATTCACCTACCCGGCGGTATAGATACTGAGGAGTTCCGCCCGAATCCCGCCATGCGTTCTAAGTTGCGCCAGCGCTATGGGCTTGGCGATGCGCCGGTTATTTTGTGTCTTTCTCGTCTTGTGCCGCGCAAGGGCCAAGACATGCTGATTCGAGCCATGGAGGGAATCTGCCGCCGCCACCCAAACGCCAAAGCAGTTATCACCGGCTCAGGTAGCTATCTCGTACACTTGAAGAAAATGGCAGCCGTTTCTCCGGCAGCTAAGAATATTGTCTTTACAGGGGCAATACCGGCAGATGAACTGGCCGGGCACCATGCGATGGCAGACATTTTTGCTATGCCAGCTCGCACACGTTGGGGCGGACTCGACGTAGAAGGGTTAGGCATCGTGTATTTGGAGGCCGGAGCCGCAGCCGTCCCAGTAATAGCAGGTGACAGCGGTGGAGCCCCCGAGACAGTGCGCGAGGGCGAAACTGGTTTTGTGGTGCCAGGGGCTGATTTTGTTGGTCTAGCCAAGCGGGTCTGCCAGCTACTTGAAAACGGCGATCTGCGTCGAAAGATGGGGTGGGCTGGCCGCGAGTACGCGACTAAGTGGCAGTGGCCACACCTAGTGCAGCGTTTGCAGGACACTTTAGAGGGCAGATTCTAGAACCAGATTTCCTCAACCAGGGTTGCTCCGGCGACCAGAAGTAACAAGGTGCCGAAAGCGATGGTTAGGCTCGAAGAGCGGAACCTTTGCGATAGCGGCCCTCCAATTACCCCGCCAGCAGCCGAGCCGATAGTGAATAACGCCACCACCTGCCAGTCGAAGTTTGTCCCTGCCGCAAGTCTGGGAATTACCCCCGCTAAGGAGGCAATTAGCATAACCAGCAGCGAGGTTCCAGACGCCTTGCGCATTGGGTAACTAAGTACCAGCACCAGCGCTGGGACTATAGCGAATCCTCCCCCGACGCCAAAGAAGCCGGTAAGCACTCCTACAGCGGATCCAAGTAAGATCATTGTTGCCGTGGGATGACGAGGATCCGAGAGCCCTGTTTCTTTTCCCCTGCGCTCATTGATCCCCCGGCGATACATGACGGCCGAAACTATAGCTAGTAGAAGGCCAAAGGAGATCATAAGCACAGCGGGATCTACCAGCGCATTCAGGTAGGCACCGGCAAACGCTCCCAACACAGAGCAGGCCCCAAATATGCTTCCCCCGCGAAAGTCGACCTGTCCTTTGCGCGCTCGAAAAACCAGTGAAACCAGCGCAGTTACGCCTACGATTACCAGTGATTCTGCTGTGGCAGCGTGCGGATCCTGCCCAAGCAGATATACGAGTACGGGCACCGACAGTATTCCCCCACCGGCACCGAGTGCCCCCACCACTACCCCTACAAGTAATCCAATGGGTAGGGCGAGCACAGCTTACCTCCTTCTTTGAAGTCGGCTCGATCATATCGCTGCCAGCTCGCCCTCGCCCAAGTGGCACCGCTAGGGACAGCGGCTCAGCCCCTAGGCCTGTGGATGCCTATGCTGGCCCCAGAACCCATCCGCACTAAATAGTTTTTCAACTATTTCGTCGGTCTTTCCCAAGTCGGCTACTACGTCTAGAACCGTGTAGCGAGGGCGAATGTTTTGTGCCTTGTAGTGGGTTTGGCGGAACCGTTCCCAATCAATTCCGATCATTTCCGGATGATAAGGAGCCCCGGCCTCCTTGAGCATGTCCCACACCTTTTGTGGCGCGTAGAGCTGTTCTTTAGCCTTTGCGCAGACCTGTGGCCACACCTGCTTTATCTTTTCTAACCGGTTCCGAAGTGCTTCGCCCTCTAGATGCTTGTTTAGGGTGTGCTTCACGGCATCCTCAACGATTCGGTCGGTGTGCATAGAGCGAACCTTGGCCTCGACTTGTTCTTTGGTGGGCGCCTGTGCAACCACCTGATCAATGTCGATGCTGTCAATGTCGAGGTTGAGTAGCTCCTGCCAGATTGCGCACGATGCTACCGTGCCAATCCCCACTTTCATGCCGTGTGAGAGTGGGGGATCCCAGTCCGTGCCGTGCCCTTCCATTTCCCACACATGCGAAAACTGGTGTCCCGCTCCGGAGGCAGGACGGGAAGACTGCGCGGCTTGCATTGCTAGGCCCGAAATAATGTTCGCTTCAGCCAGTTTGGCAACTGCGTCTACTTGTCCATTTGCCACCGCAGCAGGATCGGCAAGGGCATCGCGCAGAGTTGATTGTGCCAGCGACCATACGTATTCGTCGATTGGTTCAATTCCCAGCGCGTCGGCCAAAATCCAGTCGGCACCGGCCGGAATCTTCTCGATCAGATCCCCGTATCCGGTGGAAATTAGCCTAGCTGGTGCGCCGGCCATGGTCTGCAGGTCCGCTACTAGTGCTGCTGGGGCCGGGCATGAATGGGTAGATTTAAACCCGTCTTTGGCGATAGAGGCTCCAAAAGCAGCATATCCGTCGACAGATGGAGCGGTACATACGTTCATATATTTGCGCCCTAGCTCCCCCGACGCAAGCTTTGCCAGATCGTTTAGGGTTCCCGACGCAATCGAGCACACTACAGTCTCGTCCCCTAGAGGGCGGATCACCTCGCGCAGCTTTTCCACATTCTCATAACCTGCGTAAAGGGTGGGTTTACCCGGAAAAATGTAGGGTTCGGCTGCAAATTCCACGTGAGCTTCCCGCAGCGAGTCCACCACCTGCTTGCCACAGGCACCGAAGGTGTTCTGGTCTGCTACTACAAAGACTTTCTTACCCGGAAAATTCTGCGCGAACAGCTCCCCGGTTTTCTTATTTACGTCATTGCCGAAGGCGATGGCTTTTGTTTGTGTTGCCGTCTCGAGGGCGGTGTCAATCAGTTTTGACAACTTGTCTCCTTAGGAAATGTGGTCGACGCTCTTGTGGGTTAGTTCTGCCATTTGTGGCCAAGCGTCCATGTATTGGCGCAAGAAAAATTGGTATTCCTCATGCTTTTCTTGATCTGGTTCTATGACGTCGGCCTCATGAACCATGTTCCTTGCCGCGTCGGGCAGCGATTGGTAGAGGCCGGCACCCACAGCGGCTAGCATGCACGAACCTAAAACTACTGCGTCCCCAACCTGGGTAAGGGTTGCCGGTATGCCAGTCACGTCCGCGTACATCTGCATCCACACTTTGGATTTAGTTGCTCCACCGCAGTAGACAAGTTTCTCGGGAGTGAAGCCACCCTCTTGCATTACCTTCAAATTGTGCGCGGTGTCGTAAGCCACCGATTCCAGTATGGCATGGTAGAGGTGTTCGGGCGTGTGTGAAAGCGAGAGCCCCCAGATCATTCCGCGAGCGCGTGAGTCGGTGTAGGGGGTGCGGTTACCTTGGAAGTATTCGTTTACTATTACCCCGTCTGAGCCTGGAGGTATGTTTGCGCAGGCCTTGTCGAGCACTTCGTAGGCGTTGAGCCCTACGCGCTCGGTTGCTGCCACAACGTCGCGGGCGAATCCGTCTTTAAACCACTTCAACACTGAGCCGGAGGATACCGAGGAGCCCTCTACGGTATATTGGCCTGAAATTACTGCGTCGGTGTAGGCTCCCATGAATCCCTTGCCGTAAATTGGCTCCGCGCTTTGGCCAGTCATCACCTGCGACGAACCGGTGATTATCGCAAGAGAGCCCGGTTGGACAGCACCAAGACCTATCTGTCCGTGCCAGGCGTCTCCGCCACCTTGAATTACGGGTATTCCTGGGGTTAGTCCTAGGTCGGATGCTGCCTTCACGGATAGTCCTCCGATTGGGTCGCCGAGGGCGCTTACCTGCTGCGGAAGTTTCTCAAAGACATCCCCCACCCCGAGTTGTTCGTAAAAGTCGACGGGCCAGCCGCCTTTGTCGGAGTTGTAGTAGGCGCGAATGGAGGCTGTGTTTTGGTTTACGGTCCACTCCCCCGTAAGCCTGTAGGTAAGCCAATCGGGCGCGTCTACCAACCTGTAGGCCTTTTTGTAGATTTCGGGTTCATTTTCTTTTAGCCAGGCAGCTTTGAAGGGGTACCATTCGGCAGTCGCCGGCATTGTGCCGCCACCGTTGTAGAGTTTGGCCCAGTGGTCTATCTTGTTTGCCCGTTCGGCCTGCCTGGTGGCGCGCACATCCATCCACATTATGGCGTCGCGAAGAGCGTTGCCGTCGCGGTCCATCGCTACCACGGTCATTGTGGTGGCGTCGTAGGAGATACCGGCTACGTGGCGCGCGGGGATACCGGTTTTGTCGAATACCCTGTGTACCGAGGCCTGGAGTGCTTCCCACCAGTCTGTGGGCGATTGTTCTGCTCTGCCCGGGGCCGGAAAATTGGTTTTGTACGGGGTTCCGGCAAATCCTATTGGGTTTCCCCTCAGGTCGAATATTGCTGCACGGCAGGATTCAGTACCGAAATCTATGCCCAGTAGGTATGGGCCTTCATAACCTGGAGCAACCACGTTGTTACCTTCCTTAGTTATTTCACTTACCAGTTATTTTCGTTCCAGCCACGTTCGTCCCAGACGGTTTGCGGGATGAGGCGGTCTGCCCGATCGAGAAGAAATGTAGGTTGGTCTTTCTTGTCGAGGGCGACGGCCTGACGCCAGGTGGAGTCTCCTGTCAGCGGCATGGCCGAGACCATCCCTGTGCGCACCGCCATTTGTATGTCGGTTCCTAGCCGATCGCCAACCATTATGCAGTGCTCTGGGTCTACGTCGAGGCCGGCTATGGCTTCTACGAGCATTTGGGGATTGGGCTTGCCTATGACCATTTCGCATTTGGTTTGGGTGCAGGCCTCAATTGCAGCGATTATCGCAGCACAGTCCGGTTCGCCCCGCCCTCCTGGGAAGGGACAGTAGCGATCCGGATTTGTGGCTATTAGTTTGGCACGTTTGTGGTACCAGATAGCGTCGAAGGCTATTTGCAATTTTTTGTATTCGAACGTGCGATCGTAAGAAGCAATGACGAAATCAATTTCGGCCGGGTCCTCGCTAATTCTTATGCCGGCTTCGCTTAGGGAGCGCACCAGTGGCTCTTCGGCAATCGGGTATACGACAGCCTGCGGGTGGTTTTCGCTAAGCCATTTGGTCATAGTTACTACGGTGTTCGCGATATCGGAAATATCGGTTGGCAATCCCAGCTTGGTCAGCTTTTGCACGTATTGCTGAGGGTCTTTAGTGGGATTGTTCGACAAAAAGCGAACCGGAATGTTCCTGTCGCGCAGTTCGTTGATCATGCGCGCTACCCCCGGTAACAGTTCATCCCCCAGGTAGATGGTGCCATCCATGTCAAAAATGTAGGCGTCGTAGAACTCCGTAGGGAAAGATAGTGGAGCTCCAGTTTGCTCGCTCATTTGTCTCCTGTTCAAATACGAAATCACTTGGTCTTATGCCAGCAGCGAGCTGAGACCCAGGACGACGGTAGTCATAGGCCAGATAGCAGCGGCGGGCGGATCAATATGGGTGTCGCCTGCGTCGTAGCAAAGGCGCGCCATTACCTCGCCCACTAAAGCGGCGAGAGTTCCGAATACCACTCCGAACAGTAGGGCAAGGAAGGAGTTGTACCCAACGATTGGAAGGAACTTCACCGCAGCGAGTGCCCCCACGATGGTCATGTGGTGAGTCACGGGCATCTTGATGCCCATTGCGACTAAGAAGATGCACAGCGCCGATATAGCGAATGGCAACGCTTGGGCGTTAGCTGTTATTACTTCTGCTACCTCGGGCTTGGCATCGTAGACGTAGTGAATGAGGGCGAGGACAGCTCCGGCGCCAAGGAGCCCGGAGAACGCGCCTAGCAGCAGGTACTGAGAGGGCTTTTCCTGCCACTGTAGCCACCGCTTGTTTTCATGAAGGTGAGATACCCATTCAAAAGGAGACTTCTTAGAAAATACAAGGCGGGCCAGGATGCCCGAGCAGAATACGGTGAATGCGACAGAGTCCGTGTGGGTGCCGAACCACGGGATCATCGCCACAAGTTTTTGGAAGAGGTAGCCTCCGAGGCCGAACAGCGCCCCAACTAGTAGCACATCAGGCTTGCCTAGGCCGGACAGAGGCTGGTTGATGTCGCGCCCCAATCCGGTTTTGTCGAGCAATCCTTTCTTGGAGGCGTATGCAGACGCTGCAGCACCTCCGGCGAACGCCACGTGGGGACCAAACAGGGGCCCGAAGGCCATGTATTCAAAGCCGATTGCAGATCCCGTGGCCAGGGCTATGGGGAAGGCTAAGAATATTAATACGCCTGTAAATCCAAAAGCGTTGTTGCCGCCGATTGCGGCACCGAAAAAGCCGCCTGCCAGCGCAGCGATTGCACCGAAGAGAGTTATGTTCTCAACAAATTGTGCAGCTAAGTCTGGAGTCATTTACATACCTAACTTCAGGGCCCGTCCTCGTTGGCAGGCCGCGATTATCTATTTTCAGCGCGCCGTTTCCGTACCAGTGCGCTGCACTATCTGCCCCGATAGCGCAGCGCACGAAAGCGCCCTTAGATAGTAGCGTGTGCAAGCAGCATTTAGCAGCTACCTGGAACTGAATCTATATCGGATTCACTCTGGTTATCGTAAGCGTCTATTGCAGCAACCTTGGGGGCCGAATGCGAAGAGGGATCGAATTCGTATCCCAGCCATTCTTTCGCGAGCCGCCTAGCGAGTTCCAGACCAATGACTCGCTGCCCGAAGGTGAGTACCTGAGCATTATTGGATTTGATCAGGCGTTCAACCGAGAAGGAATCATGTGCCACAGAGGCACGAATCCCCCGCACTTTGTTTGCCGACATGGCCACGCCCATGCCTGTGCCACAGACGAATAGCCCACGGTCGGCTTTGCCGGCTGCAATTAGGCGGGCTCCTTTTACTGCCACATGCGGATAGTCAATATCTTCACCGGCGCTCACGCCTACGTCAATGACCTCGTCCACCCTGGGATCGTCTTGTAGATCTTTTTTGAGTACGTCTTTGTATTCCACGCCAGCACTATCGGCGGCAACAACTATGCGTAGTCCCATCGAAACCTCCCTTGGCTAAAAAGCACTACACGGGAACTGTATCAAACCGATTGATAAAATTACCAGGTTTACTGTTATTTTCTGTGGGACCGGTGTTAGCGGTTTTCGATCTCTAGTTCAGGCTACAATGACCTTGGGCCCATATTCTTCTAGCTGTTCAATTTGCTGGCGGGAAGTTTTCGAATCCACTACTACCGTGTCCACTTCGCGCAGTGAACCAAAGTTGTGAAGCGCCCGCCTAGCAAATTTCGTGTGGTCTAATAGCAGAATTGTTCTTTCAGCAGATCGCATCATCGCCGCTTTGATCGCTGCTACGTCAGCGTAGGGGTGGAATAGCTGATCATTGCGTATCCCAGAAGCAGAGATTAGACACAGATCCGCATCCACTTTAGCTAGGGCGGCAGCCGTGGCTGGTCCAAGTGTGGCCTCTGCCCAGCTCTGGTATTCCCCACCTAGAACAAACAGCGAGTTCGTGGGGCGCTCCCGTAGTTCCTGAGCGACAAGCAGAGAGTTCGTCACAACCGACAGTCCCCCCGTTTGCTGCAGTTGCCGGATTGCCCAAATTGCAGATGTAGAATCGTCGATAATAACCGATGCCGAGGCGGGAATCAGCTGCGCGGCGGCCATCCCAATACTCTGTTTAGCTTCTACCTCTTGCGCCATCCGATAGCGGGCGGAAGCTTCGTGCAACCCAGATGCTGTTGCCCTAATGCGGCCGTGCTCGCGGTGGAGAATGCCCGCCTTCTCGAGCACCGAAATATCGCGATAGATAGTCATGACCGACACCCCGCACGTTTCGGCTAGCTCCTCCACCGAGATGTCGCCACGCATGATCACATATTTAGCGATAGTGTCACGCCTTGAAGCCAAATCTGGGGAAATACTAGGCATATACTCCTCCGGGTGCGAGCGGGATACTTACCCCAAGTTTACCTAGACTAGGGCACGCTTTTTATCGACACTGAGAATAAAACAAAAGAGCTCGCCAGCCAGCGAGCTCTTGCGGTACCCCCGACGGGATTTGAACCCGTGTTACCGCCGTGAGAGGGCGGTGTCCTAGGCCGCTAGACGACGGGGGCCTAAAACAACCAAATTGGTTGCTTCGCTGGGGTACCAGGACTCGAACCTAGAACGGATGAACCAGAATCACCTGTGTTGCCAATTACACCATACCCCAATATGATGTTGCCTCCGGTCTCCCGTGGGCACCTCCAAAACTTTACCCAAAGTAGCCCGAATATCCAAACCAAATCAGTGTGTAGCTAATCACGATAACGTTTATGCAGGTGAAACCGCATCTCAAAAGAATAATCCTTTTTCGCGAGCGTTACATTTGCTACCCACTCTCCTGGACCAGAGTTTTCTATATTCTTAGGTGTGGGTAGAAATACATCTAAGGAGGCCTGAATGGGCATTCAAAACACAGAGCCCGAAGATTCGGTAACGCAGCTCACGAAACTACAGGAGAAGCTGACTGCCATGGCCGGGCAAATGCCCGACGGCAACGAGGACCATAATCCCCTAGAACAAATCCTGGGGGGCGACGAAGAAGCGGCCCCCGGAGATTTCTCCGACGAAGCGGACGAGGACGAGAATTGGCCTGAGCGGTAAAACGCACCCCGCCGACCTGTGCGCACCTGCAAGTGGGGCCAATTGGATATGTGCGCAATGAAAAGAGGGCGACGCTATTGCGCCGCCCTCTTTAGCTCACTTGACGATGATTACGTGTAGCGTTCTTGGACCGTGCACTCCATCGACTCTAACGAGCTCGATGTCGGAGGTTGCGGATGGGCCAGCAATCCAGGTTATAGGACGCTGGGGATGCTTCCCGAGTTCGTCTACGGCCTGCGGGACGGTGGGAAATACTTCTTTCGCCT
Organism: Winkia neuii subsp. neuii DSM 8576; assembly: GCF_000420405.1. Lineage (GTDB taxonomy): Bacteria > Actinomycetota > Actinomycetes > Actinomycetales > Actinomycetaceae > Winkia > Winkia neuii. The sequence goes on along the minus strand of NZ_ATUW01000011.1, from coordinate 10,771 downwards.
GCACCAGCACTACGTGTTTGTCGGGGACCAAGGTGATAGCGCGTCGCCCTTGGTCATCGGTACCGTCGAGCAAGATAGTGCCCGTGTGCGAAACCGCGCAGCGCGAGGCGGTTAGCACGGCGTCAACTTCGTTTAGCTCGCGGTGGGTGAGCTGGCTGCCAGGCTCGTCCACTTTCACGTCACCCGGTACGGCCTGAATCCAGTCGGGTTTGAGGCCCGGCGGTACTACCACTACCTTGTCGCCCTCCAAAGCCTTAGCAATGGCCTGTGGAACGTCTTTTTCCGAGACCACGTCGACACTGGCGTTGTAGTCTTCCAGAGCGTCGACGAACACGTCTATCACGGAGTCAGAACCGGGGGCGTGTGCCCCGGTACGGTTGTAGTTACGCGGCACTTCGGGCGCAGTTATTTGGCTCTTTTCGAGTGCTCCGCGTACTCGCCGCAGGATTTCGGCCTTGGCTGCCTTATCTTTTTCAGCACGATTAGCCACTAGTTGTCACCTTTCTGGTTTTCTTTCCACCAGCCGCGGAATGTTTGCGAGGGCGGGGCAGGAACGTCGTGGACTTTGGTCCATTTGGCCGCTACCGGCAAAGGTAAGTGCCCAATCCGACCGGATTTTCCGCCGAGGGCATGCCCCAGGGTGGCTAGGTTTCCGGCCTGTTCCATAAGCTTGCCCGAAGACATCACCTTGGACATGGCTTTCATTGAAAGGTCCCACCCGTTTGGGAGCGAATGCCTATGGGCGTCTTGGTAACGACGCCGATTTTCGACGATGATCCCCGGCAGATCAATGTGCACCGGGCATGCTTCTGCACAGGCATTGCACAGTGAGCAGGCAAATGGCAGCGTCGAATCTGGATCGTCGTGCTCAAAGGCGGTCTTCAGCTGGGGAGTAAGGCAAATACCAATTGGGCCAGGGTAGACCGAATTGTAGGCATGTCCCCCCACGTTTTCATATACGGGGCAAATGTTCAGACAGGCTCCGCACCGGATGCATGAGAGGGCTTCGTGGGCCACTTCGTCGGCCAACAGTTTGGTGCGGCCGTTGTCGAGCAGGATTACGTGCACCTCCTGGGGGCCGTCGTTGGGGGTCACCCCGGTCCACATTGAGGTGTACGGGTTCATCCTTTCCCCGGTAGCAGACCTGGGCAGGAGTTGGCTGAAAATCTCGGCATCTTGGAAGGTTGGAACGATCTTTTCGATGCCAACTACCGAAATAAGAGTGTCGGGAAGGGTCAGGCACATGCGTCCGTTGCCTTCGGACTCATATACAGACAGTGTTCCCGTTTCGGCCACAGCCATGTTCGATCCTGACACAGCTAGCGTAGAGGACAAGAATTTCTCGCGCAGGTGGGCGCGTGCTGCCATGGTGAGTTCCCGCGGCTCAGTCGAGATGTCGGCGGGAATATTTTCCATCTTCTCTTTGAAGATCTCGCGGACTTCGGAACGGTTGCGGTGGATTGCGGGCACCACCACGTGCGAGGGCATATCCTCGCCCAGCTGAACGATCATTTCGGCGAGGTCAGTTTCCCAGGCCTTGATTCCCCGGTCTGCAAGGTATTCGTTCAGGTTTATTTCCTGGGTGGCCATCGACTTGACCTTGACGATCTCGTTTAAGCCCTTTTCGTCAATTAGTTCTTTGACGATCTCGCAGGCTTCCTGCCCGTCCCTAGCCCAATGCACGATGCCGCCACGAGCAGTGAAGTTTTTCTCGAACTCTTCGAGCAGTTCAGGAAGATTGGCCTGGGTTCGCTGTTTTACCGCTGAGGCCGCAAGCCGCAGTTGCTCCCAATCGGGCATCTCGTCTACGCGAGTTTGCCGTTTGTTTCGAATAGCCGTGGTGGCATGGCGGATGTTGCGCCGAAGCTGTGAGTTAGCAAGCTGTTTCTTAGAGGACTCTTCGAAGTATTCCCCCCACCTAAGCGGGTCGTCAGGAATGTCGGCCCCAGGGCTCCAGGCGTGAACCGGCTTTGCTTCTTGTTCTTTTTTCTTCCTCAACATTTCTTGGAGCATTACGCACCGACCTTTGTTGTTGTAGCGGGAGCAGTCCACGGATCATCAGCAGTGGGAGCAAGCACCTCGGCTAGGTGCATTACTCGCAACCCTGATTGGTTACGCGAGAGCCCACCGCCAATGTGCATCAGGCAAGAGTAGTCCCCGGCTACTAGCACTTCAGCACCGGTAGCCATGGCGTTAGACATTTTCTTTGCGAGCATAGCTGCGGAAACGTCGGGGTTCTTGAGCGAGAAGGTGCCTCCGAAGCCACAGCATGATTTCTCGTCAGGGAGGCGCACGAATTCGAGCCCCTCAACATTTTGCAGCAGCTTGTATGGCTTGTCCCCCACCTTCGCGATACGTAGCGAGTGGCAGGTGGGATGGTAGGTGACCTTGTGCGGGAAGTAGGCACCAACATCTTCGAGTCCCAGCACATCTACTAGCAGTTCGGAAAGCTCGTAGGTGTGGGCGGCAATCTGAGAGGCCTTACGTGCCAGCTCTGAATCGTCTAGAGCGTTAGCTACGGTTTCCTGCTGGTGGCGTAGCGAGCCTGTGCAGGACCCCGAGGGAACCACGATGGCATCCCATTCCCCGTCGAGAACTGGCGAGAAGGTCCGGACATGGTTTTCGATTAGAGGCATAGCTTCGTTGTAGTAGCCGGTGTTTATGTGCATCTGCCCACAACAGCCCTGGGTTTCGGGAAACACCACCTCGTGTCCAAGACGTTGCAATAAATGCACTGTGGCCTGTGATGCCTGCGGAAACATTACGTCCGAGATACACGTGGCAAAAAGTGCTATTTTCACCAGTTTTCCTTTCTTTACGGTGGGCTAGCCCAACAGCGAGCTAATGCCTACAAGTAGCGCTAGAACTACTAAGAGAGATATCGAGATTGGCAGTGCCTTTTGGAGCAGTTTCGGTTCGGAGTTCGGTTCCCCTACCGCTCCGGCTGCAATTGTTAGGTTCTGCGGGGAAATGATCTTTCCTAGACCGCCCCCAATAGTATTTGCTCCGAGCAGCAAGGACGGGTCGGCTCCCACTGAGTGGGCCGCAGTGGCCTGCAGGTCCGCAAAGAGCGCATTAGCTGAGGTTGCAGACCCAGTGACGGCTGTGCCCAGCCAGCCGAGTACCGGAGAAATGAAGGCGAAGGCTGCCCCTGTTCCGGCCATCCATGCACCAATTACTGCAGTTTGTCCCGAGAAGTTCATGACGTAGGCGAGCGCCATAACTGTAGCGATAGTGAGGATCGAGATCCGCAGCGAATAGATGGTGCTGAACAGGGTTTTTACGCCCTCTTTAAAGGTGAAGGGGTATTTGCCTTGCGAAGAGTTAAGCGCGTAGATAGCGGCCACTATGAGGGCGGTCAGCGCAATCAGCGTTCCCGGAGAGGAGATCCATTGCAAAGTGAACTGGGTTCCTCCTACAGGCTTTCCGCTCTTGGCAAGGAGGTTTCCGTCCAGTCCAGGCCAACCGAATTTGAGGTCGGTGGAAGCAAGTAGGGCGGGAATGTCGACTCCTAGACGCCACAGCTTAGCGAGGGCGAATACGACCACCACGAGCCAATACGGCATGAGTGCAAGTACTGCGCGCGAGGCAGTGAGATCCACGCTCGTGCCGGTATGGGCGTCCTCGGGAGTGTTGGGGTGCCACACCTGCATTAGCGCAGTGACGGCGGCAAATCCGAGTAGGGACGCTAGGACTGCGGTCAGTTCGTAGGAGAAGTACCCTGCAGCCCAGAAATGACCTAGGGCCGTGACGACGCCCGATATTAACGCGGCGGGCCATAGCTGCTTGAGCCCACGTTTGCCGTCTAGCAGCAAAAGCAGCAAAAACGGCATGAAGAGGGCGAGCAGAGGAGTTAAGTGGCTCATTTGGGTTGCTACCTCCGTGGCTTTTGCTCCTCCGAGGCGGCCCGCAGTGGTGACCGGGATTGCCATGGCCCCGTAGCCAACGCTGATTGCGTTGCCAGTAATAGTGACCACCGCGGCCTTCATCGGCTTCAGCCCGATAGCGACGAGCATGGCGGCAACAATAGCTACGGGGGCACCAAAGCCTGCCAGGCCTTCCAGCAGACCGCAGAAGCTGAAGGCAATAATCAGCGCTTGCACGCGCCGGTCTCCGCGCCCAACCAGGTTGAACGTAGCGCGCACGTCCTCGCCTCTACCGCTTTCGACCGTGAGGTTGTAGAGCCACACCGCGGCAATAATGATGTACAAAATAGGCATGAAACCAAATGCCAGCCCCTGGGTTGCTGACAGCAAAGCCAGGGTGAGCGGCATTTTAAATGCCCCCCATGCCAAAACGATTGAAGCTGCCAATGAGATGAGGGCACACCAGTGCGTCTTCACTTTAAAAGCTCCAAGCAGGACAAAAAAGATAGCTAAAGGAGCCAGCCCCACTAAAGCAGAAAGAAATAGAGAGCCCAACACCGGGCTATCAGGGGCGGTGAACGTCGACGCTGTCTCTACCAAGTCAAAACCATCCTAGTTAGTGACCGTTAGGCCGTAAGTCTTACGTTGGAAAAGTACCGCAGCTTGAATAAAGCGCCACATTCACGAGTGTCTACGCAGGTCGAGGCCGGATAATGAAAACACTCTAACCCTATTAAAGGGACTTAAGTGTTACGTAATAGCGATCCGCCAGCAAGCGGTCGAAGATTGCCACTTTGCGGCCCCATTCCGGGGCTCACAAAGCTGGCGCTACCCGCAAAATACACATTTTCAGGCATGAAAAAAGTCGGAGGAGTACGCCAGCAGCACCCCTCCGACTTAGAAATGTTATTTACGCAACATTTGCGCGCACTGGTTGAGCCTGCGCAGAGTTTCCTCGCGGCCAAGTATCACCATCGAGTTGAAAACCGGAATCGAAGCGTTGGTTCCCGTAATTGCTACAAACAACGGCCCGAAAGCAATACGAGGCTTCAGTTCTAGGCCCTCGATAATCGACTTAGTGAGCGCTTCGTGAATGCCGTCGACTGTGTAGTCTGACTCAGGCAACGATTCAATAGTCTTAGCTGCCTCCTCCAACACCTGCGGGGCCGAATCCTTAAGCTTGCGCACGGCTTTCGGGTTGTAGTCGAGTTCAGAGCTCTCTACGAACAAGAAGCGCAGCAAATCCACGCCCTCACCCAACAACTGGATACGAGTTTGTGCCAATGGGGCCGCCTGTCCAAGCAGGTAGCGCTCACGCTCAGACAATTCCTCCCACGAATCTGCCGACACCACCTGCCCCTTGTGCAGGTAAGGCACCAAACGCGAACGGAAATCTTCGACCTCGAGTCTGCGAATGTGCTCGGCATTAATGGCCGTGCACTTCTTCTGGTCAAAGCGAGCCGGATTTGGGTTGACATCGTGGATGTCGAATGCCTCCACCATTTCGTCTTTGTCAAAGATGTCGCGGTCCGGGGCTATCGACCAGCCCAACAATGCTAGGTAGTTGAGCAACCCTTCGGGGAGCATTCCCGCCTCGCGGTGCAACAGTAGGTTGGATTCGGGATCGCGCTTGGAGAGCTTCTTGTTGCCCTCGCCCATCACGTAGGGCAGGTGGCCAAACTCAGGAATGCGTTCGGCAATACCGAGGTCCATGAGAGCCCGGTACATGACGATCTGCCTTGGCGTCGAAGAGAGGATGTCCTCGCCGCGCAGGATGTGAGTGATCTTCATGAGGGCGTCGTCAATCGGATTGACCAGAGGGTAAAGCGGGTCGCCGTTTGCCCTAAGAATCACGTAGTCGGGAACACTACCGGCCTTGAACGTAATTTCGCCGCGCACAAGGTCGGTAAAGGTAATGTCCTCGTCGGGCATGCGCATGCGATAAACCGGCTTGCGCCCTTCGGCCCTGAAAGCAGCAATCTGCTCGTCGGTGAGGTTGCGGTCGTAGCCATCGTATCCTAGCTTCGGAGGGCGGCCGGCCGCCTTGTGCCGCTCCTCGATTTCTTGCGGAGTGGAGTAGGACTCGTAGGCGTAGCCTGCATCGATGAGCTTCTTGGCAACGTCTTTGTAGATGTCCATCCGCTCGGATTGGCGGTAGGGCGCATGCGGCCCCCCTACCCCGATGCCCTCGTCCCAGTCGAGGCCCATCCATTTTAGAGAGTCGATAATCTGGTCAAAGGATTCCTGGCTGTCGCGAGCCGCATCGGTATCTTCGATGCGGAACAAGAAGGTGCCGCCCGTGTGGCGCGCGTAGGCCCAGTTGAATAAGCACGTACGCACCATTCCCACGTGGGGAGTGCCGGTCGGAGAAGGACAAAAACGAACGCGAACATCACTGCCTGTCGCTGGCGCTTTTTCAATGCTCATAGTGCCTCTACCCTACCGCTAACGGCGCCCATCTTCGAACCACGCTTCGGCCTAGTTGCACCAAAGAATCGGCTTTGGTTGATAATGGGGAAAATAGCCCAGGTCTATTTATCTAGGGGTGGATTGCCATGTCATATTCCGAATTCGCAAAAAGAATGGATTCTTTGTCTATCGAGGTTCTGCGTCGGCGCGCTACTAAGAAGTGGGCGATGCGCTTAGACGGGCAGCTTCTTGACGGAGCTTGGATTGCCGAGGCCGATTTTGGCACCGCCCCCGAGGTTGAGGCAGCGCTCTCAAAAGCAATCGCGAACAACTTTCTCGGCTACATGCCTTCCTGGCTGGTAGAAAGAACTCTACACGAGTGTTGTCGATTTCAAGGCGAAGAATTTGGCTTTGAGATTGCCGAGGAGTGCTTTGGCATTGCCCCCAACGTACTTTCGGTATTGCATCAAACGATTGAAGTTCTGACTGATCCTGGCACGCCGGTGATCGTCCCCACCCCCGCATACATGCCTTTTTTGTCGATTCCCGGCCTGCATAATCGCGAGGTTATAGAAATCCCCTCCCCCGTCTCACCGCAGGGACGCTACCAGTTAGATCTGGGAGCTATTGCCGAGGCCTTCGCCCGGGGCGCCCAGTTGCTCGTGCTGTGCAACCCTTGGAATCCTACTGGGCAGACTTTCACTTCTTCCGAGTTGGCGGCACTCGCGGAGGTTCTTTCGCACTCAAAGAAGGCACTGGTATTCAGTGACGAGATTCATTCCCCCCTTATTCTGCCGGGCAACAGACACGTTCCTTTTGCCTCCGTGTCTGCCCTCACTGCTTCCCGGACGGTCACTGCCACTGCGGCCTCGAAAGGTTGGAATATTCCGGGGCTGAACTGTGCCCAGTGGTACGTAGTAGATCCTCTGTTGCGCGAGCGTTTCGCGCCCGCAGCCGAAAAACTTTCCGAGGGCGCCACCCCGCTTGGAGCTCTAGCGGCCACTGTGGCTTATTCGAACGGGCGCCCGTGGCTAAACGACCTCGTTGCGTACGTGGCGAAAAACGCCTCCCACCTGCAGCGTCTACTTGCTAACTCCGATACGAAGTTGCACTTTAGTACGCCCCAAGCTACCTACTTGAGCTGGTTCGACGCCAGCGCCTACCAGGTGGAAGATCCGGCGGCTCAGATTGCCGCGCGAGGGCGAGTGGCAGTAAACGCGGGGAGCACGCTAGGGAAGGACTATTCCCAGTTCTTCCGCTTCAATCTAGCCAGCCCTACCAACGTACTTGAAGACATGGCTAAGAGAGTTATCGCGTCCTTCTAGCAGCCTACGATTCGCTCCCTGCCAACGCCTCATTCTCGGCGGCAGGGAGCGAAATCGGCTACCGGCGCAACACTTGGTTACGCAAGGTGCCAATATTTTCGATCTGACACTCCACTACGTCGCCTGCCTCTAGTGGCCCTGCCCCGGCCGGGGTCCCAGTTAGGATTATGTCGCCGGGCAGGAGGGTAAATACGCTAGAAACGTACGAGACGAGCGCGCGCACGGAAAAGCGCATTTGAGAGGTGTTTGCGCTCTGGCGCAGTTGCCCATTTACTCGGCATTCGATCTGCAGGTTGTCTGGGTCTAGCTTAGGATCAACAGCGATCCAGGGACCAAGAGGGCAGGAGGTATCCCAACCTTTGGCACGAGTCCACTGCCCATCGGCGCGCTGGGCGTCGCGGGCGGTGCAATCGTTTGCCACCGTGTACCCCATGATTACGTCGTCTACCTGAGCTTCAGGGACATCCTTTGCCAACGCCTTGATTACCACGGCAAGCTCGGCCTCATGTTCGACCTCGTTAGAAAACTTGGGCAATACGATAGGGTCGTCGGGGCCAATTACCGAAGTATTTGGCTTTGTAAATAGCACCGGATCCGCCATTGGCTCTGGCGTCTGTGCGGCGTGGTCGGGGTAATTCTGCCCAACCCCCACTACTTTTGAGCGGGGAATGACCGGCGAGAGGAAACGCGCCTCTTCCATAGGAATAAGTTGGCCCGACGGTTCGACTTTAGAAAAGAGCGGATCATTTTTGAGGGCGACGATCTGTTTCGCGTCGTCCTCGAAAACCCCGTACAGCGGATTATCCCCTGTAGAAAAACGCGCTACCTTCATTTTGTCTCTTTCAGTTCGTGGCTTTCTGCTTCCATTTGGGCCCACGATTCTGCGTGGCCCCCTTTAACATGCCACACTGAGGTGGGAAGTTCACCCGGCATATATGGGTTGTCGAGGGACTGAAATTCTGGAATTTTCCCTGCCTTCAGCTGCGCCTGGTAGTCCTTGAGAGCACCCAGCGACCATTTACCTAGCAGCAGAATCGCAACCAAATTCACTATGGTCATTAGTGCGGTAGCCCAATCGGCTATAGACCACACCGCAGCTAGCGGCAGAACGGCGCCCAGGGCAGTAGCGAAAATAACCAGAAGTTTTAGTGGCAGGGTGCCGCGCCCCAGCCCAGCTATAAATCTGTAGTTAGTTTCCGCATAGGTGTAATTTCCGAGGATTGTGGAGTAGCCGAAGCAAATCATCATAGCCATCACCAAAATGGCTACTACAGATTCTACGTGTCCTGCTCCACCTAAGGTGGTCACCAAAGAGGAAGAGGTGAGTGCGGTGCCGTCGAGGTTTTCGCTTCGGTTGGGATCCCAGAAGGGCTCGGACATCAAGATAATGAATCCGGTGGAAGTGCAGACCAGCATAGTATCTACGAACACGCCGAGCGCCTGGACCATCCCCTGTGTAACCGGATGCGAAACCGTAGCTGTGGCTGCTGCGTTAGGGGCAGATCCCATACCGGCCTCATTGGTGAACAACCCACGTTTGATACCGGTAGTAATTGCCGCAATGAATGCCCCTGTGGCACCGGCTACGGCAGGGGGCACATAGCTGCCCTGTCCGAAGGCTCCAGAGAAGATCTCGCTAAACACGGAAGGGATGCGCTGCCAGTTCAGCGCCATCACCAAAAGACCCATGAACACATACAGTAGGGCCATTGCGGGGGCCAGCACCTCTGAGAATCGAGCGATGGGTTTGACTCCCCCGAGTACCAACGGCATAGTCATCAAGATTAATACCAGAGCGCTTACCCACGGCGGGACGCCAAACGAAACATGGGCGAGCTGGCTAATTGAGTTCGACTGGATCATTTCAAAGGAAAAGCCGTAGGCGAAAATCAACAGAATCGAGAAAATAATTCCCCAGCCCCTAGTGCCGAGCCCCCGCTGGATGTAGTAGGCGGGACCACCGCGGAAGGTGCCGTCGCCGTTGCGGACTTTAAAAAGTTGAGCCAAGGTTGCCTCGATAAACGCAGTGACCATACCTACTGCTGCAACTATCCACATCCAAAATACGGCACCCGGTCCGCCCGCTACTACAGCCAGAGCAACCCCGGCAATAGAACCGGTGCCTACTCGATCAGCCAGTCCGATCGCAAAAGCTTGGAATGAAGAGATGCCTCCTTTGGCGCCGCCGCGGGAGCCCAGAATGACCTTGACCATGTGCGGGAACAGGCGGATCTGCATAAAGCGAGAGCGAATGGTAAAGACTATGCCGGTACCGAGCAGTAAAACGATCAGGACCCAGACTATCGAGTGCCCGTAGACGTTATCTAGGAAACCAGCTATCGACTCGTTGATTTTGATGAAGCTGTCGTAGAAACTGCCGGGTTTAGCGGAATTATCCACACTGGGTCCTCTCGGTTACGCAACCAATAGCTTTTGCCAATACTGGTTAAAGGTAACCCCAAGAATACCTTTGAGTGAAATCTATTTTCACCAAACGCTTGGAAAAGCTCGCCGCTAGGGGCTCTACCAGCACCTATGAGTGAAACATTAAAACTCCTGTCGGTTCGGGTACTACTGACCATGCTGGCAGGTCTACTCGTGATGGTTAGCATCGAGGAACGGGACACCTGGCTGGGTAGGTCCAGCGAACCCGTCAAAAGAAGACCCGGCCTTTTCAATTAGTTTTCTACATCTGCCTGTTTTGACAAGCCCCTGTTCTTTGCCCCTTGGCCATCTCCACCAAACCTCTCCCGCCCGCACGCCAGCCTATATTACGAATGAATAGCGCCAATCAACCCATAGCATTTGGCTTTAGCTTGCTTTGTTAGTGGTTGTTATTTTTTGAGGGTTGGGTGGGTGGTTTTGGTTAACGGTTGGTGAATGGGGGGTTGTTTTTGGGTGTATTTGGCCTTGGGGGGCTGTTGTGGGGTTTTGGGGGTGGTTAGGGTTGGTTTTGGGTCGGTGGTTTGGCCGGCTGTTTTGTAGGTTTGAGTTTTTTGTGTTGGGAGCTTTTTATGGCGAACATGAATGTTACTTATGCGGAGTTGGAGCAGGTTGCTTCGCAGTTGCAGTCTGGTCAGGGTGAGCTTGAGGGTATTTTGGCTAAGTTGCAGTCGTTGGTGGAGCAGTTGGTTTCTGCTGGTTTTCAGACTGATCAGGCTTCTGGTGCTT
>NZ_ATUW01000010.1 GCF_000420405.1 Winkia neuii subsp. neuii DSM 8576 | reverse complement strand
ACCGAGGGCACTGTTTCGCGCTGGCTAAAGGAAGTTGGCGAAAAGGTCGAGGCCGACGAGCCTCTGGTCGAGGTTTCTACCGACAAGGTCGATTCCGAAGTTCCGGCGCCGGTGTCCGGATACCTAACCGAGATCGTTGTTCCCGAGGACGAGACAGTCGATGTAGACACCGTTATCGCTCGCATCGGCGCTTCTGCCCCCGGAGCAGATAAGTCCACTGCTGCTCCGAAGCAGGAAGAATCGACTCCTAAGGCTCCGGAAGCTCCCAAGGCTCCCGCCGCGCCCAAGGCCCCGCAGGCTCCTAAGGCTCCGCAGGCCCCCGCAGCGCCCAAGGCTCCGGAAGCTCCCAAACCCGCCTCCCCTTCAAAGTCGGCGGGCTCGCCCGCAAAGGGAGGCTACGTGACCCCGATCGTTCGCAAGCTAGCTAAGGAAAAGGGCGTCGACCTTTCTACTGTTACTGGTACAGGCGTAGGCGGCAGAATCCGCAAGCAAGATGTACTCGAGGCGGCTTCTAAACCTGCGCCGGCGAAGGATGCGCCAAAGCAGGCAGGCAAGGAACCCTTCCGGGCCAAGACCCCTGAGTGGCAGGAGGGCTTGCGCGGCAGCACCCAGAAGATGTCGGGTCTGCGCCGCACTATCGCCAAGCGTATGGTTGAGTCGCTTCAGGTTTCTGCTCAGCTAACTACCGTGGTCGAGGTAGACGTAACCCGCATTGCCAACCTGCGTAAGAAAGCCAAGGCGCCCTTCCAAGAGAAGGAGGGCACCAAGCTCACCTTCCTGCCTTTCTTCGTAAAGGCTGCCACAGAGGCTTTGCAGGCTCACCCGAAGCTCAATGCTCGCATAGATGGTAAGGAAGTTACCTACTTCGACCATGAGCACGTTGGTATTGCAGTCGACACTCCTAAGGGCCTCTTTGTTCCCGTTATCAAGGATTGTGGACAGAAGGACATTGCCCAAATAGCGCACTCGATCAATGATCTGGCTGGGCGCACTCGCGATGGGCAGATCAAGCCCGACGAGCTGAGTGGATCCACGTTCACCATCACCAATACTGGTTCTGGTGGAGCACTATTCGACACCCCGGTTATCAACCAGCCCGAGGTTGCAATTTTGGGTGTTGGCACAATTGTCCGCCGCCCGGTAGTAGTAAAGGATGGCGATGGGAACGAAAACATTTCCATTCGTTCTATGGTCTATCTGGCCATCAGCTACGATCACCGTCTGGTAGACGGTGCCGACGCTGCCCGTTACTTGATGGCAGTAAAGCAACGTCTAGAAGAGGGCGACTTCGCCCAAGAACTAGGTATGTAAGCTGATTGTAGATGCGGCCGGCGATAGCGCCGGCCGCATCTTTACGCCGTTTTTTATTTCCTCACTACACTGAATATTTTCCCGTCCCTTATTTCAAAAACCGCCTTATATTTAGTGCTTTCCACTTTTCTACAGCTTTGGGAACACTGCTCGTGGGCACTTTGGACAATGGTTGCTTCTATGGTGGATCCCTGCTTTTCTTCGTTTGCAACCGTGACCGTGACTCCCTTAGCGCGTACTCCTGCTGCCTGTAGTCGAGCAAATAGGTCTAAATCCGCTTTCTGCGACGGCGATTCCGGAAACGATACTTCAGCAAGCGACTTCTTATCCATCTTCTCGATCGCCCGCGCCCGACGCGCTAACATTTCGGCGAGCGTAGCGTTGCCCGGTGCTAGGTCCGTTTCGGGCGGCGCACTCTGCTGTTGCGTTTCTACCGAAGGAGCTGGTTGCGGTTTTATAGAACGGACTCTCTTAGGTTCCTTGCGCTGCTCTGAACTCGGCGTCTTTAGCCCCTCAGTCACCTTCTGAGAGTCCTTTTGTTCTTTGACTGCAGCTGCAGTATCTGTATTTGCCGTAATGGCGGTGCCCAGCGCTAAACCAACTCCCACGCACACCATCACGACCCCAACCGAAATCAAAGACCAGTGGGGCTTTGCTCTTTTGGCGGGAGCTTGGGTTACCGCATCCAGCATTCCTATTGTGCGCAGTTCCTGGGCAGGATCCAAGCAGTCCTGTGCGGAAGTCCCCTCGTCTTTATATAGCTCGAGCAACTGCCCCGCAACCGGCCGCTCCTCCGGATCGGCGTTGGTAGCACCATGACTATCAAAGCCTAGTTCTTCACATATTTTGCCCCACCCATATATGTCGCGTGCTGGGGAGTCTTCTTCAGATGGAGAGGCGTACTTTGCGGTTCCCAATCGCGTCTGGGCGATATCAATGTCGATCAAGCTGGCTCGTCCGCCCTCGTCAACCAACACATTCGCAGGCGAAACGTCGCCATGACTGAGCCCCCGTGAATGCAACTGCGCAAGTCCTTCTAGCAAATCAGCTAGAACCCGCTTGGGCCTATTCAGTTCGCCCAGCGCACTCAGCGGACTGCCCGACTCCAAGGACATTACTAGCACCCACCGGTTGTCGACCGGGACCAGGTCGTGCAGCTGCACCAGGTGGCGAGCGCGAAGTCCACTGAGGCATTCGAAGCGGTCCGGATCGGGACAACGAACAAATTTTGCCGCCCAGCTCTTGCCTGCCTCGTCTCGAACTTTCCAGACTGGGCCCAGGGCGGCAAATCCAATAACGTCTAGTACTTCGTAACCGCGAATCCTCATGTCTCTACGGAACCACTCACTATGACTGTTTTGAAGGGGGCTTCGGCAATCTGTGGATAACTTTTTGTCTTGTGGGGCTCTCGCCCGTACAATTCAGGCTAGATACAACCAGAAAGTAGGATTCTATGGCTAAGGACGATACCGCCGCACCGAAGCGGTCTTTTTTTGCCAACATCAAGGACGCGTACACCCTAACCAAGCGCTCCTACCCGTGGGTAGGCTGGGCGCTCGCCGGCGCTTTCCTTCTTCCACTAGTCATTTCAGCTTTGGTTGGCTGGGCTACTTCACACATTGTCCTAGGCATTCTGTTCGGTATTTCGCTCGGGCTGCTAGCTACCACTGCCACTTTGTCCAGACTGATGAACCGGGCAATGTACGCCCAGCTCGACGGCCACGCCGGAGCTGCCGGAGCCATCATGCGGCAAATTCGTCGTGGTTGGGATATCGAAGAACAACCGGTAGCAATGACTCGCAATCAAGACCTCGTCTACCGGCTCGTTGGACGCCCGGGAATTGTACTTGTGTCCGAGGGGCCAACAGCTCACGTTTCGCGGATGCTGGCTGACGAATCCAAGAAGATCGCTCGCGTCGCCCCAGGCGTCGAAATACACCATATTCAGGTAGGCCACCAGGAAGGGCAGATTCCCCTAAGCAAGCTATTGCGCACTATTAACAAGTTGCCAAAGTCCTTGCGTAAAGAAGAGGTCCCGGTTGTTACCAATAGGCTTCGTTCCCTGCAGGCAAAGTCGATGAATATGCCCCGAGGTGTTGATCCCTCTAAGGTCAAGTTCAATCGCAGGGCACTGCGCGGCAAATAGAAATAGCTTCTTTTTGTGAAACGGCTCCCACTTAGTGGGGGCCGTTTTGCATACTCATTCATATACATGCATAATATGCATATCACTTAATATTTATAAGGAGTTCCCAATGCAGAAGAAGTTTTATGCAATCGCTGCAGCCAGCGTGCTCGCACTTTCAGCTTGCTCAACAGGAGGCGAGGGGGCTTCCCCCGCAGGCGGCACCACAGACCCTGGCGAAACAGGCTACGACGTTTCTGCCATTAAGAAAGACGACTCCGTGGCCGCCCTCGTTCCAGAGAACGTAAAGAAGCGCGACGTGCTTCGTTCTGTTTCTTCTGCAGACTATGCTCCTGCCGAGTACTTCAAGGTAGACGGGCAGACTCCAACCGGCTATGACATCGACATCGCCAACGCGCTAGCTAAAGTCATGGGCCTGAAAGAAGGCACTACTAAACACACAGCCTTCGACGCCCTCATCCCACAAGTAGGCTCCAAGTATGACGTTTCACTCTCGTCTTTCTCGATTACACCAGAACGCGAGAGCGAAGTAAACATGGTCTCGTACGTACAGGTCGGCTCCGCATTTGGCACCGCCAAGGGCAACCCCAACAAGTTTGATCCCAAGAATCCATGCGGCAAGACCATCGGCGTCCAAAAAGGTACCTTCCAATACGACTACATTCAAGACATGTCAAAGAAGTGCCTAGCAGAGGGCAAGCCGAAGATTCAGATCAAACCCCACGATCTCCAAACTGAAATTTCACCTAAAGTCGCCGGCAAACAGTACGACGCCACTTTCGCAGATTCGACCGTAGTTGGCTACACGGTGAAAAAGTCCAACGGCTCCATAGAACAAATTGGCGACGTCATGGAGTCGGCGCCCCAGGGGATCGTGATCAGCAAGCAAGATGAAGCCCTCACCAAAGCGGTCCAGGCAGGAATGCAGAAACTGATGGACTCGGGCGAATTGAAGAAGATCCTGTCCCACTACGGCGCTCAGGATGCCGGCCTTAAAAAGGCCGAGGTCAACCCGTCTGTAAAGAAATAGGCAGATCCGTAATGTCCACGCAAAAGCTAGCTTCCCTCGCCCTTGTGGCGCTCCTGCCCCTAACGGCCTGTGCCGCACCAGATTCCAATGCCGTTGACGATCCTGGCCGCGACGGCTTTGACATCTCGTCTATAGAAAAAGACGACGCGGTCGCAGCCCTAGTTCCGAGGGAACTAGCCTCGCGTGGAACGCTGCGAAATGCGGCTGCAACGGATTATGCACCCGCCGAATATCGCAAAGAAGATGGGCAAACCCCCACCGGCTACGACATCGACCTCGCTAAGGCACTTGCAAAGGTGATGGGACTCAAAGGAGCAACTACTACCCATGCCCCGTTCGATTCGCTAATTCCGCAGGTAGGTTCCAAATTCGACCTCTCGCTTTCATCATTCTCGATCACCGCTGAGCGCGAGGCCGAAGTAAACATGATTTCTTATGTAAAGGTCGGCTCCGCATTTGCTACAGCTAAGAAGAATGCGCAGATTTTCGATCCGGCAAATCCGTGTGGAAAAACTATTGGCGTGCAAAAAGGAACGTTCCAATACGAGTATGTAGCCAAACTTTCTAACAAATGCAAGGCAGAATCGAAAGCTCCAATAACAGTTAAACCACACGATGTCCAAACCGAAATAACGCCAAAGGTAGCCTCTGGTCAATACGACGCTACCTTTGCCGATTCCACGGTTGTGGGGTATTCGATACGGAAAACCCGTGGCGCCCTCACCCAAGTTGGTGACACTATTGAATCTGCCCCCCAAGGTGTGGTCGTTGCCAAAGCCGACCGGCAGCTCGGACTTGCGGTCCAGGCCGCAATGCAAAAGTTGATGCGTACCGGCCAGCTAAAGAAGATCCTTGGCCACTACGGGGCGGCAGATGCGGCCTTGGAAGAGGCCGAGCTCAATCCTCAAGTTGGAAAATAGATATGGAAGAACTACATAGGAACAATCCGCAGCCCGTGTTTAAGCCGGGCAGGCTAATTGGTGCCCTCGTGGTGGCACTGATTGCCTTAGCGGTAATTAACTCACTCGTTACCAACCCGAATTACCGATGGGACGTGGTTGGCCAGTACCTGTTCCACCCCTCCGTAATGCGGGGAATCGTATACACGCTACTGCTTACCGTAGGATCTATGGTGATTGGCATCATTTTGGCCACCACGATGGCAATAATGCGCCAGAGCGAAAACCCGGTCACCCGCTCGGTTGCCTGGTTCTACATATGGTTCTTCCGAGGAACACCAATCTACACTCAGCTAATTTTCTGGGGCCTGCTTCCCACGCTGTACCAAACTATCTCGCTTGGAGTACCTTTTGGCCCAGAGCTCTTCTCGTATTCCACCGACAAGGTTTTGACACCCGGACTTTGCGCCCTGGCTGGCCTGGGTCTAAACGAGGGCGCATACCTGGCCGAGATTATTCGCTCCGGTCTAAATTCAGTAGATCAGGGCCAAACTGAGGCGGCAACTGCACTGGGAATGAAACCTGCCAAGATCATGCGCCGGATTATTTTGCCCCAGGCTATGCGGGTCATAATTCCTCCTACCGGCAACGAGACAATTTCGATGCTAAAGACCACCTCTCTCGTGGCAGCTGTTCCCTTCACCTTAGAGCTGCAGTTCGCTGTACAAGAGCTTGGCAATCGCACGTTTATGCCGATCCCTCTCCTACTGGTTGCGGTATTCTGGTACCTATTGATCACCTCAGTTTTGATGGTTGGCCAGTACTACATTGAACGCTACTTCGGACGCGGTTTTGATCAACGCGATTCGAGCAGCTCTACTTCTAAAGACCCCAAGACTGCATTTTTGGATGTGACACCGTGAGCGAATCAAGCATGGTAAAAATCGAGGGCGCCCACAAGTTTTTTGGCGATCTACACGTGCTGAAGGGAATCGACCTCGAAATTAAGAAAGGCGAAGTCTGTGTTCTACTCGGCCCTTCCGGTTCGGGAAAATCTACGTTACTTCGCTGCATAAATGAACTAGAATTTATTTCGGCAGGGCGTATCTATTTGAACGGTGAACTGCTCGGAATGGTTGAGGAGCCCGCCCCCACCGGTTTAATTAATAAGTTGAGAGCTCGCAGGCACGACTCAATTACCCCAGAAGGTACTTGGCTCAAGCGCAGGCCCGATTCGGAAGTCGCAAGGCAACGCTCGAGGGTCGGGATGGTGTTTCAGCGGTTCAACCTATTTCCCCATATGACGGCACTGCAAAACGTCATGGAAGCACCCGTGCAGGTCAAGGGCGTAAAAAAAGAGGAGGCCCGCAAGCTTGCCCTTTCGCTTTTGGAGCAGGTTGGCCTTTCAGACAGAGCGGAGCACTACCCTTCTGAGCTTTCCGGGGGCCAGCAACAGCGCGTTGCCATCGCCCGGGCCCTGGCGATGGAGCCTGAGCTAATGCTTTTCGACGAGCCCACCTCTGCCCTCGATCCCGAATTGGTCGGCGAAGTGCTGGGCGTAATGAAAGATCTAGCGGCCAATGGAATGACCATGGTCGTGGTCACTCACGAAATCGCCTTTGCCCGCGAGGTTGCGGATAAAGTTGTCTTTTTGGACAAGGGGCAAATTGTCGAGGCCGGCCCCCCCAGTGAGGTTATCGACAATCCGAGCCAGCCAAGAACTCGCGAGTTCTTCAACAAGGTTCTCTAAGAGTTTGAGGGGCCTCGTGCCCCTCAAACTTTATTCTTTGCCTTCCAAGGCTCGCATGGCTTGCTGGGAAGAAAGTGGTGCCCCTGCTACCTCCTGCACAGGCCAATCCGCAACTGGACGGCCTCCCCAGGTGAGGGCTGTAAAGTTCCCCGGTTTGCCCTCTAAGACGGACGTCTGCGCGTTCGGAACCGGGAACTGCGAAATCAATCCGACACTTACCTGCGGAGTACGCGTAGCCCCGTATAGTCGCATTATCGCACCGTGACAAACAATACCTGCGGTACCGTCGCCAACCTCCTGGTAAGCCTCCTGCACCACCTGGTCAAAGCGAGCTAGGATTTCGCGGCCAGACTCCGCTCCTGGCATCCTGTAGTCCAAATCCCCTTTTACCCAACGCACCAACGTAGATAGGTACTGCCTCACTGAGTCGGCGTCAGTGTTCATCTCGAGCTCTCCGGCGCGTACCTCCCGTAGCCCTTCGCGCACTTTCACTTGCAACCCGAAAAGATCTGCTAGAGGCTGCGCCGTCTGCTGCGCCCTAGCAATAAACGAGCTGTACAGCGCATCCAGGGCAGGCAAATTGTTGAGCTTCCAGTTGGCGGCCAGCTGGCGAGCCTGCCCTCTGCCCTCGTCGTTTAGGTCAGCCCCCGGATAATCGGTATCTAAGGCGCCGGCAATGTTCGAGGGCGTCTGGCCATGTCGAATTAGTACTAGCTTCATGTTTTACCCGTAAAAAATCTCTTCCATTACGTCCCTACAGTGGCGAGCCTTGCGGCGGTAGTCGTCAACCAGAGAGCGGGCACTGCGCTCATAGCCCAGTATCAAGGAAACCGCTGCTATCTCGTCATTTGTTCTTGGCAGCAAATCCAGTTTACTTCCTCCGTCACGCCCAGATGCGAGCGTGTTGGCCGCCCTAATCCGGCTCGCCGCACGCCAGGCGGCCTCTAGTGCATTTGCCTTCTCTGCCGGCAAAAGCCCTGCTTGGACAGCGGCAGCCAGTGCCTGAAGGGTATTTGTTGTGCGCAACTGTTCTATTTCGTGCCCGTAGGTAAGTTGGATCAGCTGTACCGCCCATTCAGCATCGGAGAGGCCCCCCGGGCCAAGTTTTACATGCGCACGCGGGTCAGACCCGCGTGGTAAACGTTCACGCTCCATGCGAGCCTTAAGCATTCGAATACTTCTTAAATCTTCCTCCGACGGAGCCCGGCCGTAGCGGTATTCGTCTACGATTTGCATAGCCTGCTCTAATACCCGCCGATCACCGGCGACGGGTCGGGCACGCAACAACGCCTGCCTTTCCCACGGCGAGGCCCATTTTTCATAGTAGGAACGCAATGATTCAATGCTACGGGCAGTAGGTCCGTCTTTGCCCTCGGGACGGAGCCCCAAGTCCACCTTGAAAGGCCGCTGTACTCCCACCTCCGACAAAAGAGATTTCATAGTAGCAACAGTTTGTTCGGCCTCTTCGCGCGCCCCTTCCCCAAGCGGTTCGTAGACAGCCATTATATCGGCGTCGGAAGCATATCCGGGTTCCCTTCCTCCCAACCTACCTAGCGCAATAATGCCAATTCTGGCTCGGGGGTTTTTTACCACTCGGTGGGCGAGCTCCAGTGTCGTTTCCAAAGCCGCGTCATCTGCCGGGCAAATGTATAAACGGGCCCGCTTTGGATCCACCCCTTGCAAACAATCGGCAAGGCCAGCCCTAAGCAGCTCCCTAGAGCGAATCTCGCGCACCAGCTGGGCAGCCTCCACAATGTCCTCATGCCGACTAGCACTGGCACGCATTTCCCCAACGAGCCGTTCTTCCTCACGAGGTTCCAACTCTATCGGGTGGTCTAACCAAGCCACCGCAGCCGGAAAATGCTCAAATCCTTCCGCACAGTACGTGCTAGTTGGCAGTAACTTCGCAAGATACGCCGCAGCTACTCGAGAATCGCGCAACATAGCCAAATACCAATGCGAAGTGCCAATAATCTCGCTCAACCTGCGAAATCGCAGCAATCCAGCGTCAGGATTAGCTCCGTTTGCAATCCAGCCAATCATCACTGGCAGAAGCTGACGTTGTAAAGCTGCCCGCCTAGTCACCCCAGCAGTAAGCGCTTCAATATGGCGCAGGCTGCCTTGAGGATCCTTGTAGCCAACAGCTTTCAGACGAGCTGCAGCAGCTTCGGGCGAGAGAGCCGCTTCATCAGCCGAAAGGGAGGCAGTGGCAGGCAGTAGCGGCCTGAAAAATAATTCGCGATGCAAATTGCGCACGTCGTGGCGCACATGGGCCAATTCGACCTTGAGCGAGTCTGCATCGGGATACTTCTGCCCATCTATTGCCCGTCCGATTCGGCGCAGCTGCAGGTCAGCGGACGGGATCAGTCCAGTGCGGCGAAGCCTGTATAGCTGGGCACGATGTTCCACACAGCGCAAAAACCTGTAGCAACGGGCAAGCTTAGCTGCCCCCTCGCGAGCAATGTAGCCCTGGGTTGCCAAAGCCTGAATTGCCTCCAGAGTGTGAGGCCGGCGCACCGACTTGTCGTACCGTCCGTGTACCAATTGCATTAGTTGGATAGTCATCTCGACATCGCGGAGGCCGCCGGGGCCCAGCTTGATCTGCCTATCTTTGTGCTCTGGTCTCACGTTTTCCTCGACGCGAGCGCGCATGGCTCTAGCATCGGCTACGAAGCCCTCCCTGCCAGACGCCTCCCACACCATAGGCTCAACCATTTTTATAAACTCTTCGCCTAGCTTTCTATCTCCGGCAGCAAAACGAGCCTTCAGTAGCGCTTGAAACTCCCAGGACTGTGCCCAGCGGCGATAGTAAGAGCGATACGAATCTATAGTGCGGGCCACAGCCCCATCTGCGCCCTCGGGACGCAACCCCATGTCCAAAGGCCAAAGAGGCATTTCCTGCCCCTGCCCGACACAAATAGACGTCAGGGCGGACACAATCTTTGCGCTCTTCTCGATGAGCTCCCCCTCTGGCATCTGACGAGCAGGCTCTACCACAAATATGACATCCACATCAGAGATGTAGTTGACTTCTCGCCCACCGGTCTTCCCCATTACTATTACAGCGAAACGCACTTCATGGTTTGGATCTGCCTCCTCCACAGCAATCCGCAGGGACGCCTGCAAGGTCATATCCACCAGTGCCGTAATACAGCGGCTAACAAACGACACAATGTCGAGCGCCGCCCCGGAGCTCAAATCCATAGCCGCGATCAAGGTGAGTGCTCTGCGGTAAAGGTAGCGAACGCGATCCGAACTATCAGCGGCCTGAAACTCTGCTAGAAACTGCTGTGTCCACGCCCTCGCCTCACGTTCTTCCGAGGCAGGGTCGTAATTGCCCTCGTCAAAGTTCGAAAAAAGCGGAGGCATACGCAGGTTAGCCAACTGCTGCAAATCCTGCGGATGCGTCAATAGATGATCCGTTAAAGCTTGCGAAAGCCCAAGCACGCTGAACAACGCGTTTCCTGCTCCAGTTAGACATGCCCGAAGTTGTTTCGGTGCTGCCTCCCCTAAACGCACGAATCCGAGCAGTGCCATGTCTGGATCTGCGGCACTCGCCAAATATGGCAGCGGGTCAGCTATCTCGGAAACCTCCGCAAGCCAACTTTTAGCACGCGCGACTTCACGAACCCCAGCCTTGCGAAGCCTGATCGAGAGCTCAGAAGAATTACTCATAGGAAGAATTGACGCAGCTCATAATCTGTAACCTGAGCACGGTATTCTTGCCACTCGCGCTCCTTGTTCGCTATGACAAATTCGAATACCTCTTCCCCCAACGTAGAAGCCACCAGATCGGATTTTTTCATCGCCTTAACAGCATTGGCGAGGGAGGAAGGCATGGAGGGAATACCCAAAATCCGGCGTTCCTGATCCGTAAGTGCCCACACGTTATCTTCTGCCTCCGGGGGCAGCTCGTAATTATTTTCGATTCCGGCTAGACCGGCCTCCAGCAGCACGGAAAAGCCTAAATATGGATTTACCGCCGGATCGAGCGCTCGGAATTCAATGCGAGCGGACTCGGGCTTGTTGGGTTTATAGTTGGGGACGCGCACCAGCGCGGACCTGTTGTTGTGCCCCCAGCACACGAACGAAGGGGCCTCGCCTCCGCCCCAGAGCCGCTTGTAGGAGTTCACGTGTTGATTTGTAACTGCTGCCATTTCGTGGGCGTGGTGCAATATCCCGGCGATGAAAGCACGTGCGGTGCGCGACAGCTGATACTGGCCAGATGGATCGTGGAAAGCGTTTCTTTCGCCCTCGAAAAGAGACATGTGGGCGTGCATTCCAGAACCAGGCTCGCCCGCGAATGGCTTAGGCATAAAGGTGGCTTGTATACCCTCGCGTAGTGCTACCTCTTCGACCAGAGTACGGAAAGTCATAATATTATCCGCAGCCGTTAGTGCATCTACAGAGCGCAGATCGATTTCGTTCTGTCCGGGACCGCCCTCGTGATGACTCATTTCGACACTTATGCCCATTTCTTCGAGCATACCAATTGCCTTGCGACGAAAATCGTTGTCACCGCCCCGAGCAACATGGTCGAAGTACCCGGCCTCGTCAACCGGCACTATCTGCCCTTGCGGACCCCGTTCAGGTTTCAGCAGATAGAACTCAATCTCGGGATGGACTCGGAACGTAAAACCTAGCCCTGCAGCATGTTCGAGTGCCCGTTCCAAGACAGCGCGGGGATCGGTTCGGGCGGGCGACCCATCGGGATTAGTCAGGTCGCAAAACATGCGCCCTACCGACGCATTATCGGTGCGCCAAGGCAAAAACTGGAAGGTTGAAGCGTCCGGACGCAAGATCATGTCAGACTCGTAGACTCGACTCAAACCCTGGATAGCGGAGCCATCGAATCCTATGCCCTCGGCAAAGGCGCGTTCCAGTTCTACCGGATCGATTGCGACAGCCTTGAGTACACCAAGCACGTCCGTGAACCACAAACGCACGAAGCGTGAATCCGATTCAGCAATCTTCGAGAGGACTTCCTCTTCTACTGGCCTCATTTATTATTACCAAATCCCTTCGAAATAGCCTCCAAGGCCGCAGTCATCTCGGCTGGAACTATCCAAGTCTTGTTGCCGTCCCCTTTAGCTAGTTCCGGAAGCATCTGCAAATACTGGTAAGACAGCAGCTTCTGATCCGGATTTCCCTCGTGTATTGCTGCAAATACCTTCTGGATCGCCTCTGCCTCACCTTGAGCTCGGGTAACCGCTGCTTCTGCATCACCCCGAGCTATTAGTACCGCGGACTTGCGCTGGCCCTCTGCTTGAGTAACTTGCGATTCGCGTTGGCCTTCAGCAGTCAAAATTGCGGCTCGCTTGTCACGCTCGGCACGCATCTGCTTTTCCATTGCCTCCTGAATCGAAGGAGGCGGGTCAATTGCCTTTATTTCGACTCTGTTAATGCGAATGCCCCAATTAGTAGTTGCCGCGTCCAAGACTCCTCGCAATTGAGTATTGATAGAATCGCGCGAGGTGAGTGTATCTTCTAAGTCCATTGTGCCAATCACGTTGCGCAGCGTAGTAGCAGTAAGCTGCTCGATTGCAACCAGGTAGTTGGCGATCTCGTAAGTCGCCTGCTCCGGACTGTTAATTTGGTAGTAAATAACTGAATCTATAGTAACCGAAACGTTGTCGGCAGTAATAACAGGCTGAGGGGCAAACGCGACCACTTGTTCTGACAGCGTAACAACCGCCCGTTTGGAATCCACAAAGGGGATTAAAACGTGTAGCCCTGGGGCCAAGGTCGTTTGATAACGGCCAAGACGTTCCACCACTACGGCGGTTGCCTGCCTAACTACAATTATCGATTTCGCAATAGCAATAACAACTACCAATACGACTATTGCGGCCACTATGCCAGCGGCACCTATAGGTAAAACGCTCATTTTAAAAACCCTTATCTAATCGGTGGTTTTTACCACGGCTCGCGCCCCGTCTATTCGAACTACAGTTACAGTTTCGCCTTCATTGATCGGCTCTTCGCTTACAGCACTCCAACGCTCTCCGTGAAGCATAATCGTGCCGCCCGCACTATTGATCGAAGAGGTAGCAACCCCGCACCTACCGCGATAACGAGAAGCATTAAAGGCAACTTTAGGAGTTGACGACTCAATCCTCTTTTTCAGAAACGGCCTCACTGTCAGCACCAGCACCGAAGAGACAGCCGCGAAAAGCAGGATGTGAAGCCACCAAAGCTCCGGAGCAAGGAAAGCACTGACACCGCTAGCCCCAGCCCCGATTGCCAGCATTAAAAAGAAGAAATCACCGCTGAGTAATTCGACAATCACTCCTAGCAGAGCTGCCCCAACCCAGATCCAGCCACTCATTTCGCCTGATCCTTGTGAGCCCACCAGCGCCCTTCGCTGCCACCGACCGACAGGGGGTAATCAAACAGGGCAGAGATTACCTTAGAGGTGAGTACCTCGCCAAGTGGACCTTCTTTTTCTACTGCACCGTCCTTAAGTGCTAGTGCGTTGGTGAAGCCCTTTGGAATCTGCTCAACGTGGTGGGTAACCATGATCATGGCAGGAGCGTGTTTGTCACTAGAAATCTCGGTTAGGGCTGCAAGCAGATCCTCGCGGGCACCTAAGTCTAGTCCCCTTGCAGGCTCGTCTAAGACTAGCGCCTCGGGATCGGGCATTAGAGCCCTGGCAATCATAACGCGCTGGCGTTCCCCGTCCGACAAGCTCCCCACCTGGCGATCCTTTAGGTGAGAGATTCCAAAAAGGGCGAGCAAATCGGCCGCTCGAGAGGTATCCACCTCCTCGAAGGTCTGTTCTGCTGACGCTGGCTGTCCATACACAGAACTCAATATTGCATCTTCTACCAAAGTCTGCGGCTCAAGCAGCTGATCAGCCGCCGCGCCGATAGTACCTACCCTTGAGCGCAGCTCCGCAATGTCGACTGCACTAAGTTCCTCACCCAGCACCTTCACTGTGCCCTCATCTGCCTGCACAGCGCCTGTAAGCAGTGAAACTAAAGTGGTCTTGCCGGCCCCATTAGGGCCTAAAATAACCCAATGTTCGCCCTCGCGTACACCCCAGTTGATGTCCTTTAGTATTTCCTCGGTGCCACGGTGCACCCCGACCCCATTTAGCTCTATAACTGCTGCCATATTTTTACCTTATACGGTTTGGTCTTTTCCCGCTCTAATGCAACAAATCCTTGTACATCTGGATGGTTTTGTTTCCTATGGATGACCAGGTGAAATGCTCTTTACACCTGGCCAATCCGGCCTCTCCCATCTGCTTTGCTCGGGCCGGATCTGCTAGAAGAGCGTTAATGCGCTCGGCCATGTCACGTTCAAATTGCGCTGGCTCAAGCGGGGTGCCTGTGCCATCTTTCTTCTGCTCGATGGGTACTAAGAAGCCTGTTACACCGTCTACGATCACGTCTGGGATTCCCCCAGTCTCGGTTCCCACCACAGGTAAAGACATGGCCATGGCCTCAAGATTCACAATCCCCAAAGGCTCGTAAATTGACGGCGTAACAAATACAGTTGCCGCAGACAAGATCGCAATGAGTTCATTTCGCGGAAGCATCTCGGTGATCATCTTGACACCGGTGCGGTCCTGGGCCAGTTCGCTGACCAGACCTTGAACTTCAGCGGCAATCTGCTTAGTATCTGGGGCTCCGGCGCAGAGCACAATCTGAGCCTCACGGTCCACGTAACGAAGCGCTTTGAGTAGGTGGGGCAAGCCTTTTTGGCGGGTTACTCGCCCCACAAAGACGACGGTAGGGCGGGACGGATCTATGTCATACTTAGCCAGTATTTCTTGGACTCTGGCAGTGTCCTCTGGCACCTTCCATTCTGCCAAATCTATGCCATTGTGAATGACGCGGACCTTTTGCGGATCGACGTTTTCGTAGCAGCGCAAAATATCCTCGCGCATACCATTAGATACCGCCACAATTTGGTCGGCGCCCTCATAGGCTGTTTTCTCGGCCCACGAGGAAAGGTGATAACCGCCCCCTAGCTGCTCTGCCTTCCACGGACGCAGAAGCTCCAAAGAATGCGCCGAAATTACGTGGGGCACCTGCCACATCAGCTTAGACCAGTGCCCAGCCATGTTTGCGTACCAGGTATGCGAATGAACCACATCGGCCCCCTTGGTGTAGGGCACCATCTGTATATCCACTGCCAGGGTTTTGAGCGCCCCATTCGCGTTTTTCAGTTGGAGCGGATATTCGTACCCGCGCACCCCCTCTTCGGAGCGAGGCCCATCAAAGGCATGCACATGCACCGCAATATCTTTGCGCAGCACTTTTGCCAGTTCTTCAACATGCACACCGGCGCCACCGTAAACGTGAGGGGGATATTCACGGGTCAACAGGTCTACGCGCACGATGAACTCCTAACAGCTAGCCTATATGTGAACACCATTACTTTATCTAATTCCAAACTCCAGCGCGGGCAGTTCTCAGCCCGGTAAAGTTGAAGCATGTCGTCAACACCACGCGTATTAGCTTTCGTTCTTGCCGGTGGCGAAGGAAAACGCCTGATGCCCCTTACAACCGACCGTGCCAAGCCCGCGGTTCCCTTCGGGGGGCACTTCCGGCTGATTGACTTCGCCCTTTCCAATATGGTCAATTCTTCGTACACAAAAGTTGTTGTACTTACTCAATACAAGTCGCATTCACTGGATAGGCACATCTCCAAAACCTGGCGCATGTCGACCCTGCTCGGATCTTACGTGACCCCAGTTCCCGCCCAGCAGCGCAAAGGAGCGCATTGGTACTTGGGATCGGCCGACGCGGTCTATCAGACGTTGAACATTGTCCGCGACGAAAAACCCGATTACCTGGTTATCGTTGGAGCAGACAACATTTACCGCATGGACTTTTCACAGATGGTCCGCAAACACATAGAAACGGGGGCATCGCTAACAGTTGCTGGCATTCGGCAACCTATCGAACTTGCTAACCAATTCGGAATTCTCGAAACGGAGGGCGACAAGATTTCCGCCTTCGTTGAAAAGCCATCTTCTACTCCCGGCCTCCCAGACGACCCCTCTAAGGTGTTGGCATCCATGGGTAACTACGTCGTCACCACCGACGCGTTTGTCAACTTCCTCGAGCAGGATTCACTTGACAAGGAATCCAGCCACGACATGGGTGGGGACGCCGTCCCGTATTTCGTTGAGCACGGTGAAGCTGGTTTCTATGACTTCATCGACAACCGCGTCCCCGGATCCACTGATCGCGACCGCGACTACTGGCGCGACGTTGGAACCTTAGATGCATACTACGATGCCAACATGGACCTGATCGCGGTCCACCCTATCTTCAATCTCTATAACCAAGAATGGCCCACCTACACTCAGATTGAAGGCTCTACTCCCCCAGCTAAGTTCGTCTTTGACGACGAAGGCAGGCGAGGGCTAGCGGTGGATTCTTTGGTCTCTCCGGGCGTAACTATATCTGGCGGGCACGTCGAAGGGTCTGTGCTTTCACCCGGGGTATATGTACACTCCTATTCCCGAGTTGACGATTCTGTCGTTATGCACAACTGCCGCATTAACCGACATGCCCAAGTCCAGCGTGCCATCTTAGACAAGAACGTAGTTGTCGAAGAAGGCGCTAAGGTCGGTTTCGATTTCGACCACGATCGCGCTCGCGGACTCACCGTTACCAAGTCCGGGATTGCTGTAGCTCCGAAGGGGCTAGTTATCCCTCGATAGCCCTTAGCTTGGCGGTGACTAGGCAGACCCTAGCGAGTGCCCGAAAGTTTCTCTGTAGCGGAAACCTGCTAGGGTTGCTGGTGCAAACTTGTGGTATGCGCCGCCGGCGCCATCGGAAGGTACGTCGAGATGAAATGTTCGGCACGCAAGTGCACTGAGCCCGCTGAGTTCGCCGTCTGCTGGCGAAATCCAAAGCTGCACTACGGGCGCGAAAAAGTTTGGCTCGCCTGCCCTGGACACCGAGACTTCCTCGTCGATTACGTAAAGTTGCGGGATTTCCCTGTCCGGGTCGAGACGCTCGAACAATACCTCAAGAAGAATGACTGACTACTTTAGCTCCACCAAGTCCATATAGCTTTCGTCCCAGAGATCTTCGTCTCCGTCGGGCAACAATATAACCCGCTGTGGTTGTAGAGCTTTTACTGCCCCCGCGTCGTGCGTTACTAATACCACGGCACCCTCGTAGTTTCGCAGCGCGTTCAGAATCTCCTCGCGCGAGGCCGGATCCAAGTTGTTGGTGGGCTCGTCTAGGAGCAAGACATTGGCAGCAGAGACAACCAGCGTGGCCAAAGCCAGACGCGTTTTCTCGCCTCCCGAGAGAAC
Source organism: Winkia neuii subsp. neuii DSM 8576 (assembly GCF_000420405.1). Taxonomy (GTDB): domain Bacteria; phylum Actinomycetota; class Actinomycetes; order Actinomycetales; family Actinomycetaceae; genus Winkia; species Winkia neuii. The sequence continues at coordinate 33,559 of NZ_ATUW01000010.1, read as the reverse complement.
GCGCGTAGGCTTGTACACGTCGTCACCTGTAAAGAGGAACTGGCCTAAAATGTTTCGCACATGGGTATCATCTAAATCGGGTGCGGCATGCGCCATGTTCTCGAGTACGGTAGCTTGCATGTCCAAGGTCTCGTGTTCCTGCGCATAATAGCCAAGTTTTAGACCATGTCCGTCAAGCACCTCGCCCATATCCGGCTCTTCAATACGAGCCAGGAGCCTCAGGAGGGTAGTTTTCCCGGCGCCGTTGTAACCGAGTACTACTACCTTCGCGCCTCGGTCAATAGCTAAATCAACCCCTAAAAATACCTCCAGAGAGCCATAGGTCTTAGTGAGCTCTACCCCCCTGAGCGGCACTTTTCCGCACGGGGCGGGGCTCGGAAAGCGCAGTCTAGCAACCTTTTCTTGTTCTTCGCCGCCACCCACAGAAGCGAGTAGCTCCTCGGCTCTACGCAGCATCTGCTGAGCAGCAACTGCCTTAGTGGCTTTATAACGCATTTTTTCGCCCTGCGCACGCAGAGCCTCTGCCTTACGCAGGGCGTTTGCCCTCATCTTTGCACGTCGTTTTTCATCTTCGCTGCGCTGCTTTAGATACGTATCCCAATCAGTTTGATAGATATCTATTACGCCGCGGTTGGCGTCCATGTAGAACACCTGGTTGACCGTATCCTTTAGCAGCTGCACGGAGTGGGTTATTACCATAAACCCGCCGCTGTAGGTACGAAGATAGTCTCGCAGCCACACAATTGAATCGTGGTCTAGGTGGTTGGTCGGCTCGTCTAACAGCAAAATGTCAGCTTTAGAAAAAAGGACCCTGGCAAGTTCTACTCTGCGACGCTGCCCACCAGATAGCGTATGCAAAGGCTGAGATACGGTTTGTTCGCTGAGACCTAGGTTAGAAGCAATCTGGGCTGCCTCAGCTCTAGCCGCATAGCCACCCGAAACAGTAAATTGGTGGTCTAGACGAACGTAGCGTTCCATAGCCTTTTGTTGTTTTGTGCCTGTAAGCGTCGACATTTGCTGCTGCGCTTTTTCGATCTTTTGTAACATTCTGGCTAGATCGCGAGCTTCAAGTATCCGCTCCATCCCACTCTGGTTTGGCTGACCTACCTTGGGATCTTGAGATAGATAACCCACGGTCCCTGACGAGGTGACCTCACCCGAGTAGGCTATTACGCCTTCCTCCTCGGCAAGTCCAGCCAAAAGTGTCATAGTGGTAGTCTTGCCAGCGCCGTTGCGTCCCACGAGGCCGATGCGATCGCCCTTGCGAATAGTAAAATTCGCCTCGCGAACTAGTTGACGGTCGCCAATGGAAATGGACAAATCCTTCGCAGTTATCACTGCCCTATCCTAAAACAGAGTGAGGACACACTAAAAAGAAGCCAAATCTGGCTAGGTAACTTACCATTTGTGTATGAGCTTCAATGACAACATCCAGTTGGACCCGGGGCGAGTCACCACCTCAAAAGGAGGGCGCGGCGGCCGCGGCCTAGCGATAGGCGGAGGCGGCTCCCTGTTGGTAGTTATCGCCCTAGTAGTTATTTCTCAGCTTACGGGAGTTGACCTAATAGGCGGTTTGACTGGAAGCGGTGGACAACAGCAATCCCAATCTGCGGCCCCAGGTATTGATCTGTCCCATTGCACCAGCGGACAGGCAGCAAACCAGAAAGATGAATGCCGAATGGTCGCCACGGCACAGTCCTTGGATGCGATGTGGGGCGAGCAGCTTCCCCAGCAGGCAAACACCGAATATGCCAAGCCCGGTTTTCAGATTTTTCAAAACTCCGTTTCTACCCAATGCGGTACGGCCTCTGCGAATGTCGGACCCTTCTATTGCCCCGGCGACAAAACAGTCTATCTCGACCTGTCGTTCTTCAAACAACTGAGCCAATTCGGTGCAAAGAATGGCCCCCTGGCGCAGGAATACATTGTTGCTCACGAATTCGGCCACCACATTCAAAACCTGACAGGCCAATTTACCGCCCACGACACGCGCCAAAGCGGCGACGGCTCCGATGCGGTGCGTATGGAACTACAAGCAGATTGTTACGCAGGAATTTGGGTAAACCGAGCATCGCAAACGGTCGACAAGAACAGCGGGGAAGCATTCTTGCAAAAGCCCTCTGACACCCAAATTGCCGATGCTCTTGGCGTGGCTGCCGCTATCGGTGACGACCATCTGCAGCAGCAGAGCCAGGGTGGGGTAAACCCTGATTCGTGGACGCACGGTTCTTCCGAGCAGCGTACAAGATGGTTTAAAACCGGCATAGAACAGGGATCCATGCAGGCTTGCGACACCTTCAGTGCCACCGACCTATAGCATCGAAAAAGTATGTGGGCCCAGCAAGTAGCTGGGCCCACATACTTTCGGCTACTTAGTAACTTCAGCGAGTAACGAATCCAAAGCACCCACATACGCGTCAATCGCAGTGTCGTCGTGTACTACCGAAAGCGTCCACTCCTCCTCACGCCCCGGGGTCATGAAAATACCGTGGTTCATGTTCCAGAGCCAAGCTAAATCAGTGATGCCACCGGATTGGTGTTCGGCGTAGGACTCGTAATCTACGATCTTCGCGTCCGAGAAAGTAACACATCCCTTCGACCCGATACCTACCGTATAGGCGTCAATGTCATACTTTGCAATGACCTCGTTGCACCCTTTTAAAATCCGCTCATTGAGGTGATCTAGGTGTTTGTAGGCGTCCTTGGTCAGAACCTGTTCGAGCGAGGCACGGGCGGCAGCCATAGAGAGCGGGTTGCCCGAATAGGTACCCACCTGGTTTACAGTGTGGTCCTCGACCACGGACATGACTTCAGAGGTTCCGCCTATGCCGCCCGCTGGTAGCCCCCCACCCAGAGCCTTCGCCAGTGTAACCATATCCGGGGTGATTCCGAAGCGCTCGGTGGCACCCCCAGCGGCCACGCAAAGACCGGTCTTTACCTCGTCGAAAATCAAGACCACCCCATGCTTTTTGGTAATTTGGCGCACCGCCTCTAAATAACCTGGCTCGGGAAGCACGACTCCTAGGTTCATCATGGCAGCTTCCATGATTACACAGGCGGGTTTGCGCCCTTCCTTATCCAGCTCGACAATGCGCGCTTCCATCGCCTCGGCATCGTTAAACGGAACCGGAACCGTAAGCTCGACGGTAGAATCGGGAATGCCACCGCCATATGGCAGCTGCTTGTAATGATCGCGGGGACCAATATCTTCGTAGTCAACGCCAATGGACACCATAACTGCATCGTGATGACCGTGGTAGGATCCGAAGATCTTCATAATAGTGTCACGGCCAGTGTAAGCGCGGGCAATGCGGATGGCGTCCATAGTGGCCTCGGAACCAGAGTTAGTGAAGCGCCATTTTTCGAGTCCGAAACGCTGCGCAAGCAGATTCGACACCACTATGTCGTCCTCGGTTGCTGCCCCGAAATGCGAGCCCTTTGGCCACCGTTCGGCTAAGGCCTTCCCGATAGCCGGATGGCCGTGCCCTTGCACCATTGAGCCGTAGCCGTTGTGGAAATCGTAGTATTCGTTACCGTCAACATCCCAGATCTTCGCACCGGAACCACGATCAATGTAGATGGGCCACGGATCGCGCGACTGGTAGGCGGAAGCCACTCCGTTTGAAAGATGGTTGGCGGATTCGTACATCCGCTTAGATTCTTGCGTGTTGTCATTGAGAATCTTTTCCTGCTCCTCAATGAGTTTCTGGATCCTATTTTCATCGAGTTGTACAGTCATTTACTCCTCCGTTTTGGCGCCTAAGCCAATAAAACTGCAAATCGCACTTCACCGTTGAAGTTAAGTCATACCTGCCGCACACTTGGGACTTACGGCCTACGCTGGTCGTGCGATACACACTTTACACAATCAAAACGCAAAACGCACTATTTAAAGAAGATTTACTAGCGTTTACACTTTCGACCGGGCGCTTCCGGTGGCCGCCCAAAAACATTTATAGTAGCGTGAACCACACTTAGTATTGCTGCCCAAAGAAGTCCAGCAAGCTAGCGGAAGGAGCTAACAGCTATGTCCGTTCTAGTGGGATACACCAGCGCCCCACGCGGCCGCGACGCCCTAAAACTTGGATGCATATTTGCTAGATCTTTTGATGCCGTTGTCGATATCGTAATGATAATTTTACGTGAACGCGCCAGCGTGGTCATGCCCGATGCCTCATACGACGTCCTAGTTGAAGAACAGGCACGTGCCTGGATGGAAGAGGCAATTGAAGGATCCACACTCACCATACGCACCCATATTCGTTACGCCGATAGTGCCGAAGAAGGATTGCTAGAAGCTGTGGAGGAATTTGACCCCACGATGCTGGTCATATCGGGTTCTAGGCGCTCAGCCCTGGGTCGCCTTACCCTAGGCTCAGTTGGCTACGCCCTAATGGCTACCTGTCCGGTACCACTTGCCCTCGCCCCGCGGGGAATGCGCGAGCTAAAAGTAAAAGCACTAACTAGAGTTACCGTCGGAGCCGACAACAGACCCGGCAACTCCGACCTAGTTACCTATGCGTGTTCTCTAGCGAAGCGCAGCGAGGTACCCTTACGCATTGTCTCTTGGGTTGCCGCCAAAGGTCCCTCTGAGGACGAAACCGAAAGCAGAGCCAGGAAAAAAGCCAAAGAGCATATCGAATATGTGCGAACCCGTGCCGAATCACTACTGGGGAGCGACTACCCCATCGAGCTCGAGATCACCGTAGGTGACTCGATCGAGGACGCGGCAACAAACACCGACTGGCGCGAGAGCGGCCTAGCAGTATTGGGGTCTTCGCAGTTAGCCCAGCCCAGGAGGCTTTTCATGTCCTCGGTAGCTTCCAAAATTATGCGGGCCATACCCGTACCCCTAGTAGTTGTTCCGCGCGACGGTGCCGAGCCAATAACTGAACTGGGAGGCAGCCGTGAGCAATGAGCCAAAAGCACAATCCTCAAAAGGTCTCTCTGCCGAATCAGTTGGGCTGGTAGGAGCCATAGTCATAGGCCTATCCTGCATCGCTCCCCCCTACACATTGACCGGCGCCATAGGTCCCACCGCTGCCGCAGTAGGACACCAGTTACCAGCTATCTTGCTCGTGGGTTTCGTGCCAATGCTCCTTACTGCCTTCGGATATCGCGAGTTAAACGCAGCTATTCCCGATGCTGGCACCTCGTTCACCTGGGGAGTTAGAGCTTTTGGCCCCTATCTAGGGTGGCTCAACGGGTGGGGACTCATAATAGCCACCACCGTCGTACTGTCTAACCTAGCCGGAATTGCCGTCGACTTTTTCTATCTTGCCCTCGCGCAAATCACCAGAAATCCTCAGTTGGCGGACCTGTCGCAAAACACTGCCGTGAACATAGCAACCTGCCTTGTGTTCATGGCCGTAGCTACCTGGGTTTCTTACCGCGACATGCAAACCGCTCAAATCGTGCAGTACATTTTGGTCGCATTCGAGTTGATAGTCTTTGTTGGTTTTGGCGCAGTCATGTTTTACCTTGCTTACACGGGCCAGGCCTACCATTTCAATCAAATTTCACTTTCGTGGTTTAACCCGTTAGAACTGGGATCAATGGGCCAGCTCGCCGCAGGAGTATCAGTAGCGCTATTCATCTACTGGGGTTGGGACGTCACTTTGACCATGTCTGAAGAGACAAAAGGCTCAGCGTCTACCCCAGGTAAAGCCGCCACACTAACCGTCACGATCGTCGTCCTCATATATATGTTCGTTTCACTGGGAGCCATGACCTACGCAGGCGTAGACCCTACTGACGAACTCGGACTCGGTAACCCAAAGATCGCTAACAACGCGTTCTTCGCCCTCGCAACCCCGGTGCTCGGAGGCGGGGCAATTCTAATTTCAGTAGCCGTCTTAGTATCGACAATGGCATCCTTGCAATCGACTGCAGTCTCGCCGGCTCGCACCCTCCTGTCTATGGGGTACTACGGCGCCGCCCCACGAAAACTTGCCTCTATTCATCCCAAGTACTTCACCCCGGGATTCTCTACGGTGCTGGCCGCAATTACTGCGGGAATTTTCTATACAGTGATGCGCTTCCTTTCCGAGAAAGTCCTCTGGGATACCGTAGCCACGCTTGGAGCAATGATCTGTTTTTACTACGGGCTCACTGCTCTAGCATGCGTGGTTTATTTCAGAAAACGTTGGTTTACCTCGGTGCACAACTTTTTTATGACTTTCCTGTTCCCAGGTGCGGGAGCACTCATGCTATTTACCCTCCTGGTAGTCACCACCTACGACTCCTACGATCCCGCCTTTGGATCTGGATCGGAAATTGGCGGAATCGGGCTCGTATTTATACTTACCCTGCTCCTACTAGGTACAGGGGTAATACTCATGCTCCTCTGCCGCCTGAAGTATCCCGATTTCTTCGCCGGTAGGTCCCCTCTGCGTAAATCAGTGGCACCTCCTACAGGCAACGAGGATCCGCCCACCGCCATAGCAATAAAAGAGGACAAATAGGCTGTTGAGAAAGCACCTTGCATGCTGCGCTCTGCCTCCCAAAAAGCTAGCCCAGCTAACATACTGCCTACACCTAGGAATATCTACGCGCAAGACTTACCCTCTCGTATGACGGGCAGATTCGTCTGATCACTTGTTCGAAAGCGGCCATGGCTGCAGGGAGTGCTCCGGGATCCATCTGCAGGTGCGAACCAGACTCGCAAATACCAAAGCACGGGGTACAGCTTCATTAGCCCAAAGAAAAAGACCGAGGGTATGAGACCGGCTCAACACCGGGCTCATACCCTCGATTTCTAGAGATGGAAACTGCTAAAAACGTCCCAACGAATAGAGGACAGAGCGTTGGGATATTCCCATACCCTTCCTATCCCTGCTACCAAGCAACACTGAAATACTGTGTCTCTTGGAATTCACGAACGCCCGCGCGCCCCCCTTCACGGCCAATTCCAGACTGTTTTACCCCACCGAAGGGGGCAGCCGGGTCAGAGACCAATCCACGGTTTACCCCGACCATGCCAGCCTCAATCTTTTCAGCGGTAGATAGTGCCCACTGTAGATCACCGTAAATGTAAGAGGCCAACCCCATCTCCGTAGAGTTTACGTCCGCCAGCATGCTCTCGGTATTAGACCAAACCAAGATCGGGGCAACAGGCCCAAAAATCTCGTTTTGGAATAGTGCAGAAGAGTTGTCCTTTACCTGGACGACCTGCGGCTCTAGGAAGTACCCCTCTAGATCTGGAAGAGGCGCTCTAGCAATTACCTCGGCCCCCTCGGCTTCTGCCTTGGCCAGTAAATCCCGTACTGACTCTAAAGCCTTCCGATTTACGAGCGGGCCTATTTCTACGCCCTCGGTAAAAGCAGAACCAACCTTTAGTTCCTTCACCTTATTGGACAAACCAGCAATGAATTGCTCGGCTACATCCTGGTGCACATAAAGGCGATTTGCTGCAGTACACGCTTGCCCCCCGTTCCGGAACTTCGCAACCATTACGCCTTCGATTGCAGCTTCCACATCGGCCGTGGGCCCCACAATGAAGGAGGCGTTGCCCCCAAGTTCCATAGACGAGTTCACAATCCTCTTGGCGGCCTGCTGCATAAGTAGCGAACCAACTCCAGTTGAACCAGTGAAAGAGATCAATCGCACCCGCGGATCCGCTAACCAGGTAGAGGAGATATCCGCCGAATTAGCCGACGGAACCATGTTCACTACCCCATCAGGCACCCCTGCTTTCTGCAAGATACGCATAACAGCTAGAGCGGTAAGCGGAGTTTCGGAAGCCATCTTGAGGACCACCGTGCATCCGGCAGCCAGAGCTGGAGCAATCTTTCTGGTAGCCATGGCGGCCGGAAAATTCCACGGCGTTATGAGGGCGGCTACCCCAATCGGGCGATGAGTAACTATCAGCCGGCTTCCACCGGCCGGTGGAATCGCATAGTCCCCATCCGATCGAACGGCCTCTTCCGAGTACCACCTGAAGAACTCCGCTGCGTAAGTGACTTCGCCTTTAGCATCGGCCATTGCCTTGCCGTTTTCCCAAGCCATAAGGCCTGCCAGTAATTCGGCCTCATCTAGCATTAGTTCCCAAGCCTTGCGCAAAATCTCGGCTCGCTCGCGAGGAGGAGTGTTTGCCCAACTTGCGAACGCCCGCTGGGCGGCATCTACTGCAGCCTTGGCGTCTTCTTTCGAACCCGCTGCAACCTGAGCAATGACCTTTCCAGTAGCCGGATCGTGAACGGCAAATGTCTTGCCAGTTGCGCTCTGGTGAGCGCGCCCTCCAATCCAAATGCCCTCTTCAGGATTCAACTCACGAACGTAATCCTGCAGCGACCGTGGTATTTCGACAGACATCAGTTCCTCCCGATCACGGGTATAGCCCGCGTAGTTTGTGGGCGTGCAAAACGCGATCCACAGCTAACGCAGTAGCTGCGACGCGCAGTGTCACATCCTTTTCAGTGGCATACTCGTCTACCTCATCCCAAGCGGCCAACATTCTGCGAGATTGCTCGTTTTGAACACGTTCAATGTCCCAGAAGAAGTTATCTCGAGACTGGACCCATTCGTAGTACGAAACTAGAACGCCCCCAGAGTTGGCTAAAATATCGGGAACGATGAGTTTGCCTTTCTTATTCAGGATCTCATCTGCCTGCGAAGTTGTGGGCCCGTTTGCTGCCTCAACAATAATTGGAGCTTTCACCTGGTCAGCATTGTCCTCGCGCAGCACACCTTCTATTGCGGCCGGTACGACTACGTCTACATCGAGCATCAATACTTCTTCGGGATCCATTGCTGAAGCGCCTTCGAAATCGACCACTTTACCGGTGGAGTCCACATGTTCCCCCAGAGCTGCAATGTCTATACCGTCGTCGTTGCGAATAGCCCCGTAAACGTCAGATACGGCTACAACCTTCATACCTGCCTCGGACATGAATTTAGCCGCGCCGCGCCCAACTTTGCCGAAGCCTTGGACGGTACCAGTCGCGCCCTTTATACTCACACCCAGCTTTTGCAAGGCGGCTTTCACCATTAAGAAGACTCCCAGGGAAGTAGACTCTGCACGCCCCAACGAACCCCCTAGCTCTACCGGTTTGCCCGTGCACGCCCCCGGCACCGTGTACCCAACAGACTGTGAGTACGTGTCCATGAGCCAGGCCATGGTTTGTTCGTTAGTGCCTACATCTGGCGCCGGAACGTCCTTTTCGGGACCGATAATTGGCAGAATTTCGGCAGTGAATCGGCGGGTGACGCGCTCGAGCTCGGCCTTGGAGTATTTGGCTGGATCGATTCGCACACCCCCCTTTGCTCCACCGTAAGGCAGCCAGAGGAGCGCGCATTTCCAGCTCATCCACATTGCGAGAGCGCGTACCTCGTCAAGATCTACCTGCTTCGCGAAGCGAATACCCCCTTTGGCAGGGCCTCGCGAAAGGTTGTGCTGAACGCGATAGCCGTGTAGGACCTCCGAAGTTCCGTCGTCGCGCCTTACAGGAATTGCTACGGACATCTCGCGTCTAGGTATGGCCAGCAGATCGTAGTCAGCATCCGAAAACCCAAGGATCTCTTGAGCCTTGCGGAGCTGGGTCTTTGCATCCTCGTATGGCCCCTGTATTTGATCAGCCATTTATATCTCCTTTAGGATCTGTTCTATGACGCCCAAGGCGTCGTCAAGTAGTTCATCTGGCATAGATAGCGGAGGCAGCATGCGAATTACGTTGCCTTCGGTCCCACAGGCAAGGAGGATGACCCCCCGCTGGTAGGCCCGATTCTGGATCTCTTTAGCTAGGCCGGCATCCGGTTTGCCTTCCGAATCCACCAATTCAATCGCCATCATTGCGCCTCGACCACGGACGTCGCCAATGCGCTGGTCAGATGCTGCTAACGCACTAAGACGCTCGCGAATTATTTTTTCGAACCTCTGGGCAACTTCTAGTAGCCCATCCTTTTTTATAGATTCAGCTACAGCCAAGGCAGCTGCGCACGAGACCGGGTTGCCCCCGTAGGTGCCACCTAGCCCGCCGGCAACTCCGGCATTCATGATTTCTTCTCGACCAGTAACTGCAGAAAGAGGCATTCCTCCAGCAATACCTTTGGCGGTGCAGATTACGTCGGGGGTGATGCCTTCCCATTCTGAGTCGAACATCTTTCCCGTTCTGCCGTAACCGCACTGTACCTCGTCGGCAACGAAAACTACCTCGTTTTCACTCGCCCACTTCGCCAAGTTTTGTAAGAATCCCTCCGCGGGAACTATAAACCCGCCCTCGCCCTGCAAGGGTTCAATAACGATACAAGCCAAGTTCTTGGCGCCGATCATTTTCTCGAGCCAGTTTATGGTGCGAGCTGCCGCTTCATCCCCGCTCAAGCCATCTCGGTAGGGATTTGACATTGGCATCCGATAAACTTCGGGGGCAAAAGGCCCGTACCCTGACTTGTACGGGCTAACCTTCGAGGTCATCGCCATAGTTAGGTTGGTCCTGCCATGGTAGGCGTGTTCGAAAGCAGCGACAGCTGGCTTTCCCGTATATTGGCGAGCTACTTTGACCGCGTTCTCGACTGCCTCCGAACCTGAGTTCAACAAGACCGACCGCTTTGAAAAATCCCCCGGCGTAGCCTGGTTCAAGAACTCACAAACCTCAACATAACCTTGATACGGGGTAGTCATGAAGCAGGTGTGAGTGAAGTGGTCTGCCTGTTTTTTTATAGCCGCCGCCACTCGCTCGTTTGTTGCCCCGACCGTGGTTACGGCGATGCCGGAACCCATGTCGATAAAGCTGTTTCCATCCAAGTCCACGATTATGCCTCCGCCGGCATACTGGGCATAGATCGGATTTTGCGTTGCCACGCACGAAGAAACTGCCTCTTGCTTTCGCTGCGCAAATTCTTTCGATTTTGGCCCCGGCAGCTCCGTAACTAATTTACGAACCTGTGGGAACTGTGATTGTGACATCATTGTCCTCCAACATTCACTAATGCTGACAATCTGAGACTATGGTCCTAGACGCATGCGCGCCACAGTTAAAGTGCACAAATTTTCAACTATATTTGTGCAAGACTTACAGCATGGCTTGCATCTCCGATCTGCTACACCAGCCCTCCATCGAACTGGTCCCCCTGTGGTGCCCAAATCCAAGCGCTTCCATTCGGTGGGTTGCCGTAACGGAGCATCTTGATCCAACCCCTTTCCTCGAGGGCGGCGAACTGGTACTCACCACCTCCTGTGGCAATCCAAGCTCCCCTGGGGCTTGGGCAGAATATGTCTCCCGCTTGCAGACGCGCCAGGTTAGCGCCCTCGCGTTTGGCATCGGCCCTTGGCAACGCAAAGTTCCCCGGGCTCTTCTAGCTGCCGCCCGCCAGGCAGAGCTGAATCTGATTGAAGTTCCCGAGCAAACTAACTTCGTGCGCATTTCACGCCTTGTTGCCGACCTTCTACAAGAAGAGGCCGAAGCCGAAGAAAGATTGCTTGGGCGGGCCCAGCAAGATCTAATTGGGGCTGCCTGCTCGTCTACGCCAATAAAATCAATCTTGACCAAGTTAGGAGATATTGTAAGGGCCGACTGTGCCCTCACCACGGGCGAGAGGATTATTGCCTCCCCTCCAACCGCATCGTTTCAGGCGGACGAATTGCTAGCGGCTGTAAAGCGCTGCGGGAGCGTCGCAAGTTCTGAAATAACTCCCCTTCAAACTCTTATAGTTTTGCCAGCAGGCTCTTTGCATGCCTCCAGCACCTTCCTGGTAGTGAAAGCCGCGCATGCGCTGCCCCAGTGGACTAGGAAGGCGATATCGACTGCAGGCTTACTGCTGCAGACTGCGCAAGCGAGCCAAGAGAAACTTGCCGCCACCAGGCTCGCGCTGTCTAGACGTTCTCTAGAGCTATTTTTAGCCGGCGACCCGCACACAGCCCGCGAAATATACGCGCTGGCCTACCCACATTCGAAGCCTTTAGATTCGAAGTTGACCGTAGTAGCCGTCAAGGGCAGCCGCTTGCAGCTCGAACGAGTTCACAAGCGCGTAGAAAACTCCTTTGCAGCCCCTACACGCCTAACCGAGGATAGGCTGCATATCTTGATTTCTCCTTCGGCTCTTCCTCTCCTTTTGTCGCATCTACAAGATCACGACATTATGACTGCGGTGGGCTCCCCCAAGCGCCAACAAGACGTGTCCCGTTCGCTAGCTACGGCGGAGATAGCACTAAAGAAAGCTACCGCCAAGCGACCACAAGTTTCCTGGGAGGAGGTCTCAGGGAACTCAATTATGGCACTGGTGGACGAGGCAGACGCAGTATGCTGGGCGCAGGATTTTCTAGATCCCCTGCGCTCCCAACCCCAGCTTAGAACTATACTTTCGGCCTTCATAGGCGCGAACGGAAACATTGCCCAGGTGAGCCAAGAAACCTCTCTACATCGAAATACCGTTCGCATGAAATTGGAGCAAGCCCAGCGACTTTTGCATATTAACCTGGATGACCCCGCCGCCAGAGTGCAAGTATGGTTTTCGCTTCGCGCCCTCGAATAGTTCTAAATACAATGGCGTACATGACCATCGCTAACTACCAGCCCCGCAATTCCTCACGTTTTTACGACCTGATAGCGATATTGTTCGTATCCTTCTTATTACTGTCTAATATCGCAGCTACCAAACTAATCGCTGTTAACACCCCATTTAGCGGATTCTCTCTTATCTTTGATGGCGGCGCAGTACTGTTTCCATTCACCTACATACTCGCCGATGTACTGTCCGAGATCTACGGTTTCAAGGCAGCTAAACGAACCATCCTGGCGGGTTTCGCAATCTCGATATTAGCCTCCGCAATCTTTTACCTTGTACAAATTGCCCCAGTTGGGCCCGGCTACAAGAACCAAGAGGCCTTCGAGTCCGTGTTAGGTTTCGTACCTCGCATAGTTGCCGCATCGGTATGCGGATACTTGGTTGGTCAACTGTTAAACTCGAAGGTTCTGGTGTTGATCAAAGACAAGTTCGGCGAAGAGCACTTGTGGGTGCGCCTAATCTCTTCCACCCTGGTCGGTGAGATGGCCGACACCACCATATTTTGCACTATTGCGTTTTACGGGGTGATCACAGGATCGGAGTTCCTAAACTATGTCGTGACCGGGTACGTGTACAAGTGCCTACTCGAAGTTGTTTTGCTACCGGTAACGTACCCTGTAATAAATCTATTGAAACGCGCTGAGACTAAATATTTGGAGGCCAAAAAGTGAAGGGTTTCGAGATTGGGGTGCGCCTTGAGGGTCACCTTGGGCGGACCGGAACTATTCATACTCCACACGGAGATATTGCAACTCCGGCCTTCATTCCGGTGGGCACTAAGGCCACTGTAAAAGCGGTATTGCCCGAATCAATGGCAGATCTCGGGGCGCAGGCTTTACTTGCCAATGCCTACCACCTATACCTTCAGCCCGGCCCCCAAATTGTAGACGAGGCCGGAGGCCTTGCAGCATTTATGAACTGGCCGGGGCCTACCTACACCGATTCTGGCGGGTTCCAAGTACTCAGTTTAGGAGCCGGGTACAAGAAAGTTCTCTCGGAGGAATTCTCGGGAAAGACGACTGCCCCGATATCTAAGCCACAGCTAAAAAACCGCGCTACTGTCGACGAGGACGGAGTGGTATTCCGCTCCCATCTAGACGGCTCTAAGCATAGATTTACTCCCGAGATCTCGATGCAAATCCAACATCATCTCGGCGCAGATATTATGTTCGCCTTCGACGAACTCACCTCGCTGGTACACCCATACGACTACCAGGTCACCTCGTTGGAACGTACCCGGCGTTGGGCCGAACGCTGCCTTAGTGCTCACAAGCAACTCACCGCAGAAAGAGCCAACAAACCGTACCAGCAGCTATTCGGTGTTCTCCAAGGTGCGCAATACGAAGACTTGCGCCGAAAGGCCGCCCGCGATCTGGGGACTATGGAAATAGACGGCATTAGCTTCGACGGATTCGGAATCGGGGGCGCGCTAGAAAAAGAAAACCTTGGCAAAATCGTTGGTTGGGTGTGCGAGGAACTACCAGAGTCTAAGGCCCGCCACCTGCTCGGTATTTCCGAACCTGACGATTTTTTCAGTGCCATTGAAAACGGTGCTGACACCTTCGACTGCGTAAACCCCTCGAGGGTCGCTCGCAATGCAGCAATCTATCTTCCCGGTGGGCGGGTCAATATCACACGTGCAGAATTCAAACGGGATTTCCGGCCTCTTGACGAAAAATGTGAATGTTATACCTGCACGCATTACACCAGGGCCTACCTGCACCATCTGTTCAAGGCGAAAGAGATGCTCGCCTCTACCCTAGCTACTATCCACAACGAGCATTTCACCGTGACTTTGGTAGCAGGAATTCGGAGGGCCATCGAAGAGGGCTACTACCACGAGTTCAAGACACAAACCCTAGGCCGCTTCTACGGGAAAAAATAAAGGTGGCGGCACCGCGCCACCACCTTCGCGACCTGGAACCTAAACGTTGAACCCTAGAGCTCTCAGCTGCTCACGACCTTCGTCTGTTATGCAGTCTGGCCCCCACGGTGGCATCCACACCCAATTGATAGCGACTGCCGACGCCATGGACGCCAACACCGTCCCGGCCTGGTCTTGAATTACGTCGGTTAGCGGACAAGCTGCAGAGGTTAGCGTCATATCCATTATTACCGCGTTGTTCTTGTCTATATGCACTCCATAGACAAGCCCCAAGTCGACAACATTAATACCAAGCTCAGGATCAATAACGTCCCGCATCGCCTCGAGGACGTCTTCCTCGGTAATTGTTGCCCCTTCAGCCACCTCGCTATCGACCTCCCCGAAGGATTGGTTTTGCTTGTGCTGGTGACCTTCCTGGTGCGCTGCAGCCAGCGATGCCGGCCCACCCTGGGTAAAGCGCTCCGGTACCGGATCGGGATTAGCCATTGGATTAGTCATGTGGTCTCCTTACGCTTTGCAGTCTGCATGCGGTGCAGTCCCGCTTGCCTGACCTTTGCCGTGAGTTTGGGCCTGCGAGAGCGAATCTATCAGTGCCATCCACCCCAGCAACGCACATTTAATACGTGCCGGAAATTTCGCTGTGCCTTCGAAAGCTGCCAAATCTTCGAGAATATCCAAATCTTCTTCGCTAGGCTCTGCCCCTTGACCGTGCATCATGCGCAAGAATGTTTCATACAGCTTGCGTGCGTAATTAGCCGACTTGCCTTCGACCATCGAGGACATGATCGACAGTGAAGCCTGAGAAATAGAACAGCCGCTGCCATCCCAGGCGATCTGGTCGATATTCTGGTTTTCATCCAGATTCACTGCCAGGGTAACTTCGTCACCGCACGTAGGGTTGACCTGGTGAGAGGCAGCTTTCCCCTCGGCCTTTCCACTTCCATACCGGAGTCGGGCGTGATCCAAAATCACCTGCTGGTACATCTGCTCTAAATCTGACATTTACACTCCAAAGAATTGGCGGACCTGCTTGAGCGCGTCGAGAAATCGGTCAATCTCGGCACTGGAAGTGATCAGAGAAGCCGAGGCGCGGGCAGAAGCTCTTACTCCAAAGTGCTTGTGCAACGGAATCGCGCAGTGATGGCCCACCCTGATAGCAATAGAGTGAGAATCCAGAATCTGGCCCACATCGTGCGGATGCACGCCATCTACCACGAACGAAACTACGGCAACCCGATTTTCGATAGAAGCAGGACCGAGTACCTTGACCCCGTCTATGCGTTGTATCCCCTCGAGTAGTTGCTCAGTAATTGCCCTCTCGTGAGCGGCAACACGTTCCATCGATACTTCTGAAAGATAGTCGAGAGCCGCTTTGAACCCCACAATCTGTCCAACCGCCTGGGTGCCCGCCTCAAAACGGGCGGGGGCAGTTTGAAACTGAGTGCGCTCCATGTCTACGTCAGTAATCATGGAACCGCCCGTCATAAAGGGTGGCAAAGCCGAAAGTAACTCCCGGCGTCCCCAGAGCGCACCGATCCCTGTAGGACCGCACAGCTTATGCCCGGATAGAACAGCAAAGTCCACCCCGAGATCCACTACCGAAATAGGCATGTGAGCAGCAGACTGAGTAGTATCTAGAACCACCAGTGCTCCCACAGATTTGGCCTTCTCTACAATTTGAGCTACTGGGCTAATCGCACCGGTCACATTGGACACGTGCGTAAAAGCCACCACCTTCGTATTCGGGGTTATAGCCTCTAGCGTATCTAGATCAATACAGCCATCCTGATCTAAATCTAACCAAGCAAATTCCGCCCCGGTGCGCGCGCAAAGCTGCTGCCAAGGAACCAGGTTAGCGTGGTGTTCAGCCCTGGTAACAACAATCCGGTCGCCCTCACCAAGACGAAAACCGTCAGCCTCAGAACCGCCTGCACCAAGTGAAGCATTCAGCAACGAGTACGCAAGAAGATTTATGCCCTCGGTGGCGTTCCGCGTCCAAACCACCTCGTCCTGACTCCTGGCATGAATGAAGTTCGCGACTGCTTTACGCCCCTCCTCAAAAGCGGTTGTCGATTCGTCCGCGAGCAGATGGGTACCGCGATTTACTGCCCCATTATGGTGGGCGAAGAAATCGGATTCGGCATCCATGACCCAGCTCGGTTTTTGCGAAGTAGCGGAAGAGTCCAGGTAGGCCAATGGCTCGCCGCCCCGACCAATCCGAGTGGTGATAGGAAAATCCTTGCGTAAGCCTTCCAGCTCGCTGTCGCTAAAATCTGCAAAGTTTTGGCGGTTATTCATTATTTTCCGGTAAACCTGTCGTAGCCTTCTTCTTCCAACTGGTCAGCAAGTTCAGGGCCGCCCTGCTCAACCACGTGTCCGTTCACGAACACGTGTACAAACTGGGGCTTGATGTAGCGCAAAATGCGCGTGTAGTGCGTAATCAACAAAATGCCACAAGAGACCTCATTGTGAACCGCGTTCACGCCCTCAGAGACAATGCGGAGTGCGTCGACATCTAGACCGGAGTCAGTTTCATCGAGCACAGCGAATTTCGGGCGCAGAATACGCATTTGCAAGATCTCATGACGCTTCTTCTCGCCACCGGAGAAACCAGCGTTTAGATCGCGGTTTGCGAATTCAGGATCTATTCGCAAATCCTGCATAGCCGTCTTAAGCTCCTTCGTCCAAGTACGCAGAGCCGGCGGTTTTCCATCCACAGCGGTGCGAGCAGTGCGCAGGAAGTTAGAAACGGACACCCCCGGGACCTCAACTGGATACTGCATTGCCAGGAAAAGACCGGCCCTCGCTCGATCGTCGGCAGTGCCTTCCAAGATATTGTGCCCATCCAGCAATACCTCCCCGTCGTCGATAGTGTAACCGGGGTGCCCAGCAATAGAGTATGCCAGGGTTGACTTACCTGAGCCGTTCGGGCCCATGATCGCGTGCACTTCGCCGGAATTGATAGTCAGATCAACTCCGTGCAAAATCTGCTTCGGCCCCTCGTTGGTCTGGACCGATACCTTCAGACCTTTGATTTCTAAAGTCGACATTCCTCTTCCTTTACTTGCGGGCATCGACGTCGACAAGAACATCGTCGCCGTCAAGACTTAGTTGATAAACGGGCACGGGTTCAGTTGCGGGCAACGTCGGCTCGCCGGTTTCTAGATCGAAGACGGCTCCGTGGCCCCAGCACTCGATGGTGCCATCTTCAATATCGCCTTCCGACAAAGGCACGTCACCGTGGGTACAAGTATCCCCTATAGCGTGAAAGCCGCCGTCCGTGTCGCGAACTAGGGCTACCTTGTGGCTTCGTCCGGAAGCATCGGCTAATTGGATGCATCTTGCCTCTCCAGCCTCCAAATCGCCGACTTTACAGGCCAGTTGCAAACTCACGCGTAGGCCTCCCCCTGATTGAGCTCTTCCTCGATCTTCTGCATGAGGTGTTCCTCGACTGAAGCCACCCCAATCTGGTTGATTAGCTCGGCGAAAAAACCACGGACAACTAGACGGCGTGCAGTCTTCTCGTCAATGCCGCGGCTCATCAAGTAGAACAGGTGCTCGTCATCGAAACGGCCGGTGGTGGACGCATGTCCGGCCCCTTCAATCTCGCCGTTTTCGATCTCGAGATTAGGAACCGAATCTGCCATGGCCCCCTTCGACAACACCAGGTTGCGATTCAACTCGTAGGAGTCTGTGCCAAACGCCTGGGCTCCGATCAAAACATCGCCTATCCAAACCGAATGTGCCCCTTTACCCTGCAACGCTCCCTTGTAAGCTACGCGGGAATAACAGTTCTTAGGACCGTGGTCAACAAACAAACGATGTTCGTGGTGCTGATGGGCGTCGGTGTAGTAAACCCCCAGCATGTTCACTTCCCCGCCCGGGCCCGCGTATTCCACATCCGAACACAGGCGCACTGCCTTCCCGCCAAGCGTGATTACGACATGCTTCAGTGATGCGTCACGGCCTACACGAATACGGTGGTTGGCGGCATGAGTAGATTTTTCGTCCCACTCCTGCACACTTACGAGAGTCAGATTTGCGCCGTCAGCGACATCCACCTCTACTGTTTGGGTGACACAAGCGCTCCCCGAATGCCGCAATACCATAGTCGCACTGGAATTCGCGCCCGCCCGCACAACCAGGTGACTCGCCGCCGGCTCTAGCGACGAGCCCTCGACCTCGACAACTACCGGGACATCTGCCTGCACGCCCTCGGCAATTTCCAGAGTAGAAACTTCCCTAGACGCATTCCAGGCAACTACGGCTGTGCGATCGCCCGGCTTGCCAACAACCGGTTTGTGCTCATCGGAATCGACGTGCCTGAGGGTTATCTGGCTACTTTCCCCCTCAGAAATGCGAACTTTAGGCGCGGGACCACTAATTTGCGGATCGAACAAATCCGAAACCAATTCCAAGGGTGTAAAACGCCAATCTTCCTCGCGCCCGGTAGGAACGGGAAAATCATCTACGGAAAAAGACGACTCACGGTCTGCCCGCGACGAAGCAACCTTAGACTTTTGCTGGCTGATACCTTCAGAAGCAAGTACAGCTTTAGAATGATCGGTCTTCATATCGACTAACCCACTGACCCTTCCATTTGGAGCTCAATTAGACGATTTAGTTCTAGCGCGTATTCCATGGGCAACTCGCGAGCAATAGGCTCAACGAATCCGCGCACAATCAACGACATGGCCTCGGTTTCAGTCAGGCCACGACTCATCAAATAGAACAGCTGGTCTGCACTAACCTTCGAAACCGTCGCCTCGTGCCCCATCTCGACTTCGTCGTTGCGCACATCCACATACGGGTAGGTGTCAGAACGGGAAATCTGATCAACCAGTAGCGCATCACAAACCACGGACGACTTGGAACCATGTGCCTTCTCGTCCACCTGGACAAGGCCACGATAAGAGGACCGTCCCCCGTTTCGCGAAATCGACTTAGAAACAATTGACGAGGACGTGTGCGGAGCTAGGTGCAACATCTTCGCGCCCGTGTCCTGGTGCTGCCCTTCTCCGGCGAATGCGATAGAGAGAGCCTCCCCTCGCGCGTGCTCGCCCATCAGGTACACGGACGGATACTTCATGTTGACCTTGGACCCGATATTGCCATCTATCCACTCCATAGTCGCCCCCTCCTCACAGACTGCACGCTGTGTAACGAGGTTGTAGACGTTGTTAGACCAATTTTGGATAGTGGTGTAGCGCACTCTTGCGTTCTTGCGCACAAAGATCTCGACAATTGCAGAATGCAGCGAGTCAGACTTATATATAGGCGCGGTACAACCTTCCACGTAATGCACGTAGGAGCCCTCGTCAGCGATGATCAACGTACGCTCGAACTGGCCCATATTTTCGGTATTTATACGGAAATAAGCCTGCAACGGAATCTCGACGTGAACGCCCTTAGGCACGTAAATGAAGGATCCGCCCGACCAGACGGCCGTATTCAAGGCCGCAAATTTATTATCGCCCGCGGGAATAGCCTTGCCAAAGTACTCTTTGAATAACTCCGGATGCTCGCGCAAGCCGGTGTCAGTATCGAGGAATATCACCCCTTGGCGCTCCAAATCCTCACGAATTTGGTGGTACACGACCTCGGACTCATACTGGGCAGCCACGCCAGAAACTAGGCGCTGTTTCTCGGCCTCGGGAATGCCTAGCTTGTCATACGTGTTACGTATGTCCTCCGGTAAATCATCCCAGGACTCGGCCACACGTTCAGTTGAGCGCACGAAATATTTGATCTGATCCATATCGAGGTGGGACAGATCAGGCCCCCAAGTGGGAATAGGCTTTCGAGAAAACGTCTTATACGCCTTCAAACGTCGTTTGAGCATCCATTCAGGTTCGTTCTTAGCCCCCGAAATGTAACGGACCACGTCCTCGTCTAAGCCGCGCTTGGCAGCCAGACCTGCTGCGTCCGAATCGTGCCAGCCGTACTCGTAGGCTCCAATAGAATTGATGATCGCTTCGTCGGCTGCCTCTTTAGCCGCTGACGAACCTACCGGAGGTGACGTTGTCATATTTTCCTTCCCTGTTTTCTGCACGCTCATTTGCGCTCTAGCCTAGAGATGCCCGCGCGGATCCTGGGCATTGCTACCGGCACCGACGTAGTGCACACGTGTTCCCCGCCCGCCAAAGTGGCAAGACGTTGAACATGGACACCGAGCAACCTAGCAAAAGCCTGGGTTTCGGCCTCACACAATTGCGGGAAATGACCTGCTACATCCTGCACCGGGCAGTGACCCTGGCACAGCTGAACAGCATACCCCCCATTGCCCACTTCACGCACTGTTGCTGCATATCCGTCCTCGGTCAGGGCATCAGCTAAGGCCATAGCCTTGGAACGGGGATCGTCTGGGGCAGCTCTTACGGCAGGAGCATATTTCCTTTCGATGTCGCGAGAGCGAGCCGCCGCAAAATCCGCGACCGCCTGCTCGCCGGAGGTCTGTTCAATAAAACTAAGTGCTCTAGAAGCAAGCTCTGAGTAATCCTCGGGCAGAGCCTCGTGCCCGCTGCGAGTAGCCACATAGTAGCGAGCCGGGCGCCCACGCCCTCGTTTGCCCGGTTTCGACCCGTCATATTCGGCGATTGATCCTTCAATTTCCAGGGCCCCAATATGGCGACGCACAGCGGCTGTAGTGAGCCCCAGCACCTTAGCCAAGATAGTGGCCGTCACTGGCCCTTTTTCGACAATTAGATCTAAAACCGCCTGCCGGGTGGGTTCCTCTTTTGGCGAGTCTGCCATACCTACACCCCCTGTAAGATCTCCCTGACTCGTTGTCATAATCCTATCGCATTTTCGCAACACATCCGTTTAATATTTACTCTTGCAGCGAATCTGTTGATAAGTGCCAGCTATCACCAGGGTCTCGTAAACTTGCAAAGTCCGTGTCTATAGCCGCAGACAGTGCCAATATCCCCGTTATGGCAGAGGGGTTGTGAATAGTGCCACTGAAGATAGCCTGGAGAGCGTCAGTCAACTTCACCCACTTCATTTCTAGTTCAGCCTCCTCAGCTTCTCTAACGAATCCGTCCGGGCAACCCACCTGCACTAGATTGCGGGCAAGGAATACGCGCAGCCGCTCATTTGAGCATCCCGGCGAAGAATAGACGTCTACGAGCGTATGCCAGTCTTTAGCAGCAAGTCCCACTTCCTCGGCCAATTCGCGTTGCGCCGCTTCAAGCAACGTTTCGCCTTCAACGTCAGTTAGCCCCGCTGGGATCTCCCACAATTTTGCCCGAACCGGATGGCGGTATTGCTTTATAAGACAAACCTGGGGCACCGGTTCTTCCTTCAAAGCAACGATGCAAACAGCTCCCGGATGATCCAAATAATCGCGGTGCACGTTTTTGTCACCAAAACGCACCTCATCTGTGGCAATTTCAAAAATCGCCCCCCGCCAGGGTTTCGAAGAATTGAGGACGGGCTTACTTTCAACCTGATCGGACAGCATGATTCCTCCTATTTATGCCTTTCGGGGCCTTTTCTTTTCGAGGGCGTAGGCGCGTTCTAAAGATTCCACCACCTCTGCTGGACTCGGCAAGCGTGCCGCCGCCTCGCGTGCCCGCCTGCCCGCAACAACTCTGGCCTCCGGGTCTGCCAAAAGTTCTGAAATCGCCCTCGCTATAGACTGAGGTTCTTCCGCAACCAGCCTGGCTCCATCTTTGCCAGTGACTACGCTCGTTCCCCCCACGTCCGTAGCTATCACCGGTACTCCTGCCGTAAGAGCTTCTTGGATAGCTACGGGCTGGCCCTCCCACCGAGCGGTGGAAACGAAGATATCGGATGCAGCCAGTGCATCGGCAATATCGTCTCGCCTTCCTAGAAAGTGAACCGGGAGGTTACTAGACTGCCTCTTCAGTTCAGCTTCCAGGGGGCCGTCCCCTATAATTACAGCTTCAAAAGGATTCTTCACCAGTTTCAAAGCCTCAATAAAGGTGTCAAGGCCTTTCTGCTTCGAGAGTCTAGCAACCTGCAGCAATATGGGTTTTTCACCGAGCTTCACCTTAGAGAGGAAACGTCTCTTGTCACCCTTCCCACGGAAGGGGGCAGGTACCAGAGCCAGCTCAGCACGTTTTGCCCCGCACTCGAGTGCCCACTGCACAAGGTCCGGGCTGACGCCCAGTACCGTATCTGCGCCACGGGCAACGATTCGCATTAGCACGCGCCCCAGGAATCGCACCGTTGTTCCACCTACAGGACGATTATGCAAAGTCACCACTATTTTGGCTTTCCCCGTACGAGCTAGGCAGGCAAGAGCCCCAGCCCGCAGCCCATGAGCATGGATAACGTCAAAATCGCGTCCGAACTCTGAAATACGAGCTATCGCAACTAAGTCCCCTCGCGAGGGCGAAGAACCAATTTCTACCGGAAAGTGCCTTTTGTATCCACCCACCATATCTGCTGGGCCGGCCACCACTACCTCATGCCCGGCTTGAGCTAATAATTCATTCACTTGCCTTACGTGAACTGGAACCCCACCCGCTGCCTTGGCCATCAAGAGCATGATCCTCATTGCGCATTCCTTTTCTAACGACGCCGAGCGCGGGCAGCGCTCCTACCGCGACGAGCAATAGTCCGGCTACCCCCGCAGCCAGCGTACCCGACACGCCTGGCAAAGCCGCAACGATCGGAGTCTCCAAAAGCCATGCCAGTCCCCCACAAGCTAAAGAGGGGATGCCACATTTGACCAGTACTATCAGAGTGTGGCGACTTGCCTTCTTCTGGCCAATATGCACAAGTCCCCATTCAAGCCCCACGCCTGCCGACAGCATTCCAATAGAAGACCCGATCGAGAGAGCAAGCAGTGTTGCAGGCCCGTTAGCCCCCGCCGGTGCCAGCAGCCGGGCAAGCGCCCAGGAACCACCCGCAGTTATCAACCAGCCGCTGGCCGTGGCAGCAACGGCAATGCTGCCTCTATCTATTGCGTAGAAGACTCGCGACAAATGGTAGATGAGGGCGAATCCCACGACCCCAGGGGCGAGCGCCAAGAGCGCGTGTGCCATTCCGGGTACGGGTTTCAGGAATTCGAAGACGTTTGAAACCGGCTTAGCTCCCGCAATTAGTAGCCCACATCCCACGCAGGATACGGCAATAACTGCGCTAGTGGAGGTTTCAGTGGCACGGGCAAAGCCGCGCCTGCCCGCCTGGGCCGCTGTTCTCGCCAAGTCCGGAAAAACTGCTGTAGCAACTGGCACTGCCAGCACAGCGTAGGGCAACATATAAACAGCTTGGGTGTACTGGTAAATTGCTACAGTGCCCACGTCCCCGTAGGCTCGGGCAATAGAAAGCACGCTCAGCGCGGCAAATTGTTGAGCCAAGAGCGCACCTACTCCTGCGAACCCGAGTGCTCCCGCCCGTTTCATTTCTACCTGTGTGAGATCAATTCGAGGACGAAGCCGGATTCCCAACTTGGCTACTGGAATAAATAGGGGAAGCGATAGCGCGCATACCCCCGCCGTAGTTCCCCAAGCCAAAACATTTACGGCCACCTGGCTTACGTCCCCGGCACTGTCTGAAGCGCCAGGATTCAACCCGTATAGACCGTAGGTTGCTATTACCACGACAGAGGAAAGTAGCGGCGCAAACGCAGGCCAGAAAAATTTCTTGTGAGCTTGGAGAACGCCGGTAAGGACCACCGATATCCCATAGAGCGGGATCTGGGCCGCAAACACCCGCAGAAAAGAGGTTAGTAGTTCACGTTGGCTAGCTTGGTTTGCTCCTACCGGAGCTGGTAGCCATGCTGAAATTAGTGGAGCACCAAAACAAATTAGAATCGCAAGCGGAATTAGGACAGCAAGGGACATAGTTAGCAGCGAAGAAGAAATGCGGGCGACGTCCTTTTTCATCGCCTTTGCCAATGGTGCTGCTAGCAGGGGTATCGTAATGCCGGCGAGCGCTCCGCCTGCTGCTACCTCATAGATAATATTGGGAATCTGATTCGCGGAGGCGTAGGCATTTGCGGTCTCGCCTTGCCCCACCCATGCAAATTGGGCGAACCAGCGGGCAAACCCGAATATCCGTGCCCCAAGCGTTAGGATCGATATCAATCCTGCGGCCCCGAGGAATTGTTTCAGAGGGCCCTTAGCGCCCATCTGGCCGGCCCCAGCTGTCAATCTTCCGGAGTACGTCTACAGAGTCAATTACTTCCGAAAAGCTAACCTTCTCAGAAGCAAACGTGAGCGCCACTAGCAGGGCCGCCCCGCCATAGCGGGCGGACAGGGGTAACGCCTTTGCAAGCCCGTAAAAAGTCAACGCTCCGAGCGCATTCGCACCGGTGTCGCCCAACATGGTGCAAGCCTTTGCATCCTGGCTAAATCCTTTTGCTGCTGCCACTGTTGCTATGCCCCCCAGGGTCCCAGCGGGGCCGCTAACAAGAGAAAGCGGCAAGGATAGTGCCAGCACCCCCTTGCGCGCGCGGACTGGACGCAAATCGAGCAGGTTGATCATATTTGTTCCCGCAGCAAGCATGCTTGCCCCTGCCAGCCAATCACCTAAACCAGCCTTGCCGCGGCGCCGCCCGAGCGTAAGGGCAGCGAGGGCGGAGGCTCCCCCTATAGCCGCAAGCTTAACAAGTCCGGTGCTTATGTACCCATCCTTCAGTGCCGTTAGATGCCCTCGCAAGCCTTTGGCTACCTTTTTGCCGTCTCGTTCTCCTTGGTCCATATCGTCGATATAGCCACTCCAGGCACTAACTCCGGTTAGCAGCGCCGCGGGCAAGAGTGACTTACCGGATACGAGGACACCTAGGCTACTTGCGCCTACTGCTACTGCAGCGCTCAGCACACCGCCTCGAAGAGAAAGACTTTGCCCCGTGAAATTTTGTCGTTCCCACTCCTTGCGGTCGCCAACTATTCGAGACGCTACAGCCGAGCTGACAGCTGCCAGGCCTACTCCGAAACAACCGGCCTTCATTACTGTGCCTTTACCGGAGGAAGGGGCTTGTCTGCCCCCGTCTGGAAGCCGAAAGCTCCAGGGTGACCGGCCTTTGCCGCACTAAGTGCTAGTGGAGTAGAAACGGCGGCGCTTATTTGGCTGATAGAGTCCACTGTTGCCACGGATACGCCTCCGGCGCGGACCTTCGCGATAAAGCAATCTTCCGCTGCAGCGCTTCCAACTAGCACTCCAGATTCGGGGGATTTAGCGACCGCCTGGGCCAGGCCAGTAACTGAATCGTCACTATAGGTCTTACCTGCCTTCTTGCCGTTCTTAGCAACTGCATCGGGGTTGCGCGGGCCAATTACAACTACCGATTTAGCGGGTTCAGAGACATTCTTGGTAATAGTAGCTAACGGGGCAGATTTAGCGGTGAGCACCTCTGCAAGCGCATTAGATTTGTCGCCTGGTGCAGTCAGTAACTGCACTGCGCCCGATCCCATTATCGCCCCGGTGGAGGCCCCACCCTCGGGAGCTGTCTCGAGGTACGAGGTTATCGAAGAAACTAATGACTTGCGGTAGGATTCCCGGGACTGGGTGAACCAGTCTGCTTCCAAAGACACTTGCCCAACAACCTTCGCACCTGCTTGGCCCAGCTTGTCCGAAATTGTCTTTACGTCGTCTGCCTCGGCGCCAGGCAGAACAATAAGGCCAACTTTTTGATCTTTGAGAGAGCCAGGAAGAACTGCGGCGGCCAACCCGTTCACGTAGGAATCAGAATTCTGCACTGACTTGTGAGCCTCAGAGAGCTGTTCGTTGAGCGTGGCCTGCTGTTCGGTAAGACGGTTGACCTGCCCTGTGAGCGCGGATGAGAGTGGCCCTTGTAGCGGTCCTGCTCCCAATATCACGCCGAGCGTCAAGGCGATGAGAACCGCCATTAGGGAAACTAGGTGGTAGCGAAAATCAATCAAGATTCAACCTCTTACGTGAACGGATAAATAGGCCCGAAGCCGCTGGCTCCGGTTATTGACGCCCAGAGTCTAGATAAATAGAGCCCAATTACGCCATAGAAGGTCTGCCCTGCCGGTGTAACTGCCAACGCAATCAACACGGCGGCTACCCCAACCAGCGCGAACAAGAGCGCCTGCTTATTTGAAACCTTGGGTTGGTATAGCTGGGAGACTCCCTTGGCATCCACTAGCTTTGAGCCGACCCGCAAACGGGTCAGAAAAGTAGAGGCCATGCCGGCGCGCCCCTTGTCCAGGAATTCGACTAACGTGGCGTGGGTTCCGAGGGCGACTATCAGCTCCGCCCCCTTGTCGTCGGCGAGGAGCATAGCAACATCCTCGGAAGTACCGGTAGCTGGGAACGTAATGTAGTCAATGCCCTGCCGGTCGAGCCGTTCAGTACCTGGCGCCCTGCCGTCTTTGTATGCGTGCACAACAATTTCGGCACCGCAGCGCAGCGCCTCGTCGCTAACCGAATCCATGTCGCCAATGATCATGTCCGGTTGGTAGCCTTCTTCGCGTATCGCGTCGGCTCCCCCATCGACTCCTACAAGCACAGGTTTGTATTCGCGAATGTACGGTTTTAGCGAGCGCAAGTCTTCCTTGTAGTTGTAACCGCGAACTACAATGAGCACCTGGCGCCCATCGAGCTTTGTACGCACGCGGGGAACGCCGACGCCGTCAAGTAAGAGGTCGCGTTCTCGCCGCAGGTATTCCATGGTGTTGGCTGCGAACGCCTCAATTTGCACTGAAAGACCAGAGCGCGCCTCTTCCATTGCAGCCTGATTAGACTGCTGGTCCTGCCGCTTCCCTGCGGCTAATAACTTACCGTCGGCGTAAACCTCGTCGCCTTTTATGGTGAGAGTAGTGCCCTCACGCACCTGCATTACGTCGGTGCCTAAATCGTCGATTAGGATGATACCCGCGTCTAAAATTATCCCCGGGCCCATATTCGGATAACGACCCGTGGTGGATTTGGCCGCGTTCAAGACAGCAATCGGTTTTGCGCCAACAAGTGCCTCTGCTGCTACCCGGTCAATGTCGGCGTGGTTGATGACGGCAATTGAGCCTTCTTCCAACCTGCGAGTCAGATTTTTGGTGCGCTTGTCTACCTGGGCGGGCCCCTCATTTAGGGATACCCCCCGCTTCTTTGTCCTTCTGAACAACGTTGCCACGGACCTTAGTATTACACGTGCGAGCCGTTTAACAACTCAGCGGCGTGCACTCTTGCCGATTTTGAGTCCGTGTGTCCAGATAACATGCGAGCGAGCTCTAGGACTCGTTCCTCGCCCTCAACTTGCCTTACCGCCGCGTTTGCGCCGGATTTTTCCACAACGATGTGAGTTTGCCCGAACGCGGCTACCTGCGCCAGGTGAGTGACAACTATTACTTGCCTATTTTGAGCTAACCGGGCCAGCCTCAATCCAACTGAGGTCGCTGCCTGCCCACCAATGCCTGCGTCGACTTCGTCAAATACCATGACCGGGCTTTGCCCGCCTCGACCAAGAGTAGATAGTTCCAAGGCGAGCATGATCCTCGAAAGCTCTCCCCCTGAAGCCCCCTCACCCAAATCTACAGCCGGCATAGAAGGGTGCGGCTTTAGTCTGATAGCTACTTCGTCCTGCCCGTTTTCTCCCAGTTCGGCAAGCGGTCTTACCTCAACAACAATTTGCGCATTGGGCATTGCTAGCTCTTTCAGCTCTCGGGTAGCAGCGCTCGCGAGGGCGGAGGCAGACCTCTTGCGCAGCCTAGTTAGCTCTTTTGCGAGCTTGTCCGCCTCGGCGAAGCAGGCTTGAACCTCGGCCTCAAGTTCCTGCTCTCGCTCACTGCCTCCATCGATTTCGGACAGCCTTTGGCTGGCCTCTTTGCGCCAGGACAGTAACCCGCTAGCCGAGGCCGCCCGGCCCCTGCCCACCTCGGTTATCTTTGCCAATCGCTCGTGCATACGTTCAAGCTCATTCGGATCAGCTTGCAAGCTTTCGAGGTAGTCCGAGATCGTTCTAGCTAGCTCTTGAAGATCTGCCTCTATGCCAGAGGCGACTTGAAGCTGGTTCGTTAGCGCTGGATCATAGCGGGTGGCTTTTTGCAAGGCTTCAATTATTGCGCCAACAGAGTCAACTATTCCCCCCTCCGCGTTCAAATAAGAGGCTGCGCCGGCAGTAGCTTCGCGCAGGTCTTCGACGTTGGTTAGGCGCTCGATCTGTGAACGCAGCTGTTCGTCCTCGTTGGGCTTCGGCGCTAATTCGTCAATCTGTTCAATGCCAGAGCGCAGTACTTCTATTTCCACCTGTCTAGTACGCGCACTGGTGCGCCAATCCTCGAGCTTGGCGCAAGCACGGCGATAGCGCCCGAAAGAGCTGTGGTATGCGGCTAGAGCTGTACCCAATTTTTCCCCTCCGGCCAGATCAACACGAGCTCTCTGAGCCGCTGCCGAGCGCAGCTTCAATTGCTCTGTTTGGCCGTGTACTGCAACTAAGAATTCCCCAGCCTGGCGAAGTATTCCAGCAGGAACGGAGTGCCCCCCGGCAAATGCCCGCGACCGACCTTTGGCTGGCACAGTCCGCGAAAGTAACACGGCCCCCTCCTCGACTTCACCGCCGGCACCCAAGACAAGATCTTGGACTGCTCCATCGCTTTCGATTGCGAATAGCCCCTCTACGTGGGCGCGTTCGCTTCCAGCACGTACCTTTCCCGCGTCGGGTTTGGCTCCAGTGAGTAACCCCAGAGAGGTGAGCACCATGGTCTTGCCGGCTCCAGTTTCGCCGGTTATAACCGTGAGTCCACTAGCGAATGAAACAACGGCCTTGGAGATTACCCCAAGATTTTCAATACTAAGTTCTTCGAGCACTAGCTATCCCGCCAACCATGAACTGGAAGATCAAATTTCCGAACAAGTCTAGAGGAAAAAGGTGCGGCATTTATGCGCGCGAAGCGAACGGGCTTTTCAGAGCGTGTCATTTGCACTGTCGTACCCGGTTCCAGGGGAGTACAGCGCTGCCCGTCCGCCCAAAGTTCCAGCCGGCTGCGCTGCAACGGTGAGATAGCAACCTCTACTATTGAAGTCGGAGAAACTACCAGCGGCCGAGTAAAAAGTCCGTGTGCTGCTAAAGGTGTTACAACCAGGGCCTGCACATCTGGCCACACAACAGGCCCGCCAGCGCTAAACGAGTAGGCCGTCGATCCGGTTGGAGTGGCAACAATTATTCCGTCGGCCCCGTACGTCGATACTCCTTGTCCGTCTATACCGAGCCCAAAATGTGCTGGGTGGGCGGCGTCAGTATGCAAGATTGCAGCCTCATTCAACGCCCAATCTGTAACGTTCTTCGCCCCGGGCCTACGCACAGCTATTTGCATGCTCATCCGATTTTCGACTTCGAAGTCAGCGCGTACTATATGGTCGATTACGACTTTTAGATCTTCCTTTTCAGCCTCGGTCAAAAAACCCATGTGCCCCAGATTTATACCGAATAGGGGCAGCCCTGCTTCGCGCGCAAGGGGGGCAGCAGACAAAACAGTACCGTCGCCCCCAACTGCCATTACCAATTCCACTTCGGAATCGATATGGTCAACCAGTACTACGCCCTGTTTTTGCAAGCCCATACGCAGCTCGAGGTAAGCGGCCTTTGCGGCGGGACGATCCGAATGTAGCTGGGCGTACACCTTCCTCATTTGTGAGCTCCCCTAGGCCCGTCTTCGACTGCTTTGCGTACCATGGCAGAAAGCTCGGGCGCATTTTTCGCAGTCTCTTGGAGCTTTGACATGTAGAGAAAATATTCGACATTTCCAGAGGGCCCGGGGAGCGGAGAAGCCGCGCAGGCCTTAACGGTTAGACCGTTTTCGATGGCGCACTCAGCTACCTTTAGAACCGTTTCGATGCGCTGCTCGGGCTCGCGAACCACTCCCCCGTGTCCGAGCCGGTCCTTACCGATCTCGAATTGAGGCTTGACCATTAGCAAGAAGTTAGCTCTGGGTGAAGATACTCTCACCAAAGCGGGAATCACCAAGGTTAGTGAAATGAAGGACAGGTCCCCCACCACCAAAGATGGCGCAGGAGCGACCTGTTCGGCCTCAAGGGTACGCACGTTAGTCCGTTCGAGCATCTCTACTCGAGGGTCAGTTCGCAAGCGCCAGGCCATCTGCCCGTACCCCACGTCAACTGCCACCACAGAGGCCGCACCTCGGCGAAGCAACACGTCAGTAAATCCGCCTGTTGAGGCACCGGCATCTAGACAGCGCACGCCATTTATTCGAGGTCCGCTTTGCGCCAAAAGATCCAGCGCACCAGCAAGTTTGTAAGCGCCTCGGGAAGCATAGTCCTGACCAGGCACGTGAGATACTGTTACTGCCTGGGCGGGGTCCACCTGCCTCGCAGGTTTTGTTACCACTTGTCCGTCTAGCTTGACCTGACCCGACGCTATAAGCTGGGCAGCTTTTGTTCTAGAAGGCGCGAGCTTTCTGCGCACCAGCTCAGAATCTATACGCCTTAGCCTGCCCATCAGTTCCCTACTGTCGTAAGTGCTTCAGCTAGTTGCTGCTGTATGTCCTTTAGTATTTGTACTTGTATGGCAAGAGGATTGTCGGTGAGATTTGCCAAGGCTTGTTGGATATTTGACAAATCCACCTCCAGATCACTCATTGTCTTCATTATCTACCGCTGCCGAATCTGCAACAGAGTAATCACTCTGCCCGGCCTGCACCTCGTTCTCGACTGAACCAGACCTTTCCCCCAAATCCTTGTCCTCGAGACGCTCTTCGCGGTTGCGAACAACCTCTATTTCCGGAACATTCACCCGATCTCGGTGATCGCGTGCCTCCCACACGGCAGCGACAAGAGCCCTGTAGTCATCGAGCTCCAACGTCAATGAATCCTGACCGAGAGCTACCTCGTCAACTTGAATGGTTCCTCGCTCGACCCTGAATCCGCGCGAAGCCCCACAGACCCAATCGCCGTTGGCGGTCTTGACAGGGCCAGGTACCGGCTCTAGCAATGAACGCATATCCAGGCCAAGATATGTAGGCCTTTCTTCTTTCTTCGCCAAAGCAACATCTTTGGCACTCGCCACGCCCGTCAGCAAGTGCAGTACCGGATACCCTGCTGCGCGAGCGCCGGCAATGTCTGTATCGAGGCGATCGCCGATGCACAGTGCCTTCGACCCCTCGGCAATTTCTACCGCATGCCGGTAGATCCCAGGAAACGGCTTTCCGCCTGGCCTGGGTTCAACTCCGGTTGCGTGAATAACTGCCTGGACCAAGGAACCGTTTCCAAGGCTGAAACCGCGTTCTGTCGGGAGCGTGGCATCCATGTTCGTAGCTACAAAGGCTGCCCCATTGTTGATGGCATAGGCTGCTTCGGACAAGTCACTCCATCCGAGCGAGGCATCATATCCCTGAATTACCGCTGCAGGGTGGTCGTCCGCGGAATTCACCAATTCAAAACCAGCCTCAGTTACGGCAGCAAACAGCCCCTTGCCACCGATCGCAAGTACCTTTGCCGCAGGAGGGAGTATTTCTTTCAGGATTGCGACCCCGTCCATAGCAGAGGTCATAATCTTGTCTTCGTCGATATCGATTCCAAAGCCGGCGAGCTTTTCCTTAACCTGCTGCCTGGTACGCGAGGCGTTGTTAGTCACGAAAACGAGTTCCATCCCGGAGTCCTTCGCAGCCATGAGACCACTTCCGGCATGTTCGATAGGCTTTGAGCCCATATAGGCAACTCCGTCTAAGTCAACCAGGGCCAATTCATATTTTTCATTGAGTGGTTTGCGCGATCCCTGCAAATCTGAGGCGACATATTCCATTTCAGCCTCAACTACCTCGTCGAAATCGACGATAGTAAGCGGTTCTGGCACAGCAGGGATCTGTGCCTCGGTCTGCTGCGCTTCCTCGTCCCTTCCGAGTTCACGCAAGCGATCGACCTTCACCTGTAGAAGACGCGAAAGGGTCTCGTCGTCTTCAACCTTCCGAGTTGCCAAAAAATCGTCGATCACTAGCAGGCCTGCATCGGGTTCTCCCAAATCAGCTCGAGCCCCCGACGCGACCAGAGCGAGCTCTGCTTGATCTGCAACTGACATCCCGGCCGTAGACGTATCGCCAATGATGTCGAGCGCCTTCTGGGGCTTCCCCATTCCGCGCTCACAGTCAGCTTCAATCGCCCGGAGGGTATCCTCACCAGTTAGGCGCCGCAGTGCCCGAACCTCGCGTAGTGCCTCCTGGTACTTCTGGCAAGCGTAGGCGGACAACGCCGCTGCCTCGCGCACCGCGCCAATCCGACCAGCGCGCGCCACTGCCGCCTGAGCATGATCGTAGGCCGCCTGTGGATCAACGTCAACAAGCGAACCCGCCATAACGAGGTGCCTCGCTACGATATCGGCATTATCGGGATTTAACCCGGCAAGAGCTTTCCGAGCGGCGGGGTCGAGCGACTCCGCTTTAACATTCGTGGGAATCTCGGGTTCGTTGCGTCGCGAGTCCCACTTATTTTGCCGACGGAAATCCCGGGGACCTCGCTCTTCGTTACGGCCATGCTGTTTCCGCGGGCGATCAGAAAAACGTTTTCCCCCGGAACGACGATCGTCGAAACGCCTCTTACCACGATCTTCTGACCGCCACGCTCCTCGCTGGTGACCATCACGCCGTTCGCCTTCGCGACCGAAATGCCTCTTGCCACTATCACGGCGATCCGAGTCATAACGACGCTTCCGGTCAGAATTATGACTGGAGTGTCCCCTACCCTCGTCATGTCGGAACTGGCCATCCCTGCCGTACTTCTGCTGACGATCGGAGCGCCCAGATTTGCTATTCTCCCGCCACTTGGGAGCGCGCTCACGGCTATGCCAGTCCCTTGAAAAACGATCGTTCACAGTATTCCTTCGGATAGTGGTAAGTACTTGTCTCTAGCATAGTAGAAACTGTGACCGGCGAGCCCGCTCCTCAGTGTGAAGTCGGGCTCTGAAAAACACTCTTGCTACCCTTGCCGATAAAAATCCCTTCCAACATCTTGGCAGCGAAGATAAGAGGACTTTGTTTCTATCCTTGTGTTGTTTGTGGGCCGGCCCGCCCCTCCCGGAGGGGCCCCACCCGCAACCCGCCCCCTGCCAGGGAGCACCCCCCCTGCCATAACAGCCCGACTACCCGGACCCCGGCAAGCAAACCGGGCTTAAACAACAAGCAAGCCCAAGGGTTTAACAAGACGGCGGGTTTAACAAACAGAAGGACCCAACCCCCCACTATATAGAGGGGTTGGGCCCAACCAAATAACAAAGAATAATCCGTGGCAGTGACT
>NZ_ATUW01000009.1 GCF_000420405.1 Winkia neuii subsp. neuii DSM 8576 | reverse complement strand
TATGACTTCTTGCATGGGTTGGGTGTCGCCGGTTTGGATGGCGTAGTCGTTGGCTTCGATGAAGAATTTGCCGGTGGCTATTGCGCCTTCTTGGGTGTTGTTTTGTGCTTGGACGGGTAGTAGGGGTGGGCCGTCTTCCCACCCGGATTTTGGGGTTGGTGTTTGTGATGGGGTTTGGGTTGGGCTTGGTTGGGTGGGTTTTTCTTCTGGGGTGGAGTTTTTAGCCGTGGAGCAGCCGGTGCATAGGAGGGCGAGTGCTAGGGCAGTGGCGGCTAGATGCTTCGTTGCATGTTTCACAAAAATAAAAATACCGACCGGCTTTTTCCCTCGCAACCGCTTCAGAACAATCTGTGGATAAGTCCGCCAGCCGGCCGGCGATGATCAATAGTTTTCCTATGCAAACCCGATTTGCTGACGGCCTACGGGGTGCGCACGCTCGCTGCTTCTTCGGCTGCGTTCCACCCTCTTTCCTACCACTGTGGGAGTGTGTGGGCGCACGACAACGGAATGATCATCGAGGGAATGCTTGCCGAAGGCTTTACCGGCCATGCCCACGAGGTAGCGCTCAGGTTGGACAAGGCGGCAGCCCATTTCGGTTACCGCATGCCAGAACTATTTGCGGTGTTTCCTTCCCGGGGTGAACCAGCCGACGAGGGCGGCCGTCCTTTTAGGGCGGAATTGCCCCCGGTACCGTACCCGGCCTCTTGCAGGCCGCAAGCTTGGGCTGCGGCTACCGCTTTCGTTTGTGCGCGTGCACTGCGCTAAGCCGGGCCTGGCCCTCGAAACAAAAACGCTTGCCTTGCTTACAGGGAGAAAAGTTTTCCGCCAATGACGCAGGTGCGAAAACTAAGGCGCAAAATGCGCGCAAATGGACAAATTAGTTGGCCTAAGAGCCGGGCTGGATTAGGGGCCTGCAGCATGCAGCCGCCCCGGCCTAGGCAAATTTGCTTGCTTGCCTTGCCGCCCGCTCACAATAAAAGCTTCCTGCAGCCAAAGGCGCCACTTATTCACAAATAAAACACAGCAAAATCGTAGCTAGTGAACCTTTGGTATCCAGACTCTCAGTATTCGAAATATCCGTTCACGCTAAATATGATTCATCCCACTTAAACGCCTTTATGGTATTGGGAACCATTGCCGAAACTACTCCATTGTATTTGGCGTTCATGCACCCGCTCAGTGTTCCCCGTTTATTTTAACTCTAATTTCTAGGAATATTCATTGTGCTGGAACAGACGTGCATGGAAATCTTTTTAAAAATTAGCCAGCTGGTCCAATTCCAACTGTTTTCGCCACGTGGTAGCTTTCTTCTCGCTGTCTTGCTAAAGGCTAAAGCTATCGCCTTCTGCAGGTTGGCAACCGGTTCCCGGTCGTTAGGTTCATGTTGGCGGATAGAAAGTAAAGCCTTGGGTAGAAAGAACAGCTATGTGAGTGCAGCCTGTGCGGCTGTAGCTGGTGCTGCGCTGGTGGCTTCTACTGTGTTTGGCGGCTCTGCGCTGGCCGACGGACCCGCCATTGGGGGGAAGGCTGCTGAGGCACAGCCCGCCCCTGGCGATAGGCAAAGCGTAACGGGGCCGGATTCGTCCTCGCCGGCTACAAACCCCAAAAACACGCGGGAAAGTGCCCCTGTTGAGGGCGAAGGCTCGCCTGCGGGCGCCTCTGCGCGCCGCACCGATGAACGGCAGGTAAGCGGCAGCAACCCCGCAGCCTCAAACGCTGAAGAGGCACTGCCGGAATCCGCTCAAAAACCGCCTGCACAGGGCGAGGGCGTGCAAAAATCTGCGCAGCGGAAAGAAAATCCCGCCGCTGCTCAGACTGCCCCCACCGCAGGGTACTATCGCGCTTCCGGTGCGCAGGAATTTTGCAAGCCGGGCAGTATTACTTGGATCGAATCGGCCAATGGTTCCTTGGAAAACTTCCAGCTGCAGGGCAACAGGGTCACTTCTGGGCCAAGAAACCTGGCCATTATCGAGCGGCGGACAAGGCCAAATATCACCGGTGCCGGGCAAGGCTATGATGCGTTGGGAATTAGCCCGGATGGAACAGTTTTCCATGCCGAACATCGCGCGACAAAATCTACTCACACGGGTACTAGCGCCCCCGTTTACATTAGTAGGGGCGTAGTAGTAAACGGGCAATACCAGCGGCTAGAAACTATTAAGGTGCTCGGCGCGGGAATGCCTTTTAGTGGCGGTACTGTAAGCCCGCAAGGCCAATATGTGGTGGCCGGAGACGCCCTCCAAAACAACGCGAGCCCCCGCCGCCAGATTAGGGTTTTGGCATACGACCCGAAAAGGAATTCCGTCTCGAGCCTAGGCAACTTCTGGGTAGACAATATGCCCTCGGCGAAGCTCCTTACCGACTTGCTGTTCGATTCGCGCGGCAACCTATACGTGCTTGCAGCGTCTGCTGAAGGTAACACTAAATGGATTTCGGGCAACGAAAAGCTAAAAGTAAATATTTACCGCATTGATTATGCTCGTGCGCTCCAAAATGCTCAGCGTAGCTGGACATCGTCGGTGGGTGGCAGAGGAAATAACAAGACGGTTTCGGTGCGCACCCAGGGCGAGCCTGCCCTAGACGCGCAGCTAGTTCGCAGCGTGAACGTAACCAATTCCGGCATTCCCGGCTGGCCCTACAAAGGTATGGCGTATTGGGAGGCTAACGGTTTCGCAGCCGGAGCCGACGGCAGCTTCTACCTGTCGGCCGTCTACACTCGCGCTCCGAACCGCAAGCAGCTTTTCAAGCTGGGCTTGAACGACAATTCCCTGCGCCCGGTATATCAAATGCCGGAACCGCGCAACGCGGGCGGTTACGACTTCCGCTTTGGTTCTAAGATGACCGACCTGGAAGGGTGCGGCGCGGCCCTGCCAACTATTCGGGCTGCGAAGGTAGTGCAGTCGCGTGCGGCCGGAGCTGACTCCTTCAAAGTGAACGTGTACGAGGAGCGCAACCGCCAAAGTCAGAACAAATCCGCTGATACTGGCAGGGGTAACCGCGCAGAGACTGACTCGCTGGTGCGCGACAATGCCACTAGCTACGTTGTCGAAGAGCGCATGGGGGCCCGATCGGCCTCGAAACTAACCGCCTACGACAAGAACGTAACCTGCACTGACGGCGCCGGCATAGTGCGCCCAGCCAGGGTTATCGAAAATAGTGAACACCGTTTCGCAGCCAGGGTGACTGGTTCCGGCAGCGGCGATCTTACCTGCACTATTACTAACGGTGCTCCCCGCGGGGAAGTGACCGCCGTCAAATATGATGCCGATTCTATGGCGAGGGCGGGGGCCACCGACGAGGCTTCTATGCCCTCTGAGGCGCGCCTGGCGGGAGTCGACTTGCAATTGTGCAAAGACTCCAACGGCAACCAAAGGTGTGATGGCAACGAAGAACGAATCGGCGCCACGCAAAAAACCGATGGCCGCGGCGAGGCCACTTGGCGCAACCTTGCGCCCGGCAACTATGTGGTGGTGGAACCGGCCTCCCCGAAGGGCTATCAGCAAACGGATGGAATTCCCGTGCGAGTGCAGGCGGGCGGGCCACGCCCAAGTCGCGTGCTAGTGCCAAACCACCGGATAAAGGGCAGGGTTACCTGGACCAAGGTGGATGCCGAATCTGGCAAACCGCTAGCAGGGTCCACCTGGCAGATCAACGGCAATGACAACTCGCAGGCTACCTCGCCCAAACATCGAGTGATCAGGCACGTCACCATTGAGGACTGCGTGGCAGGAGCCGCCAACAGGTGCAAGGGGCCGGACAAAGACCCGCGCGGGGGCCACTTCGCCCTCACCGAAATGGGGTGGGGTAACTACTTCCTACGAGAAGTGAAAGCCCCCGTCGCCTACAAGCTCAACCGGCGCGTACACCGGGTAGATATCTACCCGAGCGAGGGCAAAACCAACGTCGCCCTCGGAAATATCAAAAACGAGAAACAAGACGTCCCACCCCTACCGTTTACCGGCGGGGTTGGCAGCGACATCTTCTACCTGGTGGGTGGAATAGTCGCCGCGTCCGCGGGAGCAGGCTGGCTCCTTCGACGCAAAAACAGCTGAGCCGCGAGGCCGGCAGAAGTTCCATGACTGGAAAGGAATATTAATGGAACAGCTAAAGAAGCAGAGGATCGCCAGGATCCTCGGAGCGCTACTGGCTGCAGTGCTGGGCGCGCTGACTATCCTCGTGGCACCGCACGCCGTTGCCGCCGAGGGCAACCCGGACCTGAACCGTACCGGTTCGATCACCGTACACAAGTACGCCAAGCCGACCTGGCAGGGACTAAAGAATGACGGCACTGAGCAGACTGCTCCTGCTGGTGCCCAGGCCCTAAGCGGCATCGAATTCAAGGTGCAGAAGGTTGAAGGCCTGGACCTGAAGAAGGCTGAAGATTGGAACGTCGTCTCGAAGCTGACTGCCAAGGACGATGCCAAGGTCACTGCAAATGGTAAGGACTACAACCTGGGCGTCGCTTCCTCGCAGATCACCGGTGCCGGCGGTGTAGCCAAATTCGACAACCTGGCGGCAGGCGTCTACTACGTTACTGAAGGTACCGACAGCGGCAACAACAATGTCACTGAAAAGGCAAAGCCGTTCTTCGTTTCTATTCCGTTCCCGAACTCTTCTGAGTGGCTGTACAACGTACACGCCTACCCGAAGAACGAGGTAGTCCAGCCGGCAGCTAAGACTCTGGACGACACCGGTTTCAAGAAGGTTGGCGAAAACCTAGTTTGGAACATCTCTTACAACGTGCCGAACGTTGCAGAAGGCAAGGACTACTCCAAGGCTGGCGTAACCGATAAGCTGGCTTCCTACCTGAAGTTCGTTTCTGCCGAGGTCAAGGTTGGCGACACCAAGCTGGACGCAGCCGACTACACCACTTCTGATACCAATAACTTCGTCACTGTTGAGCTGACCCAGTCCGGTCTAGCTAAGCTGAAGGGCCAGGCAGGCAAGAAGCTAAACTTTGCTCTGAAGACCACCCTGAAGGAACTGCCCGCAGACGGCAAGGTGGAAAACACCGGTGCAAACTTCTTCATCAACGACATGAAGAAGCCCACTCCGGACACCCCTCCGACCATCGTTCCTTCTGACAAGGCCGTGCTCGGCAACTACCGTCTGAAGAAGCAGGACAAGGATACCCACAAGATCCTGGAAGGCGCCGAGTTCAAGGTATACGAAAAGGACACCGACACCGAGGTTGCTACTGCCAAGTACGTTGGCAACGGCATCTACGAGTTCGAAGGCCTTTACCTGAAGAAGATCGGCCAGAACGAGGACACTACCGGCATCACCAAGCAGTTCACCCTGAAGGAAACTAAGGCTCCTGCCGGTTACGTGCTGCCCACCGAAGGCAAGACCATCACCGTTACCGCTGGCAAGACCACTAACGACGATCTGGTCTACGACAACACTAAGCAGACCGGCCCCTCGCTGCCGCTGACTGGTGCTGCCGGCCAGCTGCTGCTGACCATTGGCGGTGTCGCTGTGCTAGCGATCGCTGGTGGCCTGTACCTGTACTCTTCGCGTAAGCGCGCCTAGGGTTTGGGTTTAGCTCGAGGGCGGCGGGTAATCCGTCGCCCTCGACCTGTTTGTTTTCCTTTAATTAAGGTGGTTGTTTTGGTCAAGCGGTTGTTTTTGCCCACCCTGATTAGTGTGTTGGCGCTGGTGGGGGTTTGCCTACTGCTTTACCCGTCGACGGCAGCTTGGTTTAGCCAATACAACCAGTCGAAGCTTGTGGGTGAGTACGCTCATAAGCTCGAATCTGTTCGCCCTGACCGGCAGGCCCAGTTAGATGCGGCTACCGCCTACAACAAGGCGTTGGTTTCGGGTGCGGAATTAAAGTCGGGGGCTCGCATTGCTTCGGGTACGGGGGCGGCTCGGGGCACTTGGAGTTATAACGATATTTTGCGTGCTGACGATAGTGGCACTATGGGGCGGGTGCGCATCCGCAAGATCGATGTTGACATGCCGATCTATCACGGCACCTCGGAGGCCACCCTGCTGAAGGGGGCTGGCCACTTAGAGGGTACTTCGCTGCCGGTTGGGGGAGCTTCGACGCGCACGGTTATTACCGCTCACCGGGGGCTGGCGTCGGCCCGCTTGTTTACGGACCTGGATAAGTTGCGCAAGGGGGATACGTTCACGTTGGAGGTGTTTGGGCGCGTGCTCACCTACCGCGTGTTTGAAGTGCAGGTGGTGGCCCCTTCTGAAACCCGGGCGATTGAGCCCGTGCCCGGCAAGGATTTGGCCACCCTGGTCACCTGTACGCCGCTGGGCATCAATTCGCACCGGATTCTGGTTACTGGCGAGCGTGTAATTCCCACCGCTAAGGACGATTTGGCCCACGCGGGTGGGCCCTCTGAGTTGCCTCGTTTTCCCTGGTGGGCCCTAATCTTTGGGGGTACGGTGTGCGCGGTGGGGGCGTTTTTGACCCGCGAGGTACGTGCGGCGCGGAAAGCTTGTGGCAACGCCTGAGGGCGCACGTTTCAGGGGCGTAGTTTTCATACGTAAGTTATTTGAGACTGCAGAAGTGCGCCACAGAGCGTTTTTGGTAGGGCGTATTGACGCTCCCACCTGGGCGCTTATAAGGTTAGGCTCGCCTAAGTTAACCTGAAGAAAGGTAAGTCGATGCTGAAAACCTCAGGCCGCATCGGCCTGCTCAAGCGGGCGCTGGCCGCCCTGGTGGCAGGTTTCGCCCTGCTGGCGGTATTCCCCGCCGCCGCAAGCGCAGCTGATGAAAATACATTTGAAAACGTGAAGGCCAATTCTTCCGTACAGAACTTTTCGCTAGACATGGGTGGGACCCTAAAAGTTTGGGCCGCCACTCTAGAGAAGGACACTACTAGCAAGACGGTCAAAGTTGCCCTGTACGGCCAGCTGGGATTGCCGTATTCCTCAACCGATTTGGGGGTTGAGGAATTTGACGGGAAACTGCTGCTGCCAGATGACAACAGCCTCAAGTACAACGAAGCTATTTCCGCCTCCCTGGAATGGGCGCCAGAGGACACCAACGGCAAGTATGACAAGACCCTGTTCCGCCTGGGCAGCCCGATCTGGGTCAAGGGTGATTCCGTTGTGCTGAACTTGAAAGGTCAGCAGCCCATTACCGTAAAGATTGATTCTGCCCCGAAGAAGCTTGACACCAAGGAACTTGAAGGCGCCATAGCCGAACACGACCGCGACTACCAGGCTGCGACCTCGGCCGGCATCAAGATTAAGGAAGGCACTGACGCCGCCTACAAGCAGGCCAAAGCTGCAGCAGAGTTCCTGGTGGGGCAGGCCAAGGCTGGTACTGCGGGAATTAGCCAAGATGACCTGGCGAAGATGCGCGACGAAGTAAATAAGGCGTTCAAAAAGATCGAACCGGCTCCCTTCGACCGCGAGCCGCTGCAGCGCCTAATTGCTGAGGCCGACAAGAAGCTGGCTGAAAACGGCAAGGATGGCAAGCGCTACACGAAGGCTAGCTACGACGCGCTCACTTCCGCCCTCGCCGAGGCCGCAAACCTGGTTGACGCTAAGGACCTAACTTCGATTCTTGCCCCGGGTGAGGCGGGCCCGCTGAATACTCACGCTGATTTCGACCGTGCCGCTAAGGCGCTCAAGGCGGCAATTGCCGCCTTGGCGAAGGAAGAATACAAGGCCCCGGATCTGGCCGAGTTGCAGAAGGCGTTTGACGAGGCCGTGGCGAAGACTCCCGCCAAGGGCAACGGGTGGACGGCAGCGTCGCGCACCCCGTTCTTGGACGCGATCAAGAAGGTGCAAAATTCCCTGCCCACGGGTTTCCCGTACGCCAGCCAGGCTGACGTGGACGCGCTGACCAAGCAGCTGAAGGACGCCCAGGCGAAGTTGGTCGAAGAAAAGGTGGACCCCGAAAAGAAGGTGACCGTAAAGTTCACTTACGTGCGTCCGAGCGAAAATGGGCCCACCGAGCTGCTCACTGAACCTTTCAAGAACGAGGCAGGGGTGCCTGTCAGCGCCGAACTAAAGGTGGTAGAGGGCCAGGAGGTTCGCATTGGGCTTTCGGACCCGTTGATCAAAAAGTTTGACGGCTACAAGCCGGCCGTATTCAGTTTGAACAGTGAGGATGGTTCGCAGCCGCTAGCGCGCGTGCTCCGCGACCGCGACGGCCGCCATTACCTGGTGTTTAAGGCCGAAGCTAAGAATGAGGCGAAGGTGGCTTCGCTGCAAATCAAGTACGTGAAGGGTACCCCGGATGCTGAACCGGAAGTGAAGCCGGAAGAACCGAAGGTAGACCCGAAGGTAGATCCGAAGGGCGAGGACGAAACTAAGCCTGGGGCCAAGCCGGACGGGACCGATGCGGGTACCCAAACGGGGGATGTGCCCGGGCAGGAGCCGGCGGGCGTGGGCGAGCAGACCGGACCAGGCATAGATGAGGCCGCAAAGGAAGGCAAGGGTAAAACCCCCGCCGAAAAGGCTGGCCAAGGGAAGGGCGAGCAGAAGGACGCAAAGGCGGGCAAGCGGATTGTCCGTACGGTTGTGCGCGCCGAGGGCGAGCCCGCCCTTGCCCACACAGGGTCCCAGGCAGGCATAATTGCTGCGATCTCGCTTGGGACCTTCATGGGAGGGTGCGCCCTGGTTGCAAGGCGCCGGGCCCAGCGCGGCTAAACGCATCTAGTAGGCGTTGCGCCTATTGGTAACCGAGTGGCCGGGAGCGCCCACTTGTCTGCAAGCAGGTGAGCCTCCCGGCCACTGTTGTGCCCGCCCTCGGCCGGGGAAGGCTGACCTAAAAATTGGGTGGGGGGACTGTGCCAAAAGGCCCGGTGCCAGCCCCCGCGCGCTAGTAAACTGAGGGCAGTATTTTTCACCCACGCGGGTGCGGGCGAACAAGGGGGTTTGAGTGGTGGCCTGCAAGGCGTGTCCAGCCTGGTTATTCCACCCGGGCAGAGAAGGCGTGGGAGGGGCAAAATTACAGCCCCAAGCGTAGACTGGCGAGCACCGCGCCGCCCTCCTTTAATCTCGCTTTTGAGGGGGCGTAAGGGCGCTCGCACGGTGGAATTTTCCGCCAGAAGGGGCCGCCTGTAGCCATTGTGGGCATGCGGGCGGCCCCAAAATTTGGGGCGCTTTGCATGGCTTTTGGCTTGGACAGCCTGGTCTTTCGTATTGCTTCAGGTGGGAAAACCGCGGCTGCGGTTATTTTAGAAATTGGGGTTACCACTGCTAAAGCCTAACTCGAGTTAGGGCAGGGCGCAACAATTTCCCAGAGATCTAGAAGCGCGCTAGCGGGTGGTTTTGCGCCATACGGCCTTGGTGGCGAGGTCGACTACCGGGTTGGTTGCGGGGGCTTTACCAGACAGGGACTCGATTAGGTTAGTTACCGCCAACTCGGTCATTTGCTGCAGTGGCCAGTCAACGCTGGTGATGCCCGCTAGCTGGGCTGTTGGGTCAGATTGGGGGCCGAAGCCTGCAATCTGAATCTGGTCTGGAACTGCTATCCTTGCTTCTTCGCAGGCGGCTAACGCCCCTACGGCAAGGGGGTCGTCTACTGCCCAGATCAGTCCGATGTTAGTTTCGTTCTTCAAGATCTGACTTACCGTTTTTTGAGCAGTGGCAGAGGTCCAGTCTGGCAGATTGATTTGCCGCACCTGCGAACCGAATTTATTCATGAATGGCTTGTGTCTGGAGTAGTCCAAGTTAGGGC
This sequence comes from Winkia neuii subsp. neuii DSM 8576, assembly GCF_000420405.1. Classification (GTDB taxonomy): domain Bacteria; phylum Actinomycetota; class Actinomycetes; order Actinomycetales; family Actinomycetaceae; genus Winkia; species Winkia neuii. Next base: position 63,868 of record NZ_ATUW01000009.1, on the reverse strand, counting down.
CCGTGAGCATGAGTGCGGTGGCGTCGCCTGAAATATCTATGTTGCTTACTAGCTCGCGCACGCCTGCCTGCTCGTCGATGCGAATGTGTCCGCTGCCGTGAAAGTCGTCGGGTTTTTCTACCAGTGACATCCACATGACAGGGACGTCGACCTCGTCTAACAGCTGTCCCAGGAATCGCTGTTTTGAAGTGGTTTCACAAATCACCCCCGCTAGATCAACTTCGCCTAGCAGGGAGCGCACGAACGGGAAAGAGGCGTTCACGTCGGCTGGTTCTGGGATTGGCAGCACGAAGTAACCGCGGCTAGCGCAGGTGCTTATTGCGGTAATTAGGACGTCGCGCACTACGGGGGCGTATGGGTCTTCGGGTAGTTGCCCTAGCACTAAACCAATAGTTCGGGACTTGCGGGTGCGAAGTCCACGTGCGGATGCTTGCGGAATGTAGCGTAGCGTTGCCGCAGCGTCTAAAACTCTCTTTTGGGTCGCTGCAGATATCTGTAGTTGTGAGCTTCTGCCATTTAGCACAACAGAAACTGTAGAGGGCGAAACTCCGGCTAGACGGGCGACGTCTGCCCTGGTTGTGCGTGCCATTGCGGTTCCCTCCTGCCGCCAGAACAAAACTCGGTCGCTGGCGCCTAACTCGTGATAGGTTGGGTTTCTGTCAGAATACAACACGAAGAGGTGTTGTGGAGTGTAACGGCGTATGAGGCGCAAAGATGGGCAAATACCCTAAAAATGCAGCGGGAGGGAACGCTGTGAAGGCAGATACAAACTGGATGCTGCCACAGACTAAAGAACCGGGCCGTGGCGCAATGCCACCCAGATCCTTTTTCCCGAGCACAGAACCGGAAATCAGTTTGAATGGGCAGTGGGATTTTTGCATACGTAATACGGCCAACCCGGAGCCTGCGGGAGAGCTGCCGGACGTGGCTGATCCAGCATTTTCTCCCACTTCCGAAGAGGGGTGGGGAAAAATTGAGGTCCCTTCCCATTGGGTCTTGCCTGCCGGCCAAGGTCGGGGCAACCCCGCTTACACTAACCTCACTTATCCATTCCCGTTAGACCCGCCCTATGTTCCTGACGAAAACCCCACGGGGGATTATCGGCGGTGGGTAGAACTTCCGGAAGACTGGCCTGCAGGTGGGCGCACGATATTGCGGCTACACGGGATTGAGTCTATTGGTCAGATCTGGGTTGACGGGGTGTGGGTTGGCTCCACTCAAGGTTCGCGCCTGCTTCACGAATTCGACGTAACTGAGTTGCTTACCGCAGGTCGGCACCTAGTTAGCGTGCGTGTCAGCCAATTTTCCCCAGGTTCTTATTTGGAAGATCAAGACCAGTGGTGGTTGCCCGGTATCTTTCGAGACGTCCAGCTAGTGCACCTTTCGGATCTTACAGACGTGCAGGTGAATACTGACTTTGTAGACGGTGAGGGGCAGATAACGCTCCGTGTGTGCGCTGACTGTGACCAGGTGAAGGTGCAGATGCCCCAGTTGGGACTAAATGCGCGCATGGGGGCTAACGCGTCCGCGACGTTTGAACTTGGGAAAGTGCAAGCCTGGGAGCCCGAGAGCCCGCACCTATACGATCTGAACGTAGTCGCAGGGCAAAGCGAGGCAAAGCTACGAGTTGGCTTTACTAGGGTAGAGATTGTTGACGGACAGCTGCGTGCTAACGGCAAGCGCCTGATCTTGCGGGGCGTAAATAGGCACGAAATTAACGCTGAGCGTGGCCGAGTCTTCGACTATGAATTCGCTCGGGCCGACTTGTTGCTAATGAAGCAATTTGGCATCAATGCGATACGCACCTCGCATTACCCTCCGCACCCGCAACTTCTGGACCTAGCGGATGAACTGGGGTTTTGGGTTATGGACGAATCCGACTACGAGACGCATGGTTTTGAATTTGACCGGTGGCGGAACAATCCGTCCGCAGATCCGACTTGGAAAGAGGCAATTGTGGATCGGGCCTTACGCCTCGTTCATAGGGATCTAAACCATCCATCAATTTTCGCCTGGTCTCTTGGCAACGAGTCGCATACCGGAGCAAACCTGGCTGCAGCTGCCGCGGCTATCCGCGAAGTGGATTCTTCTCGACCGATTCACTACGAGGGCGACTACGAATGTAATTACAGTGATTTTCACTCGCGCATGTACCCATCAATTGGCGAGCAGGAAGCATTCTTTGCACCAGGCGGGCCGCTAGCAGTGCCTGGCCACCCGGCCTCTCGTTTGAGCAAAGAACAGGCTGCTATTGCAAGACGTCACCCCTACGTGCTGATTGAATATGCGCACGCGATGGGAACCGGTCCCGGCGGGGTTGGGCCCATATGGGATTTAGTTCGAAAACACCCGAACCACTGTGGCGGCTTTGTGTGGGAATGGCGCGATCACGCCCTCCGCCTCCCCAACGGCCAGCTTGGCTACGGCGGGGATTTCGGCGAGAAGATCCACGACGGCAATTTCGTGTGCGACGGCCTAGTAAGCGCCAACAGCGAAATCAGTCCCGGGCTGGTGAATTGGGCAAATATTGTGGCACCCGTGGTGGCCACTGCCGACCTCGAAACCGAAGAAATAGTGGTGCAGAACCGTGGGGCGAGCCTTGAACGCCCAGCCTGCGTGCGTGTTTTTACTGACGATGCTTATAAAGATGTTGAAGTCCCCCCAATTGCCCCCTATGCGACGGTAACTGTGCCGCTACCACTGTCAGGCAAACGCGTTGGGGCTGCTGTATTGGGGCAAAACTATGTCGAGGTTCCCTCGCCAGTGCACATGTCTAAGGTGCCTATGGGCGCAGTAGGTACCAGCCTGCCTGGAAATCTTCGCGTATGCAGCGTAAGGCAGACTGAGGCCAAGCTGGACGAAGCCGGCGAAGCTTCGGGCGGAGCAGAGGCGCTCGCGGGCAGGGGGAATTTGAGGGCGCAGGCAGGATTCGAGGGCGAGCTGGCGTTTCCTCTGCCCGAGGTGGTTTTGTGGCGAGCTCCAACTGACAACGACAAGGGGCATGGCCCGCTCGACTATTGGGAGCAATCGGATCAGCAGAATTTGGGGCAAGGAAGAGGGAGCTGGGGTCCGTCCAGTGCAGAAAAGTGGATGGATTATCGCCTGCATCTAGCTGTGACTAGGCGCAGTGGAGACGGGAAGTTAGTAACCAGCGCAGCCAACAAGACTTGGCAGCTAATTACTGACGTTGAGGCCACCGGCAGTCGCGACGATGCTTGGATCCGGCTAGAGGCGCAGCCTGTAGGTTCGTGGCCCATATTCGTTCCCAGAATTGGCTACATGTACAAGCTGGCGGGAACGGATTGGCAAGTTACCTACCACGGTCTGGGGCCGGGACCTAACTATCCTGACATGAGTGAGGGAAGCTGGGTGGGTACTTTTACCGGCCCCTCAAATAGCATGTGGACGGACCAATTGTGTCCCCAAGAGGGGGCCCATAGAGGTGGGGTGGATTCACTAGTTCTGCAGCGCAATAACGTTCGCTACGAAGTGTCCTTTTCGACTCCTGTAGGGGTAAGCGTATGCCCATATTCCCCATTGCAATTGACTGGGGTAGGGCACAACTGGCAACTGCCTGAAACGGCTTCAACCTACGTAATTGTGGATTTGGTCCACCACGGAATTGGCACTCGATCCTGCGGTCCAGATGTGTTGCCGGCAGCTGGGGCTACCCCCCGCCCAGCTACCCTAAAAATTAGGGTTAGACGCACGGGCGGCGATCCTGCTTAGCGGCAGCTAGCAAGATGAACGAGGGATCGGATAATCCAATTTCGAAAACTGTTTCATAGCCGCCGCAGGTGAGCTAAACTAAATATGCCTAACACGTGTGAGGTAGCAGGGTCGCCCCTGCGGACAGAGTGGTCGCTCACACTAGTATTTGGAGGAAAAATGACAAGGATGCGTTCTCTACTCCGATTCGCAGCGTTGGCGGCTGTTGCGCCGTTAGCCATCACGGGGTGTAGTAATGCCAACAACAATGCGCAGACCAAGGACGGGCAGATTCCGAAGCCGTCTGTGCAATGCGAGGTACCTAAGGCCAATATTGACGATTCGAAGGTTGATACTGCAAAGGCCAAGGGCCAGATTACATTTATGACCCAGGGCCTGCAGGCGGATTTTCGCGAGTTCTTCGAAAAACAGATTGCCGCATTTGAGAAGGACAATCCGGGCACCAAAATCAAATGGACTGACATCCCCGGTGACGCTGAATTCGACCAAGTGATTTCTACTCAAGCGCAAGGATGCAAAATGGCGGACGTAGTAAACGTTCCGTCTACCACCATCTTGGCCCTTTCGAAGCGAAACCTGTTTCTCGACTACGACGTGAAGGCTCCGGGGATCGGCGATAAGTTTGTGCCCTCAATCTGGAATTCGATCAACCTCGGCGCTAATGAGCACCACACCGCACTGCCTTGGTATTTCGGCCCATTCGTGAACACCTACAACAAGAAGATCTTCAAAGATGCCGGCCTGGATCCAGAAAAGTCTCCAGCAACCATGACCGAACGTTTCGAAGACGCCCACAAGATTGCGAAGGCAAAGACTGGCGCTTTCGCAATCTACGGCAATGCTTCCTGGTACCTGAACGCTGAATGGCAGGGAATGGGCGTGAAAATGATGAACGACGATTCCACCGAGTTCACCTTTGCTAAGGACAAGAATGCCAAGGAATGGGTGGACCAGATGGCCAAGCTTTACAAAGAGGGCGGAATCTCGCCAGATTCGCTGACGGGTGACCCGGATCCGTCGAAGGATTACAACAACGGTTCGTTGGCTTTCGGCACGCCAAACGCTTCGTTCTTGCGTTCGGTGAAGGACTCCAACCCCGGGGTTTACAAGAACACTGGAGTTAGTAAGTTTCCGCGCAATAAAGGCCAGAAGCCGATTTACGAAGGCCAGTTTATTGGCGTTTCGGTAACTACCAAGAACACTCCCTTGGCGGTGAAGTGGGCAGAGCACATTACTTCGGCCGAGCAAGAGCTTGCTTGGACGCGCGATGGCGGCGCAATTATCTTCCCAGCGGCAACTGAAGCTCTCGAGAAGATCGCTAAGGAGCCACCCGCGAACAATTCGGATCCGGTCTTTGCGCAGGCTTACAAGATCGCTGCCGAAGATGCTCAGAAGGCTGAGGCTGTAATGTCTTCGTTCTATCTGACCGGCAAGGTCCAATCCACGTTGGTAGACAACGTAAATCAAGCTATTCGTGGGGAAGTATCTTCCCAGGATGCTTTAGATAAGGCACAAAAGCAGATGAATAAGCTGCTGAAACAGCTGTAGCTGTTTCTAGTTGGGGGAGGAGGTAGCTTCCTCCCCCAAATCAATCAGTCATGGCGAAGGGGTAGGTAATGGCGTCGAAGAAGGCCTCGAAAAAACCCGAGTATCTAAATGGGGCGGCCAGGTTCAGGAAATGGTGGGTGCCACTATTGTGGGTGGCCCTGCCTGTCACGGCTATTGTGGCGTTTTACATCGTGCCGTTCGTATACACGGTTTTTACGTCGTTCACTGACACACTGCCGTTGCAGGGCATCGGCTCCTTCGTTGCCTTCGACAATTACAGAACTATTTTCGAAGATCCTGAATTCTGGGAGGCTGTTGCCAATTCTTTGCTCTACGCGGTGATCGTAGTGCCGTTGATGGTTGTGCTGCCCCTGCTGCTGGCATTACTTGTAAAACAGTACGTGCCTGGAATTGGCATATTCCGCTCCCTTTATTACATTCCAGCGATTTGTTCGCTAGTTGTGGTGTCCTTGGCGTGGACGTCCATGTTGCAGGCGCAGGGCCCACTAAATAACCTGCTGGTCAACTCGGGAATCTTGAATTCTCCGATCCCCTTCCTATCCAACAGATGGCTGCTGTTATTTAGTGCCATGATTATTACGCTGTGGCAGGGACTGCCCTACTATATGGTTTTATATCTTGCAGCCTTAGCCAATATTGATTCGTCTCTTTACGAGGCCGCCCAGGTTGACGGAGCCGGCCCTATACGCAGGTTCTTCTCGGTCACCATTCCAGGGGTGCGCATCATGATGTACCTGGTTGGGGTACTTTGTACGATCGGCTGTTTGAAGATCTTTACCGAAGTGTATTTGCTAGGTGGGGCCAATTCTCCCGCTACAACGATCACCATGTACCTGCGGGATTATTCGGACGTAACTTACGGAAATATCGGCATTGGCGCGGCAGCATCAGTGGTGTTGTTCTTCCTGACGCTGGGCTTTTTGCTTGCCTCTAGGAAGCTAAATAAGAAGGCGGAAGAGGTCTGATGGCTACAACAGTTGTAAATAGGTTCAAGCGCAACCGCGCTGCAGAGGCCGAACGTAACCAGGGGCAATCCCTGCGGGGGCACCGCTTAGTTGTGCGTTACATCGTTCTTACAGTGGTTCTGTTCGTACTGCTAGGGCCTTTGCTACTGCCGCTGCTGGCAGCATTCAAGGCCCCCGGCGAGCCCGTTTTCGGCAATGGTGCAACGCTCTTCCCGCAACATTGGTCGCTAGAGGCCTTTTTCGTCCTCTTCGAAAAGACGCACGTATTCAAGTCCATTGGTAATTCGCTGTTCGTTTGTGCGCTCACGGTTATCTCATTTACCTCGCTGTCGGCCGTGGGCGGTTACATGCTTTCGCGCAAGGGGTGGAGGGGCAGGTCGTTCTTCACGCTGGTAGTTACCTCGGCAATGATCTTCCCCTTTGAAACTTTGATGTTGGCACTGTTTAACCAGGTTGCCGCGTTGGGACTTTATGGTTCTCTAATAGGCGTGTGGCTGCCGGTAATGCTAGGGCCATTCCAAGTGTTGCTGATGAGGGCGGCATTTTTGGGGGTGCCAGACGAAATTGAGGATGCGGCACTTATCGATGGGGCCGGTGAATTCACCCGTTTCTGGCATATTTTCCTACCGCAGGTGAAGGGAGCGCTGACGGTAGTTGGGCTGACCTCGTTCATTTATGCTTGGTCGGACTTTTTGTGGCCGCTGATGATTCTGCCTTCCCAGGAAAAGCAGACGATGATGGTTTCGCTGTCCTCGCTAAAGAATTCCATCACTGGAACGAACTACCAGCTGGTTCTTGCAGGTGCGATCACTGCACTTATTCCGGTACTTTTGATCTTCATGTTTGCGCAGAAGTACTTCTTCCGCGGCATTGAAGAGGGCGGGGTGAAATTCTGATGGCAGACTTTACTCCGGATGCACTAGAGGCTGCCGGCGCGCTAAAGCCCGCCCCCGATCCTGGTTACACGTACCCTACTGATCCGGCGGTGGCGCAAACCTTGCAGCGATGGCAAGACATGAAATTTGGCGTGATCATCCACTGGGGGATCTACTCTTTCATTGGCCAGGCAGGATCGTGGTCGCTGCATAGGGAAGACTTGGGGGACTTTACCGATAAAGCTGCTGGCTTTGAGGGCACGGATGGCCAGTACCAGACCTGGTATTACGATCAGGCCAGGAATTTTAAAGGGCAAGAATTCGATGCAAACCAGTGGGCGCAGGCAGCGGCGGATGCCGGGGCAAAATACCTGATTTTTACCACTAAGCATCACGACGGATTTGCGATGTACGACAGTGCTTTTTCGAATTTGAAGTGTACTGCCGAAGACGCTGGGTTGGGCCGGGACATTTTTGCGGAAGTTGTTCAGGCAGCTCGTGAAGTTGGTCTTGAAACGGGAGTCTATTTCTCGAAAGCAGACTGGTCGCGACCCGACTACTGGGATCGGGCGAACCCGATCTCGGATAGGTTCCACAATTACGACATCTCTGTTGCCCCGCGCAGGTGGGATAGGTTTGTGCAGTTTAGCCACGATCAAATTCGCGAGCTACTCAGCAAATACGGCAAACAGATGATGCTCTGGCTGGATGCCGGATGGGTGCGAGGGCCCGAAGAGCCATTCAAGATTGAAGAGTTAGCAGCGATGGCGCGCGAACTGCAGCCGGGAATATTGATGGTTGATCGCGAAGTCCACGGGCCGCACGAGAACTACCGGACCCCCGAACAAGAGATTCCGGACCAGGGCCCGGCTTGGCCGTGGGAATCTTGCGTTACTTTGACGAAGTCTTGGTGCTCTATGAGTCGCGACGACGAAACGAAGCCAACTGCGCAGGTTATTGAAGATTTGCTGAAAGTAATTTCCAGAGGAGGGAACTATCTGCTTGGAATAGGCCCAGATGCGACCGGGCACATGTCAGTGCACATCCGTGAATCGCTTTCCCAAATAGGCAAGTGGGTTGGTGCTCACGCCGTGGGAATCTACGGTACACGTAGAGCTGACGATATAAAGGTGCGAGCCGATAATGCCAGGGTCTACTGCACGCGGAAAGAGAACCGGCTGTTTGTATTTGTGGTGCCGCAGGAACGCCCGGGCAGGAAGGAGATTAAGCTCTGGGTGCCAGGGCGTTACACTAGCGCGCAAATGCTCGATGGTGGACCCATACAGTTTGAGGTTGGGGATGGGGGCGCCGAGATCGAGGTGAACACTGACCACATCTGCGGTTTGCAGCTCAGCTAGTGCGGCAGGCTGCCTTGAAGAGCTAGCCGGTGCAGCGGCCCTAACCTAGCGCGACTGGTCCACTAGATCCTATGCTTGAGGGAATAAGCAGCGTTGTAACGTAACGCTTTGGAAGTAGAAGCGGGTAGGGGTCTAGTGAAAACCGATCGACTGGGGCTAACTCGCAAAGACAAGTTGTCAGTTGATGCGGCGAAGCTCTACTACGAGGGGCGCTCGCAGGTTGAAGTTGCCGAACTATTGCATGTGTCAAGAGCAAACGTTTCGAAGCTGCTGGCACATGCCCGCGATCGTGGATTCGTGCAGATACGTGTGGAAGATCCTCGAGAGCGTGACATTGAGCTGATTAACTACCTGAAAAATGCTTTCGAACTGGTTGAGGTCAGGTTGGTATCGCCCGGGGGACGACGAGAGACTGATCTGCGCAAGGCGCTAGGCAAAGCCGGAGCTCAGCTTCTGAAAGGTCTAATCCGCGATGGCGACACGATCGGTTTTTCGTGGTCAAGGACTGTCAGCCAGGTGGCAGCAAGCCTGGGCCAAACTGATTTCCAAGATATTAAAGTCGTCCAGCTGAGGGGAAACATAGGGGATCCGTCTACTGATCTTTCTGGCTTTGAATCTTTCAAAGCGCTTAGGCACTCGCTCAACGCACAAACGTACCTTTTGGGGTATCCGAGTTGTTTTGAATCTGTGGCGGCTAAGCAGGCTGTGGAGCGCGAGCATGTGGTTCGCGAAGTGCTCGATCTTGGGATAGAGGCCCGAATTGCGGTTTATACGGTAGGTTCCGCAAGGCCGTCTTCGCCCTTGTTGGCCAGCCCTTTGTATTCCGAGGACGAAAAAGGCAAGCTGATGGAAGAAGCGGTGGGAGACATCTGCTCGCATTTTGTTGACCAGAACGCCAGAGTCTGCCTACCGGATTTAAATGCCAGAACTTTAAGTATTTCGCTGCCTGATCTGAGGCATAAGGAGCAAAAAGTTTTAGTTGCTGGTGGAGCAGAAAAGTTGTCAACTATCTATGCCGCACTTATGAATGGGTACGCAAACCGGTTGGTGGTGGATGTTGTGACGGCAAGGAAGCTCTATGCGGCACATCATAAGGGGCTGCATAAACTATAAAAAGGCACATATGTGCCAAAAATATGTTCCTTTGTGGCGTGCACCTGGCTAAACTCTCCTGCGTAACTAGTCAAAGGAGACAAGATGAGTCAGGAATCAAAGCTGATTGACCACACCCTACTTAGTCCCGATGCCACCGCAGCGCAGGTAGAAAAACTGTGCCAGGAAGCGAAGGATTTCGAGTTCTGGTCAGTGTGCATCAGCCCCTGCCGGGTTGAACTTGCAGCTAAGTGTTTAGCTGGCAGCGACGTGAAAGTTTGTACAGTGATTGGTTTCCCATCGGGGGCACATACTTCTGCGATCAAAGCTGCCGAGGCTAAGAAGGCAGTCGAGGACGGCGCTGACGAAGTGGACATGGTGTTGAACGTGGGCGCTGCCAAGGAGGCCAACTGGGAGTTGGTCACCAATGACATAAGGGCTGTAGTTGAAGCATCCGCAGGTGCGCTGGTCAAGGTAATTCTGGAAACCTGCTTGCTCACCGATGAGGAGATTGTGAAGGCATGCCAGTGCGCTAAAGAGGCCGGAGCTGACTTTGTGAAGACCTCAACCGGGTTCTCTAAGGCGGGCGCCACCACTGAGGCCGTTGCCCTCATGAGGAAGACGGTTGGTGAGGACATGGGTGTCAAAGCCTCCGGAGGAATCCGGACGGCGGAGGCGTTTAAAAAGATGGTTGCTGCTGGGGCTAGCCGCATAGGTGCGTCTGCCGGAGTGAAACTGTTAGGGGATGCAAGATGAGCGCGGATACCAACGTGGGCACCCCAAACACTTCCAAGGGACTTATCAAAGATCGGACCTTGCAGCTTCGGGATGGGTATCTAAATAAGACCCCTATCTTTCAATACATTTTGCTTTCGATCTGCTTTCCTATGTGGGGCATTGCAGCGAGCTTGAACGACATTCTGATTACCCAGTTCAAGTCGATTTTCTCGCTTTCAGACTTTGCGTCGGCGTTTGTGCAGTCCGCCTTCTATGGGGGCTATTTCCTAATTGCGATTCCTGCCTCGCGGGTAATTAGGCATTCAAGCTACAAGGTGGGGATCATGATCGGCCTGACGGTGTACATTATCGGCTGCACACTGTTCTTCCCAGCCTCGCATATGGCTACCTACTCGGTCTTCTTGGTGTCACTATTTGCTATTGCGGTAGGACTTTCTTTCCTAGAAACCTCGTGCAATACCTATTCGTCTATGATCGGCCCCAAGAAGCTATCGACCTTGCGGTTAAACATTTCGCAGACCTTCTACCCGCTGGGTTCAATAACTGGCATTTTGCTTGGTAAATACCTGATATTCACCGGTGGCGATTCGCTGCACAGTCAGATGGCAGAAATGGACGCTGAGGAAAGTGCCCGCTTCGCTCGCGAAATGTTGCAGAGGACGTTGCATCCTTACCGCGTGATTATTCTGATACTGCTCGTGATTCTGATTACCGTGGCTATCACGCAGTTCCCAAGGTGCAAGCCTTACCAGGCTAAATCGCATGAAGAGGCCCAAGCGTCTATAGGCGAGACGATTGCTTACCTAGCTAAAAATGGGCGGTTCCGGGCGGGAATTCTAACCCAGTTCCTATACGTGGGTATGCAGACCGCGGTTTGGTCGTTTACTATTCGCCTTGCCTTGAATTTGGACCATGGGCTGAACGAGCGAACTGCCTCGAACTTCATGGTTTTGGCGTTTATTGGCTTCTTCTTGGGCAAGTTCATCGCCAACCTTCTGATGACGAAGATGAACCAGGATCTGGTTCTTATCATCTACGCGGCGTGCGGCCTTGTTGCCCTGCTATACGTAATCTTCGTTCCGAACATGAGTGCGGTTTACGCTGCTGTACTAACCTCCGCCTTGTTCGGGCCGTGCTGGGCAACCATTTACACCCGCACCCTCGATTCGGTAGAGGACAAGCGGTTCACTGAGACTGCCGGCGCTGTGATCGTCATGTCGATCATAGGGGGAGCTGTAATTCCAGCAGTGCAGGGTCTAGTTTCTGACGTTACCGGGTCAATGCAGACCTCTTTCTGCGTGAATCTAGTTTGCTTTGGCGCAGTACTCATCTACTTCTATTTCGCATTCAAGAACTCCCGAAAGGAGCAGGGCAAGTGAATTTTGAAATCAAGCTGGATAAGAGCCAGTTCGGATCTGGTGAAGCAGAGTTGCTTCACGCCGACAAGTGGTCGGTTGTTGCGAAAAAATATGATTCGGGAATTGAGTCTTTGACCATCCATAACGATCGTGGCTATGTAGAGGTGCTGCCGTTCATGGGGCAGATCATCTGGGATGCGTCTTTTGCTGGTAAGAGCCTGCGCATGACCAACATGTTCCCAGAGCCGAAGCCCGCAACATTGATTGAGGATACTTATGGATGCTTTGCCTTCCACTCGGGCCTGTTGGCTGCTGGATGCCCCGGTCCTGAAGATGATCACCCGCTTCATGGCGAGTTCGCCTGTGCACCGATGGATAGCGCGAAGCTAATTGTCAAAGATAACTCTGTGACGGTCGAATCCAGTAGGGAATACTTGAAGGGGTTTGGCGACCATTACCTGGCGAAACCGTCCGTGACTTTGCGCGAAGGATCGACCATGTTCGATATTCATCTGCAGATAACTAACCTGTCGAAGTATGCGCCGATGCCTCTGCAGTATATGTGCCACATGAATTATGCGTTTGTGCCGGGCGGAACCATGAGCCAGAACCTTCCCGAGGGTGCCTTTAAGCTGCGTGAATCTATTCCAGATCATGTAAAGCCCACAAAGAAGTGGCTGCAGCTCAATGAAGACATCAAGGCAGGCAAGAAAGACGCAAATTCTCTTGAGGGCGCGGAGGAGTTCGACCCCGAGATAGTGTACTTTGCCGATGGCGTTGCTGACACTGTGAAGGATGCGGTATTCAACTTGAAGAGCCCAGATGGAACGGTATTTCAGACCGAGTTTTCTACCGCCCAATTCCCGGTAGTAACGCGGTGGATTTTACACAATGCTGACCAAAAGGTGGCTGCATTTGCGTTGCCGGGAACATCAAGGCCTGAAGGTAGGGAAGCGGCACGCAAGGCGGGCACACTAATCCAGCTGGAGGCGGGGCAGACTCGCGAGTTCAACGTACACACTGGCGTGAAGGAGGACTAGCAATGGATATTGCAGTAGTGGGTTCGAATATGGTTGATTTGATCAGCTATATCAACCGGATGCCGAATGATGGCGAAACCGTTGAGGCTCCAGACTTCCGAATGGGCTGCGGCGGCAAGGGGGCTAACCAGGCAGTAGCTGCCTCCCGGATGGGGTCGGAAGTACTAATGGTGACAAGGGTCGGAAACGACATGTTTGCCGACAACACGATCCGCAATTTTGAAGATAATGGCATCGACACGAAATATGTGATGCGTACGGACGCCACTTCTGGGGTTGCGCCAATTTTTGTTGATCCACAGTCCCGCAACTCAATCATTATTGTGAAGGGAGCAAACGCTAAGCTCACTCCGGCCGACGTGCAGGGGGTGAAGGAGGCGATTGCGGGGTGCAAGCTCATAGTGATGCAGCTAGAGATCCCGCTCGATACCGTGTACGCCACTATAGAGCTGGCAAATGAGCTAAACATCCCTGTTCTACTAAACCCGGCTCCAGCAGACCCTGCGTTGTTGCTCGATAAGGTGAGCGGTGTCGAGTTCATTGTTCCCAACGAAAGCGAACTATCCCTACTTTCGGGTATGCCTGTAGATACGCGCGCAGACATCCTAAACGCTGCGCATGTGCTTTTGGATGCGGGCATTCCTAATGTGATAGTTACTTTGGGTTCTAAAGGGGCCCTGTGGGTTACAGCCGACAAAGAAGTAATGGTAGAGGCCGAAAAGGTAGAGGCTGTTGATACTACTGGTGCTGGCGACGCCTTTATTGGCTGCTTTAGCCATACCTGGACGCGCACCGGCGACGTGGCGGCTTCTATTGAGGCCGCGAACAAATACGCGGGGGATTCTGTAACGAAACGGGGAACCCAAACATCATACGCAACAGCTAAGGAAGTGGGCTTGTAAGAAGGTGACACGTTAAAAAGCTAGTACGCTTGTTCCGCCCGCAGGGTATCTGTGGGCGGAACAATTGTCTAACGGAATAAATCCAATGTTAGGAGAGTGTTCGACCCTGTCGTGGAGTCTCATGAGCTGCGGCGTTCTGCATGACATGTAGGAAGTCTAGTTTTCGAGTTGCCCAAAGCGTATGGGAAAGTCTTGCGAATCCCTTGACAGGTCCGTACGAAGGTGGAAGTCTTTAATATGTGGTAAACGATTACATTGCAAAGGAGCAATAATGGCCACCCCTATTATTTTGGATTGCGACCCCGGACACGATGATGTATTTGCGCTATGGCTCGCAGCAGGGAATCCTGAAATTGATCTTCGCGGTGTTACAACCGTTGGAGGAAACGGGCAGCTTAAGAACACTACTTATAATGCCAGAGTAGCGATGACAGTAGCTGGTATTCGCGATGTGCCTGTTGCTGCTGGTGCGAATAAGCCGCTAAAGCGTAAGCTAACTCCGGCCTCGTGGATCCATGGTGACAACGGACTCGGGGGTCCAGAGCTGCCAGAGCCGACGGTGGAACTAGACAAAAGGTCTGCTCAGGAGCTTTTTGTTGACATTCTCGAGAGTGCTGAAGAGCCGATTACAATAATTCCTACAGGTCCTATCACCAACGTCGCGCAGCTAATCTTGGATCGACCTGATCTTCACGAAAAGATTAAGGAGATCATCTGGATGGGTGGCTCTACAACCCGCGGAAATGTCGGAGCATATCCGGAATTTAACGCCTGGGTAGATCCAGAAGCAGCAGAAGTAGTCTTCAATTCTGGCTTAAAAGTCACCATGGTAGGACTCAATATTACTCATCAGGCTTTGATTACAAAAGAAGTAATTGAATCTATCGAAAATATTAGAAATGATACCAGTAAATTCGGCGTAGAACTTATGAAATTCTTCTGCAGTACTTATGATGCCGTCGAAAGCATGCCTGAGGGGCCGCTACACGATCCAATTACAGTAGCTATTGCAATTGATCGAAGCGTGGCGACCGTGGTCAGGTCCCACGTGGACGTGGAGACCGAAGGCAAATTCACCTCGGGTGCCACCGCGGTAGATCTGCATGACATGCTCCATAAGGAACCTAATGCCGATATTGCAATGAAGCTTGATGTCGACAAGTTCTGGAACTTAATTCGCGGAGCAATCAGGAATCTGGACTAGCCGGTGGGGGGTCGATCAAGAGCTTCGCGCGGTCGATCCCCCGATCTGGAGAGTCCCCTTCACTGTGGTGCTCCAATTGTGCTGGCCAGGCCGAAGCCGTTGTGACTCCAGAGCCGCCACGGCGGCCTCGGCTATCTGTTCCAGTGGTTGCTTTATGCAAGTGAGTCTAGGAACAGAGACCTCGGATAGAAGCGTGCCATCGAATCCCGTCACCACAACGTCTCGCGGGACCATTAGATTGTGTTCTGCCAGTCCAGCCAGGAGGCCGGTGGCAATTAGATCATCGGCACCTATCAAGGCGTCTGGAAGTTCTCCGCGGCTAAGAATCGTGGAGACAGCTTCAAAGCCGAACGAGAATAAGAACCTATTCAGGACGTGCGCAGTTAGCTGGATGCCGTATTTTGGAGCCAGTTGCTCAAGGGCACTACGCCGTTCCCGGCCAGCTGAGGTCCTATTATCAGCTCCCACGTAGGTCGCGGTCTTTACTCCCTGGCCTTTCAGGTGTGCGAGCAACTTAGCTATTCCATCTTCATTGTCAATGCCTACGAAAGGGGCAGCATATTCGTCAGAAACTCTACGATCTACTTGAATTACCGGAATCTGTGCAGAGATCTCCTTGACTATATTCGCTGATAAGTCGAAGTATGCGGGCACGACGAAAATGCCTCTGACTCTTCGACTCGAGAGGGTTCGCATTCGATCTTCTTCAATGTCTAGCTCCCCAAGGGAATCAGCAATAAGGCATTTGTAGCCGCACTTCTCGACTTCCAGTTCTAGGCATTGAACTAAAGCAGAATAGAAAGGGTTGCTTATAACCGGCACGATGACGCCAACCACGTCGCTATCTCCCTGGCGAAGCGCTTTGCCAAGAGGATTTAGCACGTACCCTAAGGATTTTGCAACGGCCCGAACTCTCTGAGCAGTGTCAGGCGTAACCTTTCGGCTGTTATTTAAAACCCGTGATGCTGTTGCAATCGACACTCCTGCTGCATCAGCTACGTCCTTCAGTGAAACGCTCAACTAATATGTCCGTCCAGGAATAGATACAAATACCATTCCCACTATACGAGAGAGACAACGATGTCTACCAACGCCAAAACCAAGAGAATTAGCATTCCAGCGTTAATGGCGGGTCTTCTCTTGGCATGCCTAGCCTTCCAGTTAAATGCCAGTATGCTGAGCCCCGCCCTCGTCACTATCGAGCGAGAATTGCATACCACGGGAGCTGCCGTAGCCACCACCCAGACAGGATTCTTTACTGCAGCTGCTCTGTTTGCGCTATTTCTTCCTAGGCTGGCGGATATTTTGGGCAGGCGAAAGATACTAACCATTTCGTTATTCGTTATGGCAGGCGGGTGCGTTCTCGCTGCTATTTCGACGAACATACCTCTTCTATTCGTTGGCAGAGTTGTCCAAGGTATTTCGGGTCCAGTCATTCCTATCGCGTTGGTCATGCTGCGGGCTGAGGTAACTGAAAAGAAAACCTTTGGGACTCTTATGGGAGTTGTGACCGCAATAAATGGTGGCATTGCCGGCTTTGACGCGATGCTCGGGGGGTACTTGGCTACGAACTTTGGCTTTAGGAGTGTCTTCTGGGTTATGGCCATAGTAGCCGGTGTAGCGGGAATTGGCGTACGCCTACTTGAATCGGAATCCTTCGGTAACGACCGCCGCCCTCTGGACGTGACTGGGTCCTTCTTGCTTGTTGTAGCAGTTGGGGCCGCTTTGGTATGTGTGAATGAACTTGGGGCAATGGACTCTTCTCATTGGCTGTTGATTCTGACAAGTCTGGTTATTGCGGTTATTGCGTTCCTCGTTTTCTGGGCAGTCGAGAAAAAACAGGACGCACCACTAGTTCCTGTTACGCAGCTAAAGCAACGCGAGACGTGGGCTCTGCTATTGACCACTACACTTACGCTTTGCGGCGTATTTGCAATAATGAACGGGATTATCCCTGCCATGGCTCAGGACGCAGACTTAGCTTTTGGGATGTCCGCACAGACTGTCTCTTTTGCAGTCCTAACTCCATATGCTGTCGCAGGACTATTAGTGGGGCCAATTTCAGGTCGATTAGCAGCCACTTTTGGCTACACAACGATCCTGCGAACAGGTCTCGTAGGTGCCGCAATCGGTATGTTGGGATTCTGTTTCTTAGTCGATAAGTCATCAGTGCTCGCCCTCGTCCTGCTAGCTATCGTGGTAGGTATCTTCTACGCTGGCGGGGCGAACATTATGCTGAATGGCCTGGGAGTAGTACTGAGTCCCGTGGATCGTCCCGGTTCGTTGCCAGGATTGAATACGGGTGCCTTTAATATCGGTGCGGGACTCAGCTGGGTCATCATCTACTCGGCGCAGAAAGTATCAATGAGTCAGGGAAGTGCCGTCGAGGCGCAGTATGTGGTCTCAATTGTGGTGGGAGTTGTAGTCCTGGCACTCGCTTTCGGATCATCCTTCTTGGTCCCAGACAAGAAGGGCTAGAAAAGCTGCGGATTCTGGTGTTCGTCCTCGGAATGTTGGGGTTGGCATCGGGGGAGCGCTGGTATGGGCCGCAAAACCAGGGGAACTTTCGCGAACCTTGGTGTTTTGCAGCGAACCAAGGTCGAAACCGCCTTGCCCCCCATTTCGAGGGCGAACACCCACCCCGAGGGCGACCAACCAGCCCCAACCAACCAACAAGCCATCCCAGCTCCAGCGCTAGCCTAGTCTTCAGCGTCTAGGACTTGGCTTGCTGCTGGGAAGAAGTCTGAATTGCGCACATGGTCGGAAATCTTGTCGAACACTGCGTCTAAGGCGTGGCGGATCCCTCCCACCAACACTGCTTTCTCCCCTAGGGTGGACGGCAGAATTTGTGGCATGAACGGACAAAATTTCCCTAGCTCGCAGCGCAAAGTCGGTAGGAACAGATCTGCGTAGTTAGAATATTGCCCCCCGATTACCACCGCCTGCGGCCCCAGCGCCAAAATCATGGCTGCTGTTCCACGTGCCAAGACCTTCGCATACAGGTCCACCGCCTGAAGCGCGGTTTCATCTCCGTTGGCGGCGAGGGGAAATAATTCATCCCTACTTGGTGCGTGCCCCGGGTAGAGGGCGGACGCAAAAGTTTCCTCCTCTAGGGTTCGCCACCCTAAACAGTCTAATTCCCCAATTAGCCCGGCGGCACCAGACTGGCCCTCGTGAACGCGCCCGTTTATGACGCTGGCTGCCCCCGTGCGCTTTCCTGCCAGGATAAACACAACCTGATCTATACCCGAGGCGGCCCCACGCCAAGACTCAGCCCTGGCACCCAGGTGGCAATCACCCGCAGTCAACACTGGTACAGAAAGCTCGTCTTTTACAGCAGAGGCCAACTCGAACCCCTGAAGTCCGGGCATACCCGAACCGCCAAAGTACACCACCTTGCCCCGGTTATGGATGCCGGGGGCACCAACTACGCAAATGCGTAGGTTCGCCCTCGGTGGGAGCAGATTCTGCAATAACCTAACGGCCAGGTCTACGCGCTCGCGGATAGGAGTGCCTTCGTCGGCTGGTCCCGTCTTCTCGGCAATGACGTCCCCTGACAGCTCGGCAAGTGCCGCCGAAATATGGTGTGCCCCTATGTCGAGGGCGCCCACCAGTCCAGCCTTCTTCGAAAGGCCAAAGTAGGATGCGGGCCTGCCAAGTGTGGGCGTGTCCTTTGGGGCAGAGGTGGGCCCTATCCAGCCCAGTTTGGTTAGGTCCTGAACAACAGATTCGGTTGCGGGGCGGGTGATGCCGGTTTTGGAAGCGAGCTGCGAGAGGGTGTGAGGTTTAGCCATGGCAGCGCGAAGAACGGCTTCCATATTCGCTCGGCGTTGGATCCTTCTAGTTGCCTTCATCGTCTCCTCGTCTTCCGCGTCATAGACACGATATCAAGGGGTAGGGAACCCCACTCCTTGACTTATAAAAGAAACTAGCGTAATAATATTTCTACCGCAAGAGATAAAGAGGCATCAATGGCGAAGCACTCACGATCTGCGACGGTAAAAACGCAGGCTAAACAACCAATGGCAGCAAATGCGCCCTCGAAAACTTCCAGGCGCGAATACGTAATCGCTTACGCCTTTTTAGCTCCGGCAATATTTGGTTTCGTAGTTTTTTACATTCTTCCCATGGCTCGCGGGCTACAGATCAGCTTCACCGACTGGGACCTGATTTCGCCCTCGCGTTGGGTAGGCTTCGACAACTATCGCAAACTAGTCTCAGACGAACACTTCCTGCGCGCCCTGTGGATCACCGCCACCTACGTGGTAGTAAACATCACCACGCAAACAGCAGCAGGGTTAGGCATTGCGGTACTAATGCAAAAGATTTCGCATTCGACTGTTATCCGTTCGCTGCTTCTAGTGCCGTGGCTGGTGCCGAACGTTACCGTCGCAGTGATTACCCTATTTATTTTAGATCCCAACGTAGGCCTTCTAAATCATCTTCTAGGCATGGCCTCGGTTGGTCCTATCGCTTTCTACGGCAACCCAGATCTAGCAATATTTACGGTAGCCCTCGTAAATTCTTGGCGAAACATGGGCTACACCGCCCTGCTAATTTTTGCGGGAATGCAGATGGTGCCCAAGATGGTCTACGAGGCGGCGGCGATCGACGGGGCTTCCCCCTGGTGCACCTTTTATAGAATTACCCTGCCGCTAATTCGCCCCATCTTGGTGATGGTCGTGGTGGTGTCGATGATCGGCTCATTCCAGATTTTCGACACCGTAGCGGTTGCTACTAAGGGAGGGCCCGTAGGCTCGACCAGGGTTATCTACTTTTACATCTACGAAAAAGCGTTCCATCAGGGGCAAATGGGGTACGCGGCCGCAATGGCTGTGGTGCTTTTGCTGATCATTTTGGCCATGACGCTGGTGCAGCTAAAGGTCACTAAGGCTACCGAGACGGATTTGGACTGATCGCAATGAAGAAGAAACTCTCGTTAAACCATATTCTTGGGTGGGTCACGCTAATCCTTTTACTGGTGGTTACTCTACTGCCATTCGCCTGGGCAATCCGCACCGCTATCACCCCTAACGCGCAAATCTTCTCGGGCAATTACTCGCTAATTCCTACGGACGTGACTTGGATAAACTTCAAACGAGTCCTGGGGCTTGCTAGCCCGGAAGAAGACATGGCAGCTGGCGGATCCGGCGCCAAAATGTACTTCTGGCTGTACCTGCGAAATTCGCTAATTTTCACCGCCATATTGGTGTTCGGCCAGGTGCTTTCCTCGGCAATGGCGGCATACGCCTTCGCCCGCCTGCGCTTTCCCGGCCGCAACGCCATCTTCACCGTGTTACTCACCGGCATGATGATCCCGCCGATCTTCATCGTTCTGCCCAACTTCATTCTGATCAAAAACATGAACCTGCTGAACACGTTCACCGGCCTGCTGGCCCCCTACGTGTTCGTGTGCCCCTTCGCGATCTTCTTCCTGCGCCAATTCTTCCTGGCTTTGCCGCGCGAAGTAGAAGAGGCCGCCAAACTAGACGGTGCCTCGCACCTGCGCATCTTCGCCGGGGTGGTAGTACCCATGATGAAGGGACCAATTAGCACCGTAGCCATTATCCAGGCCGTATTCGCCTGGAACGAATACTTATGGCCCCAGCTAGTAGGCAACGAACACGTGGTGCGGGTGTTGAACGTGGCGCTGGCAGTGTTCCAGCAGGCTTCGCCCTCTACCCGCCCCGACTGGGCCGGACTTATGGCAGCCGCTACCTTGCAAACCATCCCGATGCTACTAATCCTTTTGCTTTTCGGCCGGACGATCGTCAGCTCTATTGGGCTCACTTCGGCCAAATAGGGGGTGAGGCAATTTTCTAAACAACAAATACCAATTATGAAACCCCTAAACCATTCAAATTCGAAAGCTTTCAAGCTGAAAACCAGATTCTCAAAGGAGAGAAAATGAAAAAGCAGATCGCGATCGCATCCCTGGCGGCGCTGACTTGCGTGGGACTGGCGGCGTGCACCCCAGAGGAAGCGAAAAACGACGGTGCGGCGGGCAAAGGCGACGGCGTAACCCTGACCTATTCCCTGTGGGATCCCAACCAGAAACCCGCCTATGAAAAGTGCGCGGCGGAATTCACCAAGAAAACCGGCGTGAAGATCAAAATTGATCAAAAAGGCTGGGACGACTACTGGCAGAACCTTACCGTTGCGCTAAATTCCGGATCGGCCCCTGACGTGATTACGAACCACGTAGCACACTACCCAGAACTAGCGAAGAAGGGCGTGCTTGCCGATATTTCCGAAAATGTAAAGAAAGATAAGGTTGACCTGTCCGGTTACACCGGCGAGCTGGCCGACCTGTGGGTCAAGGACGGCAAACGTTACGGAATCCCACAGGATTGGGACACGATCGCCCTCGTCTACAACGTGAAAGATATTGAAGAGGCCGGGTATAAGGCAGAAGACCTAAAGTATCTGAACTGGAACCCCACAGATGGCGGAACTTTCGGCAAACTAATTGCACACCTGACCATAGACGAGAACGGTAAGCGCGGTGACGAGCCTGGCTTCGACAAGAAGAAGGTCAAAACTTACGGGTGGGGTCTAGAAACTGGTGGCGGCGTTGTGGGCCAAGGCCCTTGGTCTTGGTTGGCTCTGTCTAACGGTTTCAACTATCTGGACAAGAACCCGTTTGGCACCCAGTACAAGTTAGACGATCCGAAGCTGGCGGAAGCACTCGGGTGGATGCAAAAGCAGATTGAGGCTGGTTACGTAACTCCCGTTGAAAAAGCTGGTGACCTGGGCCTTGAACCGATGATGGAACAGAATAAGGCAGCCTTGGTGCCGGATGGATCCTGGCGCATAAACACGTGGGCGCAGTCGAAGGCACAAAAGTTTGCGTTCGCTCCGCTGCCTGCCGGGCCGGCCGGACGCAAGACCATTATTAACGGGCTTGCGCCATCGATCACCCGCGATTCTAAGCATCCGAATGAGGCCTGGCAGTGGGTCAAGTTCCTTACCAGCAACGATTGCCAGTCAATTGTTGCTGGCGAGGCGGTAGTGTTCCCGTCGCTAACCAAGCAATCGGAGGCTGCGGCAAAGGCCCACTCCGAGCGGGGTGTAGATGTAAGCCCGTTCTTGGATATCACCAAGAACAAGGAGGCCCTGTCCTACTACCCAATTACCTATAAGGCTGACGAGATCAATTCCGAGGCCGACGTGTCGATTGAGAAGATTCAGCGTGTAAAGGTAGATCCTGCTACCGAGCTGAAACAGCTGAATCAGAAGGTAAATAAGCTCTTGCAGGAATAGGAGCAAGCTGGGGCGGGGCAGCAGGCCCCGCCCCAGGTTTTCCAGCAAGGCCGAGCTTCATCTGCCAGCCGCGGTATAGAAAAGGGCGGATCTGGCCCTACCAAAAGTTAGAAGAAATTAGGTGTTCTATGTTCGCGCAATTTTCGCATACAACCAAGGCAGCTGTGTTGCGCTGTGACTTTAGTTCAGGTGCTTTTAGAAAAGGCACAGAAAACGGCCAAGCTACCAACATTGCGGAGCAAGGCCCAAGCCTAAAAGGCGAAATA
This sequence comes from Winkia neuii subsp. neuii DSM 8576, assembly GCF_000420405.1. GTDB lineage: Bacteria > Actinomycetota > Actinomycetes > Actinomycetales > Actinomycetaceae > Winkia > Winkia neuii. The sequence continues at coordinate 41,509 of NZ_ATUW01000009.1, read as the reverse complement.
CTTGACGGCGAGGGGGTTCGCATTAAAGCCGCATCGTTGCAGCTAGAACACGACTTCGCCCCAGGTTCGGATTTTTTCCGTCACGGGTGGAATTCCTGGTCCGCCACTAACTGGTGGCATCTGAACCGCGAACCTTGGCGCGTGTGGAACAATCCGGCTCGCACTAATACTGCCGAGGATGCGGCCACCGACACCGCGTTAGGGCACCGCTCCTACATGGTCACCGCCCTGCGCGAGGGCGAGGCATGTCTGCTGGTAGGGGCCCTCTCGCGGTACAGCACGGTGCTGGATGTTGACGCGCAAACGGTAAGTGCTCGCCCTCTGGAGGGGGAAGCTGAGGTTGAATGGTTCCTTGCGTTTGGCACTGAGCGCGAATGCTGGCAGGCGTACGTGCGGGCGCTAAGACAATGCCTGCAGATTTCGAAGAAGCGGCGTGCGGAACCCATTTGGAATTCTTGGTATTCGTGGTTTGAAGAGATCAGCGAAGAAATAATTGGCAGCGAAATCCGCCCCGCCGCGCGCCTGGGGTACAAGGTGCTCGAGATTGACGACGGCTGGGAAGATGCAGTGGGTAATTGGTGGCCAAACGCGAAATTCAGCTCGGGGATGGCTGATCTGGCAGTAAAAATTTCGGCTCAGGGGATGGCCCCGGGAATCTGGGTAGCGCCTTTTATTGCTATGGCAGATTCGGAGGTTGCCCGCAAACATCCCGAATATTTTATTCACGACGGCTCGGGTGTGCCCATCGAGGTCGGGTACAACTGGGGGCAAGGTTACTTCGGTTTGGACACTACGCACCCGGGTGCACGCCAGTGGTTGCGTGGGGTGATTTCCCGCCTCTACGGGTGGGGGTATAGGTATTTCAAACTGGACTTCATCTATGCGGCAGCCTACGCAGGGCGTAGGTATAAGGACGTGCCGCGCGAGCAGGCGTACCGACAAGGTTTGCAGCTGATCCGGCAGGCTGCCCCAGACGCATACCTGCTGGGTTCGGGTGCGGTAATAGCGCCCTCGCTTGGGCTGCTAGATGGGATCAGAGTTGGGCCGGACACGGCTCCCTACTGGGACAATACTGAGCGGCACAAAGATCCAACCGGGCCGGGAGTGCGAAATGCATTGCGCACTTCACTGAACCGGGTGTGGCTAAAGGACTTTGTGGACTTGGATCCGGACGTGGCGTTGGTGCGCACGCATGGGTCGCTGCTCAGCCCTGAGGTAAATGAGGTAACCGTGCAGGCTGCGCGCGTTTGCGGGGTTTTCAACTGTTCGGACCCGGCAAGCTGGTTGACCAGTGAACAATGCGAATATATTCGGTCGGTCAACGCCGAATTTGCCGAGGGCAAGATCGAGGTAGAGCAGATCGGCCGCTACACCTTCCGCATCGGCGGGGCAGGAAATAATGGTGGGGGCGTAGCCGCGCGCGGGAGCCTAGCAGGCGGTGAAAGCCAGGTGGTCGACTTTACCCCGTGGATTAATCCGACCGGGCGCATGAGCGATCGGCTGCTGGTCAAGTAGATCGGGGTTCTTCACGGCCTTCCCCAAGTGGCACCGGCAGGTGCGCGCAGATAATTTTTATCTTCACGCCAACGCCTTTGGGAGGTGAAGATAAATATTATCTTTGCTTAAATCCCTCTGGGAGGTGAAGATAAAAATTATCTTCACCTCGCCTGCTGTCCCCGCCCGAACTGCCGGTCCCACACCTGCCTGGCAGACAAAAGTAGCCCCCGGCTGCAACACCAAGCAGGCCCTGCCAGCCTCTTGCGTTTTGCAGCCCTCAGTTCCAGCGAGCGCAAGCCTTGCAATTGCAGGGGCTTTGGCGTGCCGTTAGGGTAGACCCAAACGCAGCCACCCTGTCAAGGAGCACACCTATGACACGTCCACGCTCGATTCGCACAGCAAAAAAGATCGCCACCGTAGGAGCAGCAGCGCTCATGAGCCTTTCCCTTTCCGCCGGTTTCGCATCCGTAGCGCTCGCGGCCGAGGGCGGGGCTGCCGGGGGCCAGTCCGGCCAGTCGTCCCCGGCTGCTCAGGCGGAGGTGGCCAAGTTGGGGCCTACGGTAACTAAGACTGACCGCGGCCCCACAGGTTACGAGGTGACTTTCCGCTACAAGGCCCCCGAGGGCGTGAAGTCGGTGCAGCTCTACGGCGAGTGGACGTTCTCTCAGCCTGCTTCGATCAAGACTTTAGGCGGCGGCGACGGGCGGATCCCGGCGCTGTGGAAGAAGGGGGACGTGCCCGCCGCGCCGTGGAAGATTCTGGAAATGAACAAGGGCGCAGATGGCATATGGGAGCTGAAAGTGCCTCTTCCTGCGGGAACGTTTAGCTACGCTTTTGGGCACGGCTGCTCGCAGCTGGATGCGGATGCGAACACGTGTAAGCGCCACCCCGATCCGGCCAACCTGAACGTCAGTGCTGACCTGCCCAGCTTCTCTAGGCAGAACATGTCGCAGGTTTACGTGCCGCAAAACCCAAAGTACCCCACCTATAACAATGCCTACCAGCGTCCGCGTCCCGCCGAGCAGATGGGCAAGTTCGTCCACGCCAGCTATAAGACCTCTTATTCAATGTCGCCGGCAGGGTCCCACCCGCTCTCGATCTACCTGCCGAAGGGCTATGATCCTAACCGCGCCAAGCCTTACCCCGTTCTCTACTTGAGCCATGGGGTGGGCGGCAATGACACTGACTGGTTCACGCAGGGGGCAGCCCCCTACATTTTGGAAAATGCGATTGCCGACGGTAAGGCAGAGCCCACTATTCTTGTGGCCACCAACTTCAACCATATGGGCGCCGATTCGCTGATCGTCTCTAGCGCCTACGCGAAGGATATGGTTCAAAACGTCATCCCGTACGTGCAGGCGAATTTCAACGCTTCCGACGATCCGAGCCGGCGTGCATTTGGCGGCCTTTCGCTGGGTGGAGCGCGTGGCATTGAGCTGCTCACGAAGCATCCTGGGGTCTTTGATTATTACGGCCTGTGGAGTGCGGGCACGCTCGCCACCGATTTTTCCAAGGCCGACCGCCGCGCTATTGGGCAGCTCAAAGGTGCTATCCACACTGGGGCTGGCCTGCAAGATTATTTGGTTTCGATTGGGAAGAATTCGCTGTTGCGCGCTGATTCCTTCCGCCGGGCGGGGGCGCGTGTGGTCGAGTTTGACCAACCGGGTATTCATTCGTGGGATATTTGGCGCGCCGAACTGAACGACTACCTGCGCAGGGTTGCTTTCAAATAAGACGAGGGCGGGCCGGGGACATCGTGACCCTTGGTATTTTCGGGAGGCTAGGGGATCTTTCTCGAGCTTCTGTGTTATCCCACGCAACAAGGTCGAACTCGCAAGACATAGTGGTGTTGACCTAGGCTCGCGAAACTAGAGCACGTTGCGCGCCCGCGCCGAGATGGCAAAGTGCCGCCAACACCCACTTTCGTCTGCAGTTCTACAAGGAACGCATGCGATCGTGGACGCTGGCGACACATTTGTGCAGGTACTAGCCGCGCCTGTTTACTCTGGAGGCCACTAACAAGGCACCTGCGGTAGCGATTAAGCCTGCCACGCCTAGGGCGATCCCCGCCCAGGTGCCAGTGTTTCCAACCTGCTGGCCAGCTCCGACCGACTTACCGTTAGAGGGCGTGTCCCGCCCGGCAGTTGCCTTCGGGCTGGCATCGCTCTTCCCAGGCTCGTCGGTGGGATCAGTCTCAGACCCAGCGCCCGCTCCGGAACCATCTTCAGCCCCAGCTCCTGGCTCGTCGTCATCCCCACTCTCAGCCCCAGCTCCAGGTTCGTCGCTTTCGCTATCGCCGTCGGCTGGGCAGGTGGGTTCGGCTGCCTCGGGGTTGGTGGGCTGTTCGGGAGCCGCCAGTTCTTCGCCCTCGCCGGCAGCAACCGGCACGGAAACGTTGATCTCGGCGGCTGACGAGAACGCGGGAATCTGCCCGTTGTCTGAGGGGTGCATTTGCACTGCCTCTAGTTTGACCCACGGGCCGACGGTTCCTTCCGGCAGACGGATGCGGTGTAGCTGCGAACTGTTGGGCAGCTCCCCGGCGGCTACGGGTTCGCCCCAATCATCCCCGCCCTGCTTTGGCGTGGCCGAAACGTACACCTTGTAGGCGTTGATGCGCCCGTTGGGCTTGTTCTGCCGGGGCAGGTAGTTCACGGTTGCGATGGCCGCATCGTCCGTGCCGGCGTTGAAAACGACCCAGTGAGGAGCCGGGTCCTCTCCGGTTGACCACCTGGTGTGCCAGAACGTGTCCGGATCCTGGTCGAAGGCAGCCTTGAGGTATCCGTTGACGGGCCCTTCGCCGCCCTCTTCCTGCGAATCGGTGCTAATCCCCTCGATCTTGGGGGTGACGGTTTGCAGCCCGGCGACGGCAACTTCGACGCCCGCGCTCATGTCGCCAAGGCCGTGGCAGGCCTCATTGGGTTTGTACGTGAATCGCAACCCGGTGACCTTCTCAGTGGCCTGCTGGGGTTGCGCCACAAATTTTGCTACGGCTGTTTTCCCAGCTGGGACCGCCTTTAGTGACACGGTCGAGGGCGCCACTTTCCACCCGTCGGGTAGCTGCGGGGTGATGGTTCCGGAGGGGAGTGCGCTCGCGCGGGGAGCGGTTAGGCGGACGGTCACGTTTACGTTTTCGCCGGCCTTGGCTTCGCTCTTGTCGGCCTCCACCTTGAGGGCTGCTACGGGCCTAAATGTGAACAGCGCATTGTCTTTTACCAGGTCGCCCGGGAATTGGGCGATCTTGCCGGCGGGGACGGGGGTGCCTTTGCCAGAGAAGGTTAGGGCTTTTTCCACGTCGGCGCTAACACCCTGTAGGTCAGGGTGGCGTTCCTGCCCGGTGGCGGTGGCCAGATACTGGTTGGTGAGCGCGGAGCGGATCGTCACCTTGGTCCCTTCATCTGCTAGCCGCCACTTTTGGGTGTTGCGCGCCTCGGCCTTGCCCATGTCATCCCAGGACGGGGCCATGGTTTCGCAGGGCGCGAGTATGGGCGCAGATCCTACGCGCGTGACCACATCCAGGTGCTTGTCGGTGGCGTCGTTGCCGGTCGTCCCGTCCCGCAGTGTCAAGCATTTGCCACTAGCCTGGTCTTTTAGCTGAAAGTAGCTGTCGGGGGTGCGGGTCAGTTGCCAGGGTCCGGTCGAAATGGGTTCTAGTTCGGGGATCTGGTAGGTGTCGTCGCCGCGCTTAGTGGTGGGTAGGGCGGTGCGAAGCAGAGGCTTGCCTACCGAATCGATGGTGGCTTTCATGCCATCCTCGCCCTGCCACTTGGGCCAGGGACGCGAGGCCGACCACGCCATTTGCGCGGTGAAGTACAGTGAGTCCGAAATGGCCGCAGCAACCTCGTTCTCGGTCTGCTTGGTGGAACCGTCGGGCCAGATGGATACGCGCAGACCGAGCAGCTTCTTGTAGTCCGGGTCAATTTGCGACCCGTTGAACGTGCCCGCATTCCACGACCGGTTGTTGTATAGGCGCTGCGAGTTCACCCTGAACGAGGGCACCGAGCGCGACCAGTACAGGTCGGTCGAAGCGTTCATCAGCGGGTAGCCTTCTTTAGCCAACTGGGCTGACGAGCGCGCGTTCGACTTATACCAGTAGTCGATGATGACGTCCTTATCTAGCGTTACCTCCGAGGTTTCCACGATCCCGTCATTCCAGATGCGCAGCTTCTTGCCCTTGGCTTTGACGTAGTCGTTGATGTCGTTGATGAAGCCGGTGAAGGCGTCGTTTACTGTGGCGTCCGGCCCGTAGGTGGCCTTGGCGAATTCGGTCAGCTGCGGGTAGTTGGCGAAGTTGTCGCCCAGCATGTATTCGTCGGCGCCCATGTGCCAGTAGTCGGTGGTGAACACGCCGTCGTATTCGTCGATCAGGTCTTTATAGAACTGGACCGCTTTCGGGTCCGCAATATTTAGCCGATCGGGCGCCTTCTTCCCATCGCGCGAGGTGAGCTGGTATTGCGGCGAATTCTCCAACCAGATGTTCATGTGTCCGGGCGAGTTGATTTCAGGAATCACGTCGATGCCGAGCGAATTGGCTTTCGCCACGAACTTCTTTACGTCCTCGCGGCTGTAATAGGACCAGGTGTTGGTGTCGGGGTGCTTGTCGGACTTCAGCTTCATTTCCAGCAGCACCTGGTTCAGGTGCAGGTCCGCCATGTCGTCTAGGAACTGTTCGATCCACTCGTTGGAGATGTTGATTTGGCATGCGCAGAGCGTGGCCCCGCGCTCCTTATATTTGGGTACCGACACGGCTGAGCCCGCCGGCAGCGTCCTCTGCCCCTGCCGCAGCATTTGCGAGAGCGTGCGCGTGCCGTAGAAAACGCCCTGTTCGGTGCCGCCGATGAGCTGCACTCCGTGCGGGGTTACTTTCACTTCGAAGCCTTCAGTGCCCAGGTCAGAGAACTTTCGGCCCGAGTCTAGCTGCAGTTTTATGTTGCCGTCGGTGGTGGCGGGAATGTTCGTCTTCAGTACCAGGGACAGTTCCTTGGCCAGCATTTTCGATTCCCTACTAAGGGACGAGGGCGCAGCCACCTTCGCGTTTTTATCTAGCGTCCACGATCCGGCAGCGTCCTTCCAGCCGTCCAGGCTGGGCACCGTCGAGGGCAAATTGGGGGCGGATGCTGAATCTGTGGGGGCGTCGGTGGGTGGGGCAGCAGTGGCTGTAGGTGAAATCATGATTCCTGCTGTGATGGTTGCCAGCGCGGCGGTCAAAGCTAACATTAGCCGAAGCCGCTTTCGTACACCTTTTCGGTGCATACAAACTCTCCTTCGAGTATTGATAGGGAACGTTTTCCAACAACTTTGTTGGGTATTCGCTCCAGTATAAGTAGTGGTGACCTGCGTTAAGGTTGGTTTTAGAAATTAATCAACTGGTTTGCGCAATTTCTGTGCCGGCGGATGTGCAGGCAGGTTGCCACACACGGTATGGGAAGGTTTCGCGAAGTATGGTGTTTCCCTCGCGAAACCAGGTCGAACTCGCGAGTCATGCTGTTGTCAACCAAGATTCGCGGATTCGGCCAGAGCTCGCGAACCCAACCTCACTATTTCGCTTGATGCTCTGTCGTCCATGGATTACAGAGGGCGGGGCTACCATGGGTGGTATGAAGTTCGGTATGCGTACGCCATCTTTGACCCGTTCTATTAAAGCCCGCACTACGGGGCGTGCGAAGAGGGCGATTAAGCGCGCACTAATCCCCGGTTACGGCCGTAAGGGGATGGGGTATTTGAAAAATCCTAAGCGAGCGGCCAAAAACTCGGTGTATAAGCGCACCACATTCAGCCTCTGGGACATGTTCAAATAAGTTTCGATTCGGCTGTGCTCTTCGACGAAACACAGGATCAATACCCAAACTGCCCCCTAAGGTGAGCCTTTTAATAGTTAGGCAAAAAGCAATTCTGACATGGAGCTACACAGGCAGCAACAGTGGCTAACAAGAGCCTATTTGTTGAAGAACTTCTCTCTAACTTTGAATACGGCTATTCCGATGATTAGGATTCCTAATTCGAGGAAGTATGTGGCAAGAAATTCTTTTGGAACTGCCGAGATCCCGTGAAGTACCCAGTCGAGGCCACTCATGTAAAGTGCTAGGGGTAGTGGGGTGATCAGGATGATCAGTGCACTTGCCACTAGGGCTTTCAGCATGCTTGGCTCGCGGTAATTAGGCTTTTTCATGTTGTCCAATGCTACCGTTTTCCTCACGCCGCATGTGCCTACCTGAAATGGGATCTCTCCTGGTATTCCTTTCGGTAACGATGGCGCAAGGCACTATGAATTCCGCTGCTGCGCTAAGACCCTCCGTGCTCCGATCGATTGCGGTCCGCTTTACTGGGCCGGATGCGTTGCCACAGGCGAAGCAAATTAGTTCTACTGCAATTTGCAGGCATCTTTCCCTTCCCCTTTCGATTCGGGAGTTTCCAAAATTTATTTTTCGCCAAACCTAATTGGGTGGAAAGCCCTATTGAACACATCAAGAATGCTATTTTACAGAGCAAACGCACGGTTTGCCAGGATTTCAAACTAGGTAGAATGATGCTAAGAAAGAAACTTGCGGTCAAGAACGTCCATATGAATAGTCTATTGGCTGCTTTTGAACGTTGTTGTTTCCTCTTGCTCAGGGTAGTAGTCAGGAGCGCTGCAATTGTCGTAGCCGAGAGGCTGCTATAGGGGGACGTGCAGTCAGGATACAGCTCTTTGAAAGCCTGTCTTACTGCCCTTTCACGACGCACATTTCGATACATATTTTCACCTAGGGTACAGTTTAAAACTGCGAAAATGCCTACTACGAGGGGCGGGAGGACTTTGCGCAATGAGGCATTTGGCTGGGAATTAATTTTGCAACTAATTATTAGGAAGCTTATTAGCGCGAATACTGTCAGGCATATGTTGGCAGCTACAAATGGCTCCCGAAACAGTCCAGGGCCCGGATCCCAGTCCCTCAACTTATGTTGCACATTCTGGTGAAGTACTTCTCGGCGAATGCGTGCATCGTATTTTCTTATACGACTATTTAGTTCGACAGAGCCGCTCGGCTGTGGTTCTGAACAGAGGTGGGCGGCAAGCTTTGCGCGATGACCGATTGCCTTTTCGAGGGCGGAAGTGTTTAGCTCCTTTTGGTAACCGAGCCAATCTAGAATACTTCTTGCTCCCACCAGGGCCAAAAGAATCGGAAGAATAGCTGAAAACGCTGATAGCACAGATGTAATAACGGAAATGATCATCTTCTATTCCTACCGTCCGGTCTCTACGCTCTCGGTAGCCAAGCGCAATTATACGTGGTGAAGTCGTGTGGTTGCGCGAGGCGTGGAAGCTTTTGTCCGCCATGGCATGTCCGCGAAACCGGGCGCCTGCTGCCTAGCTTCGCGGATCACCGCCCAGGGTTCTCAGGTGTTGAACTTCTATTCCAGCGCCGTGATGATCGTGCTCGTGTCGCGAACTTGTGCCATCGCAGGGAATACCTTCTGGATTGCCCGTTGGTGTACTTCAATATCCATGTCGGTCACCGCATCGGAGGCAACCACCACGATGAAGTCCAGTTCGCTGGCCGCGCGGGCAGTCGACTCTACCCCGAATCCCGTTGCCACGCCGGCTCCGGCAAAGAAGCAAATAAGCCGTACCGGTCCGGGTGAGCCTGCACAATCGCGGCCGCCTCGTTATTTACTTGCTTGGCCAAAAGCTCGGTGTACAAGCGCACCACGTTCAGCCTCTGGGACATGTTCAAATAGGTACGCCTTGCGTATAGACGAGGACGCGAAGCCCGGCCCGAACCCGAGCCCCCTAGTCCTTTTTGGTGGCCGTGAAGGTGAATGCTTTTGTCCGGCGGCAGTGGGCCACCCGGCGGCGCGGATCGAAGGCCCCATCCGACGTCCACGGCAGGTAAATGTCCATCCCACGCCCCAGATCAATGATCCACCCGGTATCAGTGGTTATTTTGCGATCGTGGCCAGCCTTGCCAATCTGGAAGCTGAAATTCAGCCCGTACTTGGCGAAGTTGTTCTGTAACTGTTCCAGCATGTCCCGCTGATTTTCAGCCCACTCCGGGTGCTCCCTGTCGCAGTCAGTAAGTAGCCTTACATCGACGGTCTCTCCGCGGGGTTTGACCGCCAAAATGGTGGCCAGCACTTCGTACAGGTTCTCTACCTGATAGGGCATGCGAACGTACGGGTCAACAATCTCAACCTTCGTGGCTCCTACTAAGTAGTCCACGAGCAGGCGCTGTAGGCTCACTCCCAGCTTATTCTCTGGCACCTCAATCCGGCGCTCCCGCGCCCCTGCCGCCTCAGCCGGCCTGGTTGCGGCCACCTTTGCCGATTTAGCCGTACCCGGCTTTGCTCGCTCGCCGCTCGCCGCCCCGTCCAGGCCGTCCTGTGCGTCGGCGCCGAACAGCTCCGGGTAGTCTAGCTCTTCCTGGGTTACCACCTCGCGCGGATTCCCTCCCGAGGCGGGCGCGTACGAGAAGTGCAGCCCCGACTCGCGCATGGTCGCATCCAGGCGCAGGATCTGTTCTTTTACCCTGCGCCGCCCTTCGATCGCGTACCGCAGCAGGTCTTCAACCTCGTGCTCATCGGCCTGCCCGCTGGGGTGCACCAGTTTCATCAGCCCCGAGAAGGTCTTGCGCACCGCGTCCCGGTCGCGCGTAGACATTTCCTTGTCCAATTCAAAGTATTGGGCAAAACGCCCCGAATAGTCTTCGGCCCTAAACGCCCGCAGGGCCTCAGCCAGGTAGTCGACCACAAACCCGTAGCCGCGGTTGAACAGTTCGGGCCGGATCACGTCTACTTCCCAGCCGGGAATGTAGTAGTGGATGCGATCCATGTAGGCGGTGTCGTGGTAGGCCTCCGGGAGCGACTCAAACAGGTCCGAGTTGGCCAACATGGCGGGCACGGTGTTCGCCGTGTTGCCCACGAACACCATGGACGCTTCCGCAGTCACCGGCGAATCCCCGCGTGAGAATGATTTGTTCGCCAGGTAGTTCTTCATCGTGTCTACCAGATTCTGCTTGACCTTTTTCTTGCCGGCGAACTCGTCGAAGGCCACCACGTCCCAGAATCCCACCAGCCCAATCTGCCTGGTGGTGTTGTTGATGAATAGTTTCGCCAGCGTCACCTCGCCGCCCGAAACTAGCATGCCGTGCGGGGATAGCTCCGAATAGATGTGCGATTTGCCCGTACCTTTTGGCCCTAACTCGACCAGGTTGTAGTTGCGCTCAACGTAGGGGATGAGCCTGGTCAGCTGCAATAGTTTTGCGCGCCGGCTGAGCTTTTCCGGGTTGAACCCGATCGAGGCGATTAGCAGGTCGATCCACTCGGCAGTTTCAAACTGCTCCCGCGCGGCCACATACCCATCCCGGTCAAAGAACGGCAGCTGGATCGCGTTCAGGTTGGTTACGGTCCACGGCCCCTCTTTAGGTTTGCCCCCAACCGCTACGTCTGCCGTGTAGGTTATGTCGGCCATGCACCACACGCCGCCGGTAAGTAGCCGGTCGTTGCCCTGCACGGTCTGGTCAGATACTAGCGCGTCGCGCACCCCCAGGTTCTCAAAGGCGGCCACATACCTATCCTTGCGTTCGTCCAGGCTCACAGAGACCTTGTCAATTATCCGGTATCCGCGCTGCTCGCGGATGCGCGACTTTATCAGTTCCGATTCGCCGCGGTTCACGTAGTGTTTCGCCAGGATCTTGCGCACCGATTCCACGCCTGCGGCGATCTCGGCCTCGTTGGTGCTTGCGCAGTACTGGGCGAGCAAAAACTCCAGCACGTAGGTGGGCACAACCGCGTTGCCTTTTACCTGTTGCACCAGATCTTTGCGCACTATGTAGCCGGGAAAGTATTCGGCTGCCTTTGCTTCTAGCTGGTTGCGTTCGCTCATATGTCGAATCCTCCAAAGGCATTAAATCCGCTGCGCAACAAACGCACCTTGTGTTCGGCCACCGCCGCTACCTGGTTTCCGTTTACCAGCTTATGCGCTCTGATGTAAACGTCTTGGTTGTTGTGTGCGTTTGCGTCGGCCGTTAGGGCTAACTGCACGTTTCGGTTGCGTTCTTCTTGGCTTTGCGAGGGCGAATTCACCTCTACCGTCACCAGGTCAGATAGTAGCGCCCCATCTTGGGCGTACAGGCCAATCTGGGCGGTGAAGGGCGCGGTCTTTCCACCTACCGGGTCCTTTTGCACCAGACGGGCGGAGATCGCCGGGGTGGTGATCGCAGTTTGCGAGTAGTGCAATTCGATCCGCGCGTCTTCTGCCTTATTCTGCCGGCCCACAGCCACCGTAATAACCGGGATAGTGATTTCTTGCAGGGAAGCCCCGCCGTGCACGAACTGGCGTCCTTTCCCGCTCACCCGGTGCCGGCGCAGCCCTCTAGGTACGGCCACGTCCAAGCCGCCCGCCAAGCCGATTTGCTCCGCGGTGAAGGCAGTCCAGTTGTTGTCGGTCTGTAGGTTCTTGCCGAGGGCGTAGCGCCTTTTCATCTTGCCCACCATCTGCTCTCCGGCGGGCACCTGCCCTTGCAGCACAGTGTCGTTGTCTTCGAGCGCCCGCTCCTGGTAGAGGAAGCCGTGGTCGGCAGTAATTACTATGCGGGCAGTGTTGGCGTAGTTTGCCCACTGCGCGCAGAGCCGGCAAAGTGCCTCGAGGGTGCGCTGGCAGCCCCCGGGCGTGTCCATTTCGGAACTGCCCGAATCCCCAATGGCATCGATTTCGTTGTGGTAGATGTACACCACGTCTCGCTCGCGCACATAGTCGCGAATCTGGTCCCGGTTCATTGACCTGGCATCCTCGAAGGTGAGTGCCCCGGCCCGCCCTTCAAAAGCGCTGGCCAGGATTTGGTCGCGCCGCTCAGTGCCCTCGGCCGAGGTGCCGTCTAGGCGCACCTCCGCCTTTTCGGTAAATTCCAGTTGCCCGTGTGGCAGCAGTGCCGCCATCCCCAACTTGGTCACCGAGGGCAGCAGCGTGTACCAGGGCTCGGTTTGGGCAGTGAATCGGCCCTGCCGGTTCAGCTTTTCTTCTAGTTCTTTGCCCACTTCGAAGCGCAGCGCGTCCGAAATGATCACAATGGTGCGCCTGCCCGAGCGAGCATTGAGCGCCACAAACCTATCCTGCCTGGACGGGGCTGACTCGCTTCCCCGAGCCGGGATCTTCCACCCGCCCAGCTGCCTAATTGCCGTGTCCCATTCGTGGGCTAGCGGCTGCTGGTAGTCGTAGATGTATGCGGTCTCCACCTGCTTTTTCAGCACTGCTATGGGGCTGTCCCCGCCGGTGCCGGCAGCAAAGTACAAAAACTGCCGGTAGGCCTGGTCGATCTTCCACCACCTATCCGTGTACTGGAAAAACCCGTCTGCCGCGTCGGCGAACAGGGGCTTGCCCATCGTGCGGATCAGCGTCAAGCATTCGGCCCCGCTCAGCAGGGCCTTCCAGGTATTTCGCGAGCGCTCATACCAGATGGTGTTTTGCCTTTCGGCGGCAACCTTGCGAACCGCCTCCGCATTGGTGGAGCCAGCAACCAGCTCGTCTGCCAGCTGGCGCACCAGCAGCTCGTCTACCCCCGGCACCGTTTTGTTGTGCAGAAGTTCGCCCGCCGGCCGGGCCGACAGCTGGCGCAACGAACCGAGCTTTTCTGCCGCGTACGTTGCCCACGCCTGAACCGCCTGCTGGTTGGGCAGGGCGTTAAACCAGCTCCTAAAGTCGGCGCGCGCGTTCGCGTTGGCGCTTTCGGGCCAGTTGTTTTGTTCCTGCAGGAACAGCCACAGCACGAGGGCGGGCAGGTTCTTTTGGCCGTCGTAGTTCCAGATCTTGGCGGCCCCATCCCAGAAGAAATCGTCGAGGCCGTACTTGAGCAGCGGGAATTTCCCTTCGGCCGGTTCTTCGCCGGCGGGTGGGGCTGCGCTGGAGGCCAGCTCAGCAAATAGGTGCGAGAACGAGTGGTCGGCCGTGCCCAACAGGGTGGAGGTCATCATTGCCAGCAGGGTCTTTGAATCGACGCCGTCGCGCAGGCGTGAACGCAGCTTGGTTACGCGGTCGCGGGAGTTGAAAAAGCCCGCATGAGCGCGCATAGTGGCCACCAGTTCGTCCGCGGTCAGCCCCAGTTCAGTTGCCTGTAGCGTGATGGAGTCGGCGCGGAACGTGGCGTACCCCAGCCGGATGTCTGCCAGCCAATCGTCTTCTACCGGGGGTAGTTCGCCTTTCCGGTACAGCACAAACTGGTCTTTTGGATTGTCGGCTAGGACGCGGATTTTTACCGAGAATTCGTTGCCGTCCATCACGATGATGGGCACGCCCAGTAGGGTTTGCATCTGCTCGATGATTTCGGCGTATTCGCCGCTCAGGTCTAGCCAGGACACGATGCGCGAGTAGATGAGTTTGTCCCGCAAGGTGTGCGCTAGTTGGTCTAGGTTTGTTCCACTCATTGCTACTCCTGCCAGAATTGGGTTCCAGCTTTTTTGCGCTTTTTATACCAGTCGCTAAAGCCTTTTTGAGGGCGCAGCGCGCTCTTTTTCAGCTGTTCCCTGCTGCCGCTGATTCCGTAGGCAACCTTGTTGTAGTTGACCCGCACCCCGTCATCCAGGTCGATGCTCACCTTTCGGATTGACAGGGGGTAGAGCGAATCGTCGATGTAGGCGGTTACGTCCGTTAGGGCGGCTTCCACCCATTTGAGGCGTTTCCTGAGGGCGGCCTGTTGCGGCCTAGCGGCGGAGTCCAGCTGAGCTTGCAGGTCTTTTACCTCGGTGGTGAGCGCATTGCGGTAGGGGGCCGCATACTTGGCGAGCACCTGGCCCGCGGTGGCGGGTGTGTATCTGTGCTGGTAGATGAGCGCCTTGAAGTAGCCTTTCGGGGATTGGAACATCCAGTAGATTGGCCGGTTGGAGTACATGGCCTCGTGGTTCTTGATGAATTCTTTGTCCAGGTACTTAAAGAGTCCCTCCCGGTAGTTACTAGGGAGGGCGGGCGCGGTGAATTCACTCTTCTTGCCCGAGCTCTTCACATTCAAACACTGCACCAGGAAGGCCAGGTTCTCCTCCAAGTTTTCCTCCCCATACATCGCCTTGATCGCTTCCTGCACGCGCAGCAGCGCGTCGTCGGCAAAGTAGCCGTCGGTGAAGGGAATGATCCCATCGTCGTCCGGGGTAAGCGTCGGCTCTGGCACCTGGGATAGGTAATCCTGCAAGCTGGCCCCCTGATCAGCCAAGATCAGCCCTGGCTTGTCCAGCGAGTAGCGGCCAAACCACAGCCCAATGATGTAAGAAATCAGCTCCTGCGCCGCCCGCTGGAAGAACAACCACTGGTACTCCTCCTCCGAGCGCGACTGCCCCCTCTCAGGCACAAAAGCGAAGTAGGGGTTGGAATGTAAAGAAACTGTCGAAAGTTCTTCAACACCGCAATTAGGAACTGAAAAAATGTTTGCCCAGTACTCATCGAAATGAGTAGCTTTGTATTTTATGGCTTCTGCTTGATCAACAGAACTCCGATAGTGAGCAAGGAATGATTTGGCCATTCGAGATTCTCGCGCTTTAGCGACGGGAAACACGTTAAAAGTCTTGCTGGTTTCGCATTCATTCAGATCTTCGCTGCATATGCTAATAATCTCCTTAACTTCCTTTGCTATTTTCTTATTCGCCGATACAGAAGGTAGTCTTTTTATGTCTCCTATTACAAAATTTAGTGTTGGAGATAGAGCACTCAGTATAGTCGTAGCGGAGCTAGAATTTAGGAATGATAGCGTGGTCCAAAATTTATCGTCTACCCTACCAAAAATAGAGGGACCGGCCGAGTCGAATATGAAGCCTGCTTGATAATAACGGAAAGCGGATCGAGAACTTGTCACCCACCCCCAGGAGAGAGATGGCTGCGTAAAAAAGTTCTCGGCTCTTATATTAGACTTAGGAGAGTGTTTTATCGCGGCACCATCGTTGTGCCAATATACTACGGTGTTTTGGTATGAAAACCATCGGTTCCCTCCGCCAGCCTTATTGTAAGGGATCCAGGTAGATTGGATTGAATCGCCTCGGATAAAATGATCGGGCAGGATGTCGCCCCTATTAACCTCATGCCATTCTCTGAGGAATCTGTCGTTATCCCCTGTGTCCATGCCTTTTCTAACATCAAATACTTCGTCAATGTGTTCATCTGATTGCAATATTTTTAGGAGCGCGTCGGGGAGCCAATACACAATCGGAGACCCAGGAATTGCCTGGAATGAGTCTGAGGTGCGTCTATAAAACCATCCGCAGTCGGGATTCTTGATTGCTTCCAGAGCTTTGGGCCGCTGAAGCTTTGGGCCGACAAAGTCTGCTAGCCTTACAAATCCAGTCTGATAATTAGGATGTGGCGAATTGATTAGAGTGAATGTGCAGATTGGTACCGTTGCGCCGCTAAATCCAGAATATTCCAGTTGGATGAGACTGGTGATGGTGCACGTCTGAATCATCCATTCTCTAAGTTCTTGGTACGTCTTGATAAACATCCACACAAATGGGCTCATAAATCCCATTTCTGCATCTGCTGTGCCTAGCGCAGAAGATCTATTAAAGAATGCCGCGAAAAGATCGGCTTTGAAACTGGGGTAGTTCTTCTGAAGATATTCAGAGAAGAGTGAAGAAAGTTTTTTTCGTCCCGCATATGGCGGGTTTTCAACGATTGTCGTGTACTGGTTGTTTTGCAGGGCTTTAACTATTGTTGCGGCGGTTGCTAGCTCGTCAGGGTCGGTGCCCATTAGTTGCGCATCGGTAGCGTTGGCCAGCTGTTGCAGTACTGCGTAGGCTCCGGCGGGGGGTTGAATTAGCGAGCCGAAGGTGGAGGCCTCGCCCAGCTGGTCGAGCAGCTTGTTCAGCTCTTTCAGGGCAGGCAGCTGCTCGGCGCTGCCTGCCAGCTGGTCGCAGATGCGCTGGTATTGCTCGGGGGAGATGGGCGGGATTGCCACGGAGCGGATATGCACAATGTTTGGGCTGGCCACCCCGGAGCGCTCCAGGTAGCGCCTGTCGTGCTCTTGCGCCTTCATGGCCAAGGCGAAAGAAGCCAACTGTACCGCGCGGCGGTCAATCTCGATACCCGTCAGGTTGTGGGTGAAAATCAGGTTGGCGATCTTGGAGGTAGAGTAGCCGGCCTCGACGTACATCTGCCACAGCAGGTCGAACGTGTACGTTAGCATGTGCGCAGAACCGCAGGCAGGATCAATGATGCGGAACTCGGTGGGATCCCCAATGGCCAACCCGGCATCTTCTTGCCCCTGGGCGGCGGGTACCAAGTACTCCATCTGCTCGCGTAAGGGGGAGGCAGGGTGGGCCCGCAGCCACTGTTTGCCCACCGTGTTCTGGACTAAATACTGCACGATCCAGTGTGGGGTAAACAGCTGGGTTACAGGGGCTAGCTCCTTAGCCGTGATCTTCTTCTTTGAGTCGTTAATTTCGGCTTTTACCTGCGAAATGTAGTACTGGTACAACCAGCCAATAGCTTCCACATCTTTGCAGACATCCTGGTCCATTGCCTGCACAATATCCAGGCGCACGGACGTAGCGGATAGCAGATCGCCTGGGGCTAAATAGTTCACCCAACTATTCGCCTGCGGGAACACCTCGGGCATGGCCTTAGACCACAGCTGGAAGTAGGCGGTAAGTAAGGCGACGTAAGCCTGCCGGTCTTTCCTGGCCAGCAGCAGGTCTGTTACCTGCGCCTGCACCTGCGGATCAATCTTGTAGTCGAAGCTACCCTGCCTGGCCTGCACCAGGCACTCAGGCTGGTTAGACCCCGGCGGGGGAGTCACCACCTGGTAGGTACCCGAATAGGAGTGCGCATCCATGAACCGGGCGGCAGTCAGCCGGTTGAACCACGAATAGGCTGCCCGCTCTGTAACCCCATCCTGGCCGAACGCGGCGATCGCATTCGTCAGCGAGGTGCGCACGTGCCCATCCGTGTCTGGGCTGGCAAGCAGGCTAGACAGGCGCACAGCCACCTGGTCGGTCAAGCTAGCCCGGGCAGAAGTAGCTAAAGATTCTAAGGACAAAGCACTCACAGCGTCACAACCCCACCATCGTCAATAAAATCTGCCAACTGCCCGCGTAGCTGGCCCAAATACTCATCCAGTTCCTGGGTAGAACTGATCGTAGCCAGCGAAGAAGAGCCAAGGAAAGAAGAAATGCTCTTCGCCCTGGGCTGCTTCGACACTGCCGACTGCGGGGCAGGCTCTGCGGCCGGGGACGCATCCGCGTCGCCAGGGGCAGCAGGAGCGGGGGTAGGCACGGGGCTTACGCGCATCAGCTCGTTGACCCAACTGGTCTTAGCCGCATTCAACTTCAGCTGCAAACTAGACAGCTGGGCCGAATTAGCAGAACTAGCAACCAGCTTCTCGAACTCGGCAATAGCATTACCCACCCGCTCGCGCGAGGCCTCACTAGCCTCACGCCACTGCTGGGAGGCGTGCACGCCCTCGACAGCATGGGCCAATTCGGCCGCGATCAGCCGGTGTTGCTCTTGTGCAAGCGCCTTTTGGGCGCGCTCTAAAGACTCGGTTGCTACCTTCAGCTTCGGCACCAGGTTGTACAGGTTGGGGCTTTCAAGCAGAGCCTGAATTTGGCCCGGCAGTTGCGCATCTGCCCCCGGCAGATCGTAGTTTTCCGGAGAAAGAGCCAACTGCCTGGCTTTTTCGGCCAGTGGAAGATGCTTCTTAAAGAACTCCCTAACCGGCTCTATAAAATCCTCTTTCACATCCAACAATTCTTCGAGGCTGGCCATATTCTGCCCGTCCATGAAGAAATCGACATTATGGGTAACAGAGAATGGCTCGAAAGCCTTAATCACCTGCTCAGTCTGGGCGGCAAACGCAAAATCGCTTTCGGCTACCTGGCGCATATCCTCAATCACCTTGTAGGCGTACCGGGTAACCTCCTTAGGAGCCTCGCCGGCCTGCTGCATCTGCGGCCACGCGTTAGTCAGATCGTTGGCCACCGCCAGCAAACGGGCAACCTGCGAGTGGTCGTAGGTCTTCTTCTGCTCCACCAGCAGCGACTTGTGCTCGCTGCGCGTTGCCAGCAGCTGCGCCAACTGCGTGCGCGGAACCGGCGCCTGATTGTGGGACACCTCCAACTTGTTATCGCGCACGCCCCTAGCAATAATCGCCAAGGTTACCGCCGCCGGCCACCCGCACGGGGCACAGCGATAGTGCTCCACAGCGTCGGAAACATAAGTAGATTTGCCCTCGCGCTGCCTGGTGGTGGCAATCCACTGGGCTACCTCGTTCGCCAAGCTAGACAGCGTAGCCACCTCGGGGCTGGTGAAAATGCCGCCCTCGTCCTCTTGCAAAGCAAGGCCAATATTCGACTCCGTCCAAGATAGGAAAGGCTTCACCTCGCCAATTCGGTTGTAGACCGTGGCCACCACCCGGCCCAAGGCAGCCCTGACCGCATCCTTAGCGCTAGCCCTAGAAGAAGGCGAGACCTCTAACCCATTTACAAAGAAACGAGCGTTCTTAATCGAATCGGCAATATCCTTCTGCAACGAAGCGTTACGCTCGGCGTTATTCGCCTTGTGCTCAACAATAAACCTAGAAGCACTACCCTGGGCAGAAGTCGAATTGCGGCGCAAATAATCGTTAGTTTTATGCCACGTTTCAATCTCGGAGTAATGCTCATACTCCAAATCCAACAGCACAAACAGGTCCCTCTGCGAGCCCACCGACCGCTGCGCAACAATCCCCTCGTCCACGCCCGCGTTCGGGGTGTAATAGCGGATGGCAATCTGCTGCTCGGCCCCCACTTGCGTATCGTCGACAAACATGCCAACGTTCAAGTCCATCTTCGAATCCGGGTAACGGTACTTAGTAGCATCGCTGCCAAGCGCCGACACGATGGCGCTCTTCACGTAATCCCACACCTGCGAATTAGAGACCGGCATACTGTCGATCTCGCGCTTAATATCCTGCTCCTCGTTAGTCAGATACTCGTAGGTGCCATTCGGCATGCGCTGAACCAGCACCTGTCGCTCAAGCTGCTTGAGCGCCTCCTCGATGTCAGCCTCAAGCTGGGCCACGTCCTCGTCCAAATCGCGGCGCAACAGCACGCGCAAATTCTTAGGATCCTTAGGGAAATTCTGTACGTACCGCACCAGCAACAGAGCCTTGAGCACCCGAATCGCCAACGGGTTGGAATCCCTAAACTGCGCGAGAGCCCTCTGTACGTTCAGCTTAATATCCGAATTCAGCGACTGATCCATACCGTCGTAGAACTGGTCAAAGGAGGCAAGCACCCCCACCTGCTTATTCTGGATATCCTTCGCGATCTGCTGGGCAACCCCCAACAGCGAACGGGCCCCCACCGAAGAATGCCGGCCCGTAAACGCGCCCGCAGAAGACAGGCCAATCATAGTTTGGGTAAACATGTCGAACTGGTAGTTCACAAACGGGTAAGTATCAACAAACGAGGAGGCAGTGCAATAGTTCCTATACGTCTTCTCCCAATTCGGGAAGCTAAAAGCAGACTCAAACTCGGCCTGATGGGCAGCATAAACCTGCCGCAGCGCAGCGGAGGCTTGATCCGTTTTAGTGAGCAGACGCTTCGAAACAACCTCCTCCACCTCCTGCGTAGACAGGTTAACCTGTGTGTCGAAGCGGCCCTGAATCTTCGAAAAATCATCCCCGCGCCTGTCAGCCAGCTCGCCAAGAACCGAAGAAAGCTGCTCCTGCGAAGTGACAAACACCGACGAGCGCCCCTGACACTTCGAAAACAACTCCTCGGTAACCGTCTGCAGCGAGAGCATCAGCTTAGTGTCCGTGCCAATGTACTGGCCGACCTCGTCAATAAAGAAATTCAACCGGTAAGTGGGGCCCTGCCGGTCGATCCAATCGCGCACCTCTTCGGCAAACCCCTCAGCAGACAAAGCCAAATTGTCGCGATAAGTCTTAATCGGGTTAGTAATAGGGGAGCCAATCTGCGCGAGCGCAGCCTCGGCATCGCCATTCGCAAACAGGGCCGCCTTGCGGGCATCCTCCCACCGCTTACCACCCGACACCTGGGTGAAAGCCTCCTTGAACTGGGCCAGCTTGTGCAGCGAATCCAAATCCCGCTCCAGGCGGGCCACCGCCAAATCGCGGTCGTAATAGCCGCAGGCGCGGTAAAACTCGCGGTAAAACACCCCCAGCAGCGCCAGATTCTTCGAAGACTGTGCCTTGTCATCCTTCGCATCGATGTTGAACAGCAGCGACGTGGCCGGGATAGCCGCCGCCTTCTTCAGCGAAGCCTGCAAAAACGCGTCCTGGTCGGCCTTCTGAAAAAACTGTTCGGCCACAAAATCCCGGCTCACAGACGAAGAACCCTGCACGTCACCGAGTAGGAACGACGTCATCTTGAGCAGGTGCGACTTACCAGAACCAAAAAAGCCCGAAATCCACACGCCATTCGACTTAGGGTGAGGGCTAGTGTACTGCTCCAAAATACGGGAAAGCCCATTCTTAATTTCGGCAGTGAACACGTACTCTTCGACCTCGAGGCGCACGTGCTCGTCCTCGCTAGCCTTAATTACCCCGTCAATAGTGCGGTTAATGTCCTTCGCATACATTTCAGCTAGCTTCATGATTCATCCTCGATAGTTTCCAATGCGTACTGCTGGTCCAAAAGATCAAAAGCGCGGTAATAGTTATCTTCACTAACCTGGTCAAACAAGACTAGGGCCGAACCCACCGTAGGCGACTGGCGGTAAGAGCCCGGGAAAGTAAGCACCACGGGCACATCCCCCGTGAGCGGCTGCAAACAATTCAGCAGCCGGTGAGCGCGCATGATGGGGAACAGGTGGTGCACGCCAGAAAGGATCACCACCCGCGAATCGGGGGCCGCCTGGATTCTTTCGGCAATAGCCGGGGCAAGCACCCGTTCAGCATCCAAGATTTGTGCCAGCCCGTCGGCAAAATCCTGCCTGTCCATTTCGCCTTCCTGAGCCAAAATCTGATCCCAGTAGCCGCAGTCGCGCCAAATTTGTAAGGCCAACTGGTAGACGTCAACGTGCAGGGTTGGCACCGACTCGTTCAGGTGCGAAAGCATCTGCCGCAGGCTCTGGTCGAAGGAACGATCCCACTCGATGCGGTAACGCAACACGTAGTAGGGGACCTCGTTGCCAAGGCCCTCCCTATTCAAAAACCGCCGCGAGGCCATCACCCTCAGAGCAATATCTAACGTTTCTTGTAGCGAAGGCGGATACTGTTGGGAGCGCCTAAAAGATGCCGTGTGAGACTGCTTTGACATCACGCACCTGCCTGATCGTTGGGAAGTAATTCAAACTGTTGCGGGGGCACCGGAAACGCCTCGCGCATAGGCCAACCCCACTTGCCTGGGGCGGCCACGACTATTTGCGCAACCTGGGTGGGGATGAAAACCTCTTGCGGAACGTTGTGCCTGTCCAAAAAACCCGCCTTGCGCGCCTGCGTGAACACAAACTGGCGCACCTTATCTATTGACTTGTCGCTGCGACCCTGCAAATGGGGGTGCCAGAGCGCCTTCTGCTTCCAAAACTCCAAAAAATCCTGGTCGGTAGTGGCGCTAGCCTGGATCAGTGCGTGATCGCGCAACACTTCGCGAGCAAAATCGGCCGTTAGCCGGGAGCGCAAGCAAAGAGACAGCCACATTAGAAATTCGGCCCCCTGCAGGCCAGACGCCAAATACTGCCAGGCCGGCCTGCCCAGCGGGGCCAGGCGGGAGGCAGTAAGAGAAGCCATTGCGCGGCGGTGGTTTCCGCCCTCGATACGCACCAGATTTTCGGCGAAAAGCCGCTTACTAACCTGGGTTTGCGGGAGGCCTTCAAGGAAAAGTTCGGCGGCTTCACGGTAGCCGGCAAGCATGAGCGTGCCCGAAGTAAAACCGAGCTCGTAGCCTGAATCGGACATCGCCCTCCCTTGCGAAACACACCTGCTGAACACACTAAGTGTAGCCGGCAGCGCCCCCAAATGGCTCCACCGCCAACAGTAGAAACGCGACCCGCAGCAGGTTGGGCGCAGGAAGGGGTGGGTGGCGTCTAATAAACTCGCAGTGAGTCAAATGGACGTTGCTTGAGCTGCTTTGTGTTAGAACCGTCTATTTCATATCCCAACTCGGACAGTGCAGTTACAGCAAGTTCGGGGTGTTCCGCAACCATTGCCTTTACCTGAGATTCACGGTAATCCGCGCGGGAGTCTTCAAGGTAGCGCTTCCAGTTGTCCTGCGCGTCTATGCCGAATTCCGAAACTGCCATCTGCAGCACATCTTCAATACCTGGCCGAAATCTGCTGCCACCTACGGGCAGGTGCAGGGTGTTGAAAGTCGGAAAAAATCCCTGCTCATCTAGATCCAATTGGTTAATGGCCGACTCCCTCTAGGTAATCCAAATCTTCCAGCTTTTCGAGTGCCACTCGCTGTGCCCACTTCAGGCCTAGCTGCTTGTCAAGATCCAGCAGCTGTTCACGTGAGCCGTACTGGGTTACCAACGCGTCACGCATGCGCCGTATCTGGTCTGTGCTGAGACGAACCGGTGCTCCGATAGTATGAGGCACCGGCGCCGCATGAGTCGCCATCGTGGCTCCTTTCAACATCAGGGCGATGCCCTGGCGAGTTTTCATAAGTAGTCTATACGGCGCCACAGACAAATGAGACGAGGCTATTCCTCGGCAAAGAAATCCTGGTCAACTCTGTACAGGGTTACGGTCTGGGATTTTTCCACGCCCACCCCATAAGCCAACATCAGGGAAGTCAGCTGGATACCGTCGATCAGAACAATGTTTGAACGCATATACTTGGCCGCTTCCAGGGCCGCCTTGGTGAACGTAGAAGACGTAATAAAAACCCCGCGATCAGCCGCCTTACTAGCCATAACGCCGGCGAACTCATGGATAGGAGCGCGCCCAACCGGATTGTTCTGGGCATACCGCTTAGCCTGAACGTAAACATTTTGCAGCCCAAGCGGATCCTGGCGAATAACCCCATCGACGCCCCCATCGCCGCTTTTGCCCAAATGCTCCTTAGTGCCACTATGGCCGCCATAGCCCATGGCCCACAGCAGCTCGATCACGGCTTTCTCAAAAAACTCCGGGGAAGAATCAAAAAGCATCTGCCGCAGTTCCGTTTCGACCTCGGCGTTAACATCCCTAACTAGCTGGTCGATCCGAATCTGAGGATCCTCATTTACCTGATCCGCACTAATCTGCTGGGCACTAGGCGAAGTGTGCCCACGCCGCTGCGCAATCTCACTTTGGTACTGCTGCCACATAGGCCACTCGCACATATCAGCTTCGCTGTACTTTGCGAGCTGCCTGTTAGCAACCACCTTGCCGTCCTCAGTAATCACATAAACGCCCTTAGACGGCCTAGAAAGAAGGCCCGCCTTCACAAAAGACGAACAAGCCCACGCCGCCCGATTCCGGTAAATCGGTTGCCCCGTAGGGATCGACTTTTGCCTCTGCTCCTCAGTGAGCCCAAGATAATCCGCAGCCGCTTCCCGAATATCGCGAACCTTCCGGGCAGCACCGTCACTCATCACGGCAAGTACAGCGGGCCGGAAGCCATCAATCGTAGGAATGCCCTCCTCGCAGGTGGGAACGGAGATGGCCATATTGCCTCCTTCAGCAGCTAAACAATGTCAGTTTATAGGGCGGGACCCCCAGCTATAGGGCGGGCCCCCCAGAAACCTCCCGCTCTTGCCGTTTTGCTGTACCGGACGCGCCCTCGCCCTCGCCCTTGCCCTGTTGCTTCCGTTCGGCCAGGCGATATTTAAGGTCGCGAACCAGGCTGGGACGCTCGCCGTCCAGGTAGTTGTAAAACCGCTCCGGCTGGCGCGAAACATAGGCAATCCCACTACCCAAACCAATAAACAAAAACAGGTTGGGGAACCCGCCCAAATTCGACGCCATCTTGATGCCGTCGATGCCGCCGAAACTAATGACGATCCAAGTAACCGCGCCCACGGTGGCTCCCCAAACAACCTTCAAGGCCTGTTTACCAGCAGGTGCCTTCCCAGAAGTCGGCATACAAATGTCGGCCACAGCCGTAGTATTCGAATCCGAAGCCGTAACAAACGAAATAAACACAATAAACAAATAAACAGGGATCACAATTACGGCCAGGGGCATCTGCTCAAAAATCCCGTAAACAACCGATTCGGGGCCGCGCTCTTGCATAGCCTGCCACAGGCCCACCCCATGCTTGTCAAAATAAATCGCAGAGGAAGAAAAAATCGCCATCCACAGCGAAGAAAATAGCGACGGCAACACAAAATTCGCTACAATCACCCGGCGGAAGGTGAACCCCTTCGCAATAGAAGCAAGGAACGTGGCCGTAATGGGCGTCCACGCCAACCAATTACACCAGTAAAAAATAGGCCAAGTCTTATTCCAATCCTCACCGTGGGCCGTGCCCATCGCCAACGACAATTTAGGAAAATCCGCCAGAAAAGCCCCAATCGATTCCGTACCAGAAGAAAAAATGTAGGCGGTCGGGCCAAAAACCAGCACAAAAGCGAAAATAGCCAAATATACCTTCATGTTCAGCTCGGAAAGCTTACGAATGCCCTTCATAACCCCAGAAACTGAAGAAAGCACAAAACAGACCACAATAGCCGTAATAATTATCGCCCACGAAACCGGGCCCGAAGGGAGGCCAAACTTATTTTCAATGCCACCCGCAATCGAAAGCGCACCCGTACCCAGGGAAGCAGCCATACCCAGGCCTAACGCAGTAAGACACACCGCATCAATAACGCTCGAAAAACGCAGTACGCCCTCGCCAAAAATAGGCACCAACCCCGAAGACAGCGAATGCGGCAAACGCATATTGTGGAACGCAAATGCAAAACTGACCGTAGCCACCGTGTAAAGGGCATAAGGGGACCACGTCCACTCCAAAAACATGGTCTTCATAGCAAACAAGGCCGCAGCAGGCGAATTTGCGGGCCCACCCGCCTGAGCTGGCGGCTGGTGAAGGTGGTAGAGGGGCTCAGCGCAAGCCCAAAACAAAATCCCCGCCGCGATCGTAGTGCAAAGCGTAATCCACACCAGCGAACCAAACTTCATAACAGGGCGGGCAAGCTCCCCACCCACCTTCTTTGACCCGAGCGGTGAAAAAGCCAAATACACGATCAAAACGACCGCAATAAACGTGTTCCAGTTAAACAGCCACCCGAAATTGTCCAGAATGAACGAAGTCGTAAAATCCAGGCCGCGCATCAAAATGTCGGCTCCCACCAGCGAAATCGCGAGCATCGTAACCAAAGCCAACCACGGCACAGCAAACACGCCAACACGAAAACGCTTCTTAGAAACCATAAACTCACTTCCTGTAGACGGACGCGGCCAAGATGGGGACCAAACTAGCCGCAACAGCCGGGCAGGGTGCCGCGGCAGTCGACCTCCCACAACAAGGCGGGATGCGCAAATGCGAAAGCGATAAAAATCCAGCTAAAGCGGCCCGCGCGTCAACCTGAGCGAGCCCCGCAAACCCCAACAACTTCGCAGGAGGGAACATCCTAGTAATATCACATCGATATGACGCAGGCCCGGCACGCACATTTAGGGGCAGTTGCAAGCAACATGCGCTGGCGAGCTCATAGTCGGACCACTACGGTTTACGGACTCGGGAAACTACCCACCTGCAGCAGAGGGTAGGCGTCGGCCCAGCCGCCCACTTTGCGGGCAATCTTGCTTGCATCCACAACCAGGCCATGAAACAGGGCCAGCTCCTGGGCCGAAAACCCTTCCCCAGCCACCTGCGCATCCAAGGCTTTCTTCGCCGCATCATAGGTCCGAAATTCACCAAAACCTGCCGCCGCCAACAGCCGGCGCGCATACAAGTCGTAAATAAACACGCCCCGGTTGTAGGCATACAACAAAATGTCGTCAGCGGTCTCGGGGCCAACCCCGCGCAAAGCAAGCAGCTCGGAACGCAACCGGCCAGTATCAAGGTGGGCTGCGGCCTCGTCACGAGCCAAAAACCACTCACTAACAGTACGCAAATACCGCGACTTCGCGTTGTAATAGCCGGCAGGGCGAATCAGCTGCGCCAACCGGTCCGCCGGCAGAGCCAAAATCGCATCCGCCCCGAGCGCCCGCTCCCGACGCAAATTAGCGAGCGCCAACTCCACATTCGTCCAAGCCGTATTCTGCGTCAAAATCGCACCGGCAACAATCTCAAACCGCGACTGGGCAGGCCACCACGTGCCCGCACAAACCTGGCTTGCAAGCAAATCAAAAAGAGCGCGAAAAGCCGGCACCACGCCTCCTAAAAAACTAGCCAAACCCACACTAACGCCACCGGGTGCGGGCGGGTGCAAGCAAGCCGGCTTAAAAGAACGAGGGCGAGAGGCGGAAACCCGCACTCTCGCCCAACAGAAGGCTAAAGCCTACTAATTATCGTTCTTCCGACGGCGGAAAATAACAGCTGCCGCACCTGCAGCCGCCAGCCCAAGAGCTGCCAATACCGAAGTAGCTGCAGTAGCACCAGTGTGCGACAAAACCGGCTGAGCCGCCTGAGTGCGCTTATGAGTCACAACAACTTTGCGCGCCGGAGCCGGCTTAGCCTGTTCGGCAGGCTTTGCCTGTTCATCCGGCTTTGCTGGGCCGTTGTCGTGATCGGAACCAGCACCCGGGGTTTCATCCTTACCACCCTGATCGTCAGCCGGGGTAGACGGGGACGGAGAAGCGGTTTCAGGCACGTCCTTCTTTTCAACACGCACCAAGAACGGAACTTCCTTTTCAGTCCCATCCGGGTAGGTGATCTTCACGGTGCCCGAAATCTGATCCCCATCCTTCGCATCGGCAGGAATCTTCACTGTTAGGGTGCCGTCCTTACCAACCGAAACATAGTCCGGGCCCTTGACCTTGGCGAAAGTAGCCTCGGCCGGGATCGGGGTGTCGCCCGGCTGCAACTTCAGCTCGACGCTCGCCCCCGGAGTACCGGTTGTGGTCTCGTAACCCGGCTGCTTAGCAGTATCAGACGGACCGTCCTCCTTAGGCTGGGCCGCCACGGTGATCTTGAAGGGGACCTCTACAGGAGTGCTGTGCCCTGGAATGGTCACCTTGACTTTGCCGGTCACCTCGCCCGGAGCCTTATCCTTCGGAGCGGTGTAGGTGATCTTGCCGGTTTCGTCGACGGTTAGTCCGTCTGGGGCATCTCCATCAATGATGAACTTGCTGCCCTCAGGGAACTTGTAACCCTCCGGGGTAGTGATCGGGGTTTCGATAGTTTTTCCAGTTTCAACCTTTCCGTCTGGGTAAGACAGCTCCGGAGCTGCCGGGATCACCGTGATCTTGAAGGGGACCGGGGTGGGCTTGTCGCGTCCAGGGACGTTTACTAGTACCTTGCCGGTTACCTCGCCCGGAGTCTTATCCTTCGGTGCGGTGTAGGTGATCTTGCCAGTATTCTGGTCGATGGTCAGACCGTCGGGAGTCTTTCCGTCGATGGTGAAGGTGGTTCCGGTTGGGAACTTGTAGCCGTCGGCGGGTTCCGGAGTTACTTCGGTGGACTCGCCTGCGGGAACAGTCTTATCCGGGTAAGAAGCCTTGGGCTCTGCCGGGGTGACCGTGATCTTGTAGGGGACCGGGGTGGGCTTGTCGCGTCCAGGGACGTTGACTAGCACGTTGCCGGTGACCTCCTTGTGCGGGCTGTCTTTGGGAGCCGTGTAAGAGATTTCCCCGGTCTTCGGGTCGATAGTTACGCCCTCGGGAGCGTCTTTGGGCAGCTCGAAGGTGGTGCCATCGAGAGGCTTATACCCGTCTACACCATTCGGGGTTACCTTGGCAGTTTCGCCTGCGTTGATGGGGGTGTCCTCATAGGCTAGCTTCGGCTCCGCCGGGATCACCGTGACCTTGAAAGGAACCGGGGTGGGCTTGTCACGTCCAGGGACGTTGACTAGCACGTTGCCGGTGACCTCCTTATGCGGGCTGTCCTTAGGAGCCGTGTAGGTGATCTTGCCAGTCGCCTGGTCGATCGTCAGACCGTCGGGAGTCTTTCCGTCGATGGTGAAGGTAGTTCCGGTTGGGAACTTGTAGCCGTCAGCCGGAGTAGGAGTGACCTCGGTTGTTTCCCCAGCAGGAACCTTCTTGTCCTCATAAGAAGCCTTCGGCTCCGCCGGGATCACCGTGATCTTGTAGGGAACCGGGGTGGGGGTGTCGTGCCCGGGCAGGGTCACTAGGATCTTGCCGGTTACCTCGCCCGGAGTCTTATCCTTCGGCGCGTTGTAAGTGATCTTGCCGTCCTGGCCAACGGTTAGCCCATCGGGGGCGTCGCCATCCACAACGAACTTGGTTCCCTCAGGGAACTTGTAACCGTCGGGGGTGGTCACTGGCACGTCGACACTCTTGCCGACCTCTACCTTAGAGTCGGGGTAAGACATCTGTGGGACAGCCGGAATCACCGTGATCTTGTAGGGAACCGCAGTAGGCTTGTCGTGGCCAGGCAGGGTCACCAGAACTTCACCCTTCACATCGCCAGCAGGCTGATCCTTAGGTGCGTTGTAGGTGATCTTGCCGTCGTCGCCAACGGTTAGCCCCTTAGGAGCATCCTTCACCTCAAACTTGCTGCCCTTCGGGAAGGTGTAACCATCCGGAGTGGTGATTGGGGTCTCGACGCTCTTGCCGGCCTCAACCTTCTTATCCGGGTAGGACATTTCGGGCACAGCCGGGATCACCGTGATCTTGTAAGGAACCGGAGTCGGAGTCTTCTGGCCCGGCAAGGTGACCAGGATCTTGCCAGTCACGTCCCCTGCGGGCTGGCCCTTGGGGGCGTTGTAGGTGATCTTGCCGTCGTCGCCAACGGTTAGCCCGTCGGGAGCTTTACCGTCCACAACGAACTTGGTTCCCTCAGGGAAGGCGAAACCATCCGGAGTGGTAATCGGGGTCTCGACGCTCTTGCCGGCCTCAACCTTCTTATCCGGGTAGCTGGCCTGGGCCAGCGGAGCCTTGAACTGCTTCGTACCAATCTTCTTGCCGTCGCGATTGAATTCAATAGTGACGTTGCCGGCCTTATCTACAGTCACCTTATCGGTGTCCTTCAGATTATTGGCCTTCTTCACCTCGTCAGTAATCTTCGCGATTTCCTCGGCAGTCAGATTAGCAGGATCCCCAACTAGGGTAGTGGGAATCTTCTCGGTGTAATAGATGACCGTAGCCTTCAGCTCCGGAGAAACAACCCCAAGATCAGTGGAGAGCGTACCCAAGAACTCCTGGGTGCCAGTCTGGTGCTTTAGTCCGTCAGCGGAAATATGCTTGGTGATCTTCGACTTCACGTCCGCTGCAACCTGAGCCTTAGTCAGACTGCCATCATTGCCATGCTTTAGCAGGTTGAGATTGTTGTAGTCGACACCAATCAGCTTTTCTACGTCAGCCTGAGTGAACTTCGCATCTTTATCTAGATTGCGAATCTCAAAATCACCCTTAGTAGGAACGACGCGCACCTTGAAACCATTAGAGAACGACTGCGTGTAGGCGTAGTCCTTGCTCATATTCTGGTGAATACCCAGGTAGCGAATGCCCCCAAGATTATTCGAAATAGTCGAGTCGTACTTGCCGGAAACTACCAGCTCGTTGCCCTCGCGCTTTAGATCCAAACCAGAAAGCTGCTTCTTAGCACCCAAATTGGGGTTGCCGCCCGCCGCGTTAGTAGCCCAAACCTTAGAACCATCCCAGTTGCCCGCCTTCAGCGGCACACGCACTGCGGGAACCTCGGTAGATAGCTTGTTTCCAGTAGCCGGATCCAAGAACACCAAAATGTCCTTAACCTTGCCCACCACGCTGACAAATTCTTCGGCGGGAACAGTCACAGAATACGGATCCTCGCCGGCCTTATTAGTTATGGTCAGGTTGCCCTTGTCGTCCATCTGCAACTGAGACTTTTCCAGCTGCAGGTTCGGGTTGGCCTTTAGGAAAGCATCAATCAGCTTAGCCTTGTCCTCGGGCGAAATGGTGTAGGAATCGGGGTTATCAAATACCAGCTTGCCGGTGTTGTGGCTCGAATGATTCTGCGGGAACTCGCCCTTTTCCAGGTGCGCAAACGGAGGCGTGTAGTAAAGGATCTTAGTGCTGCAGGTGACGGCTGGCGTGCCCGCAGCCTTAGGAGCAATAGAAACATTGATCGTCTGGAGGCGGTTTTTGCGCCCCGGCCCGTTCGAACCCTGGTTAGCGGCGGTAATATCCGCATCGTTGATAGTGATCGTGTAATCAGCAGGATTGAGCCCCTGCTCGGTGAGCTTCCTGGTGATCACATCTTGGACTTCCGCCTTCGTGAGCCCATCTATGAGGAAGAAATTCTTTACAACCGCCCCGCCGCAGTGAATAGCCTTAGCTGGCTCACTGGCGTGAGCAGAAGTAGCATCGGCAGAAGCGCCAGAAGTGGGGTCAGCGACCGCCACAGAACTCATGCTACCTAGAATCAGTACAGTGGAAATACCAGCGCCAATGGCGCCGGCGGCATGCTTCCGCAGAGCCTCATTGGCCTTATTTTTCTTCATGGCTTCCCTTCTTGCCGTAAATCGCTAAAAAATACAAGTGAGAATTGTCCATCATTTGAACTACGAAATGCCTGAATATGGGTTACTTCGCGCATATTTCGGTTGAAATCTGGTCAAATGACGCCAAGAGAATAGCATGCTAGTTAGGTATTTGGACACTCTTATTTATTGCATTTAGATAAGAGCTGTGGAAAATTTACCATCCGCCAGGCAAAGCGGCAATGTATATTCTTGCCGAACTTCCACCGGTTAAATAAATCCACACACCAGAAGTTTCATGCGCAACCAGATAATAACCAGGCGGAAAAAATTTGTTAAAAACGAGCTCAAACTGTTTATTTCCAACTGTATTTTCCGGCAGGGGCGATGCGGGCCCTGTGTGTCGGGCCGATTGTGAGCTGTTCGACGTGGCACTGTAGGCGTCCTTCAAGCCCTCAATCCCTGTGACCAGGCCGTTTATTTTCGCGTTTGACAGGGTCGCATTCTGCTAGGAAACTTTTATGCAACCAAGTCTTATACAACGGTAAATGTTGTGACGCGTAAAGGCGCGCTAAAGAAATGGAGAAAGGGAATATGAAAACTATCTTACCCACCAGCCAGCTCCGGTCCGCCCTCGAAAAAAGCAGGCGGTGTTGCGCCCGCAGGTGGGACCGGGGTACGCGAAACTAAGGGGCGGCGATGAGTACAACAAACACCGCAACGCCCACAAGTAAAAACTTCTCCTCCCGGGTAATCCGCCACGCTAAAAAAGCAGGCATGAGCCCCTCCGAATGGAAAGCCGCCACCAAATTCGACGGCACCGACTGGGGATGGATCGTCATGTCCATAGGCATGGCAATCGGAGCCGGCATCGTCTTCCTACCAGTAAAAGTCGGAATCATTGGGGTGTGGGTATTTCTTGTATCCGCAATAATCGCCTACCCGGCAATGTGGCTGTTCCAAAGGCTCTTCATCAACACCCTAGCCAAATCCAAAAAGTGCGAAGACTACCCCTCGGTCATAGCCGGCTACCTAGGCAAAAACTGGGGAATGCTACTGGGGCTGCTCTACTTCATAATGCTGGTGATCTGGGTATTCATATACTCGACCGCCATAACTAACGACTCGGCCTCGTACCTAAAAACCTTCGGCGTAACCCGAACAAACCTCTCTACAGCCCCGCTATACGGGCTAGCGATCGTGTGCGTACTGGTGGCTATCGCCTCGGCGGCAGAAAAAATTCTTTTCCGCATCTCCTCGGTAATGGTAATGGCTAAAATAGTCATCATTTTCCTGCTCGGGCTCGTAATGATTCCCCGCTGGGACATAGCCAATATTGGCGCCTTCCCGGACCTGGGCTACCTGGTCAAGCAAACAATCGTATTGTTGCCGTTTACGCTGACTTCAATCCTGTTTATACAGTCGCTTTCACCCATGGTGATCTCGTTCCGCAACCACAACAAAAACATCGAGGTGGCACGGTATAAATCCGTGCGCGCTATGAACGTAGCCTTCTTCACCCTGTTTGTGGTCGTATTTTTCTACGCCATGTCCTTCAACCTGGTGCTAGGGCACGACCAGGCAGTACAGGCGGCAAACGAAAACGTCTCCACCCTTGCGATCGCCGCGCGAAACCTAGACGGAGCCTGGGTGCAGATCCTGAGCGTCGTCCTGAACATCTTCGCCGTGATGACCGCCTTCTTCGGCGTCTTCCAAGGCTTCCGGGAAGCCTGCCAAGGCATAGCCACAAACGTGATCAAGCGGTTCATCCCCGAAGAGCGCATAAATCGCCGCTACCTCTCGTGGGGAATCCTAGTATTCGGGGTGCTAGTAGCCTGGGGTGCGATCGTGCTGAACGCGCCGGTACTCTCGTTCACCTCGATCTGCTCGCCCATCTTCGGGTTGATCGGCTGCCTGATTCCCACCTACTTGGTGCTGCGCGTAAAATCGCTGCGCGAACTGCGTGGGCCAGGCCTGATCCTGATCGTATTTGCCGGCATCCTACTGCTGGTATCGCCCTTCCTGGCGTTTAGCTAGCAAGAGTAGAGGGGGCGGTTTCAGTGTTGAAGCCGCCCCTAGCCTACCGGCGTGATGGGGTGGCCGCCCTCGTTAGCGTGTGAAAAACCTTTCTGTTGAGCGATTGGGTCTTTCAACCTAATGTTGAAAAACTGTTGAAAAGTGGCCGCTAGTTTCGGGGTGGCTCGCCGGGTAGGGGCATCAAACGGCAGCAAGAGGCCGAAAAAATAGTTTCAACAAATAGTTGACTTGCGCGGGGCGTTTGCGTCAATATTTTTGTAGCGCCGGCAGGGCGCGCATAAGTATTTTTGGAGGAAAAATGCCTGAGGTAAAAATGGTCCCTAAAGCAGTAGGACCCTATTCGGCAGCAAAAGCTGCAGGCAACGTGATTGCAGTTTCGGGGCAATTACCGCTGAACCCGGAAACTGGGCAGATTGAAGTAGCAGACGTTAAGGCTCAGGCGGCCCAATCGCTGCGTAACGTCGCGGCAGTACTAGCCGAATTTGGTAGCACGCTAAATGACGTTTTTAAAACCACGGTGTTATTGGCTGACATAGACGACTTTGCGGCAGTAAACGAAGTGTATGCGAACGCCTTCAAAGACGTAGAAAAATATCCCGCCCGCAGTGCCTTCCAAGTTGCAGCCCTGCCGATGGGCGCACGGGTAGAAATAGAGGCCCTGGCTTCGTGCCCAACCAAATGAATAGAACTACTAGATAGGAAACGGCAGTGACAACGACAGTATCCAGCAACGAAGCTGGAGCCGATTCAAGCGGGGCGTGTACCGGCAGCAGAGTTAGCAAACACGCAAAAAAGGCAGGCCTAACTGAAGAAGAATGGCAAAAAGCCGTAAAATTCGACAGCACGGACTGGGGGTGGGTGATCCTCTCCATCGGCATGGCTATTGGGGCAGGAATCGTGTTCCTACCAGTAAAAGTCGGAATCATTGGGGTGTGGGTATTTCTTGTATCCGCAATAATCGCCTACCCAGCAATGTGGCTGTTCCAAAGGCTGTTCATCAACACGCTGGCGCATTCGAAAAAATGTGAAGACTACCCGAGCGTGATCGCGGAATACCTGGGCAAGAACTGGGGCATCCTACTGGGACTGCTCTACTTCATAATGTTGGTGATCTGGGTGTTCGTGTACTCAACTGCGATCACCAACGATTCGGCCTCATACTTGAAGACATTCGGAATCACAAAGACTAACTGGTCTTCAAACCCGCTTTACGGATTGGCGATTGTGTGCGCGCTAGTGGTGATCGCCTCGCGAGCTGAAAAAGTTTTATTCCGCATTTCCTCGGTAATGGTGATTACCAAAATAACGATCATCTTCCTACTTGGGGTAGTGATGATTCCCCGTTGGAATATAGCCAACATAGGTACCTTCCCGGACATGGGGTACCTAATTAAGCAGACGATCGTATTGTTGCCGTTTACGCTGACCTCTATTCTGTTTATACAGTCTCTGTCGCCCATGGTGATCTCGTTCCGCAGCCACAACAAAAACATTGAAGTGGCACGGTATAAATCCGTGCGGGCGATGAACATAGCCTTCTTTATTTTGTTCACCGTGGTGTTTTTCTACGCCATGTCCTTCAACCTGGTGCTAGGGCACGACCAGGCAGTGCAGGCGGCAAACGAAAACATCTCGACCCTAGCAATCGCCGCGCGAAACCTAGACGGAGCCTGGGTGCAGATCCTGAGCGTCGTCCTCAACATCTTCGCCGTGATGACCGCCTTCTTCGGCGTCTTCCAAGGCTTCCGGGAAGCCTGCCAAGGCATAGCCACAAACGTGATCAAGCGGTTCATCCCCGAAGAGCGCATAAATCGCCGCTACCTCTCGTGGGGAATCCTAGTATTCGGGGTATTAGTGTCGTGGGGTGCGATCGTGCTGAACGCGCCGGTACTCTCGTTCACCTCGATCTGCTCGCCCATCTTTGGGATGATCGGCTGCCTAATCCCCGCCTACCTGGTTTTGCGAGTACCCACGCTAAAAGAACTGCGCGGGCCAGGATTAATCCTAATAGTATTCGCAGGCATCCTACTGCTAGTATCCCCGTTCTTAGCTTTTAGCTAGCCAAAAAACCAAACGTTCTACTACATCGTTGTGAGTCAAAACAAAGCACGCCAGTTGTGCTTTCTAAAAGAGGTAAAAATGCAAACAAACACAAAACTGATCCACGGCTACCAGGTCTTCGACCAGTACACCGGATCGTCTTCCATCCCGATCTACCAGTGTTCGACCTTCAAACAAGAATCGCTTGAAGCAGCCCCCGAATACACCTATTCGCGTTTCGGCAATCCCACCCGCCACGCCCTCGAAGTAGGGGTAGCCAAAGTGGAAGGAGGCGAACACGCCTTCGCCTTTGCCTCTGGAATGGCCGCAATATCGGCTGCGCTACTCACCTTCAACAAGGGCGACCACGTAGTAATGTGCAAATCCATCTACGGGGGTACCTTCCAACTGGCCACCGAAGTGATGGCACGATTCGGCATCGAAGCATCCTTCGTAGACGAAACTGACCTTACGGCGTGGGAAGGGGCAATCAAAGAAAACACGAAAGGCATCTACCTAGAAACGCCCTCCAACCCGCTGCTAAACGTAACCGACATTAGAGGCGTAGTAGAAATAGCCAAGCGCCACGGCCTGGTAACCATCGCCGACAACACCTTTATGACCCCGCTATTCCAGCGTCCTCTAGACCTAGGCGTAGACGTTGTAATCGAATCGGCAACCAAGTTCTTCAACGGCCACTCCGACGTAATCGCAGGCATGGTAATAACCAGCGACGACGCCCTGGCAGAAAAAATATTCCTGCTGCAGAAAGCACTTGGAGGCACGCTAGGAGTTGAAGACTGCTGGCTGGTTATGCGCGGAATGAAGACGATGGGGCTGCGAATGGCCCAGTCAGGTAAATCCGCCCTCGAAATTGCAAAGATGCTAGAAGGCCACCCGGCGGTAAAAGCACTGCACTACCCGGGGTTGGAATCGCACCCTGCGCATGAACTACACATGTCGCAAGCCTCCAGCGGCGGCGCCGTACTATCCTTCGAGGTGGCCGACAGGCAGACCGTGAACAAGCTGGCGCAAGTGCTGAAACTGCCAATCTTGGCTGTCAGCCTAGGCGGAGTCGAATCAATTCTTTCCTACCCGGCGGCAATGTCGCACGCCTGCATGAGCCCTGAAGAACGCGCCAAACAGGGGGTAACCGACGGGCTGCTGCGCCTATCGGTAGGAATTGAAGAAACCTCTGACATTATTGCCGACCTGAAACAGGGGCTCGACCAAATCCTGTAACCGGCAAAGGTAATGCTTCTAGGACTGGGCGTTGTGTGTGAAAGCCGCGTGGCGATCGTGCGCAACGCCCAACCTATTTCCTGTTGCCAAGCTCCTTTAGGTAGTTATAGATAGTAAAACGCGTAACCTCCAACGCGCTGGCAACCTTTTCAACCGACTCTTTCAAAACGAAAAAACCGCGATCTTGAAGATCTGCCACCACCGCTATTTTTTGGCTCTTAGTCATATTTGCGACAGGGGAGCCAGCCCTAGCAATAGCACTTTTCAGTAAATCTGCCGCGAGCTCGTCAACATCTTTGCTAAAAACTTCTGCATCCGGCGGCGGAGTTTGCGCATTGTCCACGACCGCGGGAGGAATTAGCGAGCTCAAAGCCTCCTGCAGATTCTTCCAAACTGAAACATCTTTAATTACGCACAATGCGTCAACTGGAACGTTGTTCGAGGCGCGAAAAACAATTGTCGAACAGGAAACGTCGCTGCCGTCGGCAGCCTTAGTGTTGTAGTTGTATTTGGTATCCAGATTCCCGGAAGAGGCATCCTGCATAAGAGTGTTCGTAGCAACCCCGCCGATACTGCGTTCGGTAATATTACCCGCGATCGCAACAATAGAATTTGGCAGTTTTGAAAGGTCGTGGAGTACAACCTCGCTAGGGGCAGGTAAAACAGCCTGAAGAGGTTCTACCAGAGGGATCAAAGTGCGGATAATGATTTTCCGTTCAGCTGAGAGATCGGAGTTGAGGTTCTTTTCGAAACCCATCGCGCCTGCCTAGTTGCGGATCTGTAACAGAGTTCAGATAAATTATAAGGTACCTAACCGAAACAGAGCAGCGCCCTTGGGGAGTGGGCCGTGCAGAGGAATCTGCCTAGGGCGGTGAAAGTTAAATCTGAAGTAAGCGTAGGCGGAAGGTCCTTACCCGGTGCTCTAGCGGTGGCAAAGAGTGGAAAATGTCCAGGCGAGGGCGTAAAATAGAGGTGCGTCACATGGTCGGTGATGCCAGCCAACGTGCTGTAAGTGAAGTTTCCGCAAGGACGGGAATCTGGAAAAGAGGATTGAAAATGAGCCGCAATAGCGACTCCGACAAGCCGCGCATCAAACAGAATAACCTACTACTAATCAGTGCGATTATGATCCCTGTACTGTGCATGATCAGCTCAGGGCCTGTGTTCATCAGCAGGTGGGCGCCCGCAATGATCACCTGGTTCGTAGCCATGATCCTGGCACTCGTAACCATCTATGCGGCAATCCGCTCAACAATGCCCCGCACACCCAGATCATAAGCACTGGCCAACTGGCCCATTGGCACCACTTTTTGTGGTGCCAATTTTTTTTTATTCCCGCCTCGCAGGGGCGTGCCCTCGCGAGCCCGCAAAAGGGGCCCCGCCCTCGCAGAGAAAAGGGGCCCCGCCCTCGTAAGCATACGAAACGGGGCCGGGAAACAAGCCCGGCCCCGCCCAAAGTAAAGCCCTAGCTGAGGTTTGCCAAATAATCGGCGATCGGGGTATCCCCATCAGCCAAAAGCACAGTCTTGCCCACAGTATTCGGCTCGTCCATGGCGGTAACGGCAACCTGCGCAACGTTAGCGCGCGAAATGCGGCGGTTACCGTCAGCACCGGGCTCGGCGCCAACGCGGCCAGTGCCCTCGTCCAAAGTGAGGGGGCCAGGAGCCAAAATAGTCCAATCCAACCCACTTTCGCGCAAATGCTCGTCAGCCTGCTTCTTAGCCTGCCAGTAGTAGTGGAAATCGTTGGACTTATCGGGCTCGCCCTGGGCGTTAGCACCGTCGTAAGAGACCATCACGAAACGCTTAACGCCAGCAGCCTTCGCGGCCTCCATAGTGCGGATAGCGGCATCGCGATCCACGCCAATAGTGCGCTGCGGATCCCCACCGCCAGCGCCAGCAGACCACAAAACAGCGTCCACGCCCTCGAGCTCCTTGGCGATCTTCTTCTGATCCATCTGCTCAATGGAATTCAGCTCACCCTTCACGCCGGCAACACTAACCTCGTCGACGTGAGCAGGGTTGCGAACCCAGGCGCGAACAGCGTAGCCGCCCTCGGCAAAAAGAGGGCCAGCAATACGCGCAACTTTCCCATGGCCACCAATGATTACAACCGTTTTACTCATGCCTTCACGCTAACAAGACCCCCGGGGCCCCGGAAGGGTAATTGCTGTGCGTGAACAAGCTAAGCCAGTGGGGTTTGAACCGTGACCTCGGCAGACTCGTTAGGCACGATCTGCTTGCCAAACGGGAAACACGAAATGGGAATCAGCTTGATATTCGCAATCGCCACCGGAATCCCAACAATCGTAAGCATTTGCACGAACGCGGTGCCGATATGCCCGATGGCGAGCCAAAGGCCAGCAACCAAAAACCACACAGCATTCATAAGCGCGGAGCCGGCACCCGCCCCCGGCTTAGGCACAACCTTGCGCCCAAACGGCCACAAAATATACCAAGCCATGCGGAAACAAGCTACGCCAACCGGGATAGTCACAATGAAGATGCACCCGGCGATACCAGCAGCGATGTAAAGAAAAAACAGTTCCAAGCCAGCCATAAAGAGCCACAAAATATTGAAAATCACGCGCAACATGGGCCCAATTCTACCGGCAGAGCCCGGGCAGGTTCACCCCACCTTCACCTAGAGGTCAAAGAAGCGTTGCTTTGCCTAGCTAGGCTGACGCGGAAGAAACACGGCCCGGCGGCCTGCAGAACACGGCCCGGCGGCTAGCAGAACACGGTACGGCGGGCCTGGAAGAGGGGCC
The DNA here is from genome assembly GCF_000420405.1 of Winkia neuii subsp. neuii DSM 8576. Taxonomy (GTDB): domain Bacteria; phylum Actinomycetota; class Actinomycetes; order Actinomycetales; family Actinomycetaceae; genus Winkia; species Winkia neuii. The sequence goes on along the minus strand of NZ_ATUW01000009.1, from coordinate 2,519 downwards.
CACCGGGCCTAAACACCACGGCCCGCCGGGCCTAAAGGGAGGAAAAATGGGAGCGAAAAAATTAGGGGCGCTGGCAACCATCGCAGCGGCCACCATGGTTGCGATGCCGCTCGCGCAAGCGGGGGAGGCGGACGTGCCCGTGGCACCGAAAGCCACGGGAGCGGCCGTGAAAGCGCCCTCGGACATGGGCAAATACAATACCCAGGCGAACGGCACCCTAGAAAGGCCGGCAACAATCTGGGCAGAAAACTTCGACGAGCTGCACCTACCCGACTGGTTCTCACACACCGGGCCCAAAGGGTGGAAAGTGAAAACCTCGAAAGCCTCCTCGGGCGAAAAGCGTTGGCGAGGCTGGACCTTCACAGACGTGCGACAGTGGACCTGGGCGGCAGGCACAGATGAACGCCACTGGTTCACCCGCGGCAGCGGCAACTTTGCGGTAATGGAATCAGAACACCAGCGCCTAGCCAAAGACGAAAGCTTCTCAACAGCGCTGGTTAGCCCCCAGATTCCGGTAGGCGGACAAAACCAGCTGGTGCTGGGATTCGACTCCCACTATCGGCAGGGCAAAAAGGGCCAAAACGCCACCGTAACTATTAGCTTTGACGGCGGGGAAGGCCGAACCCTGCTGACACTGGATAAAAACGACTACTCTAACCACCACGAGCTGGAGGTAAAAGTGCCGGGCGGAGCCAAAACGGCGCAAATATCCTTCAACTACAACAACTCATATAACGATAAGTGGTGGGCAATTGACAATGTTGCCCTACACAAGCCGTATAAATACGAAGATAAAAAGCCGACCGGAATTATCGATATTATTTCCGACACGCATGCTAATCCCGACGCCCCAACAAATGGGAAAAAGTGGGGGCGGGCAATGGACCGCATTTCCGCATTCAAAGACAAGAGTACGGCGCTAGTGGTAAACGGCGATTTCGTGGACACCATGCGCGATAAGAACTACTTCGAAGCCGAAAAGGTATTGAAAGCCCACCCCTACACGGGAGCCGACATACTGTGGGGTAGCGGCAACCACGAACAGTACGGGCAAGAACTATCCAGCGAAAAAGCGCAGAAAAACTTTTTGACCTGGGCTGACCGCGACAAGCCGTACGCGGAAAAAGTAGTTGGGGGAGTGGTGCTCATCGCCCTCGGAACGGAATACTACGACGACCACGCCTCCCAGGGGAAAGAACCGTTTTGGAACGCGTCGCAGGCCCAACTCGATTGGTTGAAAGGGCGGCTGGACCACTGGGAAAACGAAGGGCGGCCGGTGCTCATATTTTCCCACTACACGTTAGCTAACACGGTTTCGGGTACGCATTCGGCCTGGTACCAGAACGATTACAACGACGTTGAAGAGCTCAACGACATTTTGAGTGGACGCAAAAATGTTGCCTTCTTTACCTCCCACACCCACGACATTGTTACGCTAAACGACTGGTGGGGGCGCTACACCCTGCCTGAAAATGTTGGAGACGGAATACCCGTCTTCAACACGGGCGCCGTCAAAGAAGGCATAGTTCCAGATGGCGACAATGACGAAGAAACGCTGAAAGACGACCGTTCGTCCTCACTACGAGCCCGCGTGTTCGACGACCACCTGACCGTCGAAGCCTGGGACCTAGTTTCCGGGAAAAAGGTACAGGAAGTAACTCTGCCAATCGGAGCGGGAGCGACAGCCGGGGGAGCTGACGAGGGCTCCAACGGCGGCAAGGACGGTGAGGATGCCGACGGCAGCAAGGACGGTGCCACAGGTACCGACGAGGGTGGCAACGCTTCTGACGAGGGCGGCCACGCTTCTGACGAGGGCGGCCACACTAGCGATCCTGGCGCGCAACCCGGCACCCAACCTGGTTCGCAGCCTGGGGCAAAGCCTGGTTCGCAACCCGGTGCTCGGCCCAGCGGCGAAGGCAAAAATGCTGGGGGCAAAAACGCCGGCAAGTCTGATGCGGGACGGCAAGCGGGTGAGCCAAAAACAGTCGGCTCGTTCTTAGCCACAACTGGAGCGACAGCTTTAGTACCCACCCTGCTAGGAGCCATGGCAATGATTAGCCTGGGCGCAGTTGCAAAACTAAGCCGCAAAAAGAACTGACCGAGGCTAGCGTCAGAGGCTGAGCTGGAGAACTTAGATGGTGCGTTACTAGGTATAGATACGCGCCTTGCATGCGCCAGACTGTAAGATAGCTACCAGCATGGAAGAATGATATAGACGCCCAAAAGCGCAGGTCATTTAGTCTTTTCCCCGCGCGAGCGGGGGTAATTCCTATTGAGGCCGGGGGGATTTTACCTGCGTCCCCTTTTCCCCGCGCGAGCGGGGGTAATTCCCAAGCGTACCAAGGGCAAATCAATTTCTTAACCTTTTCCCCGCGCGAGCGGGGGTAATTCTAATGGCATTAGATAGTAATATGTCCCTATTATCTTTTCCCCGCGCGAGCGGGGGTAATTCCAGTGCGAGGCGTAAGCCAGCGCAAGCGTTGGGCTTTTCCCCGCGCGAGCGGGGGTAATTCCGGTTA
>NZ_ATUW01000008.1 GCF_000420405.1 Winkia neuii subsp. neuii DSM 8576 | reverse complement strand
GTCGTGAGAACCCAAGGCCCAGTGCGCCATGAGGGAATCGAACCCCCAACCCGCTGATTAAGAGTCAGCTGCTCTGCCAATTGAGCTAATGGCGCAGGCGTTTGTTTCTCAAAACGTCCGGAAACTACTTTAGCGCTCCAGTTGGAATTAGCGCAAACTACATCCCTGTGACATCCATCGCGTCGGGTAGTATTTGTCCGGGCCGGCTAAAATGGGCCAAGGAAAAATACTTTTTGGAGATGACGTGAAGAAGCGAACCAGTACGGTCTGGGCTGTGTCGTTCCTGATTTTGTCAGGAGTCGGTTTGGCGGCCTCCATGGCCTTGGTACAGGCTGAATTGAGCCACCTTGCCAACCCACAGGCCACTTTAGCGTGTGACCTCAACCCGCTAGTGGGTTGCGGCAAGTCTCTCGGCTCTGCCGAGGCCCACCTGCTTGGAATTCCCAACGCGCTTGTGGGGACCGCCCTCTTCGCGGCCGCTATTGGGGTTGGCTTGGCGCTGCTGGCAAAGGCTGAGCTGCCGCGCCTATTTTGGATAATTGGGGCCTTGACGGGCATCGGGGCACTAGCTGTCGTCTGTTATTTCCTGTACGTGTCCATAGCCGTGTTTGCAACCTTGTGCCCCTACTGTTTGGCGGTGTGGGTGGTCTCGATTGGCTTGGCAATGATGCTGATTGGGCGAGGGGCTGTGCGGGTGTGGCCGCAGGCGCCTGTGGCGCGTTTTTTGGCGGCCTACCCGTGGGCGCCCGCAATAATTTCCTACTTGCTTATCGCCGTGATAGTAGTGTTTGCAATGGCCGATCAGATTGCGTTGGTGTTGTAATGGAACTTTCCCCGATGGCCGAAGATTATTTGAAATACATTTATTCTGCGACCGAATTTGAAGAAGCCCGTGTGGGCACAAATGCTCTAGCTGCAGCTATGAATGTGGCTCCATCGACGGCCTCGGAAAATGTGCGTCGTCTAGTTGATTCGGGATTGGTCGAACACGAGCGCTACCGCGGCATAGGGCTTACAGAAAAGGGGTACTCTTTAGCCGTTCAACTCGTTAGAAAACACCGCTTGCTCGAGACGTTTCTAGTGGAAACCCTGGGCTACAGGTGGGACGAGGTCGACGAGGAGGCCGAGATTCTAGAGCATGCGGTAACGCAAAGGTTGCTCGAGCGCATAGACAAAGCTTTGGGCCACCCCAGCCGCGACCCTCACGGCGATCCCATCCCGGGCGCCGACGGGACAGTTGAGGATACTGGGTGGAAAAGGCTCACCGAGTTTAGCGCGGGGCAGAGGGTGCTAGTCGAACGCGTCAGCGACGACGACACGCAGCTGCTGAAAGAAGTTCTTTCGCAAGGATTGACCCCCGGGCTACAGGTGCAAGTAGTGGAACGCAAACCTTATGCGGGCACTGTAACGATCCGGGTGGAAGGCACAGAAAAAACGGTCGGCGACCCGGTGGCCGCCGCCGTTTTTTGCGCTCCAGTCAGTTAGCTAAGCTTGTGCATATCCTTAGGTACCAGTTTGGAAAAACCAATTTCCGCTAGTGCCGAACGCAACTTGGTTGCGGCCGCGTCTAGTTCGGTCTGAGTAGCTTTATTCGCCTTGGCAAGGTTGAGTTCGCCCTCGCCGTGGACGGGGATTACGTGCAAATGCAAGTGGGGCACGTCGAATCCGGCAATCACCAAGCCCGCCCGTTTGCAATCAAAAGCTTGTAGCTGGGCTGCTGCGATGCGTTTTGCAACTACGGCCAGGTGCGCGAAAGTTTTCTCGTCTGCCTGCCAAAAGCTTTCGACCTCGGCGCGCGGAACTACTAAAGTGTGTCCGGCGTTTACTGGCTCAATGGTCATAAATGCTACTGCCACATCGTCGGCGTAGACGAAAGTGCCTGGAATATTCCCGTCGATAATTTCGGTAAAAACGGACAATTTGCCTCCTTGGATCTTCCTACCAATCATATGAAAACCTGCCCCATAGTGTGGGCTAGTTTCAGCCGCTGGCCCCAAATGTCCTAGGATTGATGCGGTAGTTCCGCAAGGAGGAGACAAGATTCATGGCAGACGTTACTGCGCACCGGTACACCGCCGAGCTTGCTGGCCAAATTGAGAGCAAATGGCAAGACAAGTGGGAGGCAGAGAATACTTTCGCCGCCGACAACCCGGTAGGGGATTTGGCCGGCCCACTCGCAAAAAAGGACCCTTATTTCCTCCTGGACATGTTCCCCTATCCATCCGGTAAGGGGCTGCACGTGGGCCACCCGCTGGGCTACATTGCAACCGATGTGGTAGCTCGCTACCAGCGAATGCAGGGGAAAAATGTCCTCTACACCATGGGGTACGACGCTTTTGGCCTGCCCGCGGAACAGTATGCAATAACTACTGGCCAGCACCCGCGCATCACGACAGAGCAAAATATTGCCAACATGAACCGCCAGCTGCGCCGGATTGGCTTGTCCCACGACAAGCGTCGCAGCTTCGCCACCACCGACAGTGACTACGTGAAGTGGACCCAGTGGATTTTCTTGAAGATTTTTGGGTCCTGGTATGACCCGGATGCCGACAACCGCGAGGGGACCAAGGGGCGGGCACGCCCAATTGAAACTTTGATTAGCCAGTTCGAGGACGGCTCGCGTCCTACACCGGATGGGCGTGCTTGGGGGGAGCTCACCAAGAAGGAACAGGCCGACATAATCGACAGTTACAGGTTGGCCTACGTTTCTTACGCCCCGGTCAATTGGTGTCCCGGGTTGGGGACCGTTCTTGCTAACGAGGAAGTCACTTCAGAGGGGCGCTCTGAACGCGGCAACTACCCGGTTTTCGCTTCCAAGCTGCGCCAGTGGATGATGCGCATTACCGCCTATGGGGACCGGCTAACTAAGGATCTGGCCACCATCGATTGGCCCGACAAAGTGCGGGCCATGCAAGAGAACTGGATTGGGCAATCGCACGGGGCGAACGTGACGTTTGAACTGTCTAATGCAGCCGGTTCGGAGGTGTCTTCACTAGAGGTCTACACTACCCGCCCCGACACCCTGTTCGGGGCCACGTTTATGGTGATTGCTCCCGAGCACCCACTGCTGGGGGATGCTGATCCGCAAAATGAAGATTTGCACGTGCCTGCTAGTTGGCCCGAGGGAACGCGCCAGGCTTGGACCGGCGGGGCGGCAACGCCACTTGAGGCCGTAAAGGCCTATCGTCTCCAGGCGGCCGCTAAAACTACAGAAGAACGTGGGGACGCAACCGAGAAGACGGGTGTCTTTACGGGTATCTATGCCAAAAACCCGGTCACAGGCAACGATATCCCGGTCTTTGTGGCCGACTACGTGCTATGGGGCTATGGTACCGGGGCGATCATGGCAGTGCCCGCTCACGACGAGCGCGACTTTGCCTTTGCCAAGAAGTTCGATTTGGACATCGTCACTACTATTTCGCCCGCCGAGGGGTTTGATGCCTCTGAGGCGGCGTGGACTGGCGACGGGGTACTGATGAATTCGGCGAACGAAGCGCTCGATTTGAACGGAAAAAATAAGCAGGAAGCTATAAAAGCCATGGTGGCTTGGCTAGAGCAGAGTGGGCACGGGCACGCTGCCACAACTTACCGCCTGCGCGACTGGTTGTTTAGCCGCCAGCGCTATTGGGGTGAGCCATTCCCCGTGGTTTATTCCGAGGACGGGCGCGTGCACGCTCTGCCGGAGCAGATGCTGCCGGTAACCTTGCCCGAGCTGGAAGACTTTAACCCTCGCGTGTTTGATCCCAACGATTCCCGCTCCGAGCCAGAGCCTCCTCTCGGACGGGCTAAAGACTGGTTGTCGGTGCGTTTGGACCTAGGCGAGGGCGAACAGGTATACCACCGCGATTCGAATACAATGCCCAACTGGGCTGGTTCGTGCTGGTACGAGATACGCTACACGGATCCGAACAATGCCGAAGAGTTTGTGGCCCCAGAAAATGAAGCCTATTGGATGGGGCCGCGTTCTGAGGGAGCCTCCGGCGGTACCGATCTGTACGTGGGCGGTGTAGAGCACGCTGTACTGCACTTGTTGTATGCCCGCTTCTGGCACAAGGTGCTCTTCGACCTCGGGTATTTGTCCTCTTCTGAGCCGTTCCATAAGCTCTTCAACCAAGGGTATGTGCAGGCATACGCTTACACTGACTCGCGGGGCCAGTATGTGCCGGCCGACGAGGTTGAAGGCGACGAGCAATCCGGTTTCACCTACAAGGGGGAGCCGGTGAGCCAGGAGTACGGCAAGATGGGCAAGTCCTTAAAAAATATTGTCACTCCAGACGACATGTGCTCCGAATACGGTGCAGACACTTTCCGGCTCTACGAAATGTCTATGGGGCCTTTGGATATGTCTCGCCCTTGGGAAACTCGAGCGGTGGTTGGTTCTCAGCGGTTCTTGCAGAGGCTGTGGCGCAATGTGCTAGATGAAGAGACTGGTGAGCTCACCGTTACCGACGAGGAGCTGGATCGGCCTACCGCCAAGTTGCTGGCGCGCACTATCGCTGACGTGACTGTTGAATACGACAACATGCGCATCAACACTGCCATCGCCAAGATGATCGTGTTAAATAACCACCTGACAGGGCAGAAACGCGTATCGCGCAAGGCCATCGAACCTTTGGTGCTTATGCTTTCACCTGTGGCGCCCCACATTGCCGAAGAACTGTGGCAGATGCTGGGGCACGAGGGCTCCATTGCTCGCGTGCCGTTCCCAGTTGTCACCGACGAGTCTCTGCTTGAAGAGGACGAGGTGACCTGCATCGTGCAGATCCAGGGCAAGGTCCGCGAGCGCCTGTCGGTATCGCCGTCTATTTCGGCTGAAGATCTGCAGGAAGCTGCTCTTGCTACCGACGCCGTAAAGGAGGCTTTGGCGGGTGCTGAGCCTAGGCGGGTAATTGTAAAAGCCCCTAAGTTGGTGAATGTGGTGTTGCCAAAGTAGGCGAAGCAAAATTTGTTGGGTGGGAGCTTTCCGGCTCCCACCCAATTGTTTTATTAGTCCGCTAGCACGCGCTCACGCATTGTCTCTTCGGCGTTGAGCCTTTCGGTTTCACGGCGAGTGCGTTCTGCGAGCAGAGCCGAGATAATTTGCTCGGGCGGGGCCTGTGGGGGCCGGGGTAGTACCGCCTGGTGAACTTGTCGCATAAGCTGGCCAGCTAGTGCGGATCCGCCCTCGGAAGTAAGTAGGTTTTTGCGGGCGAGGAACTGGCGCATCGATATTGCTAAGGCGGGGCTGATTCCCCCCAGGTCGGTGCTGCGCGCCCAAGCTTCGAGGTGTGCAGGCATCGCCGGGGGCGAGGGAATGCGGAGCGGTCGCCGTTCATTGATCACGTAGGTTCCAGCAGCTATGTCGCCAAGGCGTCGCGATCGCTTGTTAAACAGGACGAATACAACTGAGAGTACGCCAAAGCCCCAGATTTCCACCACGCCGATCAGTGCTCGGGTCAGAGATTGCCGCCACACTATGGGGCCGGAGTCTATGCGAACCACGCGCATGCCGCCAATGAGCTTGCCGAGTGATTTGCCGTGAGTTAGCGATTCTACGGTAGCTGGAAAGATGACGGTGGTGCAGGCTACTAACAGAATTAGGATGGACTTTACCTGTGCCGCGTCGAAGGAGCTGCCAAAGGTAGGAAATAGTAAAAATATTGCAACGGAGGCAAGAACATAGACGATTACGTCCACTATTCCGCACATGATTCGTACGAGCGCGGATGCCGGCGGAATCAGCAGAGCCACGCCCTCGCCTACAACAAGTTCGTCAGTTTGGTTATTCGCCACGCCTTCGAGCATACAGGTTAGATAGGGTAGGGGCATGGACATTGATGCTTACGCGAACGTGCACCAACGCAGCTGGCGGGAATTGGAGGGGCTTTTAAAGAAGTCCCACCTAGATGCCGACGAAGCAGACAGAGCAGTGGAGCTCTACCAACGCGTGAGTACGCACTTATCGCAGTTGCGTTCGAATGAGCCAGATCCTACCCTGGTGGCTTCTTTGTCTATGTTGCTCGCGAAGACGCGCAGGAAGATGGGTGCCAGCAGAACCCCATCGTTAAAACTTGTGGGACATTTTTTTACTCAGACCCTGCCGGCTGCTCTTTACAGGCTGCGCTACTGGTGGCTATCTACCATGGCCGCTTCGCTCGTATTGGCAGTGTTCATCGGCGCACGAATAGTGGCCGATCCAAAGCTCGAGGCCGCAGTAGGCACTCCAGAAATGGTCAAACAGCTGGTAGAACAGGATTTTGAAAACTACTATCGCACGTATGCTGCATCGCACTTTTCGTTCCAGGTGTGGGTAAATAATTCGTGGGTTGCGGCCCTCTGCATAGCCATGGGAGTGCTAGGGGCGCCGGTTTTGTACATGCTCTTTCAAAACGTCGCAAATGTGGCTGTCAGCGGGGCCATCATGATTAACCATGGGGCAGGTGCAAAGTTTTTTGGGCTCTTGCTGCCCCACGGCACTTTGGAACTTACCTGTATCTTCGTGGCAGGGGGAGTCGGGCTGTACCTGTGCTGGTCGTGGATAAGCCCCGGCCCTCGCACTAGATCAGAGGCATTGGCGCAGGCGGGGCGAACCGTGGTGGGCATAGCCATGGGACTTGTTGTAGTACTTTCCATCTGTGGGGCCTTGGAGGGTTTCGTCACTCCCTCGGCCCTGCCGACTTCAGTAAGGGTCGGCATCGGGATTGTTGCAGAAGTACTTTTTTTCGTCTACGTCTTTGGGATAGGCCGATATGCCTACAACCACGGTCAGGACGGAGACATAGCTAGGGCCTGGCAAGAAGATCGCGAAATCCGGGTTAGGTAGTTACATGGGTAGACGAGTAAAAATTTTGCTGCCAGTATTTCTTTTGCTGGTAGCTGTAGCCGGCGCAGGGTATGTCTTCTACTTTCACGACAAGGGACTGCCGGGGCAAACAATAGCTGGGCAGCCAGTGGCAGGGAAAAATACCAAACAAATCCGGCCGCTGGTTCGAAACGCCACAAAAGACATTGGAATAACTGCCCACGGGCAGGCGGTGAGCCAAAAGCACTTCACCCAGAAGGAATTGGGTGCGAAAGTAGATGCGGTTGAAACAGCTAGTAAAATGATTGCTGGACGGTCCTGGAGCGATTTCATAACCGTGCCGTTTACAGGGAAAGTAATACCCGTAGCAGTTACTTTTGACAAAGCTGCGTTAGATTCTGCTGCTGCGAGCCTCACCAAAGATTATGTGGCCCCCGTGGAACCAAAGCTTGTTGTTGAGGGGCAAAAACTTCGGGCAACGGGCGGAAAACCTGGCCGGGGAGTAGCCCCGAGCGCCCTCGAAAAAGGTCTGAAAAATGCTCTGAATGCTGGTAGCAGTTTGCGCGTAAACACCCAGCCAGGCCAGATTCAACCGCTGAATTCTGCAGCCAGCCTGCAAGAGTACGTGGCTTCGGCAAACAAATTTGCCCCGGTAAAAATCACTCTAACCACCCAGGGAAAAACTATCGAACCCACTGCTGCCGACAAGCTTTCTTGGGTAGCCTCGCCAACGGAGAAAGCCCCAAAAAAGGCTAGTGCTGACCCCAAAAAAATATCCAAGTGGCTCGCCGAAAAAGAAAAAGAAGTGGCTAAAGCTCCCCAAAATGGCATCCGGAACGTTACCGAAGCTGGTCAGGTAACTCAGGTTAGGCAACAGAAAGTAGACGGGACCAAAGTACAGAATCTAGATGCGCTAGCAAAAGCGATAGCAAAAGCGCTCCCGCAGGGGACAGATTTTTCTGATTCCCTCGAAATGGCAACGCTGCCAGCAAAGTGGGAAGAAAAGGTTATTGCCCCAGGCGCCGAAAAGCTGCCTTACCAGGCAGCGAAAGAAGAAAAATGGTTCGACATCAACCTGACCGACTACACTATCTCGGCGTATTCAGGAGCTAACAAGATGGCTGGCCCCTACCTGATGGTCCCTGGCAGCCCCAAATATCCCACGCCCGAAGGCACCTACAAGGTGTACCTCAAACGTCCAATACAAACCATGGTCGGCTACAACGACGACGGATCCCTAGCTTACCGGGCCCCGAATGTGCCATGGATAATGTACTGGCACTACTCCTACGCAATACATGGCGCCTACTGGCAGAAGCAGTTCGGGCCCGGAGTTGGTTTCGGAGGCTCCCACGGGTGTGTGCAGCTACCTCCGAGCCAAGCCAAAGAGCTGTTCGACTTTGGCGAGGTCGGCACGGTAGTACACGTACATAAATAACTCGCTCTACAGCAATCCTTTGGATTTGAGAGCCAGATAGTGGTCCACTAGCTGGGTAGGTACGTCCTCGGGGGGAGCGTCAATAACCTGCACTCCAAATTGAGCTATAGCTCGCTTCAGTTTTTGGCGCCTGAGCTTGCTCTTAGCGGCTGCAGCAGCAGCGTATACCTGCGGCGCATCGGAGTTGGCCAGGCGCATGCGCTCGACCTCGGGGTCGGACACGGAGCCGATCACTATCCGGTAACGTTTAGCCAAATGTGCAAGTGTGGGAAGCAGCGTTTCAGCTGCAGCTACTGGCTCGAGCGGCGTGAGCAAGACCAAAAGTGAGAGCTGTGGGGAGTTCGCAATAGTAGCGGCGGCAAGCTTAGACCAATCCGCTTCTACTAGGTCGGCCTCTAGGTTCATCATGGCCTTGGAGAAATCAGCCAACACATTCGTTCGGGTGGTCTGTGTGACCGAGGCTTCAACGGCCTGAGCCCCAGCTAAAAACCCAATGTGGTCGCCGGCCCTTCCAGCTACCGCCCCCAGCAATAGTGCAGCGTCTAGCTGAGAATCAAGGCGGGGAATGTCGTCTACTCGTCCCGCAGCGAGCCTCGAAGTATCGATGACCACCAATATGCGCCTGTCGCGTTCTGGACGCCAAGTCCGCACAACAATGTCAGAAGAGCGGGCGCTCGCCCTCCAGTCGATAGAGCGGACGTCGTCACCATCTACCCATTCGCGCAGTGAGTCGAACTCCGTGCCTTGACCGCGCTGCCTGGACTTGGCGCGCCCTTCTACGGCTTGCAACTGGGCTAATTTCGCGGGCAAATGTTTGCGCGAGGGAAATTCGGGTAAAACTTGTAGGGAGCCTTCCAGCCTAAACGACACCTGCCTACACGCTAGGTGGGCAGGGCCCCAAGAGCGAACCGTCACCAGATCTGGGTGGGTTAGCCCCCGCTTTTTGGGAGTAACGGACGTTTGCACCTTGACCTGCCTGCCAGCAGTCAGCACGAAGGAATGCCGATTGTCTTCAGCTCCAACGCTGGGGGGCCACGCGTCGCGCACTTGCCCTCGCATCTTCCGCCCGGCGGGGAGCGTTAGTTTGAGACCTACCTCGCCAGTTTCTCCCACCCGGAGCGGATCCGACTCTACGCGCTCAAACTGCAATTTTCGAGGTGAGGCAGCGACGAGTAAGTCTGCCCCAATCGCTACCACCACAATGGCAAGCAGTGCGTAAACGAGCCAGTAGGAGGGGAAGAAAAATAGGGGCAAGAGGCCTAGGACAAGTAGCAGTGGGCCGCGCCAGGAAATACTCATCGTGGAACCGGCACCGAATCGAGTGCGCTGGCAAGGACTGCGTCTACCGATACCCCTTCCAGTTCGGCCTCAGCGCGCAATGCCAAGCGGTGGGCGATGGTTGGTTGCACCAGCGCCTTCACGTCGTCAGGAGTAACAAAATCGCGTCCAGAAAGCCAGGCCCAGGCTTTTGAAGAAGCAAGCAGGGCAGTGGCGGCGCGAGGTGACATGCCTAGCGACAGTGACGGCGCCTGCCTGGTTGCGCGGGCAATATCCACAATGTAGGCGGTTACTTCGGGGCTGACTTGCACCTGTGCTACCTGCCTTGCGCCCTCTTCGATGTCGGCTGCAGAAGCCACCTGTTGCAGGCCGGCGCCGTCTAGATCAGCGGGATTGAAACCCTCGGCATGCCGACGCACTATTTCAATTTCTTGTTCTCGCTCTGGGGCAGGCATCTGGACTTTGAGTAGAAAACGGTCCAACTGTGCCTCTGGTAGCGGATAGGTTCCTTCGTATTCGATCGGGTTCTGCGTGGCCGCAACCATAAAAGGAGTTTCGAGTTTGCGCGGCTGCCCGCCAACGGAAACTTGTCGTTCTGCCATTGCTTCTAGCAGCGCCGACTGGGTTTTTGCCGGGGTGCGGTTAATTTCGTCGGCTAGGAGCAGGTTGGTGAACACGGGGCCAGGGCGGAACGTAAAATCCTTCTTTTCCTGATCATAAATAAGTGACCCGGTAACGTCCCCAGGCATCATGTCCGGAGTGAACTGGATTCTAGAGAAGTCTACTGACAGCGCTTTGGCAAGAGAGCGAATGAGTAGGGTCTTGCCCGTTCCCGGCACCCCTTCTAAGAGGACGTGTCCCCGGGTAAGTAGGCCAATAAGCAGGCCTGTGATGGCTCCTTCTTGACCGACAACGGCTTTGCCGACCTCGGAGCGCACGCGGATCATTGCCTCGCGGGCGTTAGTTTCGTTCACGGATTACCTCCTGTTCGAGGGCGGTGAGGCCACGCGCCATTGATACCATTTCGGATTCAGAGTTAGGGGAGCCATAGAGCAGATAGGCCAGGTCAGATTTTTGCCGTCTGGTCTTTCGAGTGAGCGCTGTGAGCAGTTCTTCTTTCGAAGCCAAGGAAGGCAAGAAGAGTGCGGTAGAAAGACGAGGACGCAGCTCCGTTTGGAGCGTGGCAATCATCTGCCTGTAGTCTTTGCTCGAGGCATACATGCGGCCCAAGGCCTGGGTGGTTTCGCAGGCCTTCACGATGACCGGTAACTCCTCTGTAGCAAGCCTGCCAAAACGGCGTCCCTTATAAAAAGCAAATAGCAGGAACGCCCATGCCAGCAGCGCGAGGGCGGGCGCAAACCATTTCGGTAGCAAATTTACCGGCTTGAGCTGGTCGGCACCGGAGATGGGAGCGTCGCCGTTTTGGGTGGGCGAATACCAGACGACCCTGTTAGTGGGGGAGGTAGCTGCTAGGGCAGCCGCAGCGTTGTCCTCTTCGAGGATCGCGGAATTGGAAAAGGACTTCGCGTTTCCAAGTACCAGAAGCTGGGGGTGCTTTGAAGTTTTTGGGAGTAAAAATACCTGAGCTGCATCTGGTGAGCTTAGACACCGGAAGGTACCCTGTTCAGTTTCCTTTTCGGGTTTATAGCCTTCCCCAAAGATAGAAAGTTGCTTGGCTTTTCCGAAAATGCCACGGCAGTGGGCGGGAGGATCAGCGAGGGCAACTGTATCTCCGGCCGGAACTAGCCCAGTGTTGAGCTGTTTTAGTACTTTCTCCGCAGGGGCTAACAAAACGACTCTTTTTACGTTTGCACGCTGCAGTAACTTGGGCACTGCTCGGCCTATTCCGGCTCCAGTATCCGTTACCACAACCGTGGCGGCAGCGTCGGTTTTCAGTTGCTTCTTCATGTCCGAATCAGAGCGAGCAACTGTAAGCGTTACCCCCTTTTGCTTCAGTACTTGGGCGAGTGCCTGGGCCCCTGAGGCATTGGGCGTTTGCGGATCTAGAGCAATAGAAGGTGAACTCGGCCACAGTGCCACAACGCCGAGCGCAAGTAAAACTAAGGAGGCGGCTACCCAGGCGGTGGCAGAACGCCAAATAGTTTTGGGGCTGTGCCCTACCGGAGTTGCCACGCTCATTTAACCCCCCTGATGGAAGCCGGCACCGGCATAGAGCTACCGGCGCTAGCGTTACCTTCAGCTTGGGCGCTCGCAAGGTTGCGGTAGAGGTCTAAGGCCTCGACTGCGTGGGTGGCGGTAATAAGATTGGCCTGCCCGTAGGTGGCAATGTCGAAGGAGTTGGTTACCTTCTGGATGCGCTGCGCTAGGGAGGGAAAGATGGCCGCTAGAGCCCTTGATACTTCGCCCGCAGTTTGCCCTGCCTCGACCTCGATGAGCTTACGTTCTACGCATTTTTGCGCAATAGCGCGGAAAGCTTCCTGCACTGAGGAGGCGGGATCAGTTTGCAGAGCCTGTTCGGCACGCTCCGCATAGCTTGCAGCGGGAATGGTGGGATCTACAAGGGCGGTAGATTCGGTCGCGGTTTGTTTGCGATTGCGGAGTATCCGACGCAGTAGAAAAAACCCTATGAGTGCGAGAACAACAATGACCAAGATCGTAAGCACGCTACCCAGCGAAAAGTCGCCTAGCGAGTCAATTTGTAGTTTGCCTAAAATCTGGTTCAGCAGCTTTTGCAGCGTGGCGCGCAGGTCGAAATAAACTGGTTTTTCCAGTTCGCGGGCAAGTGCGTCCCGCGCCTCGTCGGGGGAGGGCTCAACTAGCGGCAGATACGTAAAGATCATCGAGCGGACTTTGCAGCCTGTTGAATAAGTGCCACGTCCAAGCCTTCTTTGCGGAAGCGCACGTCGGTGTACAAGATCGAGGAGAGCGCAGTGCTTAGAGGCAAGGTGATGACACCCGCAATAAGTGTGGCTACGATCTGCGTTACAAACATTGCTGTCTGCATAGCGCCAAAGTCACCAGTACTGCCGGTGGCCGCACCAATAATGCCGGCAATCAGTGCTACCGGGCTGAGGATTGCGGTGGTGATCACTGAAATCACTAGCTGGCCGAGCAGCGAGATGCCCAGCGCCCTCCAATATTGGCCTTTCAGAAGGTTCCAGCTGCGTTTGAAAGATCCAATTACGCCTGCGCCCTCGACTACGATTGCCTGTCCGTAGAAGCTGAAGCGGAACACCAGCAGATATACCACAACCACCAGCAGTAGGAAAGGAATGATTGCTGCCCCTATAAGCACCGCAGCGGAAGATGAGTTAAAACCGCCTGATGCGTAACCAATGAGCAACACTACTCCAACCAATAGTCCAAATACTGCAATCACTACCAATCCCTGCAGGAGGGAGGCGCCAATATACCGCCAGATTGACCCTTTTACAGCATTCCATGTCTCCGACATGGACACCTTTTTGCCCTCAATCGCTTTTATGACAACGAAGACCATTAGTGGGATAAGTAGATAGGAGCCAATGGTGGAGGGGATCCAGCTACTTAGCGAATCGAAATACCCAAAGGTGAGTGAGGACTCCGAGCCCTTCATAAAATCTGCGGGCAAGAGGTGGTTAGCAACTAAGGTGACGGGAATAGAAATTGCCAGTAGCACTATGGAAACGGTGAAGGCAAGCCCAAAAACTGTCTTGGGATTTTTGCGGATGAGCTCGAAAATCCCGCTCAGGATGTCGCCTACAGTGAGCGGGCGCAACGGAACAATGCCCGGCCTCAACTGGCGGTAGTTCAAAGGCCCCGAGGGGGCTTGCTGCCTAGCATAGTTGCCGTAGTTGGCAGGAGGCTGCCCGGAGGGCGAGTGTGTATTAGCACTGCTTTGGGGCAAGGGCTGAGAGGCCTTGTGTTGCCCGGGGGGAACAAAATCCGACACGTTTGTCTCCTGTTTGTCGCGTACTCACCGACCACTCTACTGAAAAGTGCCGCTCGAGGCCTGCTGAACACTAATTCTTAGTATTTTCTAACTTTTTCGACCCGGGGCATTACTCTGGTGCCATGAACGATTGGGTTATCACATGCGCCGATGCGCGCGCTAGCATTTCCGCATTTAGGGGTGTTGTTACAAGCTGGGTTATAGAATCCGAGGGTCGGAGCCGGGAGCTGTTAGACGGCTACCGGAACGAACAGGAGCTGCAGTCTCTGGACGGCTACCGCGCGGCACTGATGGCCCCCTGGTCTAACAGAATTGAAGATGCCCGCTACAGCTTTGGCGGCAAAGAATACGACCTTGGGGCGGATCCCTCTGGGTTGCGCGAGGCGCTACACGGGCTGTACGCCTCCGCCAATTTTGAGTTAGTGGGCCGGCGCGCAGATTCTATTACGATAGAAGCCCATAACCAGGGTGTTCCCGGCTACCCTTGGCCGACCAAGTTGCAGGCTACCTACACTCTTCGCGAGGGAGGTCGGCTCGAGCTGGAATTGCGCTGCACCAACTGTGCCGAACAGGCCATTAAAGTGGGTTTGGGCTGGCATCCCTACCTGGCTTACCAGGGCGAGGGCGAAGCCAAAGTCGATATTCCTGCTCGCACTCAGGTGAAGGTCGATGAGGCGCTAATTCCCGTTCCAGGCAAAGAAGCATTTGTGGACCGGAATGGGAACCGGCAGATCGCCTTCGAAGGGCTGGCTGGGATAGATCTTGCCTACACCAACCTCGTCCCGGATCCTGACGGGGTGGTGCGCACAAGGCTAACGCATCCCGACGGCTCTGTTACCACCCTGGAGGGGCTACTAGAAGGTGGCAGGCTGGGGTGCGGCATCGTGCACATATTCACCGGCGATACTCTGCGCTATCGTCCCGGTAAGTCATTCGCTATGGAGCCGTGCCATTTTATGACCAATGCGTTCAACAGGGCAGAGGTTGCAGACGAGCCGCTGCTCCAGCCGGGGCAGACGAGGGTCCTCAGGGCCGCACTGGTGCACTGCCCTAGTTATCCACAGCAAGATTAAAAGGCGGTATCCACAGCCGGGATCAATTTACGCCCAATGCTGTCGCGGGAAAACTTACATTGGGCACTATGAAGAAGATCCCGGTGCAAACTTTGGCCAGTGCGGCGTTCAATACAGTTAGGCCGCAGCCCGAGACGCCTATGCGAACTCGGCTGCGGCTACTGCCCGGTCCTACCTCTGCGCTCGTCTTGGGGTTGGTAATTGCCACTATCGCTATAGTGTGCGGAATCGGCTCAGCCATTGACAATCCGGGTGAGGCGAAAGCGCCGGTCCAGCCAGCTACCGGTAACCCGGCTACCCCTCCGCCCTCGGCAGCTAGCAAGCCTGAAGTGGTAGTGCACGTGGTGGGCGAGGTAAGCAAACCGGGCCTAGTGCACCTGCATGCAGGTGCCCGCGTCGACGATGCGATCAAACAGGTGGGAGGCGCGAAGCCGAGCGCCAATCTTGCCGCTATAAACCTGGCTAAACCGCTAACTGACGGCGAACAAATTGTGGTGCCTCAGGTAGGGCAAAAACCAGCTGAATCTGCCGCGGGCGCCAAAAGCGACTGCGTGGATTTGAATTCGGCTACTGAAAAAGATCTGCAGGAGCTAAATGGTATAGGGCCAGCGCTCGCGGGACGCATAGCTGCCCATCGCGAAAAGGAGGGGCCATTCAAGTCTGTGGACGAATTACAGGATGTTTCTGGAATTGGTCCTTCCTTGGTCAAGAAGATTGGTTCCGAGGTCTGCGTGTGAACACTCTTGATTTGCGGCTGCTGCCAGCGCTCGGAGCAGCCTGGGCTCTGGCGCTACTGGCGCCGCGAATTGGGCTCGGTGCGCAGATTACCTTTTGCATGGGGGCCCTTATAACAATCGTTGGGGCTGCCTATGCACCGGCGGGAAAACATCAAAAGCACAATGCCGGGCGCACAAACGGTGCGATCATTATAGTTGCTGCGGCCTCTATCTTTGTTTCGGCTGGCGCCTATTTGCAGCAGGCCGAGCGCGAGCAGTCGGCCTTTTCAGCGGCCGAGCGCGGGGTAGTTACTGTGAAACTGGTCTCTGAGGTACGCTCAGGTACCTACGCGCGATATGTAAAGGCAGATGTAACACAGGTGTCCGGCAAAAAGGTTTCGGAGCGGGCCGTAGTATTAGGTCCAAAACTTGTCGGGCACCCGGGGCAAAAACTTCGTGCGCGGTGCAGCTGGAAGAGGGCGGAGCCGGCAACCAGAATTTTGCTGCACTGCGGCCCTCCCCGGGCATTTGGAAAGCAGACACTGCTCGCGCGCTGGGCCAATGCTCGACGTAGGTATTTGCATGAGCGCCTGGGTCACTCCAGGGCGGCAGCCATAGTAAGCGCAATGGCCCTCGGGGACTGCCGTTTCCTTTCGCAGGGGCAGGCCCAGGCCCTAAAAGATTCGGGGTTGGCGCACCTTACCGCCGTTTCAGGTACTCACGTTGCCGTAGTGGTAGGCACAGTTGGGGTTGGAGCTCACGCTCTGCGAAAGCGCGCCAAAATAGTCGTATCAGTATTGGCACTAGGTGGTTTTGTGATCTTAGTTGGGGCCTCGCCATCAGTGCTGAGGGCGGGGGCGATGGGGCTAATAGCGCTCGTCGGATTAGCACTTTCAAGGCCTGGGGCAGCAGTGAATGCCCTTGCGGTGGTTTCTCTAGCAATGCTCACAATTTCTCCAACTTATGCAGCTGACATTGGCTTTGCACTCTCGGTGGCCGCAACATTTGCGGTGCTTACCTTAGCTCCTCCCCTCGAGGCTGCCCTGACCCACTTACTTCCCCGCGCCCTCGCTGGGCCTTTCTCTACCTCGCTTGCTGCAGGATGCCTTTCTGGCCCGTTGTTGTTACTGCTGCGGCCAGGCGTCACTTTGCTTGCACCAATAGCTAATTTATGTGCGGCGCCCGCAGTCCCATTCGTTACTTTGTTCGGTTTGGTGGGGGCGCTACTGCCGAGGGGGTGGTGTCGTCCTTTCCTCTGGGTTGCCTCCGGTGCCGGGGCATGGATTGATGCCGTGGGGGATTTTGTGGCAGCCCTGCCAGGAGCCGTTCTGCCCTGGCAGCCCGGGGTAGCCGGAGCAGTAGCGCTACTAGTCAGTTCGATTTGCCTGCTTTTCGCACTCACAAGATATTTCGCGTACGAAGAAGGAGGAACTTCGTGGCATGGTTAAGCCATGGCAAAAACAACCTGGGACAAAGTTCAGCTTAGCCCTGTCATGCTCATACGCGGCCCTGAAGATTTGCTCGCAAATAGGGCAGAGGCACGTATTAGGGAACTGGTGAACAGGGCAGATCCGAACGCGGGAGTTATAGATGTGGAGGCTGCTACCTACGAGGCTGGCCAACTCGGTATACATGCTGCACCCTCGCTGTTTGGCGAAGGGCGACTCATACGTATCCACTCCCTAGAAGCGCTGTCGGATGCGCTCGCGAAAGACTTACTAGCCTATCTAAAATCGCCTGAGCCCGACGTATGGATTATGGCCCGCCACGCCAAGGGACAAAAGGGAAAAAAGCTACTTGAGGCAATTGGCAAGGCCGGCTACCCGGTAGTTGTTTGCGACCAAATTAAAACTGCCCGCGACAAGGCCGAGCTGCTGCGTGCCGATGCGCGGCGGGCACGAAGGTCAGTAGAGGCGGCCGCTATTGAGGGACTCGTCGATGCCTTGGGCAGTGACGTACAGGAAATGTGTGCGACCCTAGCGCAGCTGTTTTCGGATAAAGAAGGGAACATAACTCTTCGGGACGTACAGGTATTTTATGGCAACAGGGTGGAGGCTTCGGGGTTTGCGATTGCCGATGCGGCGATCGCCGGCAATGCGGGTGAGGCGATAGGATTGGCCAGACACGGCTTTTCTACTGGGGCCGTGCCGGTAGCCCTAATCGCGGCGTTGGCATTGAAGCTGCGCAATATTGCGAAAGTTTCCTCGGGGGCGCGCAATCCCCGCGAGTTAGGAATGGCTCCTTGGCAGGCCGACCGGGCGCGCCGAGAGGGCAGAGGCTGGTCGCAAGTAGGTTTGGCGGAGGCAATTCAGGCGGTGGCTGCGGGGGAAGAGGAAATTAAGGGGGCCTCCCGCGATGCCGAATTTGCCTTTGAAAGAACCTTATTGCGCGTGGCAGCGGCGCGCGGGAAGCGGTAAATGGTCCATCATTCGGTTCTAACTGGCGTATTGCAACCACATGGTCTAGCTTTTACAAATAAAAAATTAGGAGGCCAAGGTGGCAGAAAAAATTAGAATTGCAATTAATGGGTATGGAAATTTGGGTAAGGCCGTTGAACTTGCAGCCTCTAAGGCAGAAGATCTGGATCCGGTAGTAGTCTTTACCCGCCGCGATCCGGCGACGGTACGAACTGCGGGTACGCCAGTGGCTTCCGTAGCTGATATGGAAAAGTGGAGCGAGAAGGTCGACATTTGTGTTAACTGCGGCGGCTCTGCCACTGACATGGAACAGGTTGGGCCCCGGGCTGTCCAATTCTTCTCGACTGTAGATTCTTTTGACACTCATGCGAAGATTCCCCAGTATTTTGCGGCAGTGGATGCGGCAGCAAAGAAAAGTGGGCACCTGGCCATGATCTCGTCGGGATGGGATCCGGGCTTGTTTTCGCTAAATCGGCTTTTGGCAGAAGCTATTTTGCCTCAGGGGAAAACCTGGACTTTTTGGGGCCCGGGCATTTCCCAGGGGCACGGTGATGCAATCCGTCGTGTCGAGGGCGTAGCTGCGGGCGTGCAGTATACGATCCCCGTATCTGAGGCAGTAGAGGCCGCACAGAATGGTTCGCGCGAAGACCTGTCTGCACGCCAGATGCACCGGCGCGTCTGCTATGTTGTGGCCGAAGAGGGCGCCGACCTGAAGAAGATTGAACACGACATCGTGAACATGCCCAACTACTTTGCCGACTACGACACAACTGTGAATTTCATCAGCCGCGAGGAGCTAGAGCGCAAGCACTCTGGCATGCCTCACGGAGGGCAGGTGATCCGCAGTGGTAACACCTCGGAAGGAATCGATCAGGTATACACTTTTGGACTCAAACTCGACTCGAACCCCGAATTTACAGGCTCGGTGCTGGTAGCCTCAGCGCGGGCGGTACACACTCTGGCAGCGAAAGGGCAGACCGGGGCTATTACTATTTTCGACGTTCCTCCGGCCTATCTGTCGGCCAAGACGGGCCAGCAGTTGCGCTCGCAGCTGTTGTAAGAGGCGGATTAGGGCCGTCGGAGTGGGAGCGGGGTCGATGCAGCATCCCGCTTACCATTTCGATTTCCAGGTTGTCCAAGACCACCTTGCCGAGCCCGTCTACGATCAGTGTCCACCCGTGAGGCTGAGCGGGCTGCAAAATAAGCGTGACGTGGGGGTCAGCAGCTGCGTTCAGCAGCACAGACTTCCGTGCGTCGGGAACCACTATTCGATTCGCCCTCAGCACCGGGTCCACGGTCATGATCTTTACGAACGTGCCCTCGCGCAGAGTAATTAGGGTGGCACAAGGGTAGTGGGTGAAGAGATCGGCAAGTTGGTCAAAGGATACGGGGATAGACATTTAGAGCTCCATTTCGAAAGCCGCAAGGGCAGGTTTTAGCTTCGATACCGGTTTGCCTTGTTTTACCTGCTCCCGGATCCATTTTGCATCTACTACAGCTGATCCTGCCAGCACGTTTGCCTTACCTGCAAATACTTTCGGGGCGCAGGGGAGGGAAGGTCCAATCAAGTAGGTGCGGGCCTGGTTCGAAAGTTGCAATAGGCGGGGCATAGTCTTGTTCGCCAGCGTCATAGCCGTGATGAGGGCTACTTCGGCTTGTGGCATTACGTACTCGCAGGCTGAATCCGGCAAATCCCCCGGACGCGGGGAGCGCTCCAACACCGTGAGGGCGCAGATCTGGCGCAGCTTTTCTACCGCGTTCGGAAAGTGTCCCACCATTACAACTTTCTTTCCCTCCAGTGACGAGGCTGCGGTGTCAAATACGGAAGCAGTGGATTTTGCAGGAATTTGGTTGAAGTAGGCGTTGAGTGCGGCCACTCCAAGGCTGGCTTTCGCGAGGTCCCAACTTTTTGCCAAGTGAGCTACCTCGCGCAGGGGGATTCCCGCAAGTGTAGGGGGCTGAAAGGCGCCAAGTGCTGCCGCGATTCCGACGCCGGTGTCGGCGGCTACGTAGGCGGTATTGTTGCAAATAGCCTCGTGTACCACCGCTTCTAAGGGGATTTGGCTGATCAGGTCATCGTAGAGGGCGAACGGATTCATAACGCTATTGTCTTGGTAATCGCCCAAAAAACAAAAGCGGTGTCGCAAGACGTAAAAAGTGGGCGCAACCACCCGGTTGCGCCCACTTGAAGAACAATCAGCTTAGGCTGACATCTTGTTCACGCGACGAGCCAGCTTCGACTTGCGGTTCGCTGCCTGGTTCTTGTGAATGACGCCTTTGGAGACTGCCTTATCCAGCTTGCGGCAGGCAATCTGCAGGTACTTTTCGGCTTCTTCACGCTCGCCAGCTTCAACGGCCTCGCGGGTGTGGCGCACGTAAGTCTTGAGTTCGGACTTGACGGCGCGGTTGCGCAGGCGACGCTGCTCGTTGGTGCGATTACGCTTGATCTGAGACTTGATATTTGCCACGGATTTCGCTCTCTGTACGTTCTTACATCGGTCGGTGAGGGTATGTCATCACCGGACTGAGGCCGTGGGGCGGCCGTGGTTGGCAAATGACCGGACCACCACCCGACCAGGCGGCAATCCAGCTATTTACTGTAGCAGAGTTGCGGGGCAAGAAAAAGCAGTGTGCCCACTTTCACGATGCGGCCTGGAATAGTGCTTCCGCGACGCGCCCTGCGATTGTGTACCGGACGACAATTGTGCATGTGAAAGTTTGCGCGGTAGTGGGGTTGGGATGCGGCCCCTATGATGTTAGCTATGCAGTCGCCAAATAAGAACTCCCGGTTCCGCGTGCGCGGCCTAGATGGCCTGCGCGCCCTTGCCTGTGTGGCTGTACTTGCTTACCACCTCTTTCGTTCTAGCGCTCCTGGCGGTTTCTTAGGGGTGGACGTATTCTTTGTGCTCTCGGGGTTCTTGATTACAGGTCTGCTGGTAAAAGAAAAAGAACGAAACGGCCGCATTGATTTTGTGGGCTTCTGGCTGCGCCGGGTTCGCAGACTATTTCCCGCTGTAGCTTCTACGGTTGTGGTGACCACGCTAATTGCGGCGCTCGTGTCCACTGACCTGCTTTCGGGAATTCGCCGGCAATTGTTTGGAGCCGCAACCTTTACATACAACTGGGTCGAGATTTGGGCCGGCAATAGCTACTTCGCCCAGGGCAACCCGCCGCTATTTCGCAATCTGTGGTCGCTGGCCGTCGAACAGCAGTTTTATCTGCTGTGGCCGCTGGTAGTTGCTCTCCTCGTCTATCTGCGCCGGAGCTGGCGTTTTGCCCTGCCCGCTGCTTTGGGAGCGGTTTCCGCCCTCGAAATGGCTCTACTCGTACACTTTGGCTTCGATGTCTCCAGGGCCTACATGGGCTCCGACTCGCACGGCTTTTCGCTCATGATTGGTGCCGCCCTCGCGCTTTCACAGACAGCTCCTCTCTCTGCGATGGCTTCCGCGCCAAGGGGAGCTAAGCTGCGTTCGGCGGCAGGCTGGATAGGCCTTGCAGGCGTGGTGGCCTCGTTCTTTGTGGTGGAGGATTCGACGCCACTGACCTACCCGTACCTTACTGTTGTAGTGTGCCTTTGCTCCGCGGGAGTTATTGCCGCACTTGCGCAAGAGAGCGCTCCGCAGGCGAAGGCTTCCAAAATACTGGCTGACATTCTCGAGGTTGCTCCTCTGCGCTGGCTGGGGGAACGCTCCTACAGTCTCTATTTGTGGCACTGGCCAGTGCTGGTGATCATCCGCCATGCTTTTCCCTCTACGCAGGTGTGGATTGTAGCAACTGTGGTTGCCGGGCTGTCTTTGCTAGTGGCTACCATTTCCTACACCTATGTAGAAGTACCCATGCGAAGGGAAGGGATTTTTGTGGTGCTCGGCAGGTGGCTTCACCGTGGTTCTAGGCCTTGGCGGATATTTGCCTGGAGCTTGGCAGCCGTGGTAGTTGGTGCACTAATAGTAGTGGCAGCGCTCCAGCCTGCTAAAACGTCCGCCGAACAGGTTGTAGAAAAAGGCAAAGTGGCTGCCAAAACTGCCCCCAAGTCCAAGCCTGCGCCAGTGGATCTAGGGGAGAACCAGCCGGTCGGGCAAAATGTCACTATTATTGGCGACTCGGTGACCCTAGCATCGTTGAGCCCGCTCCAGAACGCCTTTCCCGGGGCCATTGTGGATGCCGAAGTTTCAAGACACTGGGATCAAGCCCAAGATTTACTCGCACAATATAAGAGCAAGGGCACGCTGGGCCGATGGGTGGTCCTCTCGCTGGCTACCAACGGGGTAGTCACTCCCCAAAACCTAAGTGACGCCCTCGAACAAATAGGACCGGAACGCCGCCTTGTTTTGGTAACCGGCTTTGGGCCGGAATACCAATCTTCGGAATGGATTGAGCAAAATAATAAAGATATTGTGGCCTTCGCCAAGGCTCATCCGCGCAGGGTCGTTGTTGCCCGCTGGGACCAAGCCATCGCAGCTCATCCCGACTGGCTGGCTGGTGATTACATTCACCCGGACGAAAACGGAGCCAAGCTCTGGTCTGATACCTTGGTCAGCGCTTTGAAGGCATTCCCCGGGGTTACGCAAGTCGGTGCGGCTTCCGGCAAATAGGTTGCTCGGTTAGGATTGTCTATTCGAACGTGGGAAACTAGATGAAGTTACGGTTTGGGAGGTAGCGTGAGCGCTAAACAGGGAAAGTCGGCCAGTACTATTACTCCGGCAAAGACGGATCCTTCGCTAATCCGCAACTTTTGCATTATCGCCCACATTGACCACGGTAAGTCCACACTGGCAGATCGGATGCTGCAACTTTCGGGAGTGGTTGAATCTCGCGAGATGCGGGCACAATATCTTGACCGCATGGATATCGAACGCGAGCGCGGTATCACTATCAAATCTCAAGCTGTTCGCATGCCTTGGACCGTGGAGGGCACCGATTACGCCCTCAACATGATAGACACCCCCGGGCACGTTGACTTCTCTTACGAGGTATCCAGGTCTCTGGCGGCTTGTGAGGGGGCTATTCTGCTCGTCGATGCCGCCCAGGGGATTCAGGCTCAGACATTGGCCAACTTGTATTTGGCCATGGAACACGACCTGCAGATCATTCCGGTGTTGAACAAGATCGATCTGCCGGCAGCCCAACCTGCAAAGCAGGCGGAAGAGATTGCCGGTCTAATCGGTTGTGATCCAGCGGAGGTACTCAAGGTTTCCGCAAAGACCGGCGAGGGCGTAGCGGAGCTGTTGGACAAAATTGTCGCCGAGGTGCCCGCCCCCCGGGGCAATGCTGAAGGGCCGGCTAGAGCTCTTATTTTTGATTCCGTGTACGACATCTACCGCGGGGTCGTCACCTACGTGCGTGTGGTAGATGGTGCTTTGCGGCCGCGGCAGGTAGTAAAGATGATGTCTTCGTCCACCACGCACGAGCTTTTAGAGATAGGGGTGATCAGTCCGGATCCCATTCCCAGTGAAGGGCTGGGGGTTGGCGAGGTCGGTTACCTGATTACCGGCGTGAAGGATGTGCGCCAGTCTAGGGTTGGGGATACGGTTACCGATGCGGTAAGAGGGGCGAGCCAGCCGCTCTCGGGCTACCAGGATCCTAAACCCATGGTGTTTTCTGGGATCTATCCCATCGACGGTTCCGATTTTCCCGCCTTGCGAGAGGGCTTGGATAAGCTCCGCCTGAATGATGCTGCCCTTTCCTACGAACCGGAAACTTCTGCCGCCCTCGGATTTGGGTTTAGATGTGGGTTTCTGGGGCTTTTGCACCTCGAGATTATCCGCGAACGCATCGAGCGCGAGGCCGGCATTTCGATTATTGCTACTGCTCCTTCCGTGGTTTACAACGTGGTTACTGAAGACGGCAGACATGTCGAGGTTACTAACCCCTCTGAGTATCCTGACGGGAAATTAAAAGAGGTACGCGAGCCGGTTGTGAAGGCTACTATTTTGACTCCTTCGGAATTTGTGGGGCCTGTAATGGAGCTTTGCCAGGGGAGGCGCGGAGTTATGAAGGGTATGGATTACCTTTCTCCCGAGCGCGTCGAGATCCATTACACGCTGCCTCTTGCCGAGATCGTGCTAGATTTCTTTGATCAGCTGAAGTCGCGCACTAAGGGCTACGCTTCTTTGGATTACGATGTCGAGGGCGAGCAAGTGGCTGATTTGGTGAAAGTCGACATTTTGCTGAATGGCGAGCAGGTGGACGCCTTCAGCGCGATCGTTCACCGCGACAATGCTTACGCCTACGGCGTGAAGATGACTAAGAAGCTGAAGGAACTCATTCCCAGGCAGCAGTTCGAGATCCCAGTGCAGGCTGCCGTTGGGGCCAGGGTTATTGCACGTCAAACTATAAAGGCTTTGCGTAAGGACATGTTGGCTAAGTGCTACGGCGGCGACATTTCGCGCAAGCGGAAGTTACTTGAAAAACAAAAGGAAGGCAAGAAACGCATGAAGGCTATCGGCAGTGTGGACGTGCCTCAGGAAGCTTTCATTGCGGCCCTCACTTCTGATGCGGAGGAGAAGTGAGTCCGGCTAAGAATTCTCCCAATCCAACGCGCTTTATCGCACGCACTAAGTCGTTCACCCGGCGCGGGCGTGCTCTGCAGGGCAACTTAGCTAAGGCAATGGAAAAGAACGCGGATTTTGTGGTTCCGATCCGGCGCGGCGAAGGCTATACGACTGTGGCTGAGGACCATGAACCGCTAGATTTTGAGCAACTGTTTTCTAGGAAGAGCGAAGTAATTGTCGAGATTGGTTCTGGGACGGGAGACCAGATTTTGCACGCTGCTAGGCAACATCCCGAGAAGGACTTTTTGGCCTTTGAGGTTTGGGTGCCCGGGATTGCGAAGGCTCTAAATAAGCTGGACGGGTTAACTAATGTTCGCTTTGTCGAGGCTGACGTTGCTCAGGCAGGGCCCAAGTTGCTACCGGAGGCGTCGGTTGGCGAAGTGTGGACTTTCTTTCCGGATCCGTGGCGCAAGGCGCGACATCACAAGCGCCGGCTGGTGCAGGTTCCTTTCGCGAAGCAGGTTGTCAGGTGGCTTCGTCCGGGTGGGCGGTGGCGTCTAGCTACGGACTGGGATGACTATGCCTGGGGTATGCGTGACACCATCGAGAGTACTCCGGGGCTGAAGAACGAATTTTTAGCCATGAACCCCGATACTGCGGATCCGGCAGGAGCGCGTGGCGGATTCGCGCCCCGATTTGCAGGACGGACTCTGACAACCTTTGAGGAACGAGGTATCCAGGCCGGGCGCAGCATTCACGATTTGGTAGCGATCCGTGTCTAAACCGTTTTCGGTATACGTTCATGTGCCCTTTTGCAAGGCACGGTGCGGTTACTGTGATTTCAACACCTACGTGGCGGATTTCGGTTTGGGGGCCAATCCGGCTTCCTATGATTCTTCCGTGGCGATCGAGATTGAGCGGGCGCGAAGCAAAGTTGGTGCTCGCGAAGTACAAACAGTATTTTTTGGCGGTGGTACCCCTACTCTGCTGTCGGCGGCTACCCTTGGGCGAATACTGCAGAAGTTGCGCCGGAGTTTTCCATTCGCCCCTGGCGCCGAGATCACCACGGAGGCCAATCCCGAGACTGTAACGGAGCAAAGTATTAGTGCGCTCGCGCAGGCCGGCTTTACCCGCATTAGTTTTGGCATGCAATCTGCGCTACCGCACGTGTTGGCTACGCTCGAGCGCACCCACAGGCCCCAAATCGTTCCCCAGGTAGTGCAGTGGGCAAAGGAAGCCGGACTCGAAGTGAGCCTGGATCTCATATACGGGACCCCGGGCGAGACTATCGCCGATTGGGAGGAGTCTTTGCACACTGCCGTGCAGATGCAACCGGATCACCTGAGTTGTTATTCGCTGGTGATCGAGGGGGGCACTAAAATGGCGGGGCAACTAAGGCGCGGCAAAATATCCCCGGTAGATCCGGACGAGCAGGCGGACAAGTACAAGTTGGCCGATCAGCTGCTAAGCCGCGCAGGCTACCGGTGGTATGAAATCTCTAATTGGGCTCGCCCGCGAAGGGGCGAGGAGGGCGTGGTGGCCACCTTGTTGCAAAATGCTTGCAAACACAATCTTGCCTACTGGCGCGATTGGGACTGGTGGGGGTTCGGCCCAGGCGCCCACTCACATCTAGGGCCGAAGCGTTTTTGGAACATAAAACACCCCTTGGCTTACGCCAACGCCCTGCGTGCAGGAAAGCCCGTAGTTGCTGAAGACGAGACGGTAGTGGGGGAAACCAAACGCCTTGAAAAAATTATGCTGGGAATCCGCCTTGCAGAAGGCATTTCCCTAACTGAGGTGGATGCCTCCGGCGCAAAGCGAGCCTACCAGTGGGGCTGGCTAGAGTCCGCCGCCTACGGGGCAGGGCGAGTAGTTGCCACCCTTCAGGGGCGACTCATGGCGGACTCGCTCACTCTGGAATTGTTGGGCAAGAAGCAGTAACGAAATCGATGAGTTCTTCGACGCGCCCCAGCAAGGCCGGTTCTAAGTCCTTGTAGGTGCGCACTTGTCGAAGGATCCGCTTCCAGCCTTGGCCAACATCCGCCTTAGAGGCATGGGGCCACCCCAGAGCTGCCAGCGTGCCCACTTTGATGTCAGTGCCCTTGGGAATGTCGGGCCAGCGCGACAATCCCACTCGCGCGGGTTTCACGGCTTGCCAGATGTCCACAAACGGGTGTCCCAAAACTAGTACTGAACTGGGGTAAAGAGCATCTATGCGCCTCGCTATATGCGATTCTTTGGACCCCTTTACGAGGTGATCCACCAACACCCCTGCCCGTCGTTTAGGACCGGGGCGAAAATTGCGAAGCACGGCCTCTAGATTGTCGATACCCTCGAGTAACTCGACTACTACGCCCTCATGGCGCAGATCGTCGCCCCAAATGTGTTCCACCAGCTCAGCGTCGTGCTTGCCCTCGACCCAAATGCGGGAGGCCTTAGCGACCTTTGCTGGTTCCGGGTCCAGAGCATAGGAACCGGAATTGGTAAGTTTGCGTCCTCCAGCCGAGTGGGGCCCAGACCGCACCCGCTTAGACACAGGCACTAACTCGACTGGATTGCCGTCAATCCAGTATCCAGCGCCCATCGGGAATGCGCGCACTCGCCCCCTCGCGTCTTCTAGTTGGACCACCATCATGCCGCCAACTTTTTCGGTGGCCACGATGGCCCCCACCCAACCAGATTCTACGTCCTCGACAACTAGGCCCAAGGTAGCTGGCACCCTCTTCGAGGACGGACGCCGATGAGGGTCGTGGGCTAAAACGTCACTGCCGTACCTGTCGAACATGCAAGCAATTTTAGCGAAGGCGGATCGCCACCCCTCAATTTTTCATTAACGAGCCTTAATGTGGCACAATGCTAGTGAAGCATTCGGGGTCAGTGAAAGTCTGAACCGGCGGTATAGTCCGCGACCCGCATTAGCGGTTGAGCTGGTGAGATTCCAGCACCGACGGTAACAGTCCGGAAGGGAGAATGTAACGTGCCGCCGCGCCTGCGCAGCGGCAGGCGCCCCCTATGCACGAAAGGGGGAACATTGCTTGACAATGTGCTAGCAAGAGCAACCGCACTGGCACTAAAGGGCCTCAACTATGGGCCAAATCCGCGTGTTGGCTGCGTAATTTATAGCGGCGAAAAAATCCTCGGGGAAGGCTACCACAAAGGGGCTGGAACCCCCCACGCTGAAATAGCAGCACTCGCGGATGCGAACGCCAAGGGCAATTCTGTCGAAAAAGCCTGCGCTGTTGTGACGCTGGAACCTTGTAATCACACCGGCAGAACAGGGCCCTGTTCAAAGGCCCTTGCAGCAGCCAAAATCGGGAAAGTAATCTACGCCCAGAAGGATCCGAATCCGGTCGCAGCTGGTGGAGCCGCCTACCTGAGCGGCGCGGGAATCGTGGCGATCGATGCGCTAAGTGCCGGAGCTGACCCAGGTTTAGTGAAAGCCGCTCAGGACGTAACCAAGGTGTGGCGAAAAGTGCAGGAGCGGCACCGGCCCTGGGTAATTGCCAAGGTGGCACAAACGCTAGATGGAAAAGTAGCGGCACAGGACGGATCTTCGCAGTGGATTACTTCCGAGGGGGCCCGCGAACATGCGCATTTGCTGCGCGCTAGCGTAGATGCGATTTGCGTGGGCACTAAAACCTACGAGGCCGACCTGCCTAGGCTTACGGCCCGCCCAAAGGGGATCGAAAATCCTCACCAACCGCATAGGGTGGTGATCGGCTCGTCCTCGCTAACACTGCCGGATGGGTTTGAGCATGCTAAAACCCACGCGTTAAAAAGTCTCTTCGAAGAGTTTTTTACCAGGGGGTACACCAGAATTCTGCTAGAGGGAGGGCCCACCCTTATAAGCGCCGCCCTCAACGCCCACTTGGTAGATGAACTGAATGTCTACGTGGCGCCAAAGATCTTGGGCAAAGGTCGGCCTGCGTTCGGCGGTTTGAACATTACAACTTTGAGTGAAGCCATCGAGGGGGAGGCCACCCTGACCCGCTTGGGAACTAACTGGCTGGTAAAGATGCCCCTGAAAACTAAGGACTAGAAGTGTTTACAGGATTAGTAGAAGAAGTAGGGAAAATTCTAGAGGTCACCGATGCTGAAGGGGGGAAAAGGTTTTCTATATCTGCCTCGTTTGCTGGCGAACTTGCCGAGGGCGATTCGGTAGCTGTAGACGGGGTGTGTCTCACGGCCACGGAGATAGATACTCACTCATTTAGCGCCGACGTAATGCCGGAAACACTGCGCGCAAGTAACTTCGAGCAAATTGTTCCGGGAAGTCAGGTCAACTTGGAACGCGCCCTCACTTTGTCGTCCCGGCTCGGCGGACACCTAGTGCAAGGGCACGTAGATGGTTTGGGGAGGCTAAGTTCACGCGAGCGAACGCAAAAGTGGGATGAGTTTACTTTCACCGCCCCCGCGCACTTGGCCAGGTTGATAGCACCAAAGGGCTCAGTTGGGATAAACGGCGTATCGCTGACTGTAGCTAGGGTCGAAGGAAATAATTTCACCGTTTGCCTTATCCCCACAACCTTGCGCCTTACGAACTTGGCGGAGCTACAAGAAGGACAAGTAGTAAATCTGGAAACCGACGTTATTGCGAAATACGTGGCCCGCCTGGAGGAATACAATGACTGATTCTGCCTCACAACTGGAATTGGCTCTAGAGGAGTTGCGTCAGGGGCGCCCCCTGCTGGTAGCCGACGATGCCGATCGAGAAAATGAAGTTGACGCTATTTTTGCTGCGCAAACGGCTACCCCCTCGACCACGGCTTGGGTCATTCGCCATTCCTCGGGGTACCTGTGTGCCCCTATGACCAACGAGCGGGCTGATGCCCTCGAACTGCCTGTCATGGTCGAACAGAACCAAGATTCGCTCCGCACTACTTACACGGTCACGTGCGATGCTGCTTCTGGCGTAACCACCGGTATCTCTGCTGCAGACCGGACTACAACCCTGCGCGCATTAGCGCGAAAGGAACCTGACCCAAAAGCTTTGATTCGGCCTGGGCACGTTGTGCCGCTACGAGCGCGCGACGGGGGAGTGCTAGAGCGCACTGGGCATACGGAGGCTGCTGTGGACCTTACTCGATTGGCGGGGCTGGTGCCGGTGGCTGGCATCTGTGAACTCGTAAACGACGACGGCACTATGATGCGTCTGCCGCAGGCGCGAATTCTAGCGCAGAAGTACTCCTTGAGGGTCATTACGATCGCTGATTTAGTGGCTTTCCGGCGCAAGAGTGACAAGCGAGCAGCAGCTGGAAGGGCTCCTTTGAAACCGGCCCCGCGCGTGGAGCGAATTGCGGCTGCGAAACTGCCCACGGCCTACGGGCTCTTCACCATTACCTCCTACCGGGATCTGACTACTGGGGCCGAGCATGTTGCCCTCACCTCGGTGAAGAAGGCAGAGGGTATTCCACTGGTGCGAGTTCATTCCGAGTGCCTTACCGGCGACGGTTTCGGGTCAAAGCGCTGCGACTGCGGCCCTCAGTTGCACGAGGCGATGGTTCGCATAGGAAAAGAAGGCGGGGCATTAGTGTACCTGCGTGGGCACGAGGGCCGTGGAATTGGCCTGTCTGAAAAAGTGCGGGCCTACCGTTTACAGGACGAGGGCGAAGACACCGCGCAGGCGAATCTCTCGTTGGGCTGGCCTATAGACATGCGTGAGTACGGAGCCGCCGCGGCAATTTTGGCAGATTTGGGTCTGCACAAGGTGCGGCTCCTGACTAACAACCCCAAAAAGGTGCGTCTTGATCCGGCGCAGGTGCAAGTTGAAGAGGTGGTGCCGCTGGTAGTTGGGGTGGGGCCGGAAAATATTGACTACTTGCGTACAAAAGCAAAGCTGGGGCACATACTCAATTTGGATAAGTTCACGGAAGGACAAAAATAAGATGGCTGGTAGCGGGATTCCCACATTGCAGGTCGAGGGGGCGGGCGTGCACGTTACTATAGTGGCCTCCTCCTGGCACGAGAAGGTTATGGGAGGGCTGATTGCAGGAGCCGAGAGGGCGTGTGCCAAAGCGGGTGCAACGTTCCGAACGGTGCGAGTGCCGGGCTCCTTTGAATTGCCCCTGGCGTGTAAAGTGGCTTGCCAGACGGCAGATGCGGTAGTTGCCCTCGGCGTGGTTATTCGTGGGGGGACTCCGCACTTCGACTACGTGTGCGAAGGCGCTGCCCAAGGGATCACTCAGGCTAGTTTGCAGACGGGCAAACCGATTGGATTTGGGGTGCTCACCTGCGATAACGAGGAGCAGGCGCTGGATCGGGCAGGTCTGGAAGGATCCCGCGAGGACAAAGGCTTTGAGGCCGCTCAGGCAGCGCTGGCCATGGTCGGGACCCTAGCAGAACTGAAAGCTTAGCT
Organism: Winkia neuii subsp. neuii DSM 8576; assembly: GCF_000420405.1. Taxonomy (GTDB): domain Bacteria; phylum Actinomycetota; class Actinomycetes; order Actinomycetales; family Actinomycetaceae; genus Winkia; species Winkia neuii. The sequence continues at coordinate 69,981 of NZ_ATUW01000008.1, read as the reverse complement.
CTCGCCCGCAGTGAAAAAGCCACTCTCAGTTGGTATCGGGTGGCCTCGACCGCGTAGGATTAGCAGTCGAGGCCACCGGGTGCTAAAGGAGATGGAAAACATGGGTCGATCTCGTAGGGATCAAGTCCTAGGTGCCATCGTTTCTGCGTACGTGAACAATCGGGAGCCCGTCGGTTCGAAGGCACTCGTCGAACGCTACAATCTGGGGGTATCCTCTGCCACTATCCGCAACGACATGGCAGCGCTCGAGGAGGCCGGCTACATTTATCAACCCCACACTTCAGCCGGGCGCGTGCCTACTGACAAAGGTTACAGGGCATTTGTGGATCAGATTGCTAGTCTGAAACCTCTTTCGGCTCCAGAGCGGCAGGCAATAGAAAAGATGCTCGCCGGGGCAGTAGACATTGACGACGTCATGGAACGCACGGTGCGCGTGCTGGCGCAGCTGACACACCAGGTCGCGGTGGTGCAGTACCCGTCTATGCAGGGGGATAAGCTCCGCCATCTCGAGATTGTTCCACTCGCCAGCCGCTATGTTTTGCTGGTTATCATCACCGAATCTGGGCGGGTCGAACAACATCCACTGGAGGTTCCTGCTGAAGTTGATCCGGCCGGGCTCAACGAGGTTGCCACATGGATAAACCAGACTTTTGCAGGCCGCGGCCCGAAAGAACTGGTAAAAGGCAAGGATCTGCTTGCCACGCTCGCTCCTGGGGTCGCCGGTTTGGCAACTCTGGTGTTGGATGCGCTAACAGTGGCATTGCCAACAGCCGAAGATCGCATTGTGATGGCCGGTACCGCGAACCTGGCGCGCTCTGGCACGGATTTTGTTCACTCGATTGGCCCGGTGCTCGACGCCCTCGAGGAACAGGTTGCCCTGCTCAGGTTGTTTGCCGAAATGGGTGGGGGTAGTGTGGCTGTCTCGATTGGGGCCGAGAATCGCCACGACGGGCTCTCCGAAGCTTCTGTAATTAGTGGAACTTACGGAAACAACGACGGACTGAGCGCCCACGTGGGCGTTGTTGGCCCCACCCGCATGGACTATCCGGGGACAATGCGTTCTGTTGGCGCCATAGCCCGGTACCTGACACATTTCCTATCCAACTGAAAGGAATAACGGTTGAAGGACTATTACGAAGTACTGGGTGTGCCGCGCGACGCCTCCCCCGAGCAGATCAAGCGTGCTTACCGCAAGCTTGCCCGCAAACTTCACCCGGACGTGGCAGGGCCTGGGCACGAGGAAGAGTTCAAAGAGGTGTCGGTAGCTTACGAGACTCTCTCAGATCCGGATAGGCGTCGCAAGTACGATATGGGCGGCGACACCGGCGGATTCGGTGACGCTTTCGGGGGCTTCTCGGACATTTTCGAAACCTTCTTCGGTGCTGGCGCCGGGAGCGGTGCTCAAACTGGGCCTGTCCCCCGAGGGCGGCGCGGTCAGGATTTGTTGACCGTGGTGGAAGCTTCTCTTTCAGATGTGACGTTTGGGGCAACGAAGGAAGTGCAGATAAACACTGCCGAGGTCTGCCCCAATTGTGACGGCTCCTGTTGCAAGCCGGGCACTTCGCCGCGCAAGTGTGAGACCTGCGGGGGGCGGGGCTCGGTCCAACGTACGGTACGCTCGTTTTTGGGGCAGATGGTAACTTCTGCCCCGTGTGCCTCCTGTCAGGGACATGGCACTATAATTCCCGATCCTTGCCCAGAATGTGCCGGGGAGGGGCGAGTTCGCACGAAGAAAACCGTCAAGTTGGATATTCCGGCCGGCGTTGAGCACGGCACGCGTATCCGCATGTCCGGGCGTGGCGAAGTAGGTCCCGGTGGCGGTCCAGCCGGAGATCTGTATTTCGAAATCCACGAACAGGACGATCCTGTATTCAAACGCCAGGGCGACGACTTACACACCGAGGTAAAGGTACCCATGACTGCGGCCGCTCTTGGTACCACCTTTGCTCTTTCCACTCTGGACGGAGACAGGGAGCTAACTTTGGACCCTGGCACCCAGCCCGGCGAGGACATTGTCATGAAAGGGCTGGGAGTTACACATTTGCGCCGCAATTCCAGGGGTAACTTGCACGTACACATAAATGTCGAGGTACCCAGGCACCTAAACGAGGAGCAGCGTCAGCTACTTTCGCAACTTGCCTCGTTGCGTGGTGAAGAAAAGATCATCGCTAAGGGCGAGGGCTCGGGAATGTTCGCTCGGCTGCGCGATAGGTTCGGCAGATGAGTCTTCCTGCCTTCCTATTTCCGGACGGCGACCTGCTGTGCGAGGGCAACCAGGTTAGCCTGGACGGCTCCGAGGGGCACCATGCCAGTGCGGTGATGCGCATTCGCGCCGGCGAAGAGGTGTATTTGGTGGACGGGAACGGCCGAAGGGCCACCTGTAAAGTACTGGCCGCCGGGAAGGACGATCTCCAACTCGAGGTATTGAGGGCGCAGTCAGAGCCCTTCCCGGGGAAGAAAGTTACCCTGGTTCAGGCTTTGGCGAAGGGGGGCCGCGACGAGGCCAGCATCGAAGCAGCTACCGAGCTCGATGTGTACGCGATTAGGCCCTGGGCCTCGGATCGTGCGACTGTGCGATGGAATGGCCAAAAAGCCGAAAAGGGCGTGCAAAAGTGGGCCGCTAAGGTGGCTGCTGCCACTAAACAGTCCAGGCGGTCGTACCTTCCTGAGGTGGCCGCCCTCGTTAACACAAAACAATTGGCTCAGCATGTGGAAGATGCCGTTCAGGGGGGAACCCTGGTTATCGTGCTGCACGAGGAAGCCACCGTTCCCCTTATGGACATTCCCATTGCTGAGGCAGAAAAAGTATGGCTGCTCGTTGGCCCCGAGGGGGGAATTAGCCAGGATGAGGTAGACCTGCTCTTAGCGGCGGGAGCCAGACCCGCAAGACTCGGCAAAACTATCTTGCGTACCTCCTCGGCGGGGCCTGCCGCATTGGCATATATTGCCGGCACGTGCGGGGCATGGAACAGTTAAGATAGTTCTAAGGCGAGGAGGAACCCTGAGCACTATTACTATTCCGGAAGCACTGGCTCCAGTAACATTATTTGGACCTGGCGATGCCTCCCTGCGGGCCATCGAAGATGGCATGCCCCAGGTCGACATCCGTGTGGCGGATAGGGCCATTCATATAGAAGGCCCCAGCGAACAGGTAGAGGCAGTATCAGCACTGTTCGAAGAACTTATTTCCCTGGCTTTGGCAGGTAGCCCACTTGGGCCCGAGGAAGTGGCCGAGGCGGTCTCTCTGCTGGCAGCTACACCCGCTAACCATGCTCCAGTGTCTAACGCGGTTCTTTCCGCCCGTGGACACGCCATCCGCCCTCGCACCAAAGCCCAAGCCGACTACGTGCGTGCCATGGACCAGGCCACGGTCGTGTTCGGAGTGGGGCCGGCCGGCACGGGCAAAACATATCTTGCTATGGCAAAGGCTGTGCAGCAGTTGCTCGAGGGCGTGGTGCGGCGCATCATCGTCACCCGTCCTGCTGTGGAAGCTGGGGAATCCCTGGGCTTTTTGCCCGGCTCCCTAACCGAGAAGGTAGATCCCTATCTTCGCCCCGTCTACGATGCTTTGGGCGACATGTTGGAACCCGAGACCCTACTTGAGCTACGCGAAAGTGGGACTATCGAGGTGGCTCCGCTTGCATATATGCGCGGGCGAACTCTAAATGATGCGTTCATTATTTTAGACGAGGCGCAAAACACTACCAAGATGCAAATGAAGATGTTCCTAACGCGCCTAGGCTTTAATTCGACAATGGTTATCACCGGTGATCCTACCCAGGTGGATCTGCCGCGTGGCAACCTTTCTGGACTGGTAGATGCCGTGAATGTACTAGATGGGATCGAGGGAATAGAGTTTTGCAAGTTTTCCTCTGCCGACGTGGTGCGGCATGCGATCGTGGGGGCAATAATCGATGCCTACGATCGCCGAGACGGGGCTAACGAGAGGCTAAAACGTGAGTACTGAGGTTACCAACGAGACTAGCTACGAAGTTGACGAGGCCGAATTCGCGGCTTTGGCTGCATTTGTGCTGAAGAAAATGCACGTCTCTGCCAGCGCGGAGCTGTCGATCATGTTTATAGACCCAGAGCCTATGGAAGAACTACACGTGCGCTGGTTAGATTTGCCCGGCCCAACAGACGTGATGAGTTTCCCGATGGACGAATTGCGCCCTGGAAGCGCCGAAGATCCTACCGAGGCGGGTATTTTAGGCGATATTGTGCTCTGTCCGCAGGTGGCTGCCGAGCAGGCTAGCCGAGCGGGGCACTCGTCCACCGAAGAGATGCTCTTGCTTACCGTCCACGGCATCTTGCATCTGTTGGGCTACGACCATGCGGAAGAAGAGGAAAAGAAGGTCATGTTTGCGCTGCAGCGCAAACTGCTACTTACTTTCCTAGCGGAGAAAGATTGAAAGACTTACTGTGGCTCGGCCTTCTCGCGCTAGTTTGCCTATTTTTCACCGGGTTCTTCTCTGCGGCCGAAACCGCTTTTTCTCGTCTGTCTAAAGCCCGCGTAGAGGACTTGGTCCAGGAAGGCCGGAAGCGCGCTCCGCTTCTGGCTAAGATTGTCGAACACAAGACTTTGGCACTCACCGCTACCAGGGGAGTGCGCATAGTGTTTTCTACTCTCGCCACCGTGATTATCGTTTTGGCGGTGAACTTTGACTGGTGGCCAACCTGGGTTCGCATACTAACGTCGGTGATTATCTCGGCTGGGGCTGCCTGGCTTATTTCAGGCTTGTTTGGCGATTCGATTGGTTCGCGTAACCCCGAGACAGTGGCGCTGCTGGCGGCTCGCCCGGTGTGGGCTACCACGTATTTACTTGCGCCGTTGACTAAAGCGTATTTGTGGGTGCGCCCCGAGGCGGGGCAGACCGAGGCCGAGGCCCGCCAGCTTATGGCAGAAGATTTGCGCGAAATGGTCGACGATTTGGGCGAGGACGAAAACCTAGAAATTGAAGACGAAGATCGTGAGCTGTTGCGTTCGGTCTTTGAACTCGGCACTACTTTGGTTCGCGAGATAATGGTTCCTCGCACAGAAATGATCACTGTAGACAAGGATCTTCCTGCCACGAAGGCAATATCCCTGTTTGTGAAGTCGGGATTTTCCAGGCTCCCCGTTACGGGCGAGGACACTGACGATGTGCGCGGGGTACTGGTGTTGAAAGATATTTTGGGGCGAGTACATAGAAATTCAGACTCGCTGTCAGCGCCGATCCACACGATGATGCGACCGATTCTTTTTGTTCCCGAGACCGTCCTCTTAGACGATTTGCTGCGCCAGATGCAAGCTTCGGGCGACCACATGGCGATGCTGGTGGATGAATATGGGGGCATTTCGGGGCTGGTTACCTTAGAAGATCTGATTGAAGAGGTAGTCGGTGACGTAACAGATGAGCATGACCACTCTAAGGCGGAACCTCACCGCGTCGACGCCGGGGTTTGGGAAGTGCCCGCCAATTTCCCACTAGACGACTTGGGCGGCCTTTTCGACCTCGAAATTGAAGACGAGGACGTGGACACTGCGGCAGGTTTGTTGGCAAAGGCACTAGGGAAAGTTCCTTTGGCTGGTGCCAGTGCCTCCATCCAGGGGCTAGACTTGACTGCTGGCGAAGCTACCGGGCGGCGCCGCACCATTACTACCGTGATTGCGCGCGAAAGAAACGAGGACAAGTGAGCGAGTTTCCAAGTGACGAGGAGCTAATGGCAGGTCCTAATGCAGGGGCTGACCTTGCGCTGCCTGAAACTCCCCAGGATTTTGTGGCGGGTTTCGCCACTATTGTGGGCAGGCCCAATGTTGGCAAGTCGACGCTCACTAATGCAATTGTGGGAAAGAAGATTGCTATCACCTCTATGCGCCCAGAAACTACTAGGCACACGATTAGGGGAGTGCACACTTGTAAAGAGGGGCAACTAGTACTCCTCGACACTCCGGGATACCATCGCCCTCGGACTTTGCTGGGCAAGCGGCTCAACGACCAGGTGCGTGAGGCGCTGACGCAGGTCGACCTCGTCTTCTTCTGTATTCCCGCTGATCAAAAGATAGGTCCTGGCGACCGCTTTATTGCGCGCGAGTTGAAATCGGTTCGGGTGCCGATCATTGCTGTTATCACCAAGTCCGATCTAGTCGGGCCCGAACGCCTGCTGCCGCAGATTCAAGCGGTCTCCGAGTTGGGCGAGTGGGCCGAAATTGTGCCTACTTCAGCAGCGAAAGATCGGCAGGTTGACGATTTGATCTCGGCTGCAATGAAGTATTTGCCCCGCTCGATGCCGCTGTATCCCCTAGATGCCAAGTCTGACGAGTCAGAAAATACCATGATCGCGGAGTTTATCCGCGAAGCGGCTCTGGAGGGCATGCGCGAGGAACTGCCCCACTCTCTGGCGGTTCAGGTCGAGGAAATAATCGAGCGCGAAAAAGTGAAGGGGCAGAAGCGGCCTCCGCTGCTCGACATCCATGTGAACATGTACGTGGAACGCGATTCGCAGAAGGCGATCATCATTGGCAAGGGCGGGTCGCGGCTGAAGTGGATTGGATCCAACGCTAGGCGCAATATCGAAGAGTATCTGGGCAGGCGCGTGTACCTAGATTTGCATGTGCGCACGGCGAAAGATTGGCAGTCTGACCCCAAGATGCTTGGCCGCTTGGGGCTGTAGTGTTCGCAGAGCGGACTTTACTTTTTCTATAGATAGCTAGGTGCTAGCTTTAAATTCATGGGTATATTCCTACTGCTTAGTTGCCGCGGCGAGTCCTGATATGCCGGTTCCTCGTCGTGGCGTTTGCCGTACCGGCTACCGACTAGGCGACAAGGAAGAACAGTGCGAACAAGTGGATTTGGCCCAAAACAACAACCCTCTAACATGCCGGTAGAAAAGTACCTGCCCGCAACCGTAACTAACCCTATTTCTCTTCCCGGACGGACTTGGCCGAATAAGACTATTACGCGCGCTCCGCGGTGGCTCTCCACAGATTTGCGCGACGGCAACCAGGCGCTTATTGAACCAATGTCGCCTAGTCAAAAACGGAGGATGTTCGATCTTCTAATTGACATCGGCGTGAAGGAAATTGAGATTGGGTTTCCGGCTGCTTCGCAAACAGATTACGATTTTGTGCGTTCTTTGGTTGCCGACGATGCAGTGCCAGAGGACGTGTGCCTCTCCGTTCTGACACAGTCTAGGTCTGATTTGATTGAACGCACTTTTTCAGCCATAGAGGGCCTTCCTCGGGCCACAGTTCATCTGTACAACGCTATTTCTCCGCTTTTCCGCGACGTTGTGTTTGGCAATTCCAAGAAGGCTACGGTCGATTTGGCGGTGACTGGAACCCAGCAGGTTATTTCTCAGGCCGAGAAATGCCTTAGCGACGATACAATCTTCGGATTCGAGTATTCTCCGGAAATCTTCGTAGACGCCGAGATCGATTTTGCGGTGGAGATCTGTGATGCGGTAGCAAAAGTATGGCAGGTTGGGCCAGGGCGTGAAATGGTGGTGAATCTGCCTGCGACGGTCGAGCGGACAACGCCAAATATTTTCGCCGACCGCGTCGAATACATGTCTACCAACTTGACCAATAGGCAATATCTCTCGCTTTCGGTGCATACTCACAACGATCGCGGGTGTGCTGTGGCAGCTGCAGAGCTGGCGCTCATGGCTGGGGCGGACCGCATCGAGGGGTGCCTGGGCGGGCAGGGAGAACGCACTGGGAATGTAGATCTGGTGACGCTCGCCCTGAACTTGTTTAGCCAGGGAGTGGATCCAATGCTGGATCTGTCTGACATTGATGGCCTGCGGCGCACCGTCGAGCACTGTACCCGAATGCGGGTTCCCGAGCGGGCCCCGTACATGGGCGATCTGGTCTACACCTCATTCTCAGGTTCGCATCAGGATGCGATCAAGAAGGGCTTTGCCAGGCGCAAAAAACTGGTGAGCGAGGTTGGTAGCGAGGACGAGGTTCCTTGGCAGATCCCGTACCTGCCGATCGACCCGCATGATGTAGGTCGCTCGTACGAGGCCGTGGTTCGAGTGAATTCTCAGTCTGGCAAGGGCGGGGTCGCCTACGTCATGTCGAGTAAGTTCAACATCGAGATGCCACGCCGCCTGCAGATCGAGTTTTCGCGTATCATCCAGCGGCACACTGATACCTACGGTGGGGAAATTGATCCCACCGCAATGTGGAATATTTTCGTGGACGAATATCTTCCCTCTCGTGCAGCGGTCGGAGAAGAAACCGCACCCTGGGGCCGCTTCGGTCTAAGAGCGGCTTCTTCGGTGACTTTTACCGAGGGCGAAGACGAGGTAGTAGAGGTAACTTGCGAATATACCGACCACGGCAGTGCGCGAAAGATCGTTTCACGCGGAAATGGGCCCATTGACGCTTTCTGTCGCGGTTTTAGTGGGGAGGGCATTGCGGTGCGAGTATTGGACTACTTTGAGCACGCAATGTCGGCCGGACACGATGCGGTGGCAGCCGCGTTTGTCGAGGCCGAGGTGGACGGCCAGGTGCTGTGGGGAGTGGGGATTGATCCGTCTATTACTAAGGCCTCCTACAAGGCTATAATCTCGGCGGTAAATCGGTCTTTGCGTTAACTAAATGGGGTGGCCCGATGGGCCACCCCATTTAGTTTTCTATTTTTAGTCTTCGATCGGAGCGGCCTGTTGGCCAGCGTGAATCCGCTTCGAAATCCACGGGGCCAAGGTAGCTAGAACAATCGCAAGGATTACTGCGATGCCGCCCACTACCAGGAACATTTGGTGATCCGGCAGATCGCCGGTCGCCTTCAACACTTGAGCGCCAATGGACTGGCCTGCTGCAGATGCCAAAAACCATAGCGACAAAGCCTGTGAGCGGAAGGCCTTAGGAGCTAGTAGCGTAGTGGCCGCCAGCCCCACCGGAGACAGGCAGAGCTCGCCTAGAGTCTGAATGATGTAGCAAATTGTGATTACCCACCAGGGAGCCTTGACACCTAGGTAGTGGTAGGCAAAGGCACCCAGCCAGATGAAGGACAGCCCGGCCAGCGCCAGACCGACAGTGAATTTGGCAGCCGTAGAGATCTTTCGCCCTCGGGTGGCCCAGAAATGGGCGAAGAATGGGGTAAGCAACACAATGAAAATGGGGTTTACCGCGGCAAACAATTCTGGCGACATGTTGAATAGGCCCGCGTTTAGATCGGTGTTGTTCTTCTGGAACGAAGCCATCGAAGAAGAAGCCTGCTCGAAGATCATGAAGAACATCATGGCCGCAATGAACAGGGGAATGAATGCACGTAACCGAGCACGTTCGTCGGCACTTACTTGCTTAGACCTGAACATTACTATGAAGTACACGATGGGAGCTATCAAGGAAATTATGGTCAATGTGTCGATGACATTGACGAGGAACGACTTGCCAGTAACCAGGTGAACAACTAGGAACAATGCTGCAACTGCAACGATGCCCGCGGCACAGTAGGCGAGTATTCGGCTTCGCTCCTCCTCGCGTACAGGGGTGGGGACGGTGTCAGCTTCAGCGGGCAGATAGCGTCGCCCTACTACGAAGCAGACCAGAGCTAGAACCATGCCGATCGCAGCCAGAGAGAAACCTGCGTGGTAGCCGCCGAAGGAACGCACTAGCGAAACCGCGAAAGGCGCCACAAAAGAACCGATATTCACGGACATGTAGAACAGGGAGTATCCGGCATCGCGCTTTGGATCGGTATTGTCGTACAGTTGGCCGACCATGGTCGCAGTATTTGGTTTGAGTACGCCCGAGCCGATCGCAACCAAAACAATGCCCAGGTAGGCTGAGGTTTGCATTGGCAACGACAGGCAGGCGTGGCCGAGTGCGATAATTATGGCGCCGTAGAGTGTGGAGCGGCGCGGCCCCCACAGGCGGTCTGAAACCCAGCCGCCAAGTACAGCAATCAAAAAGATAGAGGCCGAGTAGACCTGGACTAGAGATTCACCAAGTGATTCCTCGAGCCCTAGGCCATTGTTTGCAACTGTATCTACCAAGAAGTAGAGCAGGATCGCGCGCATGGAATAGTAACTAAAGCGCTCCCACATCTCGGTAAAGAAGATTGTCGTTAGCCCAAACGGGTGCCCAAAAAACGTTTTTACCTTGTTGGGTTGTTCGGACCGGCTGACGGCATCTAGGTGCTCGCTCATGCGGTCTTTCCTTCCAGGATTAGGTGGGTCGCGTCGCCAGTTGACGCGACGTGTCTTTATGATGGGTATGACACAAATAGCATTGTTCGCCTAATACTGTCTTTTATGCAAACTGAGACACAGATTTTGCATTATGGGTGATCTAATTCACAGGGGGATTGTTGGTAAAACTGTACCGCGATTATGCCGTTGTCCTGCGCACACACAAGCTTGGGGAGGCCGATCGCATAATCACAGTGCTCACGAAGGGGAGTGGGCAGGTGCGGGCAGTAGGTAAAGGCGTTAGAAGAGTTAAGTCAAAACTTGGGGCTCGCTTGGAACCTTTTTCAATCATTGATTTCCAAGCTTATAAGGGGCGCAATCTGGACACCTTTACTCAGGTGGTCCCCATAGCCGAATACGGTAGGCAAATCGCAGCAGACTACGACCTCTACACTGCCGGTACAGTAATGGTAGAGGCGGCCGAAAAAATGACGGTTGAAGGAACTCCCTCGCCGGGGCACTACCAGCTACTGAGGGGTGCCTTGCACGCCCTCGCCTACAGGCATCATCCGCGTGAGCTCATCATGAACTCATATCTTCTCAGGGCTCTAGCTCTGTCGGGATGGGCGCCTTCGTGCTGGGATTGTGCGATTTGTGGGAAGGCCGGACCCGCCGAGGCATTCTCGATCACCGCGGGGGGAGCTGTATGTGGGCAGTGTCGCCCCCCGGCTTCGGTATCACTGTCCGAGGGCGAAATAACGCTCGCTGCGGCGCTACTTACAGGTAACTGGAAAACAGCAGAGGCGTCGAGTGGGGCAAAGCGGGATAAAATTGGCGGGTTGGTGGCCGCTTACGCGCAGTGGCACTTAGAGCGGCGCCTGAAATCATTAGCGATATTGGAGCGAGGACAATGATTGAAATTCCAGGCCCTGGCGAAGGCGCACACCGTGTTCCCGAAGGTCTGCGCGCTCCCAAACACGTAGCCCTCATTATGGACGGCAATGGCAGGTGGGCGAACGCCCGCCACCTCCCACGCACGGAAGGGCATAGACAGGGCGAAATAGCCCTGCTAGACACCGTTGCTGGAGCCCTTGAGGCAAAGGTGCGCTACCTGTCCGTGTACGCTTTCTCTACTGAGAATTGGCGGCGTTCTCCGGCTGAGGTGAAGTTTTTGATGGGGTACTCGCGCAAGGTGCTGCGTAGCCGGCGCGATCAACTGAACGAGTGGGGAGTGCGGGTGCGCTGGTCAGGGCGCAGGCCCAGGCTGTGGAAGTCCGTTATTTCTGAACTGCAAGAAGCAGAGCGTCTCACTGCAGGCAACACCAAGATGGATCTGATTATGTGTGTCAATTACGGGGGCAGAGCCGAGATTGCCGACGCTATGGCGCGGGTGGCGGCTCGGGTAGAAAGAGGCGAGCTGAAGGCGCGTGCAATAAACGAGTCTACTGTCTCCAAGCACCTTTATTTGCCGGATGTACCTGACGTTGACCTACTCATCCGCACCTCGGGCGAACACAGGGTATCGAATTTTTTGCTTTGGCAATGCGCGTATGCCGAGATGGCCTTCCCGAAAAAGCCCTGGCCCGAGTTTAGGCGCGAAGACCTGTGGGATGAGTGTCTGGCCTTTGGAAGGCGCGAGCGTCGCTTCGGTGGGGCGGTAGATAAAGCCTAGGCGGGGCGGTGATTTTTCCAGTACAGCCCGGCAGCGACGAGGCCGCAAATCCCCAGCCCGGCAGCAACAGCCAAGGGGTTGCCAGCCAGTGCTGCCACAGCCGTGTAGAAGGCCGCCATGCCCACGGTTGAATAGATGCCTGCCCAAGCTAAATAGCCGGGGATAGCAGCTAGAGTGTAACGAGTCCAGTTCATCGACAGGGAGCCAGCTGCCAGGTGCACCATAGTTTGAAAGCCGATGGTCAAAAAGGACAGGGGTACTGCAAACAGACCCCACTTGTTGACAAATCTCACGGCCCTAGCGAAGGAATCCGAGTCCATCTTCTTCGCGAGGGCTGATCCGAACTTGCTAGTAGAGTTTTGTGCTCCTTTTCGGATCGCTACCGCGGAGCCGCGGCCCACCCAATAGGTGGCCTGCGAACGCAGACAGACCACCATAACGAGGAAGGCGAAAAAGACCACCCAGGGGAAATCTTGCAGAAAGCTCGGAACACCATTCATGCTGCAAGACTATAGTTTTAATGACGCTTTGAACAATCCTGACAGATACCGAATAGGTCCACAGAGTGTGTTACGTCGCTAAAGCCGCATTCGTCGGCTACTTTGCGCACCCATGCTTCGAACTCGGGGCCGGAAACGTCCACTGTTTTTCCGCAATTTCGGCACACGATGTGATGGTGGTGCCTGTCTGTGTTGCAAATCCTATAGAGTGCTTCGCCCTCGTCGTTTTTAATTACATCCACTTCGCCGGAATCGGTAAGGCGCTGCAAGTTGCGGTAAACCGTTGTTAGTCCAACGTTTGAGCCCGATAGGGAAAGGTCTGTAAAAATTTGCTGCGCAGAGCGGAAACTATTAGATGTCTTCAGGTTTGCTAATACTGCCTCGCGTTGCTTAGTGTTGCGCTGTTCCGCCATTTTTCCTCCTGAAACGTCCCTTAAGGGCAAGGATACCCGGGCGTGCAAATGCCACAACAGCGTAGAGGAAAATCGCCATAACCACAATCGTGGCCCCCGACGATACAGGATAAAAGTAAGACACAGCTAATCCACTGAGGCAGAGCGCGGTACCGAAAAATGCCGCCAGAGCCATAGTGGAACTAAAAGACGAAGTAACAAGCTGAGCTATTGCCACTGGGACAATCATTATTGCCGAAACCAGCAACACCCCCACCACGCGCATAGCGGTAGATACTGTAAGAGCCGACACGATTGCGATAAGGGTGGTCAGAGCTCGCACTGGAAGCCCGCTGGCGAGGGCGAATTCACTGTCGTGGCAAAGCGAGAAGAGGGCGGGACGCAGACCCAGGCCAACTCCCAAAATTAGTGCTGCAAGGAGCCCGGTCAGCACCACATCCGCCCAAGACACCGAGGCAATGGAACCGAATAGGTACCCGTTAAGATTGGCGGTTGTGCCGCCCGCTAGGCCAATAAGGAGCACGCCCCCCGCAATGCCGCCGTAAAACAGCAGTGACAGGGCTACGTCGCCGGAAGTGCTTCCCTTGGCCCGCACCACCTCGATTAGCACGGCGCCTACAACGGAGGCGGCAACCGCGCCAGGGACGGCAAGGGCGTCCGAGCTGGTCAGATTCATGGCGTTGCCAACCAGCCACCCCAGGGCAACCCCGGTCAGTGCTACGTGGCCAATTCCATCTCCCAACAGCGCTAGCCGCCGTTGCACTAGGTAGGTGCCCATCACCGGGGCCGAGATGCCCACCAGCAGAGCAACTATTAGGCTGCGCTGCATAAACGGGGTGGTTAATAGTGAAAAGAGAGCTTCAACCATTGTGACTTTCAGTAGGTAGGGGGCCTTCGCTGAGTTGCGGAGAAAGGTTGCCTACAGGAGGGCCTAGGTGGCGGTGACCGGTCGCGGCTGCGCCTGGAAGCGGGCCGGAATGGCTAATGTGCCCTCCGCGGACGGTCACTCCGCGGTCAAAGAAACTGGTCAAAGGGCCTGTCTCGTGCATGACAATCAAGAAGGAACGCTCGGGGCTGCGCAACCCCTGCAGCGTGCGGGCGAGCGTATCTAGTGAATGCAAATCAATTCCCGCAGCTGGCTCGTCCATAATTATAAAATCTGCTTTCCGCACCAGTGCGCGCGCAATCAGCACGCGCTGCTGCTGCCCACCCGAAAAAGTCTGCACCGACTCGTTGGCGCGGTAGGCAAGGCCCACCTGGTCGAGTGCTTGCAGCGCCCGCTCTCTGTCTCCCCGTCGGTAGCGCATCCGGCCCCTGCCAAGGCAACCCGCCATAACCACCTCCAAGGCGGTAGCCGGCACTCCGGCCGCCGCCGTGAGCCGCTGGGGAACGTAAGAAACGCGCTTCCACTGAGTAGATTTTCGCAATTGCGCGGCAGGGGTTCCGTAAAAACAAACGCTTCCACTTTGAATTGGGTTAATCCCAACTAGGGCCTTCACCAGTGTGGACTTACCTGAACCATTGCCTCCAAGCAGCGCTACGGCCTCGCCCTTGTGAATATCTACAGAGAGGTCGTGCAGGATGGTTTTCCCGGAGAGGCAAACGCTCAGATTTTTGACCTGCAGGGCTAATTCGTCTTGCACTTTAGGGCTTTCGCTACCTTTCTAAGGTTGGAGTCCATGACTTGGAGGTAGTCACCTTTACCTGTTTTGGATTCTAGGGGGTCTAGCACTTCGGATTTTATTCCTAAATCCTTCGCCATGGTCTTAGCCGTCTTCTGGTTGATCAGGTCTTCCGAGAAGATTACTTCAACGCCGGCGGATTTTGCCGCGCCTTGGATCTTAGACAATTGGGCGGGGGAGGCTTCTTGCTCTGGATCGAAGCCGGAAAGTCCTAGTTGAGAGAAGTGGTAGCGTTCGGCAAGGTAACCATAGGCTTCGTGGGAGACTACGATTTTGTCGAGCTTGCAGTCGGCTAGGGTAGTGGCGTAGTTCGCGTCGAGTTTTTTCAGTTTTTCGCTTAGCGCCCGCGCGTTTTTAGCAAACTCCTTTTTGAGCTCAGGAGCGGCCTTTTGGAGAGCTTTTAGGACGGGAGTAATTGTCTTTTCTAGGCGCACCGGATCAAGCCAGAAATGGGGGTCTAAGTCCTGGCTTTTTGTTGCGTTAGCACTTTCGTGTTTGTAAATGGGTACCAGCGAGGCAGCTTTAGAAACGTCTGCGACGGTAGACGGCTCCGCTTGCGCTATTGCCTGGTCAACGGCCTTTTGGAAACCTTTCTGGTAGATAACTGCGTCGGCTTTGGAAAGGCTAGCCACGTCTTTGGTGGATAGTTCGAGGTCGTGTGGTTCGGCGCCAGCGGGGGTAAGGGATTCCACGGTAACAGCTTGTCCGCCAATTTCTTGGGCTAAGAACTGCAGGGGATAGAACGAGGCTAGAACGTTTACTTTGTCGGTCCCCGAATTGGTCGTAGCGCAACCTGAAAGCGCTAGGGTAAGGGCGGCTAGGAGGGCAAGTGTTTTCTTCATGTCTGCAGATTAAGAGTAATGAAAACGGTTGTCAACAATGTAGGTTTTCTATAGTTCTCCTCACCCTGGTAGTTCCGGAGTAGAGTGTCTATGTAAAAGTTCATTCAGAGACGAAGGAACCGCATGCGCAAACGCGTTTTTTTGGCCTTTGTAGTTACAACTATGCTCGCGCTCGCCGGATGTAGCGATGCTGCAACGTCGGCTAGCTATGGTCCTCTAACGCTGTGGACCGATGGTGTGCGTTTCGAAGCGATGAAAAAGCTGGCGGCAGATTTTGAAAGCCAGGAGCAAATAAAGATCAACGTGGTTATGCGCGAGGGCGATGCGGTTACCGACGACTTTGTTCAGCAGGTCCCTTCAGGGAAGGGGCCAGATTTGATTGTCACCGCCCACGATGGTCTCGGCAAGCTGGTTGAAAATGGTGTGGTAAATCCAGTAGATATTCCCACAGAGGGATTCCGTCCCGAGACCATAAAAGCGGTTACCTACGATGGCAAGATCTACGGCGTGCCGTACGCGAGTGAAAATCTGGGGCTGGTCCGCAACGACGAACTGACTAAAGCAGAACCAAAAACGTTTGCGGAAATGATTGAAGCTGGTAGGGCAAGTGGGGCAGAATATCCGTTCGTCATCGATCAGGATCCCGAACTAGGCGACCCTTACCATATGTATCCCTTCCAAAATTCCTTTGGGGCCCCGGTATTCAAGTCCGACAAATTCGGCTATACCACTGAATTGGGGATGGGCTCCGAGGGAGGCAGCAAGTTCGCCCATTGGCTAGCGGAGCAAGGGAAAAACGGGTCTATAGATGCTCACATTACAGGCGATAAATCAAAGCAACTTTTTCTTGACGGCAAGGTAGCTTTTCAAGTTACTGGACCGTGGAATACCTCGGCATACAAGCAGGCAGGCCGGCACATAACAGTTCTGCCCATTCCGTCCGCTGGCGGGCAAAAAGCGGCCCCGTTCCTTGGGGTGCAGGTCTTCTTTGCTTCCAATAAAACCTCTAATCCAATCTTGGTGCGCAAGTTTTTCGACTATGTTGCCTCAAAGAGGGGCCAGCAAAAACTCTTTGAGGTTGATCCTCGGGTGCCGGCACAAAAGCAGATTGCTCAGAATATGACCGACCCCGTGCTCAAGGGATTCTTGGCAGCAGGAAAGGGGGCAGCCCCAATGCCGGCGCTGCCCCAGATGGGATCTGTGTGGAAATTCTGGGGAGCTACCGAACTAAATATTCTTACAGGAAAGCAAGATCCCGACCAGGGCTGGCAGAAGATGATTGCGAACATCCGAAACGAAATGGAGGCCAAGTAAATGCGCTCCAATTCAGTGCGCTTTAGCGCGGGGACAATGGTCAAGCTAGCGCTAATGGCAGCTCTCAATGCTTTCGGCCTCTACTGCCTATTTGCCTGCTGGGCGGCCGGCTCCGTATATCTGTTTGTTGCAGTCCTTGTTTCGTTGCTCATAATAGATGCCGTTTATTTTTCCAAACGGGCTTTGCCTGGGAAATATTTGCTTCCCGGAATGGTGTTCTTACTAATATTCCAGCTCTTTGTGATGGTGTACACCGGCTACATCGCGTTCACTAACTACGGCAGTGGGCACAATTCTTCCAAAGACGATGCGGTTTCTGCGATCGTCGCTAAATACGAAACACGCATTAGTCCCAAGGTGCCAGCAAAGGTAGTTACTTCTTTGGGGAAAACTGGATTAGCTATTGTAAAAGATGGCACTGTCTACGTTGGCGAGGACGGAGCAAAAATGGAACCAGTTCCCGGAGCTAAGGTGAAGGGAAACGAAATTGTTTCGGTCCCCAATTGGAAGGTCGCTAATTTCGCTCAGGTAGTTTCCGACCAGGTAAAAATTAGTCAGCTGCGAGTACCTGCTCAAGAAAAAGGCGCCTGGCGCACCGAAGACGGCGAAAGTGCCTATATCGCCCAATCGACCATAAAGTACGACCCGGGTCGTCACACTATGACTGATACTCAAACGGGCAAAGTATACAAAGAAACCGAGCAGGGCCAATTCACTGCCTCAGATGGAACTTCTCTCACGCCAGGCTGGAGGGTTGCGGTAGGGGCTAAAAACTTCAAAGATATGGTTACTGGAACCGAGATAGGGGTCCCGTTTTTCAAATCACTTTTGTGGACCTTTGTTTTCGCGATCTGCTCGGTTGCCTCAACCTTCGCCTTCGGATTGATACTGGCCCTGATATATAACGATAAACGCGTGCGCGGGCGCAAGATCTACCGCTCACTGTTCATTTTGCCCTATGCGTTCCCAGGGTTTTTGGCGGCACTGGTTTGGAAGGGGATGTTGAACCAGAAATTTGGTTTTGTAAACACGGTGCTTTTGCACGGAGCTTCTATTCCTTGGCTGAGCGATGGGACGCTAGCAAAACTCGCCATTTTGGGGGTCAACTTGTGGTTGGGATTTCCCTACATGTTCCTTGTGTGCACGGGCGCGTTGCAGGCGCTTCCCGAGGACGTAATGGAGGCAGCGCGCATCGATGGGGCAGGATGGTGGCGCAGGCTCAGATCTATAACGCTGCCGCTCGTCCTCGTCGCCACGACGCCGCTGTTAATCTCTTCTTTTGCATTCAATTTCAACAACTTCGCTCTGATCTATATGCTCACCGGCGGGGGACCTCAGTATCCTGGCAATCCGCTCGGTGTGGGCGAGACCGACATTCTAATTTCGTTTGTATACACGGTTGCTTTTGACTCGGGGGCAAAGAACTACGGCTTGGCCTCGGCGATGTCGTTGGTCATCTTCGTAATCGTGGGGTTGATCGCCTGGATTTCGTTTAGGCGGACTAGGACGCTGGAGGAAATATAAATTGAGTACTAATACTCTGGGTAGGTCTAAAAAGAGATTCGGGACTTGGCTGAAACAGGTTGGGTGGAAACACCTGCTGGCTCTTCTCGTCATCATCTACTGTCTTTTGCCCCTGCTTTACGTGCTTTCTACCGCGCTGCAAGAGCATGCGACGCTAACAGGGTCGAACAACCTATTCGCATCTTTCTCTCTGGCGAATTTCGCTGCCCTAGGAAAAACCAAATTTTGGACTTGGGCACTCAATTCGCTTTTCGTTTCTTCAGTGACTGCTGTTGGCGCCGTACTAATGGGGGCGTGCGCGGCCTACGCTTTCTCGCGTTTTAGATTTCGAGGGCGCAGGGCAACACTGACTTTTCTGCTGCTGGTTCAGATGTTCCCCCAGATGCTCGCTTTCGTGGCCATCTACCTGTTGCTTTTGGCTATAGGGGAGGTTTTTCCCGCCCTCGGCCTAAATTCGCTACTTACGCTCATCTGCGTCTACCTGGGAGGAGCGCTCGGTTCTAATACGTTCTTGATGTACGGGTTTTTCAATACTATTCCCACTTCCTTAGACGAGGCTGCCCGCATCGATGGGGCTTCCCATGCCCAAATATTTTGGGGCATAATCATGCGCCTGGTAACCCCGGTGCTAGCAGTTGTGGGGTTACTTTCGTTCGTGGCTACCTTCGGTGACTTCGTCATAGCTAGGGTCGTTTTGCAAGACGAATCCAAACTCACGCTGGCCGTGGGGTTGTTCCAATGGTCGGCCGACGAACGCACGGCGCCGTGGGGGCAGTTTGCTGCGGGAGCCGTAATTGCCGCAATTCCGGTGATCGTATTGTTCTTGTTCTTGCAAAAGTACATCGTATCGGGTCTTACCGCGGGTTCGGTGAAGGGCTAGCTTCGGTTAGGACCGCGTGGGGCTTCTAGGTAGACTGGACCAGACGGTTCACGCACCAGCCAGGTGCGCCAACAATAAGGAGTCAACGTGGCATCTCGCCTAGATTCGGTAATTTCGTTAGCAAAGCGGCGCGGATTCGTTTTCCCGTGCGGTGAAATATACGGCGGCACCCGGTCTGCCTGGGACTACGGTCCACTGGGCGTGGAACTGAAAGAAAACATCAAGAAGGCTTGGTGGGGGCGTATCGTGCGCGAGCGCGACGACGTTGCCGGGCTGGATTCTTCGGTAATCTTGCCTCGCCAGGTTTGGGAAGCTTCCGGGCACGTAAAGGCCTTCACAGATCCCCTCATCGAATGCCAGGCTTGCCACAAACGCCTGCGCGAAGATCAGTTGGTTGAAGAATATGCCCAGAAGAAGGGCATCAGTGAAGATCAGGTAGACATTGCCAGCCTCGCTTGTCCTAATTGTGGAAACCGCGGTAAGTGGACAGAGCCAAAGGCGTTTTCTGGCTTGCTAAAGACTTATCTGGGGCCGGTGGACGACGAATCGGGTTTGCACTACTTGCGTCCCGAGACTGCTCAGGGAATTTTCGTCAACTTTGCCAACGTAATGTCGTCTGCTCGTAAGAAACCGCCGTTTGGCATAGCCCAGATCGGTAAGTCGTTCCGGAACGAAATTACCCCTGGTAATTTCATTTTCCGCACCCGCGAATTTGAACAGATGGAGCTCGAATTCTTTGTGGAGCCTGGCACGGACGAGCAGTGGCACCAGTACTGGATAGACCAGCGTTGGTCCTGGTATACAGACCTGGGAATCTCCGAGGAAAATCTGCGTCTGTACGAACATCCGAAGGAAAAGCTTTCGCATTACTCCAAGCGCACCGTAGACATCGAATTTGCCTTCGGGTTCCAGAACTCGAAGTGGGGCGAGCTAGAAGGTATTGCAAACCGCACCGACTACGACCTCTCTACACACGCCAAGGCTTCCGGCTCCAAGCTCGACTATTACGACCAGGCCAACGACAAGCGTTGGACTCCCTATGTAATTGAGCCGTCTGCGGGGCTAACCCGTTCTCTCATGGCTTTCCTGGTGGAGGCATACACACAGGATGAAGCTCCAAACACCAAGGGCGGGGTAGACAAGCGCACCCTGTTGCGCCTAGATCCCAGGCTAGCCCCGGTAAAGGCCGCTGTGCTGCCTCTGTCTAAGAAGCCCGAACTGGGTGAGCCGGCTCGCGCTCTCGCGAAGGAATTGCGCAGCATCTGGAACGTAGACTTTGACGATTCTGGAGCGGTGGGCCGCCGTTACCGTCGTCAGGACGAAATAGGTACCCCGTACTGCATTACCTACGATTTTGATTCGCTCGAGGACGGGCAAGTTACGGTTCGCGACCGCGACACCATGGCTCAAGATCGCATCGCAATTGACCAGGTCAAGAACTATCTACTAGACAAGATCGGCATTTGCTAAAGGAAGTTAAGATCGGTCCCCTCGCCTTGGGAGTGCCAATGATGCTGGCCCCCATGGCGGGCGTGACTGATGTCCCATTTAGGCGTATCTGCCGCAGCTTCGCCCAAAATGCGCTCGAGGATTTGGGGTTTTGCTCTGCTGGCGGGAAAGGCAGGGCACCTGCGGGGCTATATGTAACCGAGATGATCACTGCCCGGGCACTGGTCGAGGGCAATGCTCGTACACTAGACATGATCAAACCGGATCCTACCGATCCGGTAAAGTCAGTCCAGTTTTATGGAGTAGACCCAGCTACTACTGCGGCAGCGGCAGCTAAAGCAGTCGCCTGTGGGGCAGCTGAGCATATAGATCTAAATTTCGGTTGTCCAGTTCCCAAGGTAACTCGCAAGGGTGGAGGATCAGCCTTGCCGTGGAAACTTGGGCTGCTACGTGACATTTTGGAACGTACTCGCAAAGCTCTGGATCGCGAGGCGGGTCCGGGGAATGTTCCGCTGACTGTAAAAATGCGCACCGGCATAGACTCTGAGCACCAAACTATTTTTGACGCGGCAAAGATCGCCCAAGATGCGGGCTGCGCTGCGGTGACTTTGCATGCCCGCTCTACGGCTGAATACTATTCCGGGCATGCCAACTGGGATTTGATTGGCGAGCTCAAGGCAAAAATGACCATCCCTACTTTCGGCAACGGGGATATTTTTAGTGGTACTGATGCGGTACAGATGATGGCTAAAACAGGCTGCGACGGGGTAGTAGTTGGCCGCGGCGCGCAGGGCCGTCCCTGGATATTTGCTGATATCGTCTATGCTCTTGCCGGTTCTTCGAAGCGGGTTCGTCCTTCTCTTGGGCAGGTGCGCCAAATTCTACTGGATCATGCCACTTTCATGAGTGAGTGGAGTGGCAACGAGGAGCGTGCTATGCGCGAGATGCGCAAACACGTTGGCTGGTATATGCGCGGATTTTCAGTTGGTGGCCAGCTCAGGCACGATCTAAACCTAGTGTCCACAGTTGGCGAACTGGATAATCTGCTGAGCGGGCTAGATCTGGATCAGGAGTATCCGGCGGCTGCTAGTGGAGCGCGGGGCCGAAAGGGCAAACCTAAGCGGCCTCACCTGCCCGAAGGGTGGTTGGACTCCAGGGAGCTTTCGCCCTCTCAAATGCGCATGGTTGCCGAGGCCGAGTCCCGCGTTGCGGATGGGGGCTAGGCCGAGACAGGTCGGAACCAGGCGCAGCTGCCCGGTTCTACTGACGGTATTGCCTCTACGCCGGAGGGAGCAGATACGTGTACCCGGCGCATTGACTGCGGAATGTACTGGGTGGTGTTCGAGGTGTTAAATACCGTAACTAGCGATCCCGACGTAGCAACGAGCACCTGGTTGCGGGGGTAGGCTTCGGCCTCGACCCACGACCATGACGATTCCCCTAGCTGGTAGTGCCTGCGCAGCGAACTTGCCTGCACGGCAGTCGAAAATGCCGAGGACGAATCTTCGGCTTGGAGTTCGCATTCTGAGGTGGTGTCCTGAATTAGTTTTGTCGATTCTGCCGCTACTTCGGGGGAAAATTCGGGAGTAATTAGTTCCGGTTTGGCTGTTTCCTCGCCGGAACGCATGTACACGCATCCGGGCAGGGCTAGTACTAGGGAGGTTACCGCCCGGATTCTTTCTGAGATGGAGTCGTGTTCAGGCTTGTACCAGGCCAGGTCGTCGAATACTCCCAGGCGCCACCGTTTGGTAGAGGGGGGAGTTATTGACCAGGCAAGACCAGATCCTGAGGTGTTGTGGTCGCGAATGGTAGTGACGATAGTCGAGAGGAAGTCTATTGCTTCGAATTCCACCCGAATTAGACCGTCGTCGCGCACCTGATCCAAATAATCCGCTGTCAGCAGACCTTGAAGCCCCTCTTGCGTATTAGTTGTAGCACTTGCGGCCAGTAGTCCATCGTGAGGAATAAAGGTGGTTACCTCGGAGCGAGCATTTTGCATGTATTCGCTGTACCAGCTAAACAGTTCGGGAGCTGACGAGTCGTTGGCGAGCATGCCGAGGTCAATACCATCTGCGCCGGCCTCTAGAGCAGCCGATAGGTGGCGAATGGGGTCGGGGGCCTCGTAGCCAAGCGCGCAGGCTGGATTAGAGCTAGATACCGGTTCGTGGGTGTAGATATTGCCCGAAACTCGAACAATCACTTTCAGGTGGATTTTGTGGGCGGCCTGGACAAATTGCCTTAGGCATTGGTCTTTCCCCAGTTGCACAAAAGCGGGGCGCAATTCCACGGCGGTTGCCCCCAGATGTGCTACCCAGGGCAGATGGGCTGTAGCAGCTTGTACGCCTTGGCTATCTAAAAATCCGCGGAAGTCATAGATGAGTCCGTTGCGCCACCACGGCTGGGTCCCCCTCGTCGGGGGATGGATGCGGTGGGTACAAACAGTACCCGGTAGGGAAAACGGAACACTCACCTATCCATTGTGACCCGATGCACCCGAAAAAGAAAATGGACGCTCCCACATAGCCTAATTTTTGTTTCTAACGAGGGCGAACACGTCCGGAATAGATACACTGGCAAGGTGAGTGACGCACGCGCTGGAAAAGAACCTGCTCTGGCCATATCGGCCTACTCAAGTAAAGATCGCCAAAGGCATGTCGAAGAACCTCCTAAATCTCAACTTAGGACCGAATTTGAACGCGACAGGGCGCGTATATTGCACTCTTCGGCACTGCGTCGTCTTTCTGCGAAAACTCAGGTGATGGGGCCCGTCAATTCAGACTTTGCGCGCAACCGCCTGACCCATTCGCTCGAAGTAGCCCAGGTGGGGCGCACTCTAGGACGCGAGCTGGGCTGCGATCCAGACGTGGTGGATGCTGCCTGTCTCAGTCACGACATAGGGCATCCGCCGTTTGGGCACAATGGCGAACGGGCTCTCAACCAGGTCGCGGGCGAATGTGGGGGTTTCGAAGGAAATGCGCAGACTTTTCGGATTCTCACCAGGCTCGAACCAAAAGTCATAGGCCCTGCTGGCCAACCAGCAGGAGTTAACCTCACTCGCGCATCGCTGGATGCTGTTCTCAAATATCCATGGCAGAGGGGGCAGGGCCCAGATCGGCAGAAGTCGGAGCGCAAATATTGTGTCTATTCCGACGACGTTGCCGCCTTCGATTGGGTGCGGCAGGGAGCCCCTGCTGGCAAGCGTTGTTTGGAAGCGCAAATAATGGATCTGTCTGACGACATAGCCTATTCGGTACACGACGTCGAAGACGCAATTGCGATGGGTAAGGCGAAGCTCTCAGAGCTATACAACTACGATGTGCAACAAAAAATTTTCGACTGTACCCGCACCTGGTATGGCAACAAAATTAGCGAGGACTCCCTCTCCAGTGCTCTCGACCGCCTACTGGGCGCTAATTTCTGGCTGCGAGATTTTAACTGGACCTACCACGACGAGGCGGCGCTTAAAGATTTGACCTCTGAGCTCATTGGACGTTTTTGCGGAGCGGCCCACGACGCCACTCGCGAAGCGGCTGGGCAAGGGCCGCTAACCCGTTACGCGACAGATTTGGTAGTACCTGCCGAGACAACCGCTGAAATTCTGGTTCTGAAGGGGATAGCGGTCTATTACGTCATGGCTCCTCGCGAGATGGAACCGGTCTACCTGAACCAGCGGACCACGCTTTTCGACCTCGTCGATGCCCTTTTGGAAGGTGGTCCCTCACTTCTTGAACGTCCCTTTGCGGATGCTTGGCGTAGAAGTGGAAACGATGCTGAAAGACTTCGCGTGGTTATAGATCAGGTGGCCTCTCTTACCGACATTTCCGCTAACCAATGGCACGGGCGCATCTGTGGGATGCTCTCGGGCATCTAGCTATCTTTTCGTAACCGTCCAGCCAGCCATTACACTGGGCATGTGGCAGGACTAATTAAGCGCGAAGACATAGATGCGGTTCGCGAGGCCACCCGCATCGACGAGGTTGTCTCAGACCACGTGACATTGCGGCCCGCAGGAATTGACTCTATGAAGGGCCTATGCCCTTTTCACGACGAGCGCACTCCCTCCTTCCACGTGCGCCCACAGATGGGGCTTTGGCACTGTTTCGGTTGTGGTGAGGGCGGGGACGTCTTTTCGTTTGTCCAGAAAATAAATCACATCTCGTTTACTGAGGCAGTCGAATTTTTGGCTGCCAAGGTAAACGTCACGCTGCACTACGAAGATGGGGTCTCTTCGCGTTCGCCCGAAGAGGCTTCAATGCGCTCGCGGATTATTGATGCGAACCGGCTGGCCGAGGAGTTTTTTGTTTCTCAACTTGCAACTAAGCAAGCAAGGCCCGGAAGGGATTTTTTAGCCTCGCGGGGGTTCGGGCCGCAGGTAGCTGCCCATTTTGGAATTGGTTATGCACCAGATGCTTGGGATGAGTTGCTGCGACTGCTGCGGTCAAAAGGGTTTACGGAGGCGCAGATTCAGGCTTCGGGGTTGGTCTCGCAGGGGGCGCGTGGCATCTACGATCGTTTTAGGGGCCGCCTAATTTGGCCTATTCGGGATCTTACTGGAACTACTGTGGGGTTTGGGGCTCGCAGACTAGGCGAGGACGACAAGGGCCCTAAGTATTTGAATACCCCCGAAACGGTCGTGTACAAGAAGTCACAGGTGCTGTACGGGATTGATCTGGCTAAGAAAGAAATTGCCAGCTCGCGCAAACTAGTCGTGGTGGAGGGGTATACGGACGTAATGGCTGCCCATTTGGCGGGTGTGCCGCAGGCGGTGGCAACCTGTGGGACGGCTTTTGGGGCTGGGCACGTGCGTATTGCGCGGAGGCTCATTGGCGATTCCGCTGATCCGGCGGCCGGGGTAATTCTTTCGTCTGGCAAAGCCCGTGGGGGCGAGGTAATTTTTACCTTCGACGGTGATGAGGCTGGCCAGAAGGCGGCGTTGCGGGCGTTTCGCGAGGACCAGAACTTTGCCTCCCAGACTTTTGTGGCGGTGGAGCCGAACGGTCTTGATCCCTGCGATTTGCGCATGGCGAAAGGCGATCAGGCAGTGCGGGCTCTTGTAGATTCGCGAGAGCCTCTGTTTGCTTTTGTAATTCGTTCGGTTCTTTCGTCTTTGGATTTGGATACGGCTGAAGGCAGGGTAGCGGGCTTGCGCGCGGCAGCCCCGGTTGTCGCCCGCATTAGGGATAGGGCTTTGCGGCGCGAATATGCGCGTGAGCTTTCCGGTTGGTTGGGTATGGATTCTACAGAGGTAATGAGGGCGGTAAATCATTCTTCGTCCTCTCACCCGGTTCCGTCGTCGGAGGCAATGGCTGGTGCGGGAATTCCTCTTCCGCCCTCGCCCAAGGCTTCGCAGGATCCGATTACACGCTTGGAGCAGCAGTGCTTAGAGGTGGTTTTGCAGCGTCCGGGCGATGCGATTGGGGCTGGTTTCGACCAGCTTACGGGGGAGGCGTTTTTAGCTCCTACCCATAAGGCAGTTCACGATGCCATTCGAGCAGCCGGGGGGCTGGCGGCCTTTGCGAAGGCTTCTGCATTAAGTGCTCCCACCGATGAGGCGGGGCAACGAGCTGCCCAGACGCAATGGTTGGAGTCGATTCTTGACGAGGGCGGCGATTTTGTTGCCCCTTATATTAGGCAGTTGGCGGTTAGGCCGCTTCATCAAGATGACCCGGCTAGAATGCGCGACTACGTGCAGGCTATAGTGAAGGCTTTGGTGGGGATGTCGCTAACTCGAAGTGCGGCGGCGCTGCGCTCTCAGCTGGGGCGTCTAAAACCTCAAGATAGTCAGTACAACAGCGTGTTTTCAGCTCTCATGGAGATCGAGAAGCAGAAGCGGGCATTGCGTGGGTAGAGCCAAAATGCCGCATCCGGGGCGGCGGGCTAAGATGAACCCGTATATCTTTTGAAAGGACACCATGGGCAAACATATGCAGGGTGAGGGCGAAGCTGACGCAAAAGCGAAGCATCCGGTTCTCTCTTCTATAAAAGAGATCCTGGTGATAGTCGTTGTTGCTGTTTTGCTTTCTGTGCTTTTGAATACGTTTGTGGCGCAGCCGTTTCGGATTCCGTCTTCGTCGATGGAAAACACCCTGCTGATTGGCGACCAGGTGCTGGTCACTAAATTTGACAAGCAGGTAAAACGCGGGGATGTGGCTGTCTTTGAGGATTCCCAGGGGTGGCTAAAGGGGCAGGACGTGCCTGAATCTTTTTCAGATAAAATTCGGCGGCTAGCTTTTTCGCTTGTGGGTAAAGGTAAGGAACCAAAGCAATACTTAATTAAGCGCGTCATTGGGGTTGGCGGAGACAGGGTGCACTGCTGCAGTGCCGACGGAAAGATTTCGGTCAATGGCACGGTCATCGACGAACCGTATTTGAAACCTGGCACCCATCCCTCCCTGATTCCTTTTGATGTCAAGGTGCCGGCTAATTCGTATTGGATGATGGGGGACAACAGGGATAATTCGGGCGATTCGCGACTGCACATGTCCGGGCCGCTTTCGGGAGCTATAAGCGAAAAGGACATTGTCGGGCCGGCCGGTCGCATTATGTGGCCGGTGGAGCGGTGGGGGAAAATAGGCCATCGGGAAGTTTTTAATTCGGTGAAATGATTCATCCAACTCGGCAAATTGAGCTTGAACTTGCTTCCCGCTACGGCGTGGTGGCTGCCATGGACGAAGTCGGCAGGGGTGCTATTGCCGGGCCAGTTGGGGTCGGGTGCGTTTTAGTGAGGGCGCAGATGGGGCCGGTACCCGAGGGGCTGGCGGATTCAAAACTTTTGCGGCCCAAGGCACGTTGTGCCCTAGTAAAGCTGATCCAGGATTGGGTGTGTGAGTATGGGTTGGGATATGCCAGCAATGAAGAAATAGACCGGTGGGGGATTGTTGCGGCGTTGCGTTTAGCCGGGCGGAGGGCGCTGGCACAGGTTTCCGCACCTGGAGTGGTTCTGCTAGACGGTAGCCATAACTGGCTTTCGGTGCCTGATCCGGATTTGCTTACTCCTGCCGATCACCCAGACTTAGATCCGTCTCTGCCTTCGGTGCCCCCGGTGGTGACCCAGGTTAAGGGCGATGCGAACTGTGCTGCGGTGGCTGCGGCCTCGGTGCTAATAAAGGTAGCTCGCGACCGTATTATGGAGCAGCTTGTAGATCCTGGCTACGATTGGGCTTCGAACAAAGGCTATGCGTCTAAGGCCCATAAGCTCGGGCTGCAAACGCTCGGGGTGTCGCCATTTCACCGACGCTCCTGGCACCTACCGGGAATCTGAGTCGGTGGTCTGAAATAATTGCGCCGTGAGTGCTGAAGATCTGGAAAGCTACGAGAATAATTTAGAGCTGGACTTATTGCGCGAATACCGCGACGTAGTTGGATTGTTTTCGTACGTAGTCGAGACCGAGCGGCGCTTCTACCTAGCTAACGGGGTCGATGTGCAGGCTCGCACAGCTGGCGAGGACGTATTCTTTGAGCTGACTCTAACCGATGCGTGGGTGTGGGATATCTACCGCACGTCCAGATTCGTAAAGTCTGTTCGAGTTATCACCTACCGGGACGTCAATGTTGAAGAGCTGAACAAACCCGAGCTCGACCTGTAGTTATCCACAAAACGGTGGTTTGCCGTTGTCCACAGCTGTGTGCCTTACCGGGTGCATTCGATTTTCTTATGAGCAAGACTCAGCTTCATGAGCGATGCACTTGGAGCAGCAGGGGAAGCCCTAGCGTGCAAGGTTTTGTGCGATAAGGGCCTGCAAATACTCGAACGAAATTGGCGGGTCGGCCATCTGGAAGCCGATATTGTGGCCTTCGATCCCTCCTGCGGCGCTACTGTAATCTGCGAGGTAAAAACTCGCACCTCCCGCTACGGTGGGGCTCCGGTAGAAGCTGTCAACTGGCGGAAACTTTCAAACTTGCGCGCGCTAGCTGCCCATTGGGTGGCACTGCACGGGCCCACCTTGATGCGTATCGATGTGGTCGGTATCGACGGGGGTAGGCCACCTAGGGTCACCTACCTGAGGAACGTCAAATGACTAACTATGCGCACACGTTTTCAGTTGTGGTTTTGGGGGCAAAAGGTCACCTTGTTCGGGTCGAGGCGAAAAATTCGCAGTCGCTTCCAGGCTTTACAATTATCGGTTTGCCCGACTCGGCTTTAAGGGAGGCTTCCCATAGGGTTGGGGCAGCTATTTCAAGTGGGGCATTACCGTTTCCGGGTGGCCACTTGACTGTGAACTTAGCCCCAGCCTCGCTAAAGAAAACGGGTACAGCCTTCGACTTGGCAATAGCTGTGGCGGCCATTGCCACTGCCTCAGTGAAATGTCGTGAGGTGGCTCAGGAATACGTTTATTTGGGTGAATGCGGCCTAGACGGGATGATTCACCCGGTGCGCGGGATTTTGCCTGCTGTGATTGCAGCGGTAGAAGAAGGCAGAAATAAGGTGGTTGTCCCAATCCAAAATCTCGAAGAGGCCGAGCTTGTGCCCGGAGCGGCTCCCGTAGGTGTGCGTAATTTTGGTGACTTAGCAGAGCATTTGGGGCTAACTCCAAAACGCGAGGTGGAATATCCAGACCCCGAAAGGTATTTCCCCGACGCTACTAAAGCTGGTCCGGAGGCCGACCTGGCAGACGTCTACGGCCAATATCAAGGCAGAAAGGCCCTCGAAATAGCTGCTGCAGGAGGGCACAACCTCTTTCTGTTAGGCACTCCTGGGTCAGGGAAAACAATGCTCGCGCGTCGCCTCCCAACTATCATGGGGCCCTTGAGCGAGCGGGCTGCAATTGAAACCACTGCGATACATTCGGTAGCAGGGACTTTGGATCCTACGTCGGGCCTTATCGATACGCCGCCGTTTATAGCGCCACATCATAATGCCTCTATGGCAGCAATGATCGGCGGAGGCGCCGGCCTCGCCCGTCCGGGGGCAATCTCTTTAGCCCACAACGGAATATTGTTTCTCGATGAAGCCCCCGAATTCGCTCCCAAGGTGCTAGATGCCCTGCGCCAGCCGATCGAATCTGGCGCTCTCACAATTCACCGCTCTCAGGGAGCCGTAACTTTGCCAGCACGGTTCCAATTGGTTCTGGCGGCGAATCCTTGCCCGTGTGGATACGCTGGTCACACCTCTGGTACCTGTAAGTGCACGCCCTATCAGCGACGCCGCTATCTCACTCGACTATCTGGCCCTCTGCTCGACCGAATCGACATCCACGTGCAGATGGCCCCTCCGAAACCGGGCACGCTCAATGGGGCAGTTCCCGAATCGTCAGCCCAGGTGCGCCCTCGGGTAGTAAGGGCCCAACAGATCCAAATGGAACGTTCTCACCAGCTGAACGCCGCCCTATCTGGCAAGGTGTTGCGCTCTTTCATAGGTAAGAAAGACCTCGCGCGTTTAGACGGGTTAGTTGAAAAGGCCGTAATTACCATGCGGGGCAAAGATCGGATTATGCGCGTGGCCCGCACACTTGCGGACTTAGAGGAACGGCAAAGCGTAAGTAGTGACGACATAGCCCAAGCATTCGCTTTGCGCACTCACAGTGGAGGTCAGAATGGATGAGCGCGAAGCCCGTATGGGGTGGGCGATGGTAGCTGAGCCAGCAGACGCAATGGCTCATCTACTGACCGAAAAATTGGGAGTGATTGAGGCATGGGCTTGGCTCAAAACTGAATCGAGCGCCGTGCCGGTTACCGGTAGGGAAGGAAAAGAAATAGCGAGTCGGCTTCCCGCTTGGCGGGCTCGGCTAGCCAGCTGCAAAGTAGACGCCCTTCTGCCGAAGTGGCTACGAGCCGGGCATCGTTTCTTAATTCCCTCCGATCTGAACTGGCCCCTCGACACGGACTCTCTCGAGGCAGTGCCGTTTGGGCTGTGGTTTATAGGAAACGAAAAGGTGCTAGAAGCCCTACCCGGGTCTGTAGCGCTTGTCGGAGCTCGAGCAGCAACCCGCTACGGCGAACAAGTTGCAACCCAATTGGCATACGAACTCTCCCAAAAGGATGTGGTCACTATATCCGGGGGAGCCTATGGCATTGATGCCGCCGCACACCGGGGGGCGCTCGCGGGAGGGGGAAGCACCCTGTCAGTCCAGGCTGGCGGTTTAGACAGACTTTATCCCCAACTAAATGCACAAATGTTTTCCCAAATACAGCAGGAGGGGGGAATCCTTTCCCAGATTGGCCCCGGGGGGCGTCCTTCTAGGTGGAGATTCTTGGATAGAAATCGGCTAATTGCTTCTCTTAGCCCGCTTACTGTAGTTGTCGAGGCGGCCCATCGTTCAGGGGCATTGAACACAGCCAGGCATGCCCTGGAGCTAGGCCGCGAAATCGGGGCCGTACCGGGGCCCATAACATCCGAGATGTCCAAAGGCGCTAACAGGTTAATTTCCGAGGGCGCAAGTTGCATCACTGGGGCCGAAGATATTCTCCAAATATTAGGCCAGCTAGTCTCGCCTAGGCAGTGGGCCAGCCAACCCGGGCTACTCGACGATCTGGAGGAACGTGAATCACGAGTGCTAGATGCCTTTCCCAAGGTGGGAACAACCACTACCGAAAAACTAGTAGTTGTCGCTGCAATCGCTCCCGACCAGGTTCAAGCTGCGCTGGGAATCCTCGAGATGGCAGGGCGCATCACAAGAATTGGTGCTGCCTACAAGAGGGTGAAGTAGAATTGGATCTATTGTGGAGTCAAAAGAGGCATTAGCCAACTACAGCAAGTATTTGGCCTCGGCCAGATCGATGAGCCAAAACACCGTGCGGGCCTACAGCGGAGACGTACGCGAATACCTCGCGTTTAGCAGGATCGAAGAGGAACAAGTGCTAACCCCGGAGGTATTTACCCTTCGGCTTTTGCGTAGTTGGTTAGGAAACGAGGCTCGCAGGGGCGCAGCTAGATCCTCACTGGCCCGTAAAACCGCAGCACTGAGGTCCTTTTGTGGGTGGCTAAAAGCACGGGGGATATTACCGGATAATCCCGCAGCGCGCCTGCAATCTCCTCGCCCCGAAAAAACCCTGCCCGGGGTTTATTCCACCTGCCAAGCTGCCCGCTTTCTGCAACTAGCCAAGCAGAGCGCCACCTCCGCACCTGCCTTGCGCGATTGGGCAGCTGTCGAATTGCTCTACGCTACGGGAATCCGTGTCTCTGAACTAGTCGGCCTCGATCTGGGCGACGTTAACCGGGAAGAACTCTTAGTGACGGTGTTCGGCAAAGGCGCTAAAGAGCGAACTGTGCCGTTCGGGGTGCCCGCATTGCACGCCCTAGAAAAATACTTGACTCACTCTCGCCCGCTTCTGGCGCGCGGGTCCAGCACGCAGGCACTGCTAATTGCAAACCGGGGAGGGCGACTAACAGATAGAGCTGTTAGACGCGCGGTCACGCGCATTAGTGCGCTCGCGGGGCTTGAAGATATTGGCCCCCACGGGTTGCGACATTCTGCAGCTACGGCTCTTTTGGCAGGGGGTGCGGATCTGCGTTCGGTGCAAGAGCTGCTGGGGCATTCTTCCTTGCAGACCACTCAGCGCTATACCCATGTCGATGACGCGCGGTTGAAGGCGGCGTTCTTGCAGGCTCACCCGCGAGCCTAACTATCAACAATTTTCCCCCGTTTGACTGTCCACAGGCGTGTATTGGCGTTCTTTCTTTTGTACGCCGAAAGCCGTTTGGTTAGAGGTATGAAGAAGAAAATTTTGGTTTGTCTGTTCTTGGTGCTTTGCGCTGGTTTTTTGAACAATTTTGCCTCTGCCGCTCACCAGGTACGTTTCCGCTGGCCTTGCGGTTTCCGCGCTCGGGTGGTGGCTCGCTTCGATCCTCCGGCGAAAAAGTGGCTCGCGGGCCATCGCGGGGTGGACCTTGCGTGCGGAAGTACCATCGTGGCTCCGGCAGATGGCACGGTTTATTTCTCCGGAAAAGTTGCAGGCAAGCCGGTTATCTCAATAGCTCATGGCCCACATTTACGCACCACCTATGAGCCGGTCGTCTCAACGCTTCGAAAGGGCCAGCGAGTCAAGGCAGGTGAGGTTATCGGCAGCTTAAATGCAGGTCATCATGGTGCTCTCCATTGGGGAGCGCTAGTTGGAAAAGATGTCTACGTGAATCCGCTGCAATTCCTGGCCGGGCCCATCCGCCTAAAGCCGCTCTGACAATGTCTGTCGGTTAGCGCAGCCGGTGGTTTTGGAGGGCGAGATCACGGGGATTAGCTTGGAAGAAGGCATCGTCTTCGCTAAACTTTACTTAGCACCCACCATCGGCGGGTGACTTCGCGTGCGATTTTCGGCTTTTGTCGGATCGTTGGCAGCGGTCCCCAGTTGGGGGGTCAGCGGTCGTCGCACCAGGAACCGCTAGAAGCGAAACCGAATAAGGGCACAGGCCCTGCGCGCCACGGCGCGTCAGAGAGGAATCATCATGGCAGTAGTAACCATGAGTCAGCTGCTTGAAGCTGGCGTTCATTTCGGTCACCAGACTCGTCGCTGGAACCCGAAGATGAAGCCGTTCATTCTTACCGATCGCAACGGCATTTACATTGTTGACCTGCAGCAGACCCTGACCGGCATTGACGAGGCCTATGATTTCGTCAAGCAGACTGTGCTGCACAACGGTACTTTGTTGTTCGTTGGGACCAAGAAGCAGGCCCAGGAGGCAATTGCAGAGCAGGCTACTCGCGTAGGTATGCCGTATGTGAACCAGCGGTGGCTGGGCGGTATGCTCACCAACTTCTCCACCGTGAACAAGCGTTTGCAGCGTCTGAAGGAACTGGAACAGGTTGATTTCGACGACGTCGCGGGTTCCTCTTACACCAAGAAAGAACTGCTGATGATGCGTCGCGAGCGCGACAAGCTCGCCCGTACCCTCGGTGGTATTCGCGACATGGCCAAGGTGCCTTCCGCCGTGTGGATTGTCGATACCAAGAAGGAACATCTGGCGGTTGCTGAAGCCCGCAAGCTCAATATTCCGATCGTGGCAATTCTCGACACTAACTGCGATCCCGACGAGGTCGACTACCGTATTCCCGGTAACGACGATGCGATCCGCGCAGTCGAGCTGCTCACTCGGGTAATTGCAGATGCGGTTGCAGACGGGCTGCTGGCCCGGTCGAACTCTAAGTCTTCGAATCAGCAGAAGGAAGGCCAGCCGCTGGCTGACTGGGAGCGCGAGATTCTCGAGGGATCCGAGTCCAAGGAAGAAGCAAAGTCCGAAGAGGCTAAAGAGCAGGCTCCGGCCAAGGACCAGGATTCCAAGTCTGAGGCTCCGGCAGCAGAAGCTGCCTCCGCCGAGTAATTAGGGGAATGTAAATGGCAAAGAACTACACCACCGCAGATATCAAGTCTTTGCGCGAGGAAACTGGCGCTGGAATGCTCGACGTCAAGAAGGCTCTTGACGAAGCGAACGGCGATCACGACGAGGCACTGAAGATCATTCGTCTGAAGGGCCTGAAGTCTATTTCTAAGCGCGAGGATCGCAGTGCTTCTGCTGGCCTCGTGTTAACTCACATTGCTGATGTCGATGGGGGACAGGTTGGCATCATGGTCGAGGTCAACTCCGAGACTGATTTCGTTGCTAAGAACCAAAAGTTTATCGACTTCGCTAAAGAGGTTCTCGAGGCGGCGGTCGAATCGGGCGCTACTAACGCTCAGGAGCTCCTTGCTGCCAAGGCTGCCGAAGGTACTGTGAAGGACAAGGTTGACCAGATCGCAGCCGTTATTGGCGAAAAGATTGAGGTCTCTCGCATGGCGCGTGTCGAGGCCGAGCGCGTTACTTCCTACCTGCACTACTCGAACCCGGATTTGCCGCCGCAGGTTGGCGTTCTAGTCGGTACAGATGAGGCTGGCGAGAAGGTCGCTCACGACGTCGCTATGCATATCGCTGCTTACCAGCCCGACTACTTGTCCGAGGAAGATGTTCCGGCCGAGGATCTCGAGAAGGAACGTCAGACCCTTACTGAGCTCACCATCAACGAAGGTAAGCCCCAGAAGATTGTTCCGAAGATCGTTGAAGGCCGCATGAAGTCCTTCTACAAGGACCACTGCTTGCTTGACCAGGATTATGCTAAGGATCCTAAGCATACTGTGGGCCAGGTTGTGAAGAATGCCGGCGGGGAAGTGAAGTCTTTCGTCCGCTTCCACGTAGGCGCTTAACTCCAGCAAAGAGTGGCCCCGGGCGGTAAGCTCGGGGCCACCGGCATGTTTACAGCGAAGAGAGGCTAACTATGTCTGCAAATCAACCACGACGCGTCCTTTTGAAGCTATCCGGGGAGGTGTTCGGAGGAGGAGCGGTAGGCCTCGATGCTGCCGTTGTCTCGGGCGTTGCGAAGCAAATTGCGGAGGCCGTTCGTCAGGGCGTGCAGGTGGCGGTCGTTGTTGGCGGGGGCAACTTTTTCCGAGGGGCTCAGCTGGTAACTCAAGGTCTCGATCGGGCGCGTGCCGATTACATGGGTATGCTGGGTACGGTCATGAATGCTTTGGCGCTTCAAGATTTCCTTGAGCAGGCTGGAGTCACTTGTAGGGTTCAATCTGCTATTGCTATGACGCAGGTTGCTGAGCCCTATATCCCCTTGCGTGCGATAAGGCACATGGAAAAAGGCAGGGTAGTAGTGTTTGGCGCCGGAGCGGGCATGCCGTATTTTTCTACTGACACGGTTTCTGCTCAGCGGGCTCTAGAGACCCATTGCCAGGAATTACTTGTTGCTAAAAACGGGGTTGACGGCGTGTACACTGATGATCCTAAGGCCAATCCCGATGCAGTGCGCTATGACCGCGTTACCTATAGGGAGGCACTGGCAGAGGGGCTGCGCGTGGTAGATGCAACTGCTTTTGGGCTGTGTAGCGAGAACAGCCTAAACATGCGCGTTTTTGGGATGAACGGGCAAGGCAACGTTACCCGCGCGCTGTTAGGTGAGAAGATTGGAACGTTAGTCACTGCAGACGAAGGGACAGACAAGTGATTCAGGAAGTTTTGACAGACTGCGAGAACCGAATGAAGAAGGCTCTATCTTTCACCCGGGAGGAGTTTTCTAACATTCGCACGGGGCGTGCAAATACGTCAATGTTCGACTCAATTCAGGTTGATTACTACGGTGCCCCCACTCCGCTAATGCAGCTTGCCTCGTTCAATATTCCTGAAGCTCGGACGGTTATCGTCAATCCCTTTGACAAGGGAGCCATGGATTCGATTATCAAGGCGATCCGTGAGTCTGATTTAGGTGTAAATCCCACCGACGATGGCAAGATCATTCGCGTTACCTTGCCGGCTCTCACCGAAGAGCGCCGGAAGGAATACGTCAAGCTTGCAAAGACTAAAGCTGAAGAGGGACGCATTGCTGTTCGAGGCATCCGTCGCAAGGGCATGGATCAACTCGACGAGATTAAAAAAGACGGAGATGCCGGTGAAGACGAGGTCGAGCGCGCCCAGAAGGATCTGGAATCCCTTACAAAGACCTATGTAGAAAAGGTCGACAAGGTGATGGAAGCTAAAGAAGAAGAGCTTCTGACTATCTAAGTTAGGGCAGGGAAAGTGCGTCAAAGAGCAAGTAGGATCTTCCGGCCCAGGGCCACCAAGGAGAAGCCTAAGCCTGCTGGAAATGGCAAGGCGGGCAGAAATCTCCCGGCGGCAATTGGGGTAGGAGCTGGGCTCATTGGCGCACTTTTACTCTGCTTGTTGCATCCGCTGCCGCTAGCTGTACTGATTGTGGTAGCGGGGGCGCTGGGGCTGTACGAGCTGGCTGGAGCTTTCGCCAGAGCCAAAGCCGAGGTCATGCTGCCGCCTCTGTGGGTTGGTCTGGTAGGTATGGTGGTTTGTGCCTATTTCATCGGGCCCGAGGGGCTCATGGGGGCTTATTTTGCCACCTTGCTGGCCTTGGTAGTGTGGCGTTCGGTTGAATCGATCGACCAAAAAGCAATGCGCGATATCGTAGTATCCACTTTTGCTGCCACCTACGTGCCCTTCTTGGGGAGTTTCTTAGTGTTAATCGGTTCTTCTCCCAAGGGGACTGCGCCGGTCGCGTTGGCGGTATTGCTGCCCGTCTGTTCCGATACAGGTGGCTATGCCGCCGGGGTGAAGTGGGGAAATACCCCAATGGCGCCTAAGATCTCACCTAAGAAATCATGGGAGGGGTTTGCAGGTTCTGTTTCCGCCGCTTTAGTTGCGGGCACACTGGGTATGTATTTGCTGGGGGCAAACCCATTGTGGGGCATCTTACTTGGCATATGTGCGGCCATATTTGGTTCTCTAGGAGACCTTGGGGAATCCCTGCTAAAACGCGATTTGGGCCTAAAAGATATGGGCTGGCTGTTGCCAGGGCACGGTGGCGTCATGGATAGATTGGATTCGATTCTGCTGGTAACTCCTGTATGCTATTTGATCTTCCGAGTAGCGTTTGGGTGGTGACATGAATATTCAGGTAAGGCCTACGGATCAGGCTCCTGAGGGAGCTACCCACCCAGGGGCTAGACCAAAGCTTTCTTTTCAGGCTAAGAGGCGTGGCAAGGCTCCAACACATTTAGCTGACTTTGATCTTTCGGGTCGCAAGGCTGCTTTGAAGGAGGCAGGTTTGCCGGCCTTTCGTGCCGATCAACTTTCTAGGCACTTTTTCACCCACCTCAACGTTTCTCCCGAGCAGATGTCCGATTTGCCTGCAGGATCACGCGAGAAAATCTGCGGCCTACTGCTTCCCAAACTGACTGAGCAGAGCGCTGCGATTTCTGCCGATGACGGACGCACTGTAAAGCACTTGTGGCAGCTTTTTGATGGGGCCCAGGTGGAATCCGTCCTCATGCGCTACCCTTCTCGCACTACTCTATGTGTGTCTTCGCAGGCCGGTTGTGGCATGGCCTGTCCGTTCTGCGCCACAGGGCAGATGGGGCTTACCCGCAATCTCTCTACCGGCGAGATCATCGATCAGGTGCGTCGCGCTGCCCGCGCTGCCCGTGACGGGAAATTGGCGGGGGGGCCAACCCGCCTCACTAACGTCGTATTTATGGGCATGGGGGAGCCACTGGCCAATTACAAGACGGTAGTTGGGGCGCTACACAGGCTCATCGACCCAGCCCCGGAGGGATTTGGACTTTCTGCCCGAAATGTCACCGTCTCTACCGTCGGGTTAGTGCCAGCTATCAAGAAGCTTGCACAAGAAGGAATGCCGGTCACCTTAGCGGTATCCTTGCATGCGCCCGACGACAATCTGCGCGACGATTTGATACCGATCAATTCCCGGTGGAAGGTGGGGGAACTACTGGACGCTGCGTATTCCTACTTCCAAACCACCGGGCGCCGGGTATCCATTGAGTACGCTCTGATAAAAAATATGAATGACCATGCCTGGAGGGCGCAGCTGTTAGCCGACGAACTAAATGCGCGCGGCCGGGGATGGGCACACGTGAATCCGATACCTTTGAACCCCACTCCTGGCTCGATTTGGACTGCCTCTTCGAAGAAAGACCAACAGGTTTTTGTTGACACACTAAGACGCAATGGAGTGGCTACAACGATTCGCGATACTCGGGGATCGGATATAGATGGTGCTTGTGGCCAGTTAGCTACTGCAGTTCAGAAGAAGATGAAGGAGCGCTAATGAGCGAGGTCTTTCCAAAAGCGCGATGGCCGAAGAAGGGCTATACACAGAGCGAGGTTGACGGCTTTTTTCAGAGAGCTCGGGCTGCCTACGAGGGCGGTATGCCTGCGGAGCAGTTTAGTTCGCCAGAGGTGCGGGCTGTGCGTTTTTCCGTTGTCCGTGGCGGCTATGCTACCGAAGTCGTGGATGGGGCACTAGATCGGCTGGAAGCGGCTTTTGTGAAGCGGGATCGCGCCGACCACGTGGCGGTAAACGGTCAGCAAGCCTGGCTAGATCGGGTGGCATCGAGGGCCACTACTCTTTACCCAAGGCTTCTGCGCCCGGCAGGTGAACGCTTTGCCCACCCCAAGTCAGGCAAGGGATACGACAGTAGACAAGTCGATCAGTTCTTAGACCGAATTGCTTCCTTCTTTGACGATGGCGAGGTACTTACCGCCGATCAGATTAGGGGCGTCACCTTTAAGGACGCGCGCGGACCTAAAGCCTACGACGAGGGCGTAGTCGACGCGTATCTAAACCGTGCTATCGAGATTTTGCTGTCGGTAGAATGAAACAGGTAGCGATTTTAGGATCAACTGGATCCATCGGAACACAGGCACTCGAGGTAATTCGTTCCCATCCCGGTGAATACCAGGTGGTAGCTCTTGCCTGCGGTGGCTCGCACACTGGCTTGTTGCGGGAACAGGTAGCGGAGTTTTCTCCTCAGCTAGTGGCAGTGGCCGATCGACGGGCTGAAAAAGACCTGGCCGAGGTTGCTAACGTGGCTTTCGGCCCTGAGGCTGTAGTAGAAGCCGCTAAGTCTGTGCCACAGGGAACCGTACTTAACGGAATCAATGGGGCGGTAGGTCTTTCAGCCACGCTCGCGGCTCTCAAAAGCGGAGCCACTCTGGCACTTGCCAACAAGGAATCGTTGGTTGTGGGAGGCGCCCTGGTGCGCCAGGCGATGGTACGACCCGGTCAGATTGTGCCAGTCGATTCCGAGCACAGCGCGATTGCGCAATCCCTTCTGGCAGGACTCCACCACAGAGGGCTGACGAGTGTCAATTTGGACGGCGCATCTGAAGTAGATGAGCTGGTCCTAACTGCCTCTGGGGGGCCTTTCAGAGGACGCAGCCGTGCCGAGCTGGAAAACGTTACCGTCGAGGAAGCATTGCACCATCCCACTTGGTCCATGGGGCCAGTAGTCACGGTAAACTCTTCAACGCTAGTGAACAAGGCCCTGGAACTTATTGAGGCACATCTCCTTTTCGACATCCCGCCCGAGGACATAATCCCAGTGGTACATCCGCAGTCAATCGTGCACTCGATGGTTACTTTCAAGGACGGGGCAACAGTTTTGCAAGCGTCGCCGCCCTCGATGAAGATTCCGATCGCCCTCGGACTGTCATGGCCAAGGCGGCTGCCAGCCGTGGCGCCGTCTCTCTCCTGGAGTGAGGCTAGTGCCTGGACCTTCGAGCCGGTCGACCTGGATACCTTCCCAGCGATCGACATTGCGCGCGCTGCCGTGGCAGCGTCGGCCGCCCATCCTGCCGTTTTCAATGCCGCGAACGAGGCTTTGGTCGACCTCTTCTTGAAAGAGAAGATCCCGTATTTGAGCATCGTGGATACCGTCGCCAAGGTAGTGGATGATTTTGCGGGTATGGACAACCCGGATCTAGGCTCTCTTCACCGGGCTGAAAAGTGGGCTAAATCGCGAGCTCTTTCTTTTTTGGACTGACATGGCTTTCTTTTTCGGTGTTCTGGTACTTGTGGTGGGCTTGGTAATTTCGGTAGCTCTACACGAGTGCGGACACATGATACCGGCCAAAAAGTTTGGTGCTGCCGTTCCGCAGTACATGGTGGGATTTGGTCCTACGCTGTGGTCTAAGAAGGTCGGCGGAACAGAGTACGGGCTGAAAGCTATTTTGCTCGGCGGGTATGTGCGCATCGGCGGCATGTTCCCGCCTGCAAAGCCAACCGAGATAGTGGGGACGTATTTAGGGCACTACCTCACGGCTCAGCAGTTTGAACGCCTGGATAGTGCCCGCCAAAACGACGTCCGTTTGTCGCTCGCCCACGAGGCTCGAATTGCTTCGAGCTTAGACATGCGTGGGCAAGGCCAACTCAAGCCATTTTGGCAGCTGAGCTGGGCTCAGCAGGTTCTGGTAATGTTCTCGGGGCCTGCCGTGAACCTTCTGTTGGCAATTGGGTGTGCCTTCGTTGCGCTGGGGGGCATAGGAATAAACGTCCCCCAAACTACTTTGGCGGCGGTAACCCATTCTGCTAGCCCACAAGCCCCCCGAGCTGCTTACCAGGCGGGCTTGCGCCCAGGCGATCGCATTGTTGCGGTAGGTGAGTCCAGGATCGACTCTTGGCCGATCCTGCAAAAACAGATTGAGGCTAATAGGGGACGTAGCGTTGATTTTTCCTATGTACGCGGTGGCCAGACGTGCCATGCTCTAGTCCAGATACCAGCGGATGGCCCAATAGGTATTACAGCCGCCGTTACCCGCGAACGCATGCCGTTTACCGGGGTGGTAAAGAATATTTTCAACCAGTTCACTGGCACTGTAGCGGTCATAGGCAAATTGCCGACACAGGTATTTGCGGTAGCAAAGTCTATTTTTACGGACACCCCGCGCGATAGGAACGGAATCGTTTCAGTGGTGGGAGTCGGACGGATCGCCGGGGATGTGGCTTCTTCTAACGGGCCGGTGCCAATTATAGACCGATTTGCTAGCCTAATTTCTCTGCTGGGCGGCCTAAATATGGCCTTGTTCGCATTCAATCTGATTCCACTGTTGCCGTTAGATGGCGGGCATATTGCGGGGGCTATTTTTGGAAAAGTCCGTTCTGCGATTGCTTCAGCTCGCGGCAAAAAAGATCCGGGTCCTGTCGATATCGCGCGGCTCATGCCCCTCACGTATGCAATATTCGGCCTCTTTTTGGTGATCACGGTAGTTCTCGTGGCAGCTGATATTGTGGCTCCAATACACTTATCGTGATATGGCTCGCCGCGAAGCCAGGCGACATTTTGTCCTCAGTTGGGCATACTTGTTTTTGTGAGTGAAGCTGTATCTTTAGGAATGCCAGAAGTCCGGAACGTATTTCCACGCAGGAAGACTCGCAAGGTTCGACTTGGAAACTTGTGGGTTGGCGGGGACGCTCCTGTCACGGTGCAATCTATGTGCACTACCAAGACGACAGACATTGGTGGAACTTTGCAGCAGATTGCCGCCCTCACGGCAGCCGGTTGCGACATCGTGCGTGTGGCTTGCCCGTCTGCCGACGACGCTGAGGCCCTTCCTATCATTGCAAAGAAGTCGAATATTCCGGTTATTGCCGATATCCACTTCCAGCCCCGGTACGTTTTTGCCGCAATCGAGGGCGGGTGCGCGGGGGTGCGCGTGAATCCGGGAAATATTCGCAAATTTGATGATCAGATCGCCGACATCGTGAAGGCTGCGAAGGATCATGGCACTTCTTTGCGCATAGGGGTAAATGCGGGCTCGCTGCACCCAAAGCTATACAAGAAGTATGGCGGGGCAACCCCTGAAGCCATGGTGGAATCTGCAGTATGGGAGGCTTCGCTTTTTGAGCAGTACGATTTCCACGATTTCGCCATCTCTGTGAAACATCATGACCCGGTGACTATGATAAAAACTTACGAGCTGCTCTCTTCTAAAGGGGATTGGCCGCTGCATCTTGGGGTTACTGAGGCTGGTCCTGCTCTGCAGGGGACAGTGAAGTCCGCTACGGCATTCGGTGCTCTGCTACGGCAGGGCATCGGCGATACGATTCGTGTCTCGCTCTCGGCTCCGCCGGTGGAAGAAGTGAAGGTGGGCATCGAGATCTTGCAGTCCTTGGGGCTGCGCGATCGTACCCTCGAAATTGTCTCCTGTCCATCATGCGGCCGGGCTCAGGTTGACGTTTACACCTTGGCTGACTCGGTTTCGGAAGGGTTGAAAGATCTTAAGGTGCCCTTGCGCGTGGCAGTAATGGGCTGTGTCGTAAATGGGCCAGGGGAGGCACGCGAAGCAGACCTGGGCGTTGCTTCCGGCAATCAAAAGGGCAAGATTTTCATCAAGGGCAAGGTAGTCGAGACTGTTCCCGAGTCCGAAATCGTACCCACCCTTATCAAGTACGCTAACAAGTTGGCCGAGGATATGCCCGAGTCTGAAGGTGAGGGGGTACAAGTCCTCGTCTAGGTCGGACTAGGTTAATCTCCGCCCCGTCTACTACAGTTGTAGGCGTGTTAGCTCAGATGTCATCGTACTTCGTACGAACTTTACGTGAAGATCCGGCCGATGCCGAGGTCGCGAGTCATAAGCTTTTGGTACGGGCAGGCTATATCCGCCGTGTGGCTCCTGGTATTTACACTTGGTTGCCCCTTGGCATTCGGGTGTTGCGCAAGCTCGAGAAAGTTGTTCGCGAGGAAATGGATCGCGCAGGCGCGCAAGAGGTACTATTTCCTGCCTTGCTCCCGAAGGAGCCTTACGAGGCGACGGGCAGGTGGGAGGAATACGGGCCCAATCTGTTCCGCTTGTCTGATCGTAAGGACGCCCAGATGTTGCTCGCGCCCACCCACGAGGAAATGTTCACGTTGCTAGTGAAGGATCTGTATTCCTCGTATAAGGATCTGCCAGCTATCTTGTACCAAATTCAAACCAAGTACAGGGATGAGGCTCGCCCTCGCGCTGGGCTTATTAGGGGCCGCGAGTTTGTGATGAAGGATGCCTATTCCTTCAATATTGACGACGACGGGTTGGATGATTCGTACGAGGTAATGCGCAAGGCCTACCAGCGCATTTTTGAGCGTCTAAACCTTCCCTACGTAATCTGCTCCGCCATGTCGGGGCCTATGGGTGGTTCTCGCAGTGAAGAATTTTTGTTCCCGTGTCAGA
The DNA here is from genome assembly GCF_000420405.1 of Winkia neuii subsp. neuii DSM 8576. Classification (GTDB taxonomy): domain Bacteria; phylum Actinomycetota; class Actinomycetes; order Actinomycetales; family Actinomycetaceae; genus Winkia; species Winkia neuii. Next base: position 27,160 of record NZ_ATUW01000008.1, on the reverse strand, counting down.
TTGGCGAGGATACGTTTGTTCGTTCACAGGGCGGATTTGCAGCTAACGTGGAAGCTGTAACCACTCCGCGTCCGGATCCGGTTACCCAGGAGTTTAGCCCTGCTCACCTTGAAGAGACCCCGGATTGCGGCACTATTGCTGCGTTGGTCGATTTTTCTAACGAGCACTTGCCCCGGGCAGACCGGAAGTGGCAGGCCTCTGACACACTGAAGTCCGTGGCACTGACGGCGGTGCATCCAGACGGTGGTCGTGAAGTTTTTGTTATTGGCATTCCCGGCGACCGCGAAGTAGATCTGCGTCGCGTCGAGGCTGCGCTCTCGCCAGCCGAGATCGAATTCGCCACGGAAGCTGATCTAGCTGCCTTTGAAAATATTGTGCCCGGTTATATTGGTCCTTCGGTGTGCGGACCAAATGCCCCCAAGGATGCCGAGGGCAACTCTACCGGTCCCAAGTACTATTTGGATCCACACGTGGCGCAGGGGTCAGGCTGGATTACCGGCGGGAATCAGAAAGACCATCACTTTTACGATTTTGTTTACGGGCGCGATTTCGATGCCGATGGTTTCCTGGAGGCTTCTGAAGTTCGCGAGGGCGATCAAGCTCCCGACGGCTCGGGGCCTTTGGAACTCGCGCGTGGTATTGAAATTGGACATATTTTCCAGCTAGGCCGGAAGTATGCGAAGGCGTTGGATCTTACTGTTTTGGACCAGAATGGTAAGTCGCAAGTCGTGACTATGGGTTCCTACGGAATTGGGGTGTCGCGGGTGCTTGCTGCGATGGCCGAGATTGGCCACGACGAGGCCGGTCTTGTTTGGAATCCGGTTATTGCCCCGTTCGATGTTCACGTTTTGGCTACGGGCAGACATGCCGATGTTTTCGATGCTGCTGCCGAGGTTGCTAGGGGTTTGGAGAGCTGCGGGCTCGACGTAATTTACGATGATCGCAAGAAGGTCTCTGCAGGGGTGAAATTCAAGGATTCTGAGCTGCTCGGGATGCCGTTCTCGGTTGTTGTGGGGCGTGACTTCGAGAACGAAGGGGTAGTCGAATTGCGTAATCGTGCCACTGGCGAGCGCACGCGAGTGCCTTTCGATGGGGCAGTCGATAAGATCGCCTATACGATAGTTTCTGCAAAGGAGGACTAGTGGCATTACGCGATATTCGGATCGTCGGTGATCCTATTTTGCGCACAGAGTGTGAGCCAATCAAGGACATTGACGATTCAATCAAGGAACTTGTTGAAGACCTTTTAGAGACTGTAGACATGGATGGGCGAGCCGGTCTGGCAGCTAACCAGATCGGGGTTGGAGTTCGCGCATTCAGCTGGAATATTGATGGTGACATCGGTTACATACTGAACCCGAGGATTGTCGAACTTTCCCAAGATGAGTATCAAGATGGCGATGAGGGGTGTTTGTCGGTCCCAGGGCTCTGGTTCCCAACTGAGCGGGCTTGGTATGCCCGCGCGGAGGGGATCGACCTCGACGGCAAAAAGGTAGTTGTCGAGGGCGAAGAACTGATGGGGCGTTGTATACAACACGAGTGCGATCATCTTGATGGCCATCTTTACCTGGACAGGTTGTCGAAGAAGTATCGTCGCAAAGCCATGAGGGAATTGCGCGAACAAGGGTTGTAGCGAAAGTGCGGCGCGCCGGTGTGCGGCGCGCCAACTTGTGTTGGGTGCACTAGTGGTGTTGAATAGTGTTGCACACCGCCGACTGGGCCACGGTTGAGGTCGTAGGGGAAGACGTCCCTCAGCAATATGGAGGTCCAAATGACAGGAACGTTCTCGCGCGGTGTACTTTTCGTGCACTCAGCACCCCGTGCGCTGTGTCCTCACGTAGAGTGGATCGTTTCCGATATCTTGGGCTCCAAGGTGTCGATGGATTGGACGCCGCAACCGGCGCAAGAGGGGACATATCGCACCGAATTTAGTTGGGTGGGGAAGGCTGGTACTGGCGTTCAGCTCGCTTCTGCCCTGCGCGGGTGGGAGCACTTGCGTTACGAGGTCACGGAAGATGCTTCTGCGACAACAGACGGAGGACGCTGGTCTCACACGCCTTCGCTGGGAATCTTTCACGCTCAGACCGATGTGGCGGGAAACGTGGTGGTACCCGAGAACAGGATTAGGGCAGCGATTGAGCAATCTCAGGGCGACCCTGCGCTCTTGAGACAGCAGCTCTCTATTGCGCTGGGCGAGGCGTGGGACGAGGAACTCGAACCTTTCAGGTATGCCGGTTCGGGCGCCCCCGTGCGATGGCTTCATCAGGTGGGGTAAATGGCGTTAGACGAACAGGCTCTAGCTAAGTTGGCGGCGCTTCGCGACGAGGATTTTTCTTCCGAAAAGGAGCAGGGTAGGGAAGAACAGAATTCTACTGAAGAACTTGAAAGCCTAGTTTTTGAAGCCCTTAGTGCAGAAGTAGGTACTGTTTCAAAGCAAGATGTGCTTGCTGATATCAATTTGAGTGAGATACAGCGCTACGCGGTAGTGGCGAGAGTTGAAGGCGAAGGCTACCAAGCCAAAGACGGCGATGTAGACGCAGCTAAGACTGTGCGCGATTTGATAGAGGCTTTCTCGAAAGGCTGACCGATCCTTTCGGTCTCAAAATTGTTGCCGGGCCGTTTGGCTGGGCCCCTCTATATTGCCGCAGTGTATGTTTTCGGGTGATAGTGAATTGTGCAGACGCAATTGTATGAAAACGGTATTTGGAGTTAGGCTTGCTTAACCTGATCTGATCGCAAGCTTGGGGGGCCTTCTAACCGTGTCTGTGTCGCTGCTCGAACTGCCGAGGCTAAAGCGAGCTCGCATAATAAAAGTACGAGTTGCTGAGCAACATTCTTTGCGCCTGTCGGAACTTGGAATCAGGGCAGGAGCAAACTTGGCTGTAGTAGGCAAGGGCGGCATGGGTGGAGTCGTGATCAATATTTCTGGTTCGCGGTTGGCGGTGGATCATCGTTCTGCCGGGTGCATTGAAGTAGAGGAGATAGCATGAGTTGCCCTAAATGCGCGCCTACAGTACAGACTTTGCCCCGACCCGACTCGTCCGTGTCGGTGGCTCTAGTTGGGAATCCCAATACTGGCAAGTCCACCCTATTCAATGCACTTACTGGGTCTAAGCAGCATTGCGTAAATGCTCCGGGAACCACAGTGGAGTGCATGGTTGGTACTTGGCAGAGTGCAAATGTGCGGTTGATGGATTTGCCAGGCACTTATTCGTTGTTGCCAAAGAGTCCGGATGAACAAGTTGTAGTCGATACACTTGTCCAACGGACTTCCGTCCCTGGAGGGCAAGAGGCGCCTTTGTCACTGGCGTTGGTGGTACTTGATGCGACGTCGCTTGAACGTTCGCTCTACCTGGCAGGACAGGTTGCGCAGACGGGATTGCCTGTAGCTTGCGTGGTTACGTTAGCGGACGTTGCTCGCCAAGACGGGATCGAGCTTGATCCGCAGCGGCTCGAACGGGCGCTGAAAGTTCCCGTTACTGTGGTAGATCCTCGGCATCGTCCCCAGGCGCGCCTCGATGAATTTATTGCCCGAGCGCTTGCCAATCCCGCAGTTATTGATGTGGGTGGCTCGCTCGATGCCACGGGCGATTTCGGGGACAAAATGGAAAATGCGGAGCAGCTTTTCGAATGGGTAGAGCAGATCTTAGCAAGGGCCGGGCTTAATTCTGCAAACCTCACCGAGCCCTCCTTTTCGGACAAGGTTGATCGCATTCTTTTGAATCCCTTCCTAGGGCTACCAATATTCTTTGCGGTAATGTGGTTGCTCTTTGAGCTCGCTGGAAGTTGGGTAAGTCCGTTACAAGATTTTTTCGAAAACCTTTTTGCTTCTACCGAATCCGGGGCGTTTTCCTTAGCTAACGGCCTAAGTTGGGTGCTGGGCGAACTTTCGCTTGCAGATTCTTGGGTGCATTCGCTGCTCGTAAACGGTTTGGCTACCGGGCTGGGGGTAGTGGCTTCGTTCTTGCCGTTGATGCTGGTAATATTCCTCGCTATTTCAGTACTAGAGGATTCCGGATACATGGCTCGCGCAGCTTTTCTGGCCGATCGTATTATGCGAAAGATCGGCCTAGACGGGCGGGCGGTATTGCCTCTAATCATGGGGTTTGGCTGTAATTTGCCTTCCTTGGCAGCGTGCAGAACACTATCCAATCGAAATCAGCGAATCATTACTACGCTAATCATTCCGTATACTTCCTGCGCCGCTAGGCTCACTATTTACTTACTTATCGCAAAGGTGTTTTTCCCGCGGCATACCGGCACCGTGGTGTGGGCAATGTATGTGACGTCGATTCTGTTAGTAGTTGCTGCGGCCTGGATAGCTAAACATTTTCTACCAACCGATAGTGAAGCGCCGCTCATGCTCGTACTTCCCGCCTATCAGTGCCCCCGGGTGCTTCTAACGCTGCGCAGGGCCTGGCTGCGCTCGTGGGCTTTCGTCAAGGGCGCGGGCAAGATTATTGTCTTGCTGACAATGATTGTGTGGCTCATGAGCTCAATACCGCTGGGACAGGATGCGGCCCAGAAACATTTTGCAGACCCAACGCTTACAACTGGGCAGTCTCTTTATGGCAAGACTGCCAAGGCATTGGAACCGGTATTTGCTCCCACCGGATTCGGCGAATGGCACATGACCGGGGCGCTGATGACGGGATTTGTGGCGAAAGAGACTGTGATTTCTTCCATCGTTACCTCCTACAACATGGATCCCGAAAATGATGGCGGCGATGCCGAGGACGGTGGCAATGATTTAGGGAAACTGCCAACGTTGCTGCGCGATTCTCTAACTAAGTCGGCAGGCGAGGGCAATGAGCCCATCGCCGCCCTCGCATTCTTAGTGTTTGTTCTCGCCTATACGCCCTGTATGGCAACAGTTGCCGAACAAGTACGCCAAATTGGTGGCAGACTTACTGCAGCTGCCGTATTGGGGCAACTAGTGTTGGCCTGGATATTGTCAGTAGGGATATTTCAGATTGGAACGTTGATATTCCGATGAGAAGGGCTTTAACTCAGCAAGTCATGGAGCAGATTTCACAAGGAAAGACGCTGCCAGCGGTGGCAAACAATCTTCGAGTCAGCGTACCCTTCGTCAAAGTTATTTTGGAACACTACCGCCGCCTGGGAATAGCGCAGAGCGCAAAGAGTGTGTGTGCTTCCGGGCTGGGGGCTTGTAGCCCGGAGACACCTACCAGCGCCGCCGTCCGGGTACACTGTTCCGGTTGCCCATTGGCTGCAGGCTAATTGGAAGCGAGTGTTAAATAAGTTGTGGGGCATCACGTGTACGTGATGCCCCACAACTTATTTCTTTAGGCTACGGAGTCGTCGGAATCGTCAACTCGGTGGGAGGTAGCGTTCACGTTCATGAGATCGTATTTCTCGATAGCCTGACGGATTAGATCGCGTTCAATCATGCCGTCGTCGGCCATTGCCTGCAGCGCGCGCACAACCATCGATTCGGCGTCGATTAGGAAGTGGCGTCGAGCTGCCGGGCGGGTGTCCGAGAATCCAAAGCCGTCGGCCCCCAGGGTGTAGTAGCGTCCGGGGATCCATTCCCTTAGGAGGTCGGGAAGTATGTGGTCGAAGTCTGTAGAGGCTACGAACGGACCGCCAGTGTTTTCGAGCTTCGCCGTCACATAGGGTTTGGTGTAGTGGTCTGGATCGAGGTAGTTTTTCCGGTTTGCCTCCATCCCGTCGCGGCGGAGCTCGCCCCAGGATGTTACAGACCAAACGTTGGCTCCGATGCCCCAGTCGTTTAGTAGCAATTCACGAGCATGGCGAGCCCAGGGGACTGCCACGCCAGATGCTAGTAGGTTCACGACAGGGCGGTCAGGGGCGGCCTCGTCAATCTTGTGGATGCCTCGCAATATGCCTTCCACGTCAACATTTTCAGGTTGGGCGGGCTGCACAATAGGTTCGTTGTATACCGTCAGGTAGTACATTACGTTCGGATCGCGGTCGCCTGGATCGCCATACATGCGCTGCAAGCCGTCACGGAAAATATGGCCAATCTCGTAGGCATAGGCGGGATCGTAGTGCACGAATGCGGGGTTGGTGGCTGCGAGTACGGGCGAGTGCCCGTCCATATGCTGGGTGCCCTCACCGGTAAGTGTGGTGCGTCCCGCGGTAGCGCCAATAACGAAGCCGCGTGTAAGTTGGTCACCTGCGGCCCAGAACTGGTCCCCCGTACGCTGGAACCCGAACATCGAGTAGAAAATGTAGAACGGGATCATGGGAACGTTGTGGGTAGCGTAGGAGGTGCCTACCACCTGCATTAGAGCAGCCGAGCCGGCCTCGTTGATGCCGGTGTGCATCAATCTTCCTTGCTCGGATTCCTTGTAGGAAAGCATTAGATCGTGGTCCACTGCGGTGTAGTTTTGGCCGTGGACGTTGAAGATCTTGGCGGTTGGGAACATAGCGTCGAGGCCGAATGTGCGCGCCTCGTCCGGAATGATTGGGACGAACCGCTTGCCGATGTTCTTGTCCCGCATGAGTTCCTTGAGCAATCGCACTAGAGCCATAGTGGTAGCTACTTTTTGCTTTCCCGAGCCCTTGGTCATCATCTTGTAGGTCTTTTCGCCGGGCAGCTCTAGGTGTGGATCTTCGCGGTGCCTGGAGGGTAGGTATCCTCCCAGTGCCTCACGGCGCTCAAGCATGTACCGCAGCGCCGGATCGTCCTTGTCAGGCATGTAGTAAGGAGGCTTGTAAGGATCCTTTTCGAGTTCCTCGTCCGTGATTGGAATGTGGAGCCTGTCGCGAAGTGCCTTTTGGTCTTCCAACGTGAGCTTCTTCATCTGGTGGGTGGCGTTACGTCCGGCAAAGTGTTCGCCGAGGGCGTATCCCTTGATGGTGTGCGCCAAGATTACTGTTGGGCGTCCCTTGTGTTTGAGGGCGGCATCGTAGGCAGCATAGACCTTGCGGTAGTCGTGGCCGCCACGGCGCAATTCCCAGATTTGCTCGTCGGACCAGTTCTTTACGAGTTCCTTTGTGCGTGGGTCGCGACCAAAGAAGTGCTCGCGGACGTAGGCGCCGTCGTTTGCCTTCAAAGTTTGGTAGTCCCCGTCGCGGACCTCGTCCATTAGGTGCACTAGTGCGTGGTCCTTGTCGGCTGCTAGCAAACCATCCCAGCCGCGGCCCCAAATCACCTTGATAACGTTCCAGCCGGCGCCTTTGAAGTAGGATTCGAGTTCCTGAATGATTTTGCCGTTGCCACGTACCGGCCCATCGAGGCGTTGCAGGTTGCAGTTGACAACAAATGTTAGATTGTCCAGATTCTGTGCTGCTGCAGTCTGAAGCATGCCGCGGGATTCTGGCTCATCCATTTCGCCGTCGCCGAGGAACGCCCAAGTGTGTTGTTCGGAGGTATCTTTGATGCCATTTAGATGCAGGTATTTGTCGAACCAGGCCTGATAGATGGCCTCGGCTGGTCCTAGACCCATCGAAACGGTTGGGTACTCCCAGAAGTTAGGCAGTTGGCGGGGGTGAGGATAGGAGGGCAGGCCTGAGGGCGTGGAGACCTCCTGGCGGAAGCCGTCCATCTCTTCCTCGGAAAGGCGTCCCTCTAGGAATGCGCGGGCGTAAATTCCGGGGGAGGCATGGCCCTGGAAGAATATGTGGTCGCCGCCTCCCGGATGTGATTTGCCGCGGAAGAAGTGATTGAAGCCGACCTCGTAGAGGGTAGAGACTGAAGCATAGGAGGAAATGTGCCCACCTACGCCTATCCCGGGGCGTTGGGCCCTAGTTACCTGAACTGCTGCATTCCACCTAATCCAGCGGCGGTAGGCTCGTTCAGTGTTTTCGTCACCAGGGAAATATGGTTCATCCTGAGCCGGAATCGTGTTGATGTAAGGGGTGGTGAAAGAGGCTGGAACGGACACGTTTTTGCGGCGTGCGGCGTTGAGCATGGCAAGCATGACATAGCGCGTGCGATTTGCACCCCGTTCTTCGATCAAGTCGTCCAGTGATTCAATCCACTCGCTAGTTTCTTCAGGATCATTGTCGGGAATCTGAACTAGCAAACCGTCAACAAGTGGGCTCGACTGCTTCTGTTCGGGCACGTCATCTCTTTCCTCTTGAAGGATCAGCCAAGAAGGCGTCCTTGCCGTCAGGGGCACAAGGGTCCCTCGTTCAATTTGAATTGTGCCATAAGTCCCGGAAAAGTTCGGGCTGAAGAGAGATATTCCTGTCCCAACTGAGGGTGATATGTCCCATCTTGGCTTCTGACAATGTAAAGTGAACACAGACACGTACCCGATTTATTGTTTCAAGGAGAAAAAGGTGTCCCAGAAGTCGGCTGTGAAGCCGCTCGATTTCAAAGAAGACCAGATTGTTCAGGAATTTCTTTGGGATCAAGATGCTGACGAAGCTTTGCGTGAGGCAATCGCCAAGCAAACTAGCAACGAGCTAGTAGATGAAGACTACGCGGATTTAGTCGACGGTGCCATTATTTGGTGGCGCGCGGACGACGGGGAGGCCGACGACCTCACGGATTGTCTTGTCGATGCCACCCAAAATTTTGCGGGTCCAGGGGTAGTGTGGGTAATCACACCTAAGCCGAATCAGCCCGGGCATGTTTCGCCGTTTACTATCGAAAGCGCAGCTCAGGTGGCAGGTCTGCACGCCACCTCCTCGGTCGTGGTCGCGCCGGAGTGGGTGGGCACCAGGGTACAAACCCGCGATCGTGCATAGCAGGATTTTTGTTTTTGAGTCGCAATAAGTTATTGTTGTGGCTCCAGGGCCTATAGCTCAGTTGGCTAGAGCGTCACGTTTACACCGTGGATGTCGGGGGTTCGAGTCCCTCTGGGCCCACCAGGCAGGTCCCGGCGTTAGCCGGGGCCTTTTTTGTCCCGATTATTCTGCATGGGTGCAGTATTGGGACCCACTTTGCTTGGGAGTTTCGAACTGGTGGTGCGCCCTCTAGTAGCTAGGCCCATGTACTTTTCTGCTCGCTGGGTCGCAGGTCGGAACTTCGATACGGCTGCGAAACTAAATGGATAAGGTGGGCGTATGAGTGTTTATTTTCGTCCGGAAGTTCTTTCTTTGCCCAGGTACAAGCCGGGAAAAACTCCGCTAGGAGCCGGGGCAATTAAGCTTTCTTCAAACGAGAATCCTTACTTACCTAAGGAGGCGGTGCTTGAGGCGGGTAGGCTGGCACTTCAGAAGATAAATCACTATCCCGATCTCTTCTGCACGTCTTTAAGGGAGCAATTAGCGCGCTACCATGGCGTGAAGGCAGAGCAGATTGTATGCGGTAATGGCCTTTCTGCCTTGCTGGTGCATGCACTCACGGCAGTAGCTGGACCCGGTGCGGAGGTGCTTTTCGCCTGGCGCTCCTTCGAGTCCTATCCGATTGCCACTGTGACCGCTGGCGCAAAGCCTGTGACAGTACCGCTCAAAGAGGGCGTCCACGATTTGCAGGCAATGGCGGCGGCAATAACTGCTCGCACTAGGGCGATTATTATCTGTAATCCAAACAATCCTACGGGCAAGGGGGTGTCCCATGCCGACCTTGTGGCATTCTTGCGGGCAGTGGACCCGCGGGTGCTGGTTATTGTGGACGAGGCCTACATAGACTTCTCTGCAGGCCCGGTCAGTACCGTTGTAGGCGAGCTAGAGGATTTTCCAAATGTCGTTGTCGCGCGAACTTTTTCGAAGGCTTTTGCCCTCGCCGGCGCCCGAGTAGGGTATCTGGTTGGCCATAGCGAAGTAATTTCAGCTATCAGCGCAGTGGCTACGCCTTTTGGGGTGTCGGCGCCAAGCCAAGCCCTAGCACTGGCGAGCCTACAAAATCGCGAGGCCGTCGCTGAAGCCGTGGCGAAATTAGTAGCTGAGCGAGAGCGCGTGCTGGCTGAATTAGCCAAGGTGGGGCTGGTTATTTCTTCGCAGGCTAATTTCTACTGGCTAGGTGCAGAGGTTTTCAACGCATCGGTGCCTGAGGTTGCCCACTTTTACTTGGAGCGTGGTGTTGCGGTGCGCCCGTTTGCTGAGGGGATTCGCGTCAGTGTCGGTTTGCCGGAGGAGAACTCGCGTTTCTTGGATTCACTGGACCAGGTTCTAGTCTGATTCCAAAGCTCGTTTCGAGACGAATCGTCTAGTGTCTGGTTCTGAGAGTTGCATAAGGGCGATCGTGAGCAGGCCTACATGTAAAACGATTACCGGGAAATCGGCTTGCCAGGATAGGAAATAACCGACTGAGAAAAGTACTAGTTGGGCGAGTATTACCCCCATAAGGAAGATTCTGGCAAGTTGCGAACCATTCATCATGCGCCAGCACAACAGAAACTGTACCCCCAACAGTACGGCCATCGTGGCCCCGCCAACTGTTGCTAACAGAGGAGCAACTTCGCTTACGTGCGTTACCGGTAGTTTCTCCACAATCTCATTTGCTACCGCGGCATGTACGTAATGGTCCCAATGCCACAATGTCCAGGCGAAAGTAGCGATGCCGATACCCGCGGAGGCAAGCACTGTGACGACCCCTAGAAAAGCAGAAAGAGGTCGAGATTGAGCCAGATCCTTCGTTATCTTAGAAGCGTCTGACAGAGAGTGATTTCCGTGCAGTTTGAAGGCTTCCATAAACGAAGAATCGGTACTGCCCCCCGTCGCTTCTTGGGCTTTCATGTTGTCGAGGGTCTTTTGCGCGCGTCGTTTGTCAACTTCTTCGGCCTCTACTTCGCGAAGATCTAATATCGGAAGATCGCCATCGGTCTTGATCTGGTCTCCGCCCCCGTTGCGGGAGTGGTAGCCGGTTGAAAAGTCCTCTAGTACATCGACCTTTACCTGGGGAATATGCTCCCTCACTGTGTCTACTATATGGTCGCGTTCCACGTCGGTGTCTTCGTCAATTTTGTGTGTCACTTGCAGCGTGAAAATTGAAAGTCCTACTGCTTTGTCGAAGGTTCCACCTGCTAGCCAGTCCACCCTATGGCCCCCGGGGAGCAGCCAGTCTTTGGGAACCGCCCAGAAACGAACGTGGTGACGTTCTTTCGGATTGCCGTCAACTTCTTGCTGATAGGCAAAGTCTTGTTTGCGTCCAAACAGGTGTAGCGGCGATATGGGGGCCTCGGGATAAGACTTGCGGGTAAGGGTAGATTGAATCATCTTCCGTGCAGACGAGGCCGTAATCGGGTCGGCAAGAGTCCAACCTGCCCCTCGCATTGCCGCGTGGACCTGTTGGGCTGTCCCCATTGCAGCCAGATTTATTGGGTCGCCAAGTAAGCCGTCTGAGGTCCTCGCCCTCCCAATAAAATAATTCGGTACGTAGATGTCAGTGAGGATAGAGTGAAGCCTGGGTAGGGTGAGGTAGGAGGCCACCGCCCAAATGATTAGCGCCAGCAATATTGCCCACCATCCTCGCGACCAGACTTCTAGGAGCAGGAAGATGTTTAGCCAGAGGCCGGCAACAAAGGCAAGGATGAAGAAAATTTTGTCGATCACCCCGGCTTTTTGCTGCCTTTGCCTCAGCCTGCGGGCTCGTTGCTTACTGTTAGACACCTCTAAATCTTATCGCGCTCGTACCGAGGGCGTCTTTTAGGCAATCTAAGAGTTTTCGCGGCCTAAGGTGCAATTTCCGCCCTCGTTAATACATACGCTGCTTGGAGCCCGGAGGGTGAAGCTAACCTACAACGAGAGACAAATAGCTGCCTTTGGATCCCTCTCTCAGCTGAGCTTGGCACACAGCAGGAAGAGAATTGGCAACCTCCACGACTTCGCTAATAGAGCAGTCTCGGCCCTGCTTTAAAAGGGCTGCGGCAACCATCCCACGGTACTTTTTTGCCATGTGCGAGACAATTTGTTCTTTTCCGTTTTTGATTCGGGCCACTCTGACCGGAAAAAGATGATGGCTGTGGCCCGGCCATGCTTTGGCGTATTGGCCCGACCGGCAATCCAAAATTAGCTGGTCTCCTGCAAGGGCATCCAACAGTGGCTCTAAGTGTGGCCTCCAGTAGGAGGCTAGCGCCCCGAGCCCGGGTAGTTTTACTGCCATTGATAGCCGGTATGCGGGAATTCGCGAAAAGAGATCCACTACTCCGAAAAGGGCAGAGCAAACTAAGATCTCGACCTGCGGCGAAGGGCCATTCTGAGCAGCTATGGCACTAAGGCCTCCATCCTCGTAAAGGACGCCGGAATACACCGCGTAAGCCGGGGCTGTGGGAGCCGTCTCGAGCTCGGTATTAGCACCCACAGTTTCAGCAAGGGTTGGGCCAACCGAGAGTATTTCCATTGCTTCTTCGCTCTTGGAGGTATTGACAAGTTCTTTTAGCACCTGTCTACGGCTTTGTTCTAATTCCCGCGCAAACGGTTGAAGCTCAGAAAGGTCCAATACTGGGCCCTTATTTGGCCGAGTCTTTCCCTCGGATGGGGGCAGTAAAATCAGCATTACTTAACAGTATCTGTGTCCTCATCTAAATGAAGATTTTCGCCTCTCAGGAGTTTTCCGGAGGCACCTGTGCCGAAGCGTTCAAGCGCAAGCCTGCCAACTAGTTGTTGGTTTGTGGTTGTGCGAGCGGAGCGAGCGTTGGAAAGAAAAGAAATTAGCCAGTGCAAGAGAGTACCTACTCGGGCTTTAAATCCGGCGATGTAGAGGAGGTGTAGGAAGCACCAGGCGAGCCAGGCGGGGAATCCGTGGAACTTAAACTTTCCAATTGAAGCAACCGCGCTGAACTTGGCGATCGTCGCCATAGATCCTTTATCCCAGTATTCAAAGGGGCTAACCTCGCGCCCGGCCAACCTGGCGCTAATTACTCTAGCCACATATCGGCCCGATTGGATGGCGCCTTGAGCCACTCCTGGTACGCCCTCGCGGGCCATGAGGTCGCCCACCACAAAGATGTCCCGATAGCCTGGTATTTGCAGGTGCTCGTCTACCTTTACGCGGCCGGCACGGTCTAGTTCTACCCCCGTGGCGGCTGCCAGTTTCTTACCGAGGGCGGAGCCCTGCACACCTGCCGCCCAGACTTTGCACACGCACGGGATGACCTCGATATTTTTGTCTTTGTCCTGCAAAGTTACGGAGTCGGCGTCTAGATCTGTTACGAGTTGGTTCATACGAACCTCTACACCTAGCTTTTCTAATTCGTGCCGGGTGCGTCCACCTAGTTTTTCGCCAAAAGCCGGTAGCGGGGTAGAGGCGCCGTCAACCAAGATCACACGGGCGTCTTCGGGGTTTACATTTCGGAATTCACCTTTTAGGGTGCGGGAGGCTAATTCGCGGATTTGCCCGGCCATTTCCACCCCGGTCGCCCCCGCACCAACTACTACGAAGGTCAATAGTCGCTGTTGGGCCTTTGAGTCTTCTTCAAGTTCGGCCCGCTCGAAGGCGCCGAAAATCCGGGCTCGCAGCTCGAGAGCATCGTCGATGCTTTTCATACCGGGGGCAAAGCGGGCAAATTGGTCGTTGCCAAAATACGACTGTCCGGCTCCGGTGGCAACTATGAGTGAATCGTAATCTGTCGAATATCGATTCGTGTGATTGCGCCATATTACTTGCTTATTTTTGGGATCTATATCTTCAACGAGACCTAGCAGTACGCGCACGTTCTTTTGCTTGTGCAGGATTTCGCGGGTGGAGGGGGCAATTTGTCCGGGCGATAAGATCCCGGTCGCGACCTGGTACAGCAAGGGCTGGAAAAGGTGGTGTGAAGTCCTGTCGATCAAGGTGATAGCAACGTCCTCGTTCGTCAGTGCTTTGGCCGCGAATAGGCCTGCGAATCCCGAACCGATTATGACGACACGATGTTTACCCACATGAACTCCTCTAATGGACAGATCAACATGCTAGTTTTGGGCTATAAGCACTTCCGACCTATAAATTGTGCCCAGCTAAAGATGAATATTGCAAGGTGTGAGTATGTATATTCCTGATGTTGAACTAATAACAAGCCTGCAAGGCAGGCGAAGTTGCGTCGAGGATGTTTTAAGGGTAATGGAGCGTCTATACCCTGAAGCGCTTCGCGAGGAGTGGGACAAAGTGGGCCTAATTGTTGGGGATCCAGCTTGGGACGTCTCGAAGATCCTGCTTGCCGTAGACATAGTACCGAGCGTAGTTCGGGAAGCCTTGGGCGTAGGTGCAGACATGATTGTTACTCACCATCCTCTTTATTTGCGGGGTACCTCTTTCGTGGCGGCAACGAATTACAAGGGCAGAATCGTTCAGGATTTGCTTACTAATCACATTTCGCTTATGAATGCGCACACCAATGCCGATGCCGCGCGTCGAGGGGTGAGTGAAGCGCTGGCAAACCTATTTGGCCTTTTTCACGCATCCCCGCTTCAGCCTTTAGCGAGCGAACCCACTTTAGGGATCGGGCGGGTTGGGATGCTAGAGGAACCCACCACGGTGCGGACTTTGGCCGAACAGGCTGCCCGCGTATTGCCGGTCGGTAAGTCTCCCATTCGCGTGGCGGGCGATCTGGATTCCGAGGTTAGGGTACTGGCTGTATCGCCAGGGGCCGGCGATTCGTTATTATCTCGGGCAAGGTCAGCTGGAGCGCAGGCGTATATCACGTCCGATTTGCGTCACCACCCGAGTTCGGAACATATTGAAGATGGGGGTCCCGCCCTGATCAACGGTTCCCACTTCGCAACGGAGTTCCCTTGGCTACCTATGGCGGCGAGGGATTTAGGTGTCCAGTTTGAGCGGGAGGGACTTGGTATGCAGATATGTTTATCCCATACCATTACAGATCCATGGGTAGAGTACTTTCCGGCAGAATTGAAGGAACTATGAAGGCAGCCTCAGCTGAACAGCTCAAACTGGTAGAGCTACAAGAACTGGACCAAAAGCTCGCCAAACTCAGGCACCAGAAGAAAAGTATGCCTGTTTTGGTGCAGATCAGTGAGTTGGAAAAGGAGAAAAAGTCCGTATTGGCTTCCCAGGTGGCGCTCAAGACTCGCGCACACGATGCGCTGAGAGCCCAGCGTGCGGCCGAAAATGATGTGGATCAAGTCACTAGTCGGCAAAAACTCCAACAAGATCGTCTCGATTCCGGGCAGGCCTCCCATAAAGAACTTTCGGCTCTGCAGGGGGAGTTGGCGCAGCTGGCGCGCAGGCGCGAGGAACTCGAGACGGCAGCGCTCTCTCAGCTGGAGCGGGCTGAAAAACTCGAGCAGCAGCTGCGCGAAGCTAGCGCAGTGGTTCAGGATATTGAGGCCAAAATTAACCAGAAACAGTCCCAATGCGGCGAAGAAGCGTCTCACCTCGAAGAGCAGATAGCTGCCCTTTCAAAACAGCGTGAGTTAGTAAGTGCCAACATCGACGGACCGCTATTGGATGAGTATGAGCGAATCGCGTCCCGCACCGGTGGGGTTGGCATAGTGTGCGTGCGAGGGCGAAACGTCGTTGATTCGAACATCGATTTCTCGCCGGCGGAATGGGAAGAAATTCGTTCTGCGGCACCAGACGAGGTGATTTACTCTGAGGAATACGAATACCTCATCGTGAGGCTGCCCAAACTCTAGCTTTTACTTTTGCCCGTGCACGCGTAAAATATGTTGGCAAGTTGGCCGGACGGTCGCGGCGCAAGTCGAGGAAAGTCCGGGCTCCACAGGACAGGGTGGTGGCTAACGGCCACCCGGGGTAACCCGCGGGCTAGTGCCACAGAAAATAAACCGCCGTACGGCAAGGGTGAAAAGGCGAGGTAAGAGCTCACCGCGCGCCAGGTGACTGGAGCGGCAAGGTAAACCCCACCCGGAGCAAGACCGAGCAGCAGATTGGTTGTCCGCCTTTATCTGCGGGTAGGTTGCTAGAGCCCTTCGGCAACGTGGGGTGCAGATGGATGGCCGTCGCCTTTTCGGAGGTACAGAACCCGGCTTACAGGCCAGCTTTTAATTTTTAGGGGCAGCGCTGCTGCCCCTAAAAATTAGCCTTTAGCCGCCAGAATTGCTGCCCCCACAATTCCGGCCGTGTTGCGAAGTTGTGCAGGTTTTATTTCGGTCTTGAGCGACAGCTTTGGCAAGAACTTTTCGTGATGCCTAGACACTCCGCCGCCGACTACGAACAGATCGGGGGTAAATAGTTTTTCGAGGGTGGAATAGTACTTTTGGAGACGTTTCGCCCACTTGTCCCAAGAGAGCTTCTTCTTTTCGCGTACGGAGGCGGCAGCTTTTTCTTCAGCATCGCGGCCATCAATTTCGATGTGACCTAGTTCGGTGTTGGGGACCAATACGCCGTCCACCACCACCGCTGAACCTATGCCGGTTCCCAAGGTAGTTACAATCACTACGCCCTTGTGACCCTTCGCTGCGCCGTAGGCTACCTCCGCGTATCCTGCTGCATCGGCGTCATTTACTGCGCTGACTTCGTAGCCAGTATATTTTTTGATTTCTTCGCAGACGTTCACGCCAACCCAGGATTGATCCAGGTTTGCCATAAAGGCTACAGCTCCGTTGCGTTGGGGCGCAGGTAGCGCCACCCCGATAGGGGTACCGTCGGGAACTTCGCATCGCTTGATTAGTTCTCCGATGGTGAGGGAGACCGCCTTAGGAGTGGCGGGGATAGGGGTCTTTATGCGCTCGCGTTCGTGAACTAGTTCTCCGGTTTCGAGGTCGACGAGTGCTCCTTTGATGCCAGATCCGCCAACATCAACTCCAAACGCGAGCGCCATTTAAAGACCTTTCTATTTTTGTGTTGGCAGGGTCAGGATTTCGGCCCCGTCCTCTGTGACAACAATCGTGTGTTCGAACTGTGCGGTGCGGGAGCGGTCGGCTGTGACCACGGTCCAGTCGTCCTCCCACTGTTCCCAGTCAATACTACCCAACGTCAGCATTGGCTCGATGGTGAATACCATTCCAACTTCCATAACTTCAGCTGCGCCGGGCGAGGCATCGTAGTGGGGGACAATCAAGCCTGAGTGGAAGGCCTCGCCTACCCCGTGGCCGGTATAGTCGCGAACTACCCCGTAGTTGAAGCGTTTTGCATATGATTCGATTACTCGCCCTATTACGTTTATTTCGCGGCCGGGCTTGACAGCCTTGATACCGCGCATCATTGCCTTTTCGGTGCGCTCAATAAGCAGCTTGGACTCTGGATCTACATCGCCCACTTCGACCATTGCACAGGTATCTCCGTGTACGCCGTCTTTGTAGGCGGTTACGTCCAGATTTACTATGTCGCCGTTCTCTAGTGGGCGATCGTCTGGGATTCCGTGGCAGATTACCTCGTTGACAGAGGTGCAAATGGATTTTGGGAAACCCATGTATCCCAAGCAAGATGGGTAGGCGTCGTGATCGACAATGTATTGGTGGGCAATCTGGTCTAGTTCGTCGGTAGTAACCCCGGGTGCAACAGCTTTCGCAGCTGCGGCGAGGGCGTCGGCAGCGATAGTTCCGGCACGGCGAATTTTTTCTATTGTGTCGGGGTCCTTGGTATCGGATGCGGTTACTACTTCGGGGCCGTCGTGGAACATGTATTCTGGTCGATCGATGTGCGCGGGCACAGAGCGGCGCGGCGAGATGGTGCCGGGGGAGGTATTTCCTAAAGGAGCGCGGTTAGCTAGATTTGTCATGTCCTCATTCTATGGCGCAACGCGTGTGGGCTAAATTCATAAGC
Organism: Winkia neuii subsp. neuii DSM 8576; assembly: GCF_000420405.1. Taxonomy (GTDB): domain Bacteria; phylum Actinomycetota; class Actinomycetes; order Actinomycetales; family Actinomycetaceae; genus Winkia; species Winkia neuii. The sequence goes on along the minus strand of NZ_ATUW01000008.1, from coordinate 9,615 downwards.
TTGTCCAAGGCGCGGTAACCTTGGGGTGCAAAAGAACTTGGTGGAGGAAAAGTTTTTATGACAACCCAGCTCACCCCATTAGATGGGCCAGGTATCGAAGCAGCGGTCAAAGAAGCTCTAGAGGCCTTCTCTGCTGCAAGAAACTTGGCTGATTTGAAGTCCTTGAAGGCGCAGCATATTGGCGACGATTCGCCGATTGCGTCGGCAAACCGCAAGATGCGCGAAGTTCCTAAAGAACAGAAGGCCGAGGCCGGCAAACGCATGGGAGCCGCTAGGGCTACCGTGCAGAAGGCGTTTGCTAAGCGCAATCAGGAACTTGCCGAAGAAGCCGAAGCTAAGGCGCTTGCCGAAGAGGTCGTAGATGTTACCGTCCCCACTGGGCGGACGCTTGTGGGAGCTCGCCACCCGCTGCAGACGCTGATGGAACAGATTTCTGATTTTTTTGTTTCTATGGGATGGGATATTGCAGACGGTCCCGAGATCGAGCATGAGTGGTTTAATTTTGATGCGCTCAATTTCGACATCGACCATCCGGCTCGTCAGATGCAGGACACTTTTTACATAGACGGCACTTCTGTCGGGGGTAAGAATCTGCGCGACGGAAATTTGGTTATGCGCACTCACACCTCGCCTGTGCAGGCCCGTGTGCTGCTCGACCGTACCCCTCCCGTGTATGTGGCCTGTCCGGGAAAGGTGTTCCGTTCGGATGAACTGGATGCCACACACACTCCTGTTTTCCACCAGGTAGAGGGGCTTGCAGTAGACAGAGGCATTACAATGGCGCATCTGAAGGGAACTTTGGACCATTTTGCCAGGGCGATGTTTGGCCCTGATGCTCGGACTCGCCTGCGCCCTTCTTATTTTCCTTTCACTGAACCCAGTGCCGAGATGGACCTGTGGTTCCCTCAAAAGAAGGGCGGTCCGGGCTGGATTGAATGGGGCGGTTGCGGAATGGTCAACCCGAATGTGCTGCGCGCTTGTGGCATCGACCCCGAGGTTTACACAGGTTTTGCGTTTGGGATGGGGATTGAACGAACTTTGATGCTTCAGCACGGAATTGCCGACATGCACGACATTGTCGAGGGCGACGTCCGCTTCTCCAGTCAATTCGGTACTACAGGAAGGGGAAACTAATGCCGTACGTAACTTTGGATTGGCTTGGCGAGCATGTACAAATTGCCGAAGGCACTGACGTTGCGCGACTAGCTAGTGACTTGGTCAAAGTGGGGATAGAAGAGGAACAGATTCACCCCTCCCAGGTCCAGGGTCCCTTAGTAGTTGGAAAGGTTTTAACGCAGGAGCCTAAAGAACAGAAAAACGGGAAGGTCATAAATTATTGCCGCGTAGATGTGGGCAAGTACAACGATGCTCCCGGAGAGGGCAAGGAGCCCTCTGAACTGCCATCGCGAGGCATTATTTGTGGGGCACACAACTTCGGCCCCGGCGACTTGGTTGCTGTGGTATTGCCGGGTGCGGTACTGCCCGGGCCGTTCCCGATTTCTTCTAGGAAGACGTACGGGCATTTTTCAGACGGAATGATTTGTTCTGAGCGAGAGCTCGGCCTGTCTGGGGAGCATCAAGGAATTTTGGTTCTGACTGAAAAATATGCGTCTGAGCAGATTCCGGCTCCGGGCGAATCGCTGATGGAGCTTTTCGGCTTTGGCGAGGAGATTCTGGAAGTAAATGTGACTCCCGACCGCGGTTACTGTTTCTCGATGCGTGGCTTGGCTCGCGAGTATTCGCACTCTACTGGGCGTCCATTTACCGATCCCGGATTGGCTGAGGTTAAGGCAGCCGACGGGAAGGGCTTCCCAGTCGATATTTGCGATGAGGCGCCCATTCGCGGGAATGTGGGTTGTGATCGCTTTGTCACACGGGTTGTGCGCGGCGTGGACCCGCAGGCGAAAACGCCTGGGTGGATGGCACACCGTCTAGAGGTGGCGGGTATGCGTTCTATTTCGTTGCCTGTCGACATTACTAATTATGTGATGTTGGATTTAGGCCAGCCTATGCATGCCTACGACCTCTCTAAAGTCCGGGGGCCGCTGGTCGTAAGGCGTGCTCGAAGTGGTGAAAGCCTTAAGACATTGGACGAGGTGGACCGCGCTCTAGACGAGCAAGACCTGCTTATCTGTGATTCGGATTCGGCCAATAGAGTGCTCGCAATTGCCGGGGTCATGGGGGGTGCCGATACCGAAGTCGACGGTGAAACCACCGAGGTCTTATTCGAGGCTGCTCACTTTGATCCGGTTTCTGTGGCTCGCTCTTCGCGGCGCCACAAGATACCTTCCGAGGCTGCCAAACGCTTCGAACGCGGGGTGGATCCGCAGCTGCCTGCCGTGGCTGCCCAGCGAGCGGTAGAGCTGTTAGTCGAGTACGGTTCTGGGGTGGCAGATGCTCATGCCACTGATTTGAACGAGGTACCCGAGCCCCGCCGAATAGCTATGGCGGAGGATTACCCTTGCAGACTCACGGGAGTTGACTACTCTCGCGAACGGATTTGTGAGTTGCTCCGTAGGATTGGTGCGAAGGTTCAAGAACAGAGCGATTCGTTTGTCGTCACCGCTCCCTCTTGGCGTCCGGATCTTACAGGACCGGCTGATCTTGTCGAAGAAATTGCTCGTCTAGATGGCTACGACAAGATTGATTCTGTAGTTCCTGCTGCCCCGGCCGGCACGGGCTACTCGTTTGCACAGAGGGTAAAGCGCGATGTGCAAGCTGGTTTGGCACAGGCTGGCTTGACGCAGGTGCTTTCTTATCCATTTATTGGAAACGCACATGATCGGCAGCATCTTTCCGAAGATGATCCTGCACGTAAGTGTGTGAAGCTTGCTAATCCCCTTGCTGGGGACCACCCGTATTTACGAACCTCAATACTGGATACTCTGTTGCCTGTTGCGGAACTCAATGTGGCGCGTGGGATAGATTCACTCGCTATTTTTGAATGCGGGAAGGTTTACCATCCCCAGGGCACTGTGCCGGCAGCGCTGCCAAGTGCTGACTCGCGCCCCGACGAGCAGACGATCGCGGCGTTGCAGCGCGGTGTCCCTGCTCAGCCCGACCACCTTGGGGTGGTTTTCGCCGGGGCTGCGCAGCCGATTAGTGTGCTTGGTAAATCGCGCGAATTTGATTGGGCGGATGCTATTGAAGTGGCTCGCTCGATTGGCCGCACGGTAGGGGTATCCGTAGCTGTGGAGTCTGCTTCCGGCGACACCGGCCCGTTCCATCCTGGACGAGTTGGTTTGCTCAAGGTAGAAGATAAGGTGTTTGGACGCGCAGGTGAATTGCATCCGCGAGTGGTAAAGGAATACCACTTACCTGCCCGTTCGGCCGCTTGCGAGATTGACCTGTCTAAGCTACTCGATAGCGCTGGTCGGGCTGCCAAACAGGTTTTGCCGGTCTCTACATTTCCGCCGTCCAAAGAGGACCTTGCGCTAGTAGTAGACGAGGCCGTTCCGGCGGGCAGCGTAGAAGCCTTGATTCGGTCGTCGCTCGGCGAAGTTTGTGAAGACGTTCGGCTATTTGACGTTTATCGTGGCGAGGGCATTGGTTCGGGGAAGAAGTCCTTGGCGTTCTCCCTCAAGATGCGTGCCCCGGATCGTACTCTTACCGCCGAAGAGACGGCTGGCCTGCGGAAACGGGTTGTGAAGAAAGCTGGGAGGAAGTTTGGTGCTAAATTGCGCAGTTAGGTAAGAGGACCCAGCTAGAAAATTCCGCGCTCTTTCGGGAGCGCGGAATTTCATCTATTGGGACCTTTTATTACGCATGAGAACAGTTTTAGGGCGATACTTAGAACATGAAGACGCTAGTAGCAGTTGCGACAAAACATGGTTCCACAGGTGAAATCGGTGACGTTATCGTCGATGAGCTGCGCAATGCAGGCCATGAGGCGAAACGAGTTGATCCCGCTAAAGTCCGCGACCTCTCCGGCGTAGATGCCGTGATTTTGGGTAGCGCGGTCTATATGACTCAGTGGCTCGAGGGCGCGTCCGATTTTGCCAACAAGTTCGGTGATGAACTTAGGAAGCTGCCTATGTGGGCTTTTTCTGTTGGCCTTTCTGGAGTTCCTAAAGGGAACGTGCAAGATCCCTCTAGAGTGGGTCCGGTGCTTTTGGCTATGGAGCCAATCGATTACGTAACCTTCAAAGGTAAGCTCGACCCCTCGGTTCTCAACTTGCGTGAGCGCACCGTAGCCCGTCTAGGGGGCGCTCTGGAGGGGGATTTCCGCGAGTGGGATCGCATTCGTGCCTGGGCAGGAAAGGTGGCGGCTAGCCTCAATGAGTATCAGCAGGAGGCTGACGGGGGCGAATAGCGGTCGAGTTTGACGCTTACCTTCGCGCTCCTCATTGGAAGGGCCGGATTTTCGGTTTCTTCCTTTGGGGAGCGTCTTAGTTTGCTTATTTGTCGGCGCCCCCAGCACCTTTGATGAATATGCGTAATAGTGTATAGTTATACGCGTGCTTTGTTGATAGCGAGGAGGACGCATGGGACGGCTACGTCCAGAAACAAAGGCTGCGCGAAGGGCGGCGATCGCCGAGATCTTCGCGTCTGAAACTATTGGTTCACAGGCACAGTTGCGTGAGGCGTTGCAGACGAGGGGAATTACTACTACCCAGGCAACGCTCTCGCGTGACCTTGTTGAAATGCACGCGACTAAAATGCGTAACGAGCATGGGGACTATGTCTATGGTTTGTCGGCGCCGCAAACCGTTCCCGGCGAGGCAAGTACGGAGTCTGGGGTAGTACGTTTGCGGCGATGGAGTCAAGATCTTGTCGTCGCAGCTACGGCGGTGGCACATCAGGTAGTGTTGCGCACCCCGGCGGGCGCGGCCCAGCTCCTCGCTTCAGCTATTGACGGAGCGATGCTCGAGGGCGTAATTGGATGTGTCGCCGGAGACGATACCGTCCTCATCATTTGCGTGGATTCGGACCAGGCAGAGCTAATTACTGAATATTTAATGAAATTCGCAGAATCACGCGGAAATTGAATCTCACAAGAAGGCAGAAATGACGAAGAAAAGAATTGTCTTAGCGTACTCGGGAGGCTTGGATACCTCGGTTGCGATCGGGTGGATAGGGGAACAGACTGGAGCCGAGGTGATTGCCGTAGCTGTTGATGTCGGGCAAGGCGGCGAGGATCTCGAAGTGATCAGGAAAAGGGCACTCGATTGTGGTGCTGTAGAGGCGTATGTCGCCGATGCTAAAGAGGAATTCGCAGCTGAATACTGCATGCCAGCCTTGAAAGCAAATGCCCTTTACCAGCGCAAGTACCCACTTGTGTCGGCAATTTCTCGCCCACTTATTGTGAAACACCTAGTTCGCGCTGCCCGGCAGTTCGGGGCGGACACTATGGCTCACGGCTGCACTGGCAAGGGTAACGATCAGGTCCGCTTTGAAGTCTCTTTCACCTCGATGGCTCCGGATTTGAAGTGCATCTCTCCCGTTCGCGATTTAGCACTTACCCGTGACGTGGCAATTGAATATGCCCAGCGCCATGAGCTTCCAATTGAAACTACTAAGCACAATCCTTTTTCCATCGATCAGAATGTTTGGGGTAGGGCCGTCGAGACGGGGTACTTGGAAGATTTATGGAATAGTCCGACTAAAGATGTTTACACCTACACTGACGATCCAACTTACCCGCCCTTGCCGGACGAACTTACGCTCACCTTCGAAAAGGGTGTCCCCGTAGCTATTGATGGCAAGGCCTGCGGGCCTCTGCAAATTATTCAAGAGTTGAATTCCAGGGCTGGAGCGCAGGGCATTGGTCGTATTGACATTGTTGAGGATCGCCTAGTTGGCATCAAGTCCCGCGAGATCTATGAAGCTCCTGGGGCTGTTGCGTTGATCGAAGCCCACAAGGAACTCGAAAACGTCACGATTGAACGGGAACAGGCGCGCTTCAAGCAGCGTGTCGACGAGAGGTGGGCTGAGCTGGTTTACGATGCCCAGTGGTTTTCCCCTTTGAAGAAATCTTTGGACGCGTTTATCGAGGACACTCAAACTTACGTGAGTGGCGACATTCGCTTGCTTCTCCATGGTGGGCGCGCAACTGTTACGGGGAGGCGTTCGGACTCTTCTCTTTACGATTTCAATCTAGCGACTTACGAAACCGGCGATACCTTCGACCAATCTCATGCGAAAGGCTTTATCGAAATCTACGGGCTGCCAGCTAAACTTGCGGCCGCACGTGACGTGAAGTTTGGTCGCGGTGTCGATTTTGGAATTGGGAATCTCTAGGTAGCGTAATGGCAAATCATCCTCTTTCTTTGTGGGGCGGTCGTTTTAGTGGCAGCCCCGACCAAGCTCTGGACGCGCTGTCGGTATCTACGCATTTTGATTGGCGGCTAGCGCCTTACGACATTGCAGGTTCTGTTGCTCACGCGCGCGAACTTGGCCGCGTTGGGCTGCTTACGAGCACCGAGCTGGCTCAAATGCTCGCGGCTTTGGAAAATTTGTTGGCGGACGTAAAATGTGGCCGGTTCCAGCCCTGCCCTACAGATGAGGACGTGCACACTGCATTGGAGCGCGGTTTGCTCGACCGAGCAGGAGCTCAGTTAGGGGGCAAGCTGCGTGCTGGCAGATCCCGCAATGACCAGATTGCCACTCTGATAAGAATGTACCTGAGGGATGCAGCAAAATCTTTGGGTGGGGCAGTCCTGGAGCTGGTGGATGCTTTGTTGGCCCAAGTCGAGGCCGCAGGGCAGGCTATTATGCCTGGCCGTACTCACATGCAGCACGCTCAACCGGTGTTGGTTGCCCATCACCTGCTTGCTCACGTGTGGCCCTTGCTGCGTGACCTGCAACGTTTTCTGGACTGGGAGGAGAGAGCAGCTTATTGTCCCTACGGCGGTGGGGCGTTGGCGGGTAATACGCTCGGTTTGGATGCCAATAATATTGCCAGTGAGTTGGACTTTTCTGCTCCTTGCCAGAATTCTATTGATGGGACTGCCTCCCGGGATGTGGTTGCTGAGTTTTCGTTTATCTGTGCCTTGCTCGGTGTGAATTTGTCTCGCTTGGGCGAGGAAATAATTATTTGGAATACGGTCGAGTTTGGGTATGTGAAGCTGGCCGATCAGTTTTCTACTGGCTCGTCGATAATGCCGCAGAAGAAGAATCCGGATGTAGCGGAGCTTGCTCGGGGCAAGGCTGGGCGCCTTATTGGGGATTTGCAGTCTTTGCTGGTCGTTTTGAAGGGGCTTCCGCTGGCTTACGATCGGGATTTGCAAGAGGACAAGGAGCCGGTTTTCGACCAAATAGATACTTTGTCGGTCCTTCTTCCGGCTATGGCGGGGATGGTCCGTACGATGGAGCTCAATACAGAGCGGATGGAGTACTTGGCCCCTAGGGGGTTCTCGCTGGCTACGGATATTGCGGAGTGGCTGGTTCGCCGTGGTGTTCCATTCCGTAGTGCGCACGAGCTTGCTGGAAAGGCGGTTGCTTTGGCGGAACGGACTGGTAGGGAACTGTGGGAGCTCACCGATCAGGAATTTGCGCAGATTGATCCCGCTTTCGATGGGCAGGTGCGCAGTGTTTTGAGTGCCTCCGGCTCGGTATGCGCTAGGTCGGGGGTCGGGGGGACTGCTCCGGAACGGGTGGCAGAGCAGATTGTCCAGGCGAAAAACCTCGCTGACGCCCTCCGTAAATGGAGTTGCAAGAAGTAACTGGGGATGCCCGAGTTGGCATTTTGTCTACTAAGTGCGAGACACTATGAGCGAATGTGTAAATACCTGTAGGGAAGGAACCACAGTGACCGACATTATTGATGAGCTGCAATGGCGCGGTCTGATTGCTCAGCATACTGATTTAGCTGAGTTGCGCAAGGCTTTAGCCGAGGGGCCCGTCACGTTCTATTGTGGTTTCGACCCAACTGCGGCCTCATTGCATCACGGTCACCTGGTTCAGGTGCTTATGATGCGCCACCTGCAAAATGCTGGACATAAGCCGATTGCGCTAGTTGGCGGAGCTACGGGGCTTATCGGAGACCCGCGTATGAAGGGCGAGCGTACTTTGCAGTCCCGTGAGGTTGTCGAGGGCTGGGTTGAGCGGTTGCGCAAGCAGATTGCGCACTTTCTCTCGTTCGAGGGCGACAATGCTGCTGTGATGGTGAATAACCTCGATTGGACTAGCGAGTTGTCCGCTATAGATTTGTTGCGCGATTTGGGGAAGAATTTCCGCATGGGCACCATGCTTTCGAAGGATGCGGTAGCCAAGCGTCTGAATTCTGAGGAGGGGATTTCCTACACGGAGTTCTCTTACCAGGTATTGCAGGCAAATGACTTTTTACAACTGTACGAACGCTACGGCTGCACCCTCGAAACGGGTGGAAATGATCAGTGGGGGAATCTTGTCGGAGGCATGGATTTAATCCGCAAGGTGCATGGCAAGTCGGTTAACGTAATGACTACTCCGCTGATTACTAAGGCGGATGGGACAAAGTTCGGCAAGTCCGAGGGCGGAGCCATTTGGCTGGATCCGCAGATGATGTCGCCCTACGCTTTCTACCAGTTTTGGTTGACTGCGGAAGATGCAGACGTGGTGCGTTTCCTTAAGGTATTCACTTTTAAGTCACGTGAAGAGATTGAAGAGCTCGAGCGGTTGACTAATGAAAAACCGCACCTGCGGGCGGCGCAGAAGGCGCTGGCCGAATCAGTAACTCGGCTGGTGCACGGCGACCAGGCCACGGATCAGGTGTTGGCGGCCACCGAAGCCCTTTGGGGCAAGGGCGATCTGAAAGCTATTGACGAAAAGACTCTTGCTTCGGCAACGGAATCGTTGCCTGCTACACACTTTGAAGTGGGTACTTCTTCCGTGGTGGATTTACTGGTTGGCACTGGTCTCGAGAGAGGGAAAGGGGCTGCCCGGAGGACTATTAAGTCTGGCGGTGCCTACTTGAACAATGTGAAGGTAGAAGATGAAGATCGAGTGATTAGTACTTCAGATCTGCTGTCCGGTGGGAAAGTACTAATTCGAAAAGGCAAGCGAAATCTAGCGGTTGCGACCGCCGAGTAGCATATTTTCCCAGTTCGGACGCGGTGTGGCGAGGCTCACCGCGTCCGAATTTTGCATATAGGGCGGGTGCGTGCTTATAGTATTTCCCGTTGCGGTTCGCCGCGACGGACAAGAGAAATAGTTCTCGGGAAGCGTCATCTTGACAAAGTCGGAGTCGCTATTCTAGAATGAGTTCTCGTTGCTGCGCTTGCCGCAGCTGCCCAACCTCTAAGTATAGGGGTTCGTGGTGGGGTTGTTTTTGTTCTCGATAGTGTGTTTTTGTTTTTTGCTCTTTTTTGTGTGTGGGCTTTGCACTTCTTTTTTGGTTGTGTGAGTCTGTTTTTTGTTTTTTTGGTTGGGATTGCCCTTTTTTGGGTGTTTTCTGAATGTTTTTGTTTGGAGAGTTTGATCCTGGCTCAGGACGAACGCTGGCGGCGTGCTTAACACATGCAAGTCGAACGGGATCCATTGGTGCTTGCACTTTTGGTGAGAGTGGCGAACGGGTGAGTAACACGTGAGTAACCTGCCCTTTTCTTTGGGATAAGCCTGGGAAACTGGGTCTAATACTGGATGTTCCGGCTTCCTCGCATGGGGTTGTTGGGAAAGGTTTTTTCTGGATTGGGA
>NZ_ATUW01000007.1 GCF_000420405.1 Winkia neuii subsp. neuii DSM 8576 | reverse complement strand
GGTTAGGGTTGGTTTTGGGTCGGTGGTTTGGCCGGCTGTTTTGTAGGTTTGAGTTTTTTGTGTTGGGAGCTTTTTATGGCGAACATGAATGTTACTTATGCGGAGTTGGAGCAGGTTGCTTCGCAGTTGCAGTCTGGTCAGGGTGAGCTTGAGGGTATTTTGGCTAAGTTGCAGTCGTTGGTGGAGCAGTTGGTTTCTGCTGGTTTTCAGACTGATCAGGCTTCTGGTGCTTTTCAGGCTTCTTATAGTGAGTTTACGCAGGGGGCTAAGTCTGCGGTGCAGGGTCTTACTGGTATGTCGCAGTTCTTGAGTAAGGCTCAGCAGTCTATGTCTGAGCTGGATTCCTCGTTGGCGTCTGGTTTGAACTAGCAGGGCTTGGTTTGGGCCCTGCCAGCCGGCAGGACCCAAACTTAGTTGATTTTGAGGTGAGGGCATTGCCGGATTCTAGAGTTGAACAGACTACAGTTGACTTTCTCAGTCAGCAATTTGCAAACATAAGATCGAATCTTAGCTTGAAAAATGTTTCGCAGGCTTCTCCTGACGATAGCAATGTCGGGCATCGCGCAGTTATCGCTGCCGTGAATAGTTTTAATGGCCAAATTCAAAGTACTAGAAATAAGTATTAAAGGGTTGAAAAACAAGCTGAATTGTTAAGTATGTTCAGAGCGCAACCTCAGGATTAGATTTCAATACGGCGAGGACGCTAGGGCATTAATAGTTGGCTCGTGTATGGGCGAAAGGTGAAGTTTTGGGTGAGAATTGGTTTTTGGTAAGGCAGTTACGGAATCCTGTTCGTGGTGATTCTGGCCAGGTTAGTGTCATGTGTAGGCGGTATAGCGCTCTTGCTGATACTTTCGAGTCTATGGCTTCTCAGCTTAGTGCTGATTCTGGTGGTGTTCAGCAAGGAAAGTGGGCTGAGGCGCTAAAGGAGAAGGCTGGTGAGTTGCCGGCTGATTTCAGTAAGTTTGCTGAAAGTTTCCGCGAGGTGGTGGATGCGCTTAATGATTGGCGGGGACGGTTAGGGCCTTGGAAGCAAAAAGCAATCCTAGCGGTTCGAGAGGCTGAGCGGGCTGATGCTGATCGGCGAGCAGCTAGGGGTGCGCTGTTGCAGGCTGAGGGCGAGAAGGTCAGGGCTGGACTGGCTGCCGCGGCTGGTGCTGATACTGGCGCCCAATTGTTGCAGGTGCAGAATCAGATTAGCCAGTATCAGCAGAAATTAGACGAGGCAAACGGGCGTATTGAGAACGCTACCGCCAAGGTTAAGGCTGTGAAGGATGATTATAACGAGGCTGCTCATACGACAGCTGCGCGGATAGATGCGGCCCGCGATAAAGCCCCCAAACTAAGCAGTTGGGAAAATATTGTCTACAATGATTGGTGGAAGGCCCTGGTTGGGGTAGCGAAGGTCGCTGCTGTGGTTTTGGCTTTGGCGGCGTGTTTTTTCAGTGGGGGTGCTCTCGCTATCGCGCTTGCGGCAGCAGCAGCGATAACTGTTTCTGATAGTTTCATGCAGTGGAGGGTCGGGGATAAGTCTGGGCTGGAGTTTGGGATTGACGCGTTATTCGGTGCCCTAACGGTAATTCCAGGATTAACAGCAATTAGCAACGGCGTGAAGGCGGCACGTGGGTCAGCCGCAGCTAAGGAGGCTTTCAAGATGTCTTCTACCAATACTTCGAAAATATTGGCAGAGAACTTACAGCCGGTACTCACCACGAGTAAAGCTTCGGAGAAATTCCCAGCCGCCATAGAACAGTCTGTTAATAGGTTAGTGCGAGGACAAGGATCTTTTCTGCGACATCCTGACGGGCTAAAGAAAATTCTACTTGGTGATCTTCTGCCCTCAAAGAAAAACTTCGCTAAATTGAATACTGCCGTAGTAAAGGGAAATCTGGCAGGGGATATAAAAACGGCAGCGCAAAGAACGGTCGGATATAATTATGGGCCGTTACAAACTGCAATCAATCGAGTTTCCGGAGGAATACAAAATGGTGCATTTGGGCATGCTTTTAAACCCTTTAAACCGATTATTAAAGACGGCGTCTCCACCTACCAAAGCTATAGTGATCCAAGTGCGCGAAATAAGATTTCTTATAGCAATACTATGCAAACGCTAGTTAGGCCGTATGGCTGGTATAAGTCACTGAGTAGTTAGCTGGTAATGAAACGTAGGGGATGATCGTGGGCCGGCAAATGGATGCAAGACGCCCTGGTAAGTTGAACTTGACTCCGTTGTCGGGCGGGGCCTTGATGGCTGCCTGTTTTGGAGAGGTGCAGCGTAAAGCAGCTAGTAAGATTGGCGGAGCTAGGTGTTCCTGGCGGGTGGTTTCTGCTTGGATAGTGGTACTAGCTTTTGTTGCTGTCGCAGGCTGTGCGGCCCAGTCTATCTACACTGTGCATAGTGGGGACGTGGGAGCAGATGCGTGGTATGTAGGGCTGCTGCCATTTGACCGGCAGTATGGCAGCGTAGTTCTTATCTTCTTAACGCTGTTTTTCACTCCTATCCTTGGTGCGTTGGTGGCTTTTGTGGCGTCATGGTTCCTGATCGGACTAGGGTTTAACAAGGCGAGCGCAGCAGCCGGTATGTTCGGTTCTCTTAGTTTTGGTGAGGGCGTAGGACATGAGCTCGGGATCTATCTGTTGCTTCGAGAAATAAGAACTGGTAACCGGCAGAACAAGTTTTATGACCCCGTAAAATCGCGTGCGGTTCAAATAAATGCCAGTTCATCTATATTTAGCGATCCTTGGGTCATTTGGATGGCGGTGGGGGTTGCTGTGGCGGCTATTGTTGGGGCATATCTGCTGCATAGGCACCAAATGTCTGTATTCCAGTTGATTTTAACGGGTATGTCTGGACTGTTTTTACTAGGTTTTGTCATATACAGGGGGCAATATTTAGGAATACTACTGGTGGCAGTAGCTATCTTGTTAATGTTCCTGCTGCCGGTTGAGATCATGGCTGTTCAAATGTTAATTGATACGCGTTACCCTGCCATATGCGGGGCTGGTTCGGCGACTGTATTGTTTGCAGAGTTGGGGGCAATATTTACTTTGACAGCGTTGGTTTGTTCTTAAGAAGTAAAAGCATCTGCTTTGGTTTTCGCGCTAACTCTTGTACGAGATGAACAAATTATTCACTAAGGGGTATATGACAGAAATGCATGGTGAATCGGGCGCTAGCTGCGAAGATGGTGCTACCTGCCCTCGTCTACCCTATGAAATTCCCTCAATAGGTTTAATCGAGGCCACGCATGGTTCGGGCCAGGCTAAGGTATGCGGGCAGGTCGGTGGGCTAAGGCTGACATGGAGTAGGATCGTCGTCTGGTCTCTAATTCTTGTAGGGATTATGCTTGCTGGAGCTTTCGGGCAGTCGCTGTATATGACACACAGTGGCGATATTACGTCTAGTTCCTTCTTCATGGGACTTAGCGGGTTGGACCGCAGCGAAGGTCCGCTTTGGGTAGTGTTACTTGACTTAGTCTTTATGCCCCCTTTTTTGGGGGTGTGGGGATTCATTGTCTCGATGGTTTTCATAGCGCTAGCGAATGAGGTGGGCGGCTACATTGTGGCTGCATTAGCAGCGCTAGGTGTAGGTGAAACGTTTGGACTGGAAGTTGGAAAATACCTTTTGCTGGAGCAGGTAGAGCGGGGGCGGGCCAACTCGTTCTATCAGGTAGAAGCCAGTGGTCCAGTACACCTAACTGCTGGCGATACGCTATTTTCAAATCCATGGGCAGCAGCTATTGGCCTGGGGGCTGTAGTTTTGGCGGTGCTAGATATGCTCCTTTTGCGAAACAAGAACCTGGTTCGCAGGACGGTAGGAATAAACGTGCTTGCTGCCATAGGATTGTTGGGGTTGGCCATCTACGACGGGAAATGGGGCTCAATCTTGATACTGGTGCTCCTTTTCGTAGTGGTGGGAGTTTTGCTACCGGCCGAAGCCTATTCTGCTTCTTTCTTAATAGAGCACCAGTATCCCGCTAGAACCGCAAAAGGTGTAGGTGTAGTGCTCGCCGGCGAGCTAGCGGCCGTCTTTGCGCTCGTACTTTTTACGATGAGGTATTAATGCCGGCGACTATTGTCCTCTTATAGCTCAGATTGCGGCGTCCAGGGGCGGAACCTACCTGGCAGTAGAGCCCTTGCCCTGATCAGCCTCCCGAGCTTCCTTCGCCCCATCCTTTTGCTCCGTCGAATATTTGGCTGCATCCTCCTCAGAGAAATCAACCTGATCGTCAGAAGCCAATTCGTGGGCCACCTCGTCGTGAATACTATCCGACAAATCCTTGTCCTTAATCGGAGACCTAGAAAGTGCCCTCTTGAGCGCCGCAGCATGCTTGCGCCCAAACCGCACCCCGGGATTGAGCTTGCGAGCAACCAGCGCTCGAATGCGGCCACGCCGCTCGGCCTCCTCAGAAATCTTCGACCGCTCCCGCAGCCAGGCATAAACCATAACCACAATCAAAATAATGCCTATATAGCCAATAATTGGGTAGAAAATAGCAATCAACTTCTTGAACCCAATGAAGCTCACCGCAAAACCAACCAGGGTAGTGACAATCAAAATCGGGCGAAAACGCTGCGGCCTAGCAGAAGCCGCCCTCTTAGCAAACGCATAAAACATGCCAATCGCAGTATTGAAGATCATCCCGAAAATAATCAACGCCACCACAATTGCTAGCTTAGGGCTGACCACCTCGACCATTTGCAGCGTAGGCATATCAAACCCCGCAGTATCGCGCACCGCATAAAGTAAACCAAGAGCTGACAAGGCTAATAAAACACCGAATACGATGCCGCCAAGCAATCCGCCCAGCCCCGCAGAACGCGGATCCACAAAATCGCCGCCCATCACGATAGCCATGGAAACGGCAATAATGAACTCCATGCCCACATAATTCAAAGCAGAAACCGACCAATGCGGCAACGAAGTATGAACCGTCTGCTGAGCAACAGGAGTAAGAGAAGAAACAGATTCCGTAGCAGTAACAATGGAATAAATAGCTACCGAAACCAAAAAAATGATCACCAGCGGAGTAATAGCACCAATCAGCCGAGTAACCTTATCCACGTCCAAAAAGCCAGCCAAAATCACCATGGCAACCATAATTAAGGCACCCACATAAATAGGCAGCCCAAACTGCTGCTGCAGATTCGAACCCGCACCCGCAATCATGATCACGCCAGTGAAAAACAAAGTGAACATGATCGAAGCATCGAAAAAACGAGACAGAATAGGGTGAGTGACACGATCTAAAACAAAACGGTGTTCCTTAGCCTGAAAATAACTCCCCAACTCTAAAGTGGCCAAACCGGCAGCAGCCATAACCACCCCCGCAATGACAGCTCCCCAAATACCGGAAATACCGAAAGCCACGAAATACTGGGAGATCTCTTGCCCCGAAGCGAAGCCCGCCCCCACGACAAGGCCAATGAACGCGAGAGCAATACCAATTGCACGCTTAACCATGTGCCACCCTTCGAAAAATACATAAGATAAAACGACTACTACGCCTATGATACGGCCGGGTATTCAATGGCGCTTAAAAACTGCGATTTAGAAACAAAACTGGGGAGGAGCTGAAGCTCCTCCCCAGAAACGCTAGTGAATACTAGTTGTCAGAATGCTCATCCAAACCAGCCTGGTGAGCCTGCACCTTCTGCTCGGTGCGATCCTGCACCTGATCGGTGGTAGCGGCGTCCTCGGCCTGTTCGTTAGGTACTTCCTGGTCGTCAATAGGCAGATCCATCTTTACGTCCTCCCAATATTCCTCGGCCCACGGATCTTCAACCGGCTTCGTGCGGCGCCAAGCCACATAACCGGCAGCACCAACAGCGGCAGCAATTAGCAACGCAATAAGCCCGCCCTTAGACGAACCATTAGACTTGCGAGCCTTAGCCAAAGCCTTCTTATTGTCCTTAGCAGCCTTCTTAGCCTGCTTGGCTGCCTGCTTAGCCGCCTTCTTCAGTTCCCGCTTCGACGGAACCGGAGTGTCGAGCGCAGCAGACTTAGCCGACTGTGCGGCAGCACGAGTCTTCTTTACTGCAGGCGAAGCAGCAGCCACTGCCGCATACTTCTTAGCCGAAGACTGAGCTGCCTTACCGTAGCGTTTAGTGGCCTCGGTGGCATCCTGAGCCTTTTGTTCCAAAGAAGGCAGAACATCCTTCTGCAACTTCTCGCTAGCCTCGCTCACACGCGGCAAAATCTCGTCCTCGAAACGTGCGCGCGCATCCTGGTAAACAGGCCGAATAGCCTTCGAAGCCTGATCAACCTTGGGGGCCACATAATCGGCGGCCGCGTCAATCCAACCATGAGCGTGGTCGCGGACCGACTCGATGGCCTCGGTCGATGCTTCCTTCTTCCTACCGAACATCCACATGCTCCTTATATCGTCAGCGCCGAAACGCCTTCGGCGTATACCTTTCCTATTCTGCCAACAAAAGCGAGGTTTTGCTTGGCCTACAAATCTGTGGACGCAAAATTTCGCCCTCGGCTACACAAAAACGACGCCAACGCCAATGTTGGAACTAGCGTTGGCGCCCTCGCCCTGGCAACATAAGAGCCATGGAAGCAATAATGCACACTAACAAAGGCGACATCCGCCTAGAACTATTCCCAAACCACGCCCCTCTAACCGTGAAAAACTTCCGCGAACTAGCCCTAGGCGAGCGCGAATGGGTGAACCCCAAGAACGGTAAGCCCACCTCCGAGCCGCTCTACAACGGAGTCATCTTCCACCGCGTAATCGACGGCTTTATGATTCAAGGCGGCGATCCGCTAGGCACCGGTACAGGCGGCCCCGGATACCAGTTCAAAGACGAATTCCACCCCGAACTAACCTTCGGAGAGCCCTACGTGCTAGCGATGGCTAACGCCGGCCCGGGCACTAACGGCTCCCAGTTCTTCATCACCGTTGCCCCCACCCCACACCTACAAAACCACCACACCATCTTCGGTAAAGTGGCTGACGACGAATCCAAGAAAGTCGTTGACGCAATAGCGAAAGTACCCACCGGACCGCAGGATCGACCCCTCGAAGACGTGGTAATAGAATCTGTCGAAATCAACGACTAATAAAGCTGGCAGCAGAAATGGGGCAGAGGGTAAACCTCTGCCCCATATTTCTATTGACGCCAGGCGCCTACAACAAGCTAAACTGCGCCAAAATGCCCTTAGCCGTTAGGCTACTTCCACCTGAGCAACATCAAAAAGCCAACCATGGCCACGCCGACGCCAATTGCTAGATTCCAGTTTCCAATAGCCCCAATCGGGTAGTGGGCGCCAGAAATGTAGTACACGATAATGTAGAGCAGGCCCAGAATCATGAGCGTCACAGAAACAGGCGCCCACCAACGCGGGGAAGGTGTCATGCCTGCAGACCAGCCGGCATTCAACTCGGATTCATCGGCGTTAGAAACGCGGGACTTACTAGACTTGCGGGACTCGGCCACTGCGACTCCTGAGGTAAAAACTTATTTGGTCGTTCCCTAGTGTAGTGGCTCCAACGCGAACAATTGCAACATGGAACGTAAAACGAACGTGAATGCTCATACAATAGTTGCGACGAAACTAGGAGGTGGGCAGGTGAGTCACGTTCGCACCCCCCAGCGGAGCCGCCGGCGCCGGCGCGGAGCAGACCCCATTAGTGTAATAGGGGAACTGCTCATAACAGTTGGGGTAATCATTGGTCTCTTTGCTTTCTGGCAGGTATACGTAACGGACTGGCAGGTCTCTGCCGCAGAAAACGCGGCCCTAAGCGATTTTGACAAACAGCTAAACGACGGACCCAAGAAAATCTCAAGCGATCTGCGCTATGACGCCCCGCCCGCAACCGACCCGCCCGGATGGGATACCACCTTCGCAAGTTTGCACGTGCCCGCCTGGGAAAAAATGGTTGTCCCAGTGGTGGAAGGCTCCGCCCAATATATTCTGGATCGAGGCGTAGCAGGCCACTACGAACGCACTGCCCTGCCGGGGGCAGTAGGTAACTTCTCAGTTGCCGCGCACCGGCGCTCATACGGCTCCAATTTCCGTTACATCGACCGCCTAGAAGCGGGCAACAACATAATCGTGCGTACCAAAAAAGCCTGGCTCGTATACAAAGTAACCGAGAAAAAACTAACCACCCCCGACGACGGAGGAGTAATAGCCCCAGTACCGTCAAAACCCGGAGCTGAGCCCACCGAACGGCTGATGACCCTCACAACTTGCGCTACGGCCTCGGGCGGACAATTCGGCAATACCCACCGCTACATAGTCCACGCCAAACTAGACCACTGGGTGCCCCCCGAGACCGGCATCCCCGCAGAACTGGAAGGAGCAAACTAATGTACGCTGCACTGTGGAGGATCCTTCCCGGCCCCACCTTCGTGAAACTACTAGAAGCACTCATCCTAATAGTGGGTACTATTGCAGTACTTTTCACCTGGGTGTACCCGTGGGCAGAAAAGTACTTCAACCTGACTGGAAACACTGTTCATTAGGCAAAAACATGGAAAATGCAAACGTAGGCGCCGGCCTAAAAATACTCTGCGTGGATAACTACGACTCCTTCGTCTGGACAATCGTAGGTTACCTGCGCGCCCTAGGGGCGACCGTAGAAGTAGTTCGCAACGACCGGGTTGCAGTAGGCGCTCCCGCCAAAGTCGACATCGACAAGATCGGAGGACGCTTCTACACCGACCAAGATGGCAGTGCTCCCTACGCCACCCAGGCAACCGACGTAGCCGACGCAATCTCAACCTATGACGGGGTATTGATAAGCCCCGGACCAGGCACGCCCTCCGAAGCAGGATCCAGCCCACAAGTGCTAAAAGCCTGCAAAGAGCTAGGCAAACCCATGCTAGGAGTATGCCTAGGAGAACAGGGGTTAGCCGAAATATGCGGCGCAAAAATAGTGCGGGCCCCACAGCTAATGCACGGCAAAACCTCGCTGATACACCACTCCGGAGCCGGCATCTTTGCCGGCCTCGACAACCCCCTGCAAGTGACGCGCTACCACTCCCTAGCAGTAGATCCAGAAACAATCCCCGCCGAACTGGCCGTAAACGCCAAAACCGACGACGGCACCATAATGGGGCTCGAACACAAAGAAGCCCCGCTATGGGGCGTGCAATTCCACCCGGAATCTGTAACCACCAGTGAAGGCCACCAAATGTTCGCAAACTGGCTGCGCAAAGTTCGCGAGATATCCAGGTGAACGACCTATTTGCGAGGGCAAAACACCTAGCAGGTAGGGCGCCGCTGCGACTCCTAATAGACGGGCGCTCAGGGGCAGGTAAAACCTCCCTCGCAAAAACACTCCACGAGCAGGCCCCCCAGGCCCAGCTACTGGCCGTCGAAGCGTGGTGCCCCGGCTGGAAAGGGCTGGCGGTTGCCGCCCAAAAATGCGCAGACCTAGTAAACAGGCGCACCAGCCGCATCCACCTGTGGGACTGGCGGCAAAACGATTGGGGCCCCTGGCTCGAACCTGACCCCGCCAAAGACTGGATTGTAGAAGGTTGCGGTGCACTCACGCGGGACTCGGCAGCAGCAGCCGGAGCGGTAGGCATCTGGCTTGAGCTAGAAACCGGCAAACGCAAAAAACGCGCCCTAGCCCGCGACGGCCAAACCTATGCCCCCTACTGGGAGGTTTGGGCAAGGCAAGAAGAAAGCCTCTATAGTGCAGAAAAACCCTGGCAGCTAGCCAAAATCTGTCTAAAAGACCCAAATTTTAACAAATAAAAATGCCCGCCTAGGGCGAACCGCTCCCGCTGCCAACCGGACAGCAAACTTTCTGCGCGCACAAACTGCTCCCCACTAGCTGGTGACTGATTTTCAGTTCAACTAATGGGGAGCAGTTCAAAGGCCCATCCGCCGGGCAATACAACCTAACTAATGGGTAGCGCCACCATTCTGGTTCTGCCCGCTAGGAGCATTGGAATCTCCCTGAGTATCCTTATCCTTATTCTGATCCTTGTCAGAGGGCGACGGTGACGGTGACGGAGATGGCGGAGCCTTAGCCACATTCACCGTAATAGACGTACCCTGCTTCACCTGGCCCACAGCCGACAAAGAAGCCACGTTACCTTGAGGAACAGCTGAAGTCTCGACCTCGGTAATAGTGATAGACAAGCCATTATCCTGCAAGAACTTAACTACTTCGTCCTTAGACTTGCCAACCAAATCCTGCGGCACATTCACCATTCCGGAACCTACAACCAGATTCACCGTAGTGCCCTTGGCAACCTTAGTGCCCGCCCCTGGATCAGAAGAAATCACCTGATCCTTGGGCACAGTACCAGAATCCTGGGTACTCACCGAACCAGCCGTCAAATCAGCCGCCTGCAAAGCAGCTCGCGCCTGCTCCTGGCTCATTCCGGAAAGATCAGGGACCTCAATTTCTCCCTTACCCTTAGAAACAACCACAGTAACCTTAGAGCCCTTCTCGACCTGCGTGCCAGGCTCCGGGGTAGAAGAAATAATGTGGTCGGCCTCGACCGTGTCAGACTCCTGAGGAGTACCCTCGACCATGGTAAGCCCAGCATTCGAAAGCTCAGTCCGAGCCTCCGCCCTGGACATGCCAACAATATTCGCAGGAACCGCTACCTTATTCTCGTTAGGATCCTTCTGGCCATTCCAAATGAAATAGCCAACTGCACCAACAACAAGCAGCGCCAAAAGCGCAACCACAGTCGCAACAATACGATTGCGCCGCTTACGTTTCTTATCCCGTTCAGCCTCAACCCGCTTCGCCTCCTGGCGAGCACGCCGCAGAGCCGCCTGATCCTGAATCGGAGACTGTGGCTGAGTAATAGACAACGCCCTAGTGCGATCCAACTCGTCGCTGCGCGTCAAAACTTGGGTCTCGCCCTCGCCCCACGTGTCAACACCGGGAGCACCAACCCTGGCCCCCCTGCCGGCCGCAACCAAATCCTGCAGCATCTGTCCCGCGTCAGCGTAACGATCCTCCTTAGTTTTGGCCAAAGACTTCATTACCACCCGGTTTAGCGCCTCCGGAATATCGGGAGTAATCTGCGCTGGAGGCGTAGGAACCTTAGAAACATGCTGATAGGCAACTGCCACCGCCGTGTCACCAGTGAAAGGAGGACGGCCCGTAAGCAGCTCGTAAAGCAAGCAACCGGCAGAATAAAGATCGGACCTATTGTCCACCTTCTCGCCACGCGCCTGCTCAGGAGACAAATACTGGGCCGTGCCAACAACAGCGTCAGTCTGAGTCATAGTGGCCGAAGAATCAGCCAACGCCCGCGCAATGCCAAAATCCATGACCTTGACCTTGCCAGTAGTAGTAAGCATGACGTTGCCCGGCTTTATATCGCGGTGCACCAGCCCTTGCGAATGCGCATACTCGAGGGCCTGCAGCACCCCGGTCATGATCTCGATGGCCTCGTCAATTGGAACAGGCGAGCCGTCAGACAAAAGATCGCGCACCGTGTGCCCCTCGACATATTCCATAATGATATACGGAACCTGCACAGTGGAGCCATCAGGAGTAGTAACCGTTTCCTCGCCCGTGTCGTAGACCGCCACAATATTAGGATGATTGAGCGAAGCAGCAGACTGAGCTTCGCGGCGGAAACGAGCCTGGAAAATAGAATCGCGAGCCAGGTCAGTGCGCAGCATCTTAATGGCAACTACGCGAGATAGACGAATGTCGTAGCCCAGGTGGACTTGCGCCATCCCGCCTCGGCCAATGAGCGTTCGTACCTCGTAGCGTCCTGCTAACAGAGATTCGGCCATGACACACCCTTCAAATCAGTTACTAGTGCGAGGGCGACCTGCGCACTCGCGGAATCGATTAGGTTCCAAAATGCCACCGTCGCGATGGCGAAAACTATCAGCGCAAATACGGCCAGGCAGATCCAGTATGTCAGATTGCTCGCCCCACCCATGTGGGTGGCATACCTGCGAGGGCGAGGTGCGACCTCGGCGAGAACAGTAGAACCGGCGCGATCGCCTTTGCTGCGCCCCTTGTTTTTATCCGGAGGACGCCAGGCAGGAGGCTTCGTAGGCCGCCACTTGCCGAGCGCCTCAATCGCGCTAGCCAAAGAATCTTTAGTGATGGTGTACCGGCGCGCAGAATGAACCTCCGGGGTGCGCTGGGGCGCAAATTCAGGAGGCATTTGCTCGGGGGCCGACACAGTGCCGCCATCCAGCTGATCCACCTTGTCTGAATCCTCGGCCAACGGCGCAATTGAAGTGCGCACAGCCCCCTTGTGAGCTCCCCCCGGCAACGGCCAGGGGCGCATGAGCGCGCGCTTCTTAGACTTGGGGATCCTGCCGGCGGGCTTAGCACCAGGCTCGGGCTCACTGCTGCGACCAGTGCGCAAAATGTGGCTGACACGAGCCAGATCGCGGGCCAAGTCCCGAGCAGAAGCCGGTCTGTGAGCGGGATCCTTTTCGAGTAATTGCATTACAAGCGCGCGCAGCTCAGGGGGAACTGAATCAGGCAGAGGAGGAACCTTCTGATTCACATGCGCGAAAGCAATATCTACCTGCGAAGAACCAGTAAACGGACGCTTGCCGGCCAAGGCCTCGTAGGCAATAATCCCCAGTGCGTACAAATCCCCGACCGGAGTAGCCGGATTACCCGTAGCCTGTTCCGGAGGCAAATACTGGGCTGTGCCCATAACCATTCCCACCGCAGTAAGTTGCTCCTGGTGGGGGCTAAACGAGATACCGAAATCAGTCAGCTTAGCAACGCCGTCAGCGCGCACCAGGATGTTGGCAGGCTTAATATCCCTGTGGACAATCCCGGCGCTATGAACAGCGTCGAGCGCATTAGCTGTCTGGTACATGATAGAGAGCAAAAGATCGGGCTCCAGGGTGGCCCCGTCTTGCAACAACTCGGTCATAGGAACGCCGTCGACAAGCTCCATAATCAACCAGGCCAGGCCGTCGTCCTCGCCGTAGTCCAGAGTTTGCGCCACACCCGGATGGGAAATCTTTTGAGCGTTGCGGGCCTCCACATTGAAGCGGGATAAGAATTGGCCCTGGCCAGCCAGTTCCTCTTTTAGCACCTTCGCAGCAACAATGGAACCGTCCTTGGAATCGCGGGCCTGCCAAACCTCGCCCATTCCGCCAACGGCAATCTGGGTAAGCAACACATAGCGGTTACCGAGCGTAAACCCGGCAGCAATACGTCCACTCATTGGTTGATCACCGCCTGCATGACGGCTTTAGCTATGGGGGCGGCCACCTGCCCGCCGTAGGCGATGTCGACACCCGATTGCCCGCCCTCTACTACAACGGCAACAGCAATACGCGGGTCGTTAGCAGGAGCGAAACCTGTAAACCAGCCGTCTGCCAGCTGGCCGCGCTCGGCGGTGCCGGTCTTGCCAGCTACGTCGATTCCAGAAATCTGGGCGGCAGTGGCGGTGCCCTCCTTAGTGGCGGCAACCATCATCTTGGTTAGTTGGGCGGCACTGTCAGCCCGCATGGCACGGCCGAATTCCGAGGGCGATTCCTGTTTTTGCACGCTCAGATCAGCATCCATGATCCGGGAAATGAGCTGGGGTTTCATTACAGTCCCACCGTTGGCAATGCCGGCCGAAACCATTGCCATCTGCAGCGGTGTAACGCGTACGTCGAATTGCCCTATGGCGCTCATAGCGGTTTGGGCCTGCGGCATGTCCTTGGGGAATGTCGAGGGCGTAGCGCGCAGCGGAATCTTGTGCGCGGTGCCAAAGCCAAAGGCTTCTGCCTGCTTCGAAATGGCGTCTTGGCCCAGGTCCATGCCGGTTTTGGCAAACGTGGTGTTGCACGAATGCGCGAGCGCATACTGGAAGGTGGGATTGCCGTCCCCGCAGGCCTCACCGGCGTCGTTAGAAATCTTGTTCTCGGTTTGGGGCAGATCCAAGGTAACTGGCGATTCGATCTTAGTGTCGGTCTTGTACTTTCCCGATTCGAGCATGGCGGCCGCAGTTACCAGCTTGAACGTGGATCCCGGAGCGTAGGTATGGCCGCCGAAAGCCCTGTTGTCTAGCGGCCGTTCAGGATCTTTGTTGTAGGCGTCGTAAGCCTGTTGGGCGGTTTTCCCATCGTGGGAGGCCAAAGGGTTGGGATCGTAGGAGGGCGAGGAATAAAGTGCCAGGATGCGCCCGGTTTTCGGTTCCAAGGCGACCACGGCCCCTCGCCTATCTCCCAAAGCTTCAGCGGCTGCGTGCTGGGCTGCGGGATTGATGGTTAGTTCGAGGGAGCCCCCCACGGGTTGTTCGCCGGTAAATAGACGCTGTATACGCGATTTTAGAAGGGTGTCGGAGGTGCCGTCTAGGACCTGGTTTTGGTCGGCCTCGAGGCCGGTGGCGGTGTTGAAGGCGGTGGCGTAATAGCCGGTGGCCAGCGCGTATAGGCCACCTGCGGGATATTGGCGTTGATATTTGAAGACGTCGTTAGAGGGGTCTGAAGAGGCCACGGGGGCACCGCCTACGATTATGGAACCGCGATCCCTGCCTGTGGAGGCGTAAATTGTGCGTGCATTGCGTGAATCCGCGTTCAGTTCTGGCGCTTTGACGAACTGGATTAGCGTGGCCGCGCACATGAGCGTAATAAACATTAGGACCACAACCAGCGTGAGGCGTCGTACTTGGGTATTCACAGCGCCTCCCCTTTGTTGATGTGTACTAGCTGGGTTTCTTCGTTCGAGGGCGTGGCCCCGACTTTGGGGGCGTCTTTTTGGGTGGCGGAGCTGCCTTTAGTGACCTTGTCGATTTCGGCGGTAGTGAGTTGGCCGGTGGGGGCGGGCCGGCGTGCAGCATCGGAAATGCGCAGCAGCAGGCCGACTATGATCCAGCTGGACATGAGTGAAGAGCCACCGGCTGCCAAAAATGGCAGTGTCAGCCCGGTTAGTGGGAGCACACGGGTGATGCCCCCGACCACTACGAAAACTTGGAAGGCGATTCCGAAGCTCAGCCCGGTTGCCAGGAGTTTGCCGAAGCCGTCGCGCACACCAATAGCCGTGCGCATGCCTCGTTCGATTAGGATCAGGTACAGGACCAAGATTGCGAAGACGCCGGTTAGTCCGAGCTCTTCTGCAAGGGAAGCGAAGATGAAATCGGAGTTCGCAAATGGCACTATCTGCGGGTAGCCGGATCCCCATCCGGTCCCTGAAAGCCCGCCTGTGGCCATACCGAATAGGCCTTGCACTAGCTGGCCCGACCCGCCTGGCCGATTGTAGACAGCTGGGTCGAGGGCGTGCAGCCACCCGTCGATTCGCGAGGAGACGTGTGAAACCTTGGTTGCCATCCACAGGAAAGGAAGCATGAGTAAGGCGCCGATTATCAGCCAGGATACCCTGTCGGTTGCCACGTAGAGCATGGCTACGAACAGACCAAATAGCAGTAGTGAGGTGCCGAAGTCGCGCTGCCCTACTAGGACTACGATTGAGGCTGCCCAAACCACTACTAGGGGGCCTAGGTCGCGCGGACGCGGCAGCCGCAACCCCAAGATTTTGGGCCCGCCCACAGATAGTTTGTCGCGGCCTTCCACCAGGTAGGCGGCGAAGAAGATTGCCAGCAGAATTTTGGTGAGTTCTGCAGGCTGGATGGTTATAAAGCCCAGGTTGATCCAGATTTTGGCGCCGTTTACCGCGGGGAAGAAGATGGGCAGTATTAGTAGTAGCAGCCCACCTAGCATAAGTAGGTAGGAGTTTTTGCGCAGCCGCCTGTGGTCACGAACCACTATGAGTGTGAGAGCCATGAGGACAATGCCGGCAACGGTGATTATGAGCTGTTTAGATCCCACCACCAGGTCTTGTTGGCCGCGGGCCGCATAGGACAGGTCGAGGCGGTAGATCATGGCGAGCCCAATGCCGTTCAAAGCTACCGCGATAGGCAGAATGACGGGATCGGCGTAGGGGGCAAAGTGGCGCACCAGCAGGTGCGTTACCACGGTGAATACCACTAGGGCACCCAAGTGCATCCACAGGCCCGAGGGCGGCTCCCCAGTTCTGGTGACAGCGGTCGCCACGTAGCCGCCCACACCGACCAAAAGGGCCAACGCTAGCAGGCCTATCTCGGGGAGGCGAGCCGAAGAAACCGGCTTGATCTCGACTGTTGCCATTACTTGCCTGACCCAGCAGAATCCGGTTTCGGAGATATCAGATCGACGTTTACGTGGGTGCGCTGCAGATTCTTTACTACTTCGCGCGCCTCGGTAAGCGAATCGCGGGTAATCGGAGTTTGTAGCCTGTCCCTTGCGAATGGGTCCAGATCTGACATGTTTAGGTTAGATAGTTCGACGTGGTGGGACAGGTGCCAAGGCCCAACCGTTTGGGGGATTCCCTGGTAGATCGCAACCTTGCCCTTGTAAGGGGACACGTAATATTGATTTTGGGACCAGTTCCAGGCTAAAACGCCCCCAACTGCTACAACTGCCGCAATTAAAAGGCCAACCAGGGAGCCAATGAGTCGGCGCCGGCGTTTTTTACGTTTTAGATCGGCTGCGTCGGCTGCGTCGGCATCAAGTTCTTTCTGGTCGCGCGGGCTGCGCGAGGGGTCACCTCGGCCGGCCAGTGCTGCCGCCTTGCCCGCTGCAGAATCGGCATCCCTGGTGCGCTCTAGCCGATTGGTAGCAGCCGCTCCCACGATTTGCGGGGCGGTAGACGGCTCATAGCCCAGGTGATCTGGATCTACCACATCGGCAATTACGACAGTTACGTTGTCGGGACCGCCGGCGCGCAATGCTAGGGCAATCAGCTGGTCGCAGGCATCGGCAGGATCCTCGACCCCGTGCAACACCTCGCCGATAGTTTGGGCGCTCACCACCCCGGAAAGCCCGTCCGAACACAGGAGCCAACGGTCGCCCTCGACGGCCTCCCTGATTGATTCGTCAAGGGTAATGTCCGAGGTCGAATCGCCAAGCACGCGCAAAAGTACGCTGCGTTGGGGGTGGTTCTCGGCCTGCTCGGGGGTGAGCTGGCCAGACTGCACTAAATACTGCACAAATGAGTGGTCGGTGGTCACCTGTGTAAGCGTTCCCTGCCGCAGCAGGTACGCCCTCGAATCGCCAATGTGAGTCATGGCCAATTTGTTACCCGAACGTAGCACCGCAATGCAGGTGGTGCCCAGGCCGTGCAGATCAGCGTCGTGGGAAGAGCGGTCCACCAGCTCTTCGTGGGCATCTGAAATGCGCGTGCGTAGCAGGTTTAGCAGGTCGTCCGCTCCATGCGCATCGGAGTCCAGGTCGGCAAGGTGAGCCACAGCAATAGAAGAGGCAATATCCCCGCCGGCCGGCCCGCCCATGCCGTCGGCAAGTACTAACAAATGTGGTCCCGCATAGCCCGAATCTTGGTTGGACTTACGTACCAAACCCACATCAGAGCGGGTAGCAAAGCGCAAAGTAAGACTCATTTTGTTAGCTCCAATGTAGTTTGGCCGATCCGAATTTGGTTTCCTAAACCGACCGGCCGAGGTGAGGAAATGCGCTCCCCGTCGACGAATACGCCGTTGGTGGAATTCATGTCCTCGACGTGCCACGAACCGCCTGCTAAATAAAGCCTGGCGTGCTGCGAAGACGCGTACGAATCGTCAACCACTAAGGTGCAGGCGGGGGAACGCCCGATGACGATGGCCGACGATCCAAGTGGCATCGTAGTGCCGATTAGGGCGCCCTCGGTAATAACGAGTTGCGTGGGGGAGGTGTTGGATCCCGTGATGGAACGGCGGCGAGGAATGCCGCCAGAATCGCGTTCAGTTTTTGGCGAGGGCGACTCCCGGCGCCTTTTTGCCCCCCGGCGTCCGCGCCCTCTGGGGGTGACAACTGTGCCCCAGACGTCGCGACGCAATACCCCGAGGGCCGCAACTACAAATAGCCACAGGAGCAGTAGGTAGCCGAGCCGGATTACTGTAACCGCTAATTCTGAAGCCAACCCCTACGCCTCCTCCCCTTCGGAGGTGTAGAAAAAGATGTGGGTGCGCCCTACTGTGAGCTCGTTGCCGTCGAGCAATGTGGCCGCGTCGATGCGATGCCCTTCGACGTAGGAGCCGTTAGTTGAACCCAGATCTGTGGCGATTACCCCGGTGGGGGTGATCCGCAGTTCTAGGTGTTTGCGGGATACTCCGCTGTCGGAGAGGACTATGTCGGCGTCGGCGCCTCGGCCGATTACGGTTACTGGTTCGGTCAGCATCCAGCGTTTGCCGTCGATTTCGAGTACCGGGTGGGACGGGCTTGCTTGGTTCGAGGTGACTGGGGCGGCCGGGCCGCGGCGCGTGGCTGGGGTGACGCGCACAGAGCCGGTCTCTTGGGCCGAATCTTTGGTGAAGGTGACAACCACCGGCCCCACGAACGAGTAGGATTGTTCAGTGGCGTACTGGGTTGCGTCGTTTACCATTTCTTCGGCCAACACGTCGCCTTGGCCGCCAGCAATGTTGTCGAAGTCGGCCTTAGAGAGGCTGACTGTGAATTCGTTGGGCACTACCGTGCGGTTAGAGCTAATAGCAGCCGTATTATCTTCCATCGACCGGCGTACTGCAGCCGAAATGTCGACAGGCTTTAGCTGCGACCGGAAAACCTTGGAAAACGCGCCAGAAATGCCGCGCTCAACGGCGTTTTCGAAACGGTCAAATACGCTCACCGTCAACCCCCAATAGTGCTTTGGGCTGCGAACCCAAAAATGGTCATATACCTTCCCTAGTATGCCGCGTTAACTAGAGATCTTGCACCTTAGCACCAGCGCGCCGGTTATAAGAAGAGACGGGAGGGGCTTTTGCTGATCGCGTAAGGGGAGGTGAAAGGGTCTGAGGGCGGAAGCCGGGTTGGGCCTAGAAACCGCCGAAGGGGCGCGAGGTGAGGGCAAGAAAAAATCCCAGGGCGTTTGCCTTGGGATTCGACTGTGCTCGAGGGGGGAGTTGAACCCCCACGGTATCTCTACCACACGGACCTGAACCGTGCGCGTCTGCCTATTCCGCCACTCGAGCTTGCATCAGCTCGTATACAGTAGCGCGAAATTGGGCTCAGGCGCAAACCTATTTGCTGTGCACTTATCCACAATTTTGCGCATAGAAACTATCCACAGGCGTGTTTGGCGGCTCTAGCGCGGGGGTATGCCCGTCTAGAAACTGGTGCCATGAGAACAAAAGTTAAGCCTAGAGGCGGGCAAAATGTGCCTCTATTGCAAGCTAGTCTGCCTGTGCGTTGCTGTCGCATTTTTCGTTCGCGTATTGCGACGGCTGTCGCCCTTGCCGCGCTGTCGGTAGGGGCTTTCGCTCCGCCCGCAACCGCTTCCGAGGCTGGGGTGGGCGTAGATTCGTGGAAGGTTGTCGGCCGGGCAGACCTAGAACTGGGAGCCCACAAAGGCGCTGACGGGCAGTTTCTGATCTGCGCCACGGATTCACAAATTAATTTTCCTTCAAAGGCTCACCCCGTCCGTTTTGATCGCGAAGTTACAGTCCCAGCAGGCCAGCCCTATAAGGTGTCAGACTCGTACCTAGGGGACGCCAAAGAAAATATTGTCAGCGCCGAAAAACAGCCCCTTATCGCCTACCTGCTCTGGCGGCACTTGAAGGAGGCAGGAGCTCAAGCCGAGGGCGGCAACCCGGCCGCGCTGGCCGGCCTCGTCCATGCGGTACACAGCTCCACCAATTCGAAACAGTACTTAAAGGACAAAGGTGAGTTGCCCGGGCAGGTGAAAAAGGATGCGCAGAGATACCTGGACGAGGCAGCTAAATATGCCGGACCCTACAAATTTGAACTGACCAGAAAAGGGGCCAGCGTAGGAGTACGCGTGGTTTCGAGCGCGGGAAACCCGATTGGGGTGAAGGTCCAAGCTGGCGGTGAAGGCAAAGTTGCTGTGGGCAACAGTAAGGCTCAAGCACGGGTTTCTTTTACCAGTGCAGCCAAGGTGACCACCCTTAAGGCTATTCCAGTGGCAGGCAAAACCACGCTGCTAGAACTAAAAGCCACAGGCGTTCCCGCTACCTCATTCCGAGTGTGGGAGGACAAAAAGGCTCAGGACATGCTGCTCCCTGGCCGCGACACCACCCTGACTGCAAGGATCAAGATCCCCGCGGCGCCCGTTTCGAAGCCTTCCCCTAAGCCGGCCCCAAAACCGGTGCCGCCGAAAAAGACAGTCCCCGAACCCGCCCCTCCCGCACCGCAAAAGCAGGTCGAAGTTCCTAAGGAACAGCCTCCGGCAAAGGCGGCCGTACACGTGCAGGAGCAACCGCAAGCTACTCCTCCCGAAGAGGTTGAAAAAGATTTGCCGACAAAATCTGAGCCGATAGCAGAAGGTGCGATAAAGGTGAGCGAAGAGCAGCCTGCAGAAACCGCTCCAAAGCGCCGCCAGAAGGAACCGGCAACGTTGGCCAAGACCGGAGTTGGGACAATGCTGGCAGGTGGGGGAGCGCTTGCCCTAGTTGGAGCGGGGGTGGTGGCTCTAGGTTTTAGGAGGCGAAGTTAGCGCAGTGAGAAATA
Organism: Winkia neuii subsp. neuii DSM 8576; assembly: GCF_000420405.1. Lineage (GTDB taxonomy): Bacteria > Actinomycetota > Actinomycetes > Actinomycetales > Actinomycetaceae > Winkia > Winkia neuii. Next base: position 132,976 of record NZ_ATUW01000007.1, on the reverse strand, counting down.
CCGGCGCGGACGCCACCTGGCGGGTAGCGTATTAGGTATCCGGCTAGACGTTAGGTGAAACATGGCGACACAACGAGTCCCGCTAAGTATCTTGGATCTGGTTCCCGTCTCCGAGGGGATGAGCCGAAAAGAGGCGCTAGACAATTCCTTGGAGCTGGTAAAACTAGCTGACCAGATTGGGTACAACCGGTATTGGGTTGCCGAACACCACGGTTCAATGGCGTTCATGGCCTCTGCCACATCGCTCCTGTTGGGGCGCGCCGCCGAGCACACTAGCCGGATCCGATTGGGGTCGGGTGGGGTAATGATGCCTAACCATTCCCCGCTGATGGTTGCCGAATACTACGGCACCCTGGCCACCCTCTACCCGAATCGCATCGACTTGGGGCTGGGGAGGGCTCCCGGCACTGATCCGGTTACGGCGGCAGCCCTAAACAGGGGGAAGGCTGATTTGCGTTCCTTCAGCGCCGACGTCCAAGAGCTGGCGAACTACCTGGCCGAACCCGACGAGGGCGAATATGCCACCGAGGTGCGGGGGGCCGAGGCCGGGGCGCTCGGTCTGCCGTTTGCGCCCGACCGGCCACTAACTAGCGTGCGTGCCATCCCCGGACAAGGCACCCAAGTGCCACTTTGGATGTTGGGATCTTCCACCGGGGGAGCCCAGGTAGCTGCGCAGTTGGGGCTACCCTTCTCGTTTGCCTCCCACTTCGCTCCAGCAGCAATGCGGGCAGCCCTTACAATCTACCGAGCCGACTTTACCTCTGAAGCCCCAACGTGCCAGATTGAAAAGCCCTACGTGATGGCCGGGATCAATGTGATGGTGGCACCCACGCAGGAAGAAGCCGAATACCTCTACACCACAAACCTGCAGATGCAATCGCGGATTAGGCGTGGCCACGCCGGGCAACTGCCCGCTCCCACCCGTGATCTCGAGGGGGTATTAGGGGTGGCAGAGGCCTCCCTAGTGCGCAACCTGCCCTCCGCGAAGGCAATTGGCGACCCGCAGCAGGTAGCCCAGAAAATGCAGGCGTTCGTAACCGAACACGACCTCGACGAACTGATAGTAACCTGCTACGCATTCGACCCGGCCCTACGCATGCGTTCGCTACAACTTCTAGCTGACGCATGGTTCGCCTAAACACGCTTTCACGAACTCGGCGCTACTCTGGATGGTGATGAAGCAACCGCCAACTTCCAATTTGCAAAAGCCGCGCGCCTCACGAGTAGACATAGCTGCTCGGGCAGCAGGAGTGCTGGTGGGTACCGCCTGCGGGGACGCCCTGGGGGTGCCCTACGAATTTGCGCCAAAAGTGCAGATTGCGCCCTCAATGCGCGGAGGGGGAATGGGCCCCTACCGCGCAGGCGAATGGTCAGATGACACCCAGCTCGCAGTGGCCCTGGCCGAAGTCGCTGTAACCGGCGCCAACCTGCAAAGCAAAGCCTCCCTAGACAATGTTGCCGAGCGGATGCTGCGGTGGCTAAAAGCAGGAGCAACCGACGTGGACTCGCAGACCAGAGTAATCCTGCAAGGCGCCTTAGACGACGAAACAGATCGCAGCCCAGCACACAAAGTAGCGGCCTCAGCGGCCTATTTCCACAAACGCACCGGCAGGTCCGCAGGAAACGGGATTCTGCCCAGAGCAGGCGTGCTAGGGCTTACCAGGGTGCACTCGCGGCAGTTAACCTCAGAAGCTGCAAGGGCAGTAAGCTGCCTCACCCACCCCGATCCGCTCGCAGGCGACGCTGTGGTGCTGTGGGCCGAAGCAGTACGCTACGCGGTCACCGCCCCTGCGGGCAGCACCTGGGCGGGGCGCATAAATATCGAGGGCGGCATCGACCTATTGCCACTACACCGCCAAAAGCAATGGCGCCAATGGGTAGAAGAAGCTCTGGAACGCTACTTTGCGCCACCCTCAGACAATACTTACGTGGTTTCCGCCTTCCAAGCTGCCCTCGGAGCTATAGCTGCAACCGCCCTAGAAGAGGTTCCGCTAAAGCGGGCATTCGCGCAGGCCACCAGCAGGGCAGTGCAAGCTGGCGGAGACACAGACACGGTCGCGGCGGCAGTGGGCGCACTCATGGGGGCAGTAGTGGGAGCGAGCAACATTCCCCCCGAATGGGTCAAAAAAATCCATGGCTGGCCCGGCCTGCGCGCAACAGACCTCCACGACATGGGAGCAGGCATAGCCATCGCGGGGATAGTTGGCCAAAAAGCAATGGCCCAAGCGCTAGCAGGGGAAATAGACCTAGAAGGAGACAAATGATTACCGCAGCAGCAGACGGATCCAGCCTCGGCAACCCAGGGCCGGCTGGATGGGCCTGGTACGTAGACAAAAACTGTTGGGCAGCCGGAGGATTCAAAACCGGCACCAACAATATAGGCGAACTGACAGCCGTGCTAAACCTGTTGCAAGCCAGCCGCAAAGCGGGGCTAGCAGACCAAGAACTAATAATTTACGCCGACTCGCAATACGTAATTAACGCCCTCACAAAATGGATGCGCGGGTGGAAAAAGAAAAACTGGAAAAAGGCCGACGGCAAGCCCGTAATGAACAAAGACTTAATGGTTGCCCTCGACAAAGAAATGCAAGGGCGAGCCGTAACCTTCAAGTGGGTCAAGGGCCACGCAGGGCACGAAATGAATGAGGCTGCCGACACCCGTGCCCGCGGAGCGGCAACTGCCATGCGCGACGGCAAAACCGTTGCAGAAGGGCCGGGGTTTGCCGGTAGAGCGGGCGCCCCCGTAGCAAAATCGGCCGTTACCGAAACAGAACTACAGGGCAAAAAAGTGCAGGACGAAGAGGATTCCCCCGAGGGCGACGAGCGCTTTTTCGTCGCCGAAGAAGCACTGATAAGAGCCTTTCGCAACGGCTCCCAAAGTGAATTGGAACAGCTCCTGGCAGGTGGGTTTAGGGGGTTTGACGCCAGTGGGCACCCGATGACTGCTGCTGACGCGGTTGCCGATGTGCTCCAACTCTTTAGCAGCGACGGCAAAGTGGGAAAGATGGCTTGCGCTCACCTTGGCTCTGGGCTGTACGCCGTCTGCTACAGGGTAGGCGAGGCGGGCGGCCCGGTATTGCATTCGACTCTTTGGCAGCTGCACTCCGGCTCCCCACAGGCGCTGTTCCACCAGGCGAGCAAAATTTAGCTCGCCTGGGTGCAGCCCTTACTCAGCTTTGCAGCAGCCCCAGAACGGTGGTTGCCGAAATCTCGGCAGCCTCGGCAGCGTCAATGTGGAAATCTTGGCCTGCCTGAGGCCCACACAGATCCGAAACGCCACGCACGGAAACGAAACTAATCCCGCGAGCCGCCGCCACCTGGGCGAGCGCCGTCGATTCCATATCCGCCGCCAACGCGTCGGGAAAAATCTCCCGCATGTGCGGGGTCTGCTCAGCCGCAACGAAAGAATTGCCCGAAACTACCTCGCCTACGTGTACCCCTTCCCGGCCTTCAAGGCGGCGTAAAAGGTTTGGCTCGCCCTCGAAAAATTCTGGTTCCGACGGAAGTTGGCCCACCTTGTAGCCGAAGGCAGTCGCGTCGGCGTCCGCGTACCGGTAGGCGCGGCCGGCAACTACGTCACGCACCTGAATGTTTTTGCCAAGCCCGCCGCACGTACCCGCGGCGATTGCTGTAGTTGGGGCCTGTGCGCCCAGGGCGCTGGCGGCAGAATCTAGCACCCACGTAAGGCACGAGGCGGCATTTACCAGCCCAATAGCTGAGGTGGCCAGTAGCACCTGGCCGGGCCCTTCCAACAGGTGGCAGACGGCGCGCCCGCACCTAACCGTTTCCTTGGCGGGGCGTGCCCGCAAGAATGGCTCGGCCTCTAAATCCATAGCGACCTGGATAAGAATGCTCACTTTACTTCTTCCCAGCTTTCACGTTCGGCTAGGAAGGCGCGCACTGCCTTTTGGGCGCCCTCGAGGGAATGGTTAGCGCCCCACCCGCATTGCACTTCGTTAGCTGCAGGTACGGACTTGGCGTGCAGAATATCCTTGAAAGTCGCCTCCAACAGGGGAAGGAAGTCGGCCATTTCGATTCCTAATGTGAGTGCGTAGAAACCAGTTTGGCAGCCCATGGGCCCAAAGTCGATTAGGGCGTCGGTGTGGTTGCGCATGAGCTCCGCAGTCAGGTGTTCGATGGAGTGCACGGTGGGCATTTCGAGGTGGGCTTTGTTGGGCTGGCAGAAGCGCACATCGTACTTGATTAGCGTGTCGCCGCCAGGTAGGTGCTTGCGGTCGGCAACGCGCACAAACGGGGCTTTTACTGTCCTGTGGTCCAGGTTGAATGATTCGACGTTCATTTTTTGACTCATAGCCCCATTGTTTCATGTTCGTTCCTCTTCGGTGATTTCGGTTTGGCTTAGTCAAGTGGACGATAGTGGCGTGTTTCGCACGAGGGTTTTTCCACAGGCCAAGGGCACTTGTGGAGAAAACTTTCCACAGCTAAAGGTTTTATTTGTTCGAGGGCGTGGGCCGGCTTGGTGGCGCCATTTGTCGGTGGTGGAAGGAAGAATGTAAATGCGCTTAAAGGAAGGGGGTAAGCGGGGTGTCCACCGGCTCGTCCACCACTTTTGTAACTTTGTCCACAAGGGGTGTGAAACACGCTATCTAGTGGTTATGGCGAAAGCTAACCACTAGGTGTAGTGTTTGTACGAGCAGGCGGAAAGCGCCTACAACAAAATCACAGGGATGTAGTTACACCCGCGTAACGAACGTGCTGGTAATACCAATAAGTAAGGAGCCTACTCGATGTCCGTCACTGTTTTTTCTAAGCCCATGTGCGTGCAATGTGATGCGACTAAGCGTGCACTAAAACGCAAAGGCATTTCGTTTGCCGAGGTCGACATCACCCAGGACGCAGATGCGCTGGAGCAAGTGAAGGCTCTTGGCTACGTGCAGGCTCCTGTAGTAGTGGCTGGAGGCGAGCACTGGTCCGGGTACCGTCCCGACAAAATCAAGGCCCTAGTTGCAGCACTGCCAACGCAGAAGGTAGCAAATGCCTAACAATGTGGGGGCTGGCCAACAGGCTGCCCCATACGTCATCTACTTCTCGTCGGCAACGAACAATACAAAAAGGTTCGTCGACCGGCTTGAAGTAGATGCTGACCGCATCCCGCTCCGCCCCAAAGATCCGTTCTTATATGCGCAGCGCCCGTACGTGCTGGTCGTGCCAACTTACGGCGGCGGCAACTTGAAGGGTGCTGTTCCGAAGCAGGTAATAAAGTTCTTGAACCACGAGCCCAACCGCAACCTCTGCCGGGGCGTAATCGCGGGTGGAAACACTAATTTTGGGAAAGCCTACTGTATTGCTGGCGACATTATTGCCGCCAAATTGGGCGTCCCTTTCATGTACAAATTTGAGCTCCTGGGCACCGGCGACGACGTGTCCACTGTTCGCAAAGGATTGGAAGAGTTTTGGCAGAAAATCTGACCGATACGGGCACCGAAACCGCCCTCAGCCCTGACAAGGACTACCACGCGCTAAACGCCAAGCTAAACCTGTATTCGCCCGACGGCAAGATCCAATTCGATGCCGACAAGCAGGCCGCTCGCCAGTACTTTCTGCAACACGTAAATCAGAACACCGTCTACTTCCACGATCTGGAAGAAAAAATGAAGTACCTGATCGAAAACGGCTACTACGAAGAAGAAGTAGTGCGCCAATACGATTGGGAATTCGTCAAGAAACTGTACAAGGCGGCCTACGCACACAAGTATCGTTTCCCCACCTTCCTGGGGGCCTTCAAGTACTACACCTCCTACACGCTCAAGACTTTCGACGGCAAACGCTACCTGGAACGCTACGAGGATCGCGTCTGCATGGTTGCCCTCTACCTGGGGCGCGGGAACGAAGAACTAGCCATGTCCGTGATGGAAGAGATCATCGCAGGCCGCTACCAGCCCGCAACCCCCACCTTCCTGAACGCAGGTAAGGCTGCCCGCGGGGAACTGGTCTCCTGCTTCCTGGTGCGCGTCGAAGACAATATGGAATCGATCGCGCGTGGCATCAACTCTTCCCTGCAGCTGTCCAAGCGCGGCGGCGGCGTAGCGCTGTGCCTTACCAATCTGCGTGAATCCGGGGCTCCCATCAAGCGGATCGAAAATCAGTCCTCGGGGGTAGTGCCCGTAATGAAAATGCTCGAGGACGCCTTCAGCTACGCCAACCAGCTGGGGGCACGCCAAGGTGCCGGTGCTGCCTACCTGCACGCACACCACCCCGACATTTTGAAATTCCTAGACACTAAGCGCGAAAACGCAGACGAGAAGATCCGCATCAAGACCCTTTCCTTGGGCGTGATCATCCCCGACATCACCTTCGAACTAGCTAAACGCAAAGAGGACATGTACTTGTTTAGTCCGTACGACGTGGAACGCGTCTACGGCAAAGCCTTCAGTGAAATATCGGTGACCGAGCACTATCGTGAAATGGTTGAAGATGCGCGTATTCGCAAGACCAAGATCGACGCGCGCAAGTTCTTCCAAACTCTGGCCGAGATCCAGTTCGAATCGGGCTACCCGTACATTGTTTTCGAGGATACGGTAAACCGCGCCAACCCGATTAAGGGGCGGGTCACGATGTCCAACCTGTGCAGCGAAATATTGCAGGTGTCCGAGCCGTCCACCTACAACGAAGACCTAACCTACGAGCACGTGGGTAAGGATATTTCGTGCAACCTAGGCTCGCTCAACATTGCGCGCACAATGGATTCTCCGGATTTTGCAAACACCATCGAAACTGCTGTGCGCGGGCTCACCGCCGTATCCGATCTATCTAACATTGCGTCGGTGCCGTCAATCCAGCGGGGCAACGCAATGAGCCATGCCATTGGCCTCGGGCAAATGAACCTGCACGGCTATCTGGCACGCGAGGGCGTGTACTACGGTAGCGAAGAAGCGTTGGACTTTACCAACATGTACTTCTACGCGGTGTGCTACCAGGCGATTAAGGCCTCGTGCAAGATAGCGAAAGAACGCGGCGAAAGATTTGTCGGCTTTGAAGATTCTGACTACGCGTCAGGAAAGTTCTTCAAAAAATATATTGAGGGCGAATGGGTCCCCAAGACTGACAAGTGTAAGCAGCTGCTGGCAAAGTCCACCATTTTCATTCCCACCCAAGAAGACTGGAAAGCGCTAGCTGCCGACGTGGCGGAATACGGCATGTACAATCAAAACCTGCAGGCAATCCCGCCCACCGGTTCTATCTCGTACATCAACTACTCCACCTCTTCCATCCACCCGATAGTGTCCAAGATTGAAATCCGTAAGGAAGGGAAAATCGGGCGCGTCTATTACCCAGCCCCCTACATGACCAACGACAACCTGGAGTACTACCAGGATGCTTACGAGATCGGTCCAGAAAAGATCATCGACACCTATGCCGTTGCTACTCAACACGTGGACCAGGGGTTGTCCTTGACTCTGTTCTACCCGGACACGGTTACTTCACGCGACGTGAACAAGTCCTACATTTACGCCTGGCGAAAAGGCATTAAAACCATGTACTACATGCGCATTCGTCAGCAAGCCCTCGAAGGTACTGAGGTGCAAGGCTGCGTTTCCTGCATGCTCTAGTAGAGCTAACTAAAGCTGGGTCGTGCTTTTAGTGCGGCCCAGCTTTTTATGTTCAGTGGGTGAATTGGTGCTGCACGTTTGCGTTTGTGGTGCGCGCGCCTACCGGTGGGACGCGTTTTTGCCCTTGCCTTTGGCGTAAATATTTGGCTGCGTTACAAGTACGGGCACCTTCGGCACGCCGGCCGCTCCGCGCGCAAATACCTGCCTGCTAGTTGCGCGGGGCAATTCACCTCGGTAGGGCTGGCACTACCTAAAGTTTACGGCTCCCATTATTTTGCTCGTCCGGAAAGTTTGTGATCGTAGAGGTATGAACAGCACAAATATTCCTCAATCAGTTCAATCAGTTCAGGCCGCAAACGGCGCCACGGGAGCACATGCCGCCCCCTTCAGCCAGGGAGTTGTCGAGCTAGTAGACGTTTCTAAAATCTACGGTACCGGCGGGGCCCAGGTGAAGGCTCTTGATCACGTGTCAGTGTCATTCGAGGCAGGAAAATTCACCGCCATCATGGGCCCTTCTGGTTCCGGCAAGTCAACCATGCTGCACATGCTGGCGGGTTTGGATACGCCCAGTGCGGGTAAGGTGCTCATTGAGGGTAAGGAAATTACCAGGCTCAAAGACGACGCTCTGACCAAGCTCCGCCGCGACCGAATCGGGTTCGTCTTCCAAAGCTTCAACCTGGTTCCCACCCTCGATGCTGCAGCCAACATCAAGTTGCCTGCCCAGCTTGCCGGCCGCAAAGTAGACGAACGCCAATTCGCTAAGATCACCAATGCGTTGGGAATAGAAGGCCGGCTCGACCACAGGCCCTCGCAGCTTTCTGGCGGCCAGCAGCAACGCGTGGCTGTGGCCCGCGCCCTCGTAATGAATCCCGCTGTTATCGTGGCCGACGAACCCACAGGCAACCTGGACTCGGTGGCCTCCCGCGAAGTGCTTTCTATGCTGCGGCAAGCGGTAACGGACATGGGGCAAACCGTAATCATGGTCACCCACGATTCTGAGTGCGCCTCAGTGGCAGATCGGGTGCTGGAAGTACGCGACGGTAAGATTTCCGCTGACCATACTCTTAGTGGTGGTGTCCGATGAACACACTCCTAAAAGCGAATCTGCGCACTTACGCGCGCCGCTACCTGGCTACCGGGCTGGCCGTAGCCATTTCTATGGCATTCGTATTTGCCTGCCTGGCAATGACCCAGTCGCTGCAGAAAGCGTTGACTAAAACAGCTGACAGAGAATTTCAGGGGGTAGCAGCCGTAGCCACTCCCGCCGGAACAATTGACTTGCAGCAGGCCGCAAAGAAACTACATTCCACCCCGGGGATTGGCCGCGCCCAAGCCACTGTTTACGGATTCTTGCAGGTGCGCGCCAACGGCGAAGACACCACAGTGCAGGTTGCTGCCGAGCAGGCCGAGCCGTTTTTCCACCTGGACGCCGACAAAGGGAAGCGCCCAGGCGAGGGCGAAATCGTGCTCACGTCTCAAGCCGCCAAGTCTCTGCACGTGAAAGTTGGGCAGACGATAAGAGCACGCTCGACTATAGAGCGCGGCGAATTCTTCCCCCTAAAGGTGTCAGGGCTGGTCGAGCAAGGCGGTATGAGCAGCGCGCGCTCTGTGATGACCGAAGCGACAATGGACAAAATGGGCGCCTCTATGGCCGTGAATCTGAAGGTTGCCGGGCAAAACAAGAATCCCTCTAAGGCTGATCAGCAAAAGGCCAAGGAAATCGTGAAGCACGTTCTGGGTAAGGACGCGAAGGTACAAACTGGCGCTGAAGCGAAAACAGAAATGCTCACTCAGATGCGTATCGGCGGGGCGGTGATGATGGCCGTACTGCTCACGTTCCCGGCAATTGCCCTGGTTGTTGCGTTCATAGTAGTTTCTACAACGTTCAAAGTGGTTTACCAGCAGCGTAGGCGCGAACTTGCACTGCTGCGCGCGGTGGGCGCCACCGGCAGGCAGGTGCGCTCTCTGCTGCGCAAAGAAACCCTGCTAGTGGGCGCAGTTGCCTCCGCGGTAGGTATTCTGCTCGGGTTGGGGCTGGCGCTAGTTGCGCTAAAGCTGGGCAACATTCCGCTGGAAGGGCTAAGCCCGCTGCTGTTTTTGGGCGTGTTTGTTTTAGGCACCGCGCTTACCTATTTGGTGGGTATGCGCCCTGCGAAGCAGGTAGCCTCAGTTCCCCCACTGGCAGCTTTGTCGCAGTTTAGCGAAGAAGAGGGCGGCACTACTCGCCCCAAGTGGGGGCGCATAGTGTTCGGGGTGATCCTGACTGTCGTTGGTGCTGCTGGTCTGGGCTTTGGCATCCACCATGGCGACGAACTTGGCTTCCTAATCGCTCTAGCCGGAGGCATCCCCACCTTCCTGGGATTGATCCTGCTGGTAAGTGCCGCAATGCCGAAGCTAACCGCTCTTGTAGGGGTAATAGCCCAAAGCAGTATTGGCAAGATGGCGAGGGCGAACGCCACCCGCAATCCGGCCCGCACAGCTGCTACTGGCACGGCCATTGTCATTGGGGTCACCTTGATCACGATGATGTCGGTTGGAGCTACATCTATGCGTGCTTCCCTCGAAGACACTTTGAATGCGGCACGCCCTATCGACATGGTGGTTACGTCCCGGTCCGGGGTGCTGCAGGCTGACCAGATAGCAAAACTTCGCCAGGTGGGTGGGGTTGCAAAGCTGCAGGTGGAAAATGCGGCACAAGCCCGCGTGGGCGGCCAAGAGGTAACCGCTTACGGAGTGGCTGACCGGAGTCCCGTTTCTAGGGCTAAAGTGAGCCCATTTTCTCCCGACTCAGGGCAGGTCGCTGCGGGGCTACCCGCTGGTGCCACCCAGGTTTGCGTAGGGCAAAACTGCAAGCACGTGCAGGTGAAAGAGAACAGGAGGTTGCAGCCAGGATCTGTTGATATAGCCTCCGGTACGCTCAGACAGTTGGCTCCTGATGCGAAGCCGATGCGCGCTGTAATCCGCCTCGAGGACAACGCCAACATTGAGCGGGCGGCAAAGGACATAACCCAGATTTCGGAGTCGTTCGAAATTGGGGGCGGTGCCAACGAACGTGCCTTCTATTCCAAGATGATCAATGGGGCGCTCGCGGTAGTAGCGGGATTGCTGGCCGTATCGGTGCTGGTAGCGCTGGTTGGGGTTGCTAACACCCTGTCACTGTCGGTGGCGGAACGTACTCGCGAGAATGGCCTGTTGCGCGCCCTCGGGCTGTTGCGCAAGCAGATGAGGCGAATGCTGCTTTGGGAAGCAGCACTGATCGCCATAACAGGTTCGCTCGTTGGTATTTTGCTGGGTATCGGCTTCGGAATTGCCGGAATCTACGCGTTGCCCCTCGAGGTGGATCGCGTAATCGTGGTTATGCCGTGGGCCTACATTGCAGCGGCGGTGCTCATCACACTGTTGGCAGCTGCTTTGGCCTCGTGGTTGCCTGGCCGAAAGGCAGCTAAGGTACCTCCGGTGCGGGCTCTAGCAGCAGACTAGTTGAGGCTGTAGGCGAGGGCGTGGTCTAGCTTTGGGCCACGCCCTCATTCTGTTGGGGCAGGTTTTTGTTGCCGCCTCTACATGAAATTTGCCGTGGTCGCAAGGGTTTTAGACGCTGCCTGCCGCCGCGTCTGGCGTAGAATGGAGCTATGTTATTTGCTTTTTCGATTGCGCCCTCGACAACTGACGACCCTGACGGTTCTATGGCTTCGGCGGTGGCCCGCGCTATCAAGGTTGTGCGCGATTCCGGTCTACCTAACGAGACCACTTCGATGTTTACCACCCTGGAAGGTAGCTGGGAAGAATGCATGCCGGTTATACAGAAGGCCTGCGAGGCCGTGGGGGAAGTAAGCCCACGCGTGTCTCTTGTACTTAAAGCAGACTTGCGTCCAGGCCACACCGGCGAGATAAAGGGTAAGGTTGAACGGGTAAACGCACAGGTAAAAAAGCTCTAGTTGCTTTTCGCCATAAAAATCTAGTCAAGGAAGATTAGTGTTGGTTTTCCCCGGATCCAAACGCAAGACGCTAATAATCGGCCTGAGCATCGTCCTGGCAGTAGTAGTTGTCGCCAATTTGGCTGTCGGCTACTTCCTGCTGAGGTCGACGCCTACCAACGCGGCAAAGACGCCTGCCACCAAGACGGTGACCGCTAAGGCGGGCGAGGAAGCCTTGAGCGTGCCCACCAATTATTCCAAGGGAATAAAGAAGTATCGCAGGTTTAAGAAGCCGAAGCTGGGTGCGGATTTCTCTTTAGCCAAATACCAATATTGTGCAAAAACTAATCGCATGGCGGCGATTGCGTTCGTGACAGACAACGTGAATGTTGCGATCTTTAATCAACAGGGGCAGGTCTTATCTAAGTATCAGATTGCTGCGCCGACGTGGAAAGCGGTAGATGAGAGTGAGAAGGGCGTTCTGCAGACTCTTACCCGGGTTTATCCTGACGCGTTCCTGGGGCATATTTCCTTCGGGGATTACGTGTGGGGACACAAAGAGGGCGTGAACATTGCGACGGGTAAGAAAGTTCCCGTTCCCGGTCCGAAGGGTTCCCTCGTGCGTGGGGTGGCGGGAACGTATCTGATTGTTTCTACCCCGAAGGGTAAGGACGAAGAGGTGAGGGCGTATGCGCCCGGAGCCTACGATAAGCCGGCACTGACAATATCAGGACAGGGGAATCTTCAGTCTTTTTCTGATGAGACTTTAGCTTTCGCAAAGAAATTGGGTCGAGATTCAGATATTTCGCTGCTCTATTTGAAGACCGGAAAAGTTGTAACTACTCATGCTAAGGGGGCAGCTATGCCTATTAGCGGAGTGATTGCTATGACTGACGGTTATTGGCTTGTGGCAGATGCTGGAAATCATTGGCAGATACCAGCCGAGGAAGGGGAGGTGAAGGTTGGCGATCGCATCGTTCACGCGGCCTTCGGTAATGCTGAGGGCGAGGGGACAGCGATATTTGGCACTTCCGCCTATCTGGTCTCAAAATCTAGTATGCCGGCCTCGTCCCATAAGCTCAGTAGCGCAAAATTCAAGGGAGCGTTAGACCGGGGGCTCGACGCGCTAGTCCCAATCCCGGGGGACGAGCTGCTTTTCCTGCCTAGCGGAGGCGATTACCTTGCTGTGACTGGAACGGATAGGCACCAGCAGTTCTCCAGGGTTTATGGAATGGTGGACGGATTACTTGTCCAAGATTCTGCGCATATGAGTACCTCCAGCGATTCGATCATGGCCATAGAGGTGAAGACGGGGATACGGCTGTGGATGATCCCCAAGGGAATCACTGCGGATGAGTATATGACTGGCGGCTTGCTAATTGGTTCCGACATTAATACTGACGAAATTGTTGTTAGTGGAGCTGAGGGGGCTCTGCCTGAAGAACCACAGCAGAAAAACAGTGAGCAGAAGCAGGACAAAGCGGCCGGCGATGCCATCCGGAACTTCGATTTTGCGAACGCCACGTGGGATGTGGGCCGCAATGGTGCTTCTAATACTTACGATCTGAAAGATGGAGTAAAGGAAGAGTCGTTTAATGGCGTGCCCGCAAAATTGCAGTATGTCCCAGAAGCTGCCTTCTACGTAGATATTGACGGCGACGGTTACTTAGATTCGATCCAGCGGGTGAATTATTACCCGGGCACGGCCCATTTTCATTTCTGGTATGCACTGTGGATGTGGGATCCGCAAAGGAATACCGCGGTCCAGCACGGAATGTTGGAGGATTTTGCTGGGGAATCTTGTGCGGGGGAGATTCAGCGTTTCTGGGTGCAGGGTGACACGATTCGGGCGTCTGGGTTGAAGCATGATGACAACGCTGCCTGCGCCGTAGCGCCTTCAATCCCGTTCAGTGGTGAAGTCCAATGGGACGGTGAGTCCATCCGCTTTGTGGAGGACTAATTTCCCATGACATTTGCAACGGGTTTTTCATTGCACTAGGCCTAACTGCTGGTTTTGTTTGGGCAATAGCTTGGGTGCATGGAAACAAAAACAAAACCTGTTTTAAAAGAGCCTCAAACTAGTTGTCCGCCGGCACTGCAAATCGAGGGCGCCCGCCGCGCTTTCGGTAAAGTGCAAGCGGTGGGCGGGGTCGACCTCACTATCGGCCAGGGCGAACTGGTTGCTCTACTTGGCCGCAATGGCGCAGGCAAGACCACGCTGCTGGACATCGCCCTCGGATTGGGGCACCCCGATGCGGGCCGTACCCAGCTTTTTGGGCTGGCCCCGCGGGATGCTATCCGCCGCGGTCTAGTTGGCGTAATCCAGCAAGAGGGCGGATTCCCCACCTCGGGTACGGTCCGTTCACTACTGCGGTTGGCCGCCAGTTCGTACCGGAATCACATTGGCGTTGATGCTGCGCTGAAAAAGGCTGGTATTTCTGACCTGGCGGGGCGGCGGCTCAGTAAATGTTCGGGCGGGCAACGCCAACGTTTCCGCCTGGCAATGGCGTTGCTGCCAGCGCCCCGGCTGCTACTAATGGACGAACCGACCGCCGGTATGGATGTGGCTAGTCGGAAGGAGTTTTGGGAGGGCATGCGCTCCCTGACCGCCGAGGGCGTTTCGATCATTTTCGCCACCCACTACCTGCAGGAAGCCGAAGATGTTGCTGGGCGCATAGTCATCATGGACCGAGGCAAGATAGCGATGGATAAACCGAAATCTGAACTAATCGATGTGGATCGGCGAGCCCATGTGCGCGCCATCCTCCCGGCGGGTTCTGACCTACCAGAACGCTTGGCCCACATGTGCAACAAGTGGGACATTCGCCTAAGTGGCAACACCCTTTCGGCGCAGGGGATGGATCTAGAACCACTGGCCCTGCGTCTTTTGCAAACTCCTGGCGTGCGCGGCTTCCAGATGACCCGCATCAGCTTGGACGACATTTTTACTTCTATAACATCCTCGGAAGGCGAACCCCGATGAGTAACACTCTTAGCACAGTCGAAATAAAAGCAATCCCAACGCCTAAAACTTTCCAGGGTGCTGTTACCCACTTTTTGGCCTCTTTATATGGGCAGACAATAGGTAACCCCTGGTTTATTGGCGGTGCAATAGGCATTCCGCTGCTAATGTATTTTTTCTTTGCGGTTGACCAACCTTATTCGGATGAAAGTGTAGGTAACGGAAACGTGCAGGCGGCGATCATGGTGGGCATGGCCTGCTATGGGGCACTCACTACAGCAGGCTGGGGCACGTGCGTGACCGCCCTCGGCCGGAACACCGGGTGGTGGCGTACGTTAGCGCTCACGCCGCTGTCTTTCCCAGCTTATCTGGCTGCGCAGGTGGCTTCCGCCATATGCCAGGCTGGTTTAGCCACGCTTGTGACGTACGTGGTCGGGGCGTTCACCGGGACACGCATGACCGCTTTGGCGTGGGTGTCGGCATACCTGCTCACACTGATTTGCTGCCTCCCATTGGCGGCGATGGGATTCGCGATTGGTCAGGTAGTAAACGAGCAGGCCGCAAACTTTATTCTGACCATGATCCTGCTGGTTTCCGCGTTCTTGTCGGGCATGTTTATGCCGCTGGAGCAGATGGGTAAATTTGTGCAGAATCTGGCTCCTTACACGCCGCTGTATGGCATCATCAATCTGGTCAGGGCGCCACTGATCGGGTGGGCCAATACTTTCAACTGGTCATGGGTGGTAAACATCGGGGTTTATTCAACAGTCTTTATTGGCCTAGCCGCACTGTTGTACTTCCGCAAGGGCCGTACAGAAAGGTAGAACATGCTTACTATGTCGAGGGCGGCGACCCAGCCTTTGCGTGAACGTTTAGGATCGCTGCCGTGGGCGCTGCCATACCTGATCTTCATGTGGATCTTCCCCCTAATTGGGGTGGCCTCCGCCTCAGAGCTCTTTTGGACTATTTTGTGGCAGATAGCTTTCACGGTTGTTTATGCGCAAACCTGGGTCCGGTCGGATTCGGCACCCGTGTCGGGGCGTGTGGACCGTGCTGTGCTAATAACCATAGCGCTGATATGCCTGCTGGCCGCAGTGGTGGTTTACATTTCTGGCGTTCCGCTTATGGCCGCCTACTGTTTTCCTTATCTAGCAGCAATAATTACCTTCCAACTACCAAGAGCCTACATAGGGCGATCCTCTATTGTGCTGGGGGGTGCGATGGTGGTCCTGCTTGTGAGCACCTACATCACCGGGCCGCGTGACGTAAACATGCTGATAGCACCGGGGGTGACGGTTATCGGCTACTTTATGACGGCAAAAGCCCGCCAGGGGGTAGAAGAAGATAGGGCGAAAGCGGTGGCCGCGGCCGATCGGGTAGAAGCGTCAAAGGAGGGCGAACGCGCGCGCATCAGCGCCGACCTGCATGACGTGCTAGGTCAAACTTTGACTGCCATCAACGTGAACGCTCAGGTGGGGGCCAAAATGCTCGAGGCGGGTAGGGAGGCGGAGGTCACCCAGTTTTTGCAGCAAGTGCAACACCTTTCCCACCAGGCGCTCGCGGATATGCGCGCCGTTGTCGCTGCCACTAGGCAGGCGGACATAAATGAGGAGCTGGAAAGCGCAAGGCTGCTTGCCAGGGCTGCCGGCATCGCCCTCGATATTGAAGACGACGGCCACCCGCCGCAGGGTGCGCCCAACACTGTGGCCGCCCACGTTCTGCGCGAGGGCGTAGCGAACGTAGTGCACCATTCTGCGGCCTCCCGCATCCGTATCCAGATCAGCCCTACCGACCTGTCGATCATCGACAACGGCAAGCAAAAGAAGGAATCTCACCGGCAGGGCACAGGCCTGCAAAAGCTGCGCGAGCGAGCAGCTGACGTAGGCGAATTGACCTGGGAGCAAGATCAAGCCGGATTCCGTCTACACTTTTCCCTGAGGGAGGGGGAAAAGTAGTGATAAACGTTGCCGTGGTTGACGATCAAGCAATGGTGCGGGCCGGGCTGGTTGCGCTGCTAAACCTAGAATCCGACCTCCACGTGGTAGGGGAGGGCGAAACCGGCCAAGATGCCATAGAAGTCGCACAGCTGCCAGGTTTAGACGTCCTCTTGCTAGACGTGGAAATGCCGCAAATGGACGGCCTGGAGGCCCTGGAACGAATTAAAGGCTCTGCCTGTCAGGTGGCCATCTTGATGCTCACCACTTTCGACCGGCCTGGCTGGGTAACGCGAGCCTTGGCAGGCGGAGCCAGTGGATTCCTCGTCAAAGATCAGCCGGCCGCCCAGCTGGCCGAAGCGATTCGCCGGGTGCATGCGGGAATGCGCGTAGTCGATCCAGACCTGGCAGCCCGCTCTTTAGGACTGGGCCAAAACCCGCTCACCGCAAGGGAAAAAGACGTGCTGCGCGCCGCCCTCGACGGAGGAACCAGCGCCCAGGTAGCCCGCCAAGTGGGCCTTTCCGAGGGGACCGTGCGCAACCACGTAACCTCGGCAATGGCTAAAACGGGTGGTTCCTCGCGCATGGATGCTGCCCGCCGCGCTCACAACAACGGGTGGCTATGACCCGTATAGTGGGAACATGAGCGAACGGAAAATAGCCCTAATTACCGGCGGCACCCGCGGCATTGGCGCCGCAATCGCTGGCGAGCTGCAGCACACGCACGAACTGATCATTGGCGGTACCAACGCGTGCCGCGTCGAAAAAGCTGTTGCTAACTATCCGCATGCCCGCGGCTTCGTATGCGACCTGTTGGACGTGAGCTCTATTGCCGGCGCCGTGGCGGAGTTAGGTTTGGAACGGTTGGATGTGGCGGTGCTTTCTGCTGGCACTGCTGCCCGCGGCAACATTGCCGAGGTCGAACCTGAGGTGTGGACGCGTACGCTCACCCTAAACGTCACCTCGGTGGCAGAAACTGTGCGACAGCTACTGCCGGCACTGCGAGCGGCAAAAGGGCAGGTTATCGCCATCAATTCGGGTTCCGGCTACAATTCGAAAGCGGGCAATGCCGTGTACTCGGCCTCGAAATTTGCGCTGCGAGCCCTAACGGATGCTCTTCGCGAAGAGGAACGGGGGCGGGTGCGCGTCAGCTCGATTCATCCGGGGCGCGTAGACACCGACATGCAAGTGCAGATCCAAAAGGAGGCCGGACACGGCTACGAACCCACCGACCATGTTGCGCCAGAGTCGGTGGCCAAGGCAGTGCGCGCAGTAGTCGATACTTCCGCCGAGGCAACGATCGAAAACCTAGAAATTAGGCCGGTCGTAAAAACCCCCACCGCCTGAAAGAGGCATCCTGATAAACTTCACATAGTTCCTATCCAGATGGAGAAGCTATGTCCCTTGAAGAAGCCCAACAGGATCTCTCGGATCCGCAGCTGGCACCCATAAGGTTGCAGCAGATCGCGGGGGAGTTCCCGCAGCTGCGCCCGCAGATTGCCTTGCACCCACAGGCCTATCCGGCCCTGCTGGAGTGGCTACAGAACCTTGGGGATCCGCAGGTGCAAAAGGCGCTCTCGCGGCGCAGAGCTTTCGAGAGGTTGGGTGGGCAGGCTGGGGGTGCTGCCGCCGCTGCCATCGAAAATGTGCCTCCCGAGGGCCCCGACCCTGACGAATCGACGTTGGAACAGGAACCCGAAAACATGCCGGCCACCCCCGCCGAGGACGAAGCTGAGGGGCAGGGTAAAGCCGAAGAGCCCGCATTTGAAAAACCGGAACCCCAGCCGGAGGTTACCTACACCCAGGTGGAAGTTCCCCGGCAGAAAGATGAGCAGGTGTCCGGGGCCGGCTCGTCTCCCGCTAACGTTGAAACTACTAGCGTGGTAGCTGGCGCGGGTAAACAAGACGCAGCGGCACCAACCGTCTCCCCACAGAAAGAACACGCAAGTAACGGCCCGGAAACTATCTCGTACACCTCCGCCTACGGTGGTCAGCAGCAAAATCCAGAAGAGACAGTTGTAATACCCAAGTTTGAACAGGACCGACTGAAGCGCGAATATCAGAATATGCCTGCGCCCTCGGCAGCGGCTAGCGCCGCTAAGAAGCCAAAAAAGTCCAAGGCAGTGCCGATCTTGGCAACCCTGCTGGCCATTGCACTAATTGTGCTCGTGGCTTCGGGGATTTTACTGTTTAAAAACTGGTCTCACAGGTCCGAACCGGCCGCGAAACAGACCCAAACTCAAAGCCAGGCGCCTAGCCAGAGCGCTGAGCCTGCTTCACCTGAACCAACAGAATCCGAAAGCCCAGAGTGGACGGACCCCAACAAGGCGCCTTTCCCGATTAGCGGGCAGTACGTGCAAGCTGGGGCATTCGTTATGCCCTCGGGAAACATTGCCTGCAAACTGGAGGGCGATACCGCCAGCTGTACTGTTTACGAAAACGACTACCGGAACGCCGGCTTCGAGAACTGCGGAGAAGGCAAAACCACCATGGTAGTAAGCGGGGACGCGGCAGCTGCGCTTCGGTGTGGCGTCGACGCGCAGACAGAATCCACCAGGCCGCTGCAATACGGCCAGACTGCCTTTAAAGATAAGGTTGCGTGCTCGGCCACCCAGGATGGGGTGAAGTGCTGGAATCTGGATTCAGGCAAATCCTTCTTTGCTAACCGCCAGGGCTGGTCTCGCGGTTCTAACGGTCAGAATCAGTGAGTCTGCGCAAGCTAGACGCGGCACTGCGAAAGTGCAATTTTTCCCCGGCGGGCTTTGCCACAGAGCTAGGGCAGGCCTGGCAGGATTGGGCGCGCGGGTTAGAATCGCCCACCCAAAGAGCGGTTTCAAAATGGTTGCAGCTGGGTGAGTTGAATGCGTTGCGAGTCGCGATCGCGTTGTTCGTGACGGGCCGTAGCGTTCCAAAAGAGCAGGTAGAAGAGTTTTTACCAGAAGCTACCTGTTTGTGTGAGGGGCAGCAGAAACTGCGCGCTCGCTGGCGCCTGTCGCCGTTGCAAATCAGCATAGACGGCAAGGACCACACCTGGTTTGTGCCTTCGGATCCGCGTTCGGTACCGGGGGTGCCGCTTCCGGCAGACCACGTGCTGGGCTTGGGCGGGGCAACGAATTCGCTCCTGGCGTGGACGCCCAGGGAACACTTCGGTACCGTCCTCGACCTGGGGTGCGGATCGGGAGCGCAGGCGTTGGCTGCCACGGCACACGCCGATTCGGTTACTGGCGTAGATATTTTGCCGCGGGCTCTTGCAGCGGCAGGCGTGGCGGCGCAGCTTGCCGGTGAACCCATTGAGCTTTTGCAATCCGACATGTTTTCGGCGGTACGGGGGCGTCGCTTCGACCTGATCGTTTCCAACCCGCCTTTTGTGATCACCCCGCAGCGGGCGCGCGAGGGCGAGCGGTTCACCTACCGCGACGGTGGGCGTGACGGGGACGATTTGGTTGCCGAGCTAATCGCAGCCCTGCCCGAGTACCTGACCGAAGGTGGGGTGGCCGCCCTCATTTGTAATTGGCAGATTACGGGGCAGTGGCGCGAGCGCTGGGACTCATGGTTGTCCCACAGCCCGCTGGATGCTTGGGTGTGCTTGCGCGAAGTTGCCTCGCCGGCCGCATACGCGAAAATGTGGTTGCGCGACGAGGGACTTATTCCCGGAACCGCCGAATACGCTGCGCGGGAAGCTCTGTGGCTTGACGATTTTGACCGCCGCGGCATTACGGGAGTTGGCTTTGGCTACGTGCTGCTACATAGGGGGCAGGGTGTCCCGGTACGCCGTTTTGAGGACGCGTTGGGCACCGACCGGGCGCCGGGCAGCGAGTTCGCCTCACATCTGCTAACGGCTTTCGCTAGAACGCGAGGGGGCGGGCTTGAAGACGCGGCTCTGAAAGAGGCGCGGTTGGTTGTGCCCCGCGACGTTACTGAGGAACGCTTTTACACGCCTGGGGCGCAGGATCCACAAGTAATCATGTTGCACCAAGGGGGCGGAGTAGGTCGCCAAATTAGGGTAGATACCGCCCTGGCAGGGCTGGTGGGCGCCTGCGATGGGGAGCTTGCCATTGGGCAGATTATTGGGGCCCTTTCGGTGCTTCTAGACGCAGATAAGGGTGAATTGGAGCGCGAATTGTTGCCGCGGGTGCGCGATTTGTACTGGCAAGGGTTCTTGCGCGAGACCGCCGGCTAGCCTGCGCGGTTTTGAGTAGAGGATTTTGAAGCTAGGGGGCTTGTTTTGTTAGAGGGCGCATTTGACACTCCTGGGCGTAGGGGTGCCTTTACTGCAGGAGCATCCTTGTGCGGGATCGCACTTGGTTGCCTAATCGGGATAATTATTATGGCGGTGCGCGCCCGGTCAGTTGCTTTCCCCGTGTGGGGAGCAATTGCAGCCAGCTCGTTTGCGGCCTGTGCGTTTGCTACGTGGAATACGTTGAGGGCGGACCCTGGCAGGGCTGGGCGTACGTTTATTGCTACAGGCGTGGCGGCATTACTAGTTTCTGTGGTATCCGCAGTGGTTGTTGCTTTAGTCTTCTAACTTTGCCGGCTTGGTAAAGCCTGCTGCCGGGTCTCCGTTTCGTGGTCTTTTTAGTTGCCTTCTTGTGCGGGCTTCAATCGGAAGATAAGTCGCGCCACGACACAGAGGCGATGACTCTCCCGGCCTGCCCCAACTCCCATGCGCGAATCATTGAATAATAATCAATAGGGGCGGCATTCTGAGGGCTGTCCAAAGTTTGCGTGAAAGATTAATAAATACTAATTAGCTATTAATGATAGATGCTCTGAAATGTGTGCGACGTGGGGGTATAGCAGGTTAAAACATTAAGGTTTGAATTGGTATCCACAAGGCGTTATTCTGGGGCGGCGCCTGGAACTGGGCGGTGTATGCCCCGATATGCGTGCGGCATCGGTGGCGGCGTGATTGGAGGTGTCGGTGGTGCACTCAAGGGAGCGGCAGACCACTGCTTCGGTTAAGTTCTATATGCTGTGCTTCATTGCGCAAGTAATTATTTTGGTTGGCAATATTTTATTGCAGTGGAGCCTCGGGGATTCATTTAAACAAGCCACACACCATTCACTAAATTATTTCATTGGCATTTTTATGGTTATTACCGTTGTGATTGGTGTTGTCGCCTTCAGACGAGCAAACGCGGGCCGCTGAGACAGGGCTCAGGGTAAGCCTCAACTTTTCGGTCTGCAGTCCAAGTCTGCTGGCGGGGCCGGTGGCCCTGCCAGCAGACTATCTATTTAGATGATTTCTTCGCAGCCGTCTTCTTGGCTGCGGGTTTCTTTGCAGTAGTCTTTTTCGCTGCAGCCTTTTTGGTAGTGGTTTTCTTAGCTGTGGTTTTCTTGGCTGTGCTCCGCTTCGTGGTCTTCTTAGTTGCCTTCTTGCGTGGGCCCTTCGCCCTCTTGTCGGCAAGCAACTGGAAGGCCCGTTCCACCTCTAGGTGTTCGATACTTTCGCCGCGCGGCACGGTCACGTTCGTGGTGCCGTCAGTAATGTAGGGTCCGAAGCGGCCATCCTTGATAACTACCGGTTTTTCGGTGGCCGGATCGGTGCCTAGCTCGCGAAGGGGCGGTTTCGCTGCTCGCCTACCGCGCTGCTTGGGCTGGGAGTAGATCTTCAGCGCCTCTTCCAAGGTGATGGTGAACATCTGCTCTTCAGTCTCTAACGAACGCGAATCCTTCCCCTTCTTCAGGTAGGGGCCGAAACGCCCATTCTGGGCGGTAATGACCTCGCCAGATTCCGGATCAGTGCCGACCTCACGGGGCAGAGACAGCAGTTGCAAGGCGTCCTCGAAAGTAATGTCCGCAAGGTTTTGAGTCTTCAGTAGCGAAGCAGTCTTGGGCTTAATCTTCTTCTTTCCAGTGCCCTGTTCCTCCTCGGGAATGACCTCGGTGACATAGGGGCCGAAACGCCCGTTCTTAGCCACGATGGTGCGCCCAGTGTCGGGGTGTACGCCCAGTTCGCGGCCGTCGTCTGCGGCAGCAGCGTACAGTTCCTTTACCTTTTCGGGGCTCAGCTCGTCCGGAGCCACGTCGTCAGGGATGGAGGCGCGCTTGCCGTCCTTATCTTCCAGGTAGGGGCCGAAACGCCCGACGCGCACGGCCACGCCCTCGCCCAGATCGATGGTGTTGACGGCGCGGGCATCAATGTCCCCTAGCGAGGAAACCGCATGCTTCAGGCCTGCCACATCCCCTGATCCGTCCGCGCCAAAGTAGAACTGGCCAAGCCATTCTTTGCGGTCTGCATTGCCCGCCGCGATCTTATCCAGATCCTCTTCCAAAGAGGCCGTGAAGTCGTAGTCAACCAAATCGGGCAGGTTCTGTTCCAACAAGCGGGTGACCGAAAAGGCCAGCCAGGTGGGGATTAGGGCCTGTCCGCGGTGTAGCACGTAGCCGCGGTCGCCGATAACGCCAATGGTGGCGGCGTAGGTGGAGGGGCGGCCAATGCCTCGTTCTTCCAAGGCTTTCACCAGGGAAGCTTCGGTGTAGCGCGGGGGCGGGGTAGTGGTGTGTTCGCGGTCTTCGTAGTCGACCTTCTTCACCTGCAGAGTGTCACCCTGGGCAAGCTTGGGTAGGCGCACGTTCTCGCCAGCGCTTTTACCGTAACGTTCCTTGTCGCGCCCTTCCTCGTAGGCCGCCAAGAAGCCGCGGTCCGTAATGACTGTGCCCGAGGCCGAAAAAGTGGCTTTGCCCTCGGAAGAGTTGGCCTCGATGCGCACGGTGGCGGTCTGCCCGCGAGCATCATTCATCTGCGACGCCACAGTGCGCTTCCAGATCAGGTCGTAAAGACGCAATTCTGCACCGCTGATCTGCCCGGCCACCTGGTCTGGGGAACGGAAGTGGGCACCCGCTGGGCGGATAGCTTCGTGAGCCTCCTGCGCGCCCTTGGACTTGGTCGCGTAAAAGCGCGGCTTGGCGGGAATCGAGGTGGCTCCGTACAGCTCGCTGGCCTGCTTGCGGGCCGCAGCAATCGCCTGCGACGACAGCGCCGTGGAGTCGGTACGCATGTAGGTGATGAACCCATTTTCGTAGAGCGTCTGGGCAACCCGCATGGTCTGGCGCGAAGACATGCGCAGTTTGCGGGAAGCCTCCTGCTGCAACGTCGACGTGGTGAAGGGCGCCGCCGGCCTGCGCGTGTATGGCTTAGTGTCCAGTTTCTGGACCGTGTACGGGGACGTTTTTTCCAGTGCCTTGCCAAGGGCAGAAGCCTGCTTCGCCTGCAACACGTGCACCTTGGCCAGCTGGGCCTTCTTCGTTAGCTGACCGTCGTCGCCAAAGTCGCGCCCGGTGGCAAGGCGATGGCCGTCGAGCTCTACCAGCTTGGCCTCGAATTCGCCCTCGTCGTTGGCTAAAGTAGCGGCAATGTCCCAGTAGGTTGCGGGCACAAATTCGATGCGCTCGCGCTCGCGGTCGACTACCATGCGAGTGGCGACGGATTGGACGCGGCCCGCAGAAGAACCGGCTTGCACTTTGCGCCACAGTAGTGGGGAAACTTCGTAACCGTACAGGCGGTCGAGCACGCGGCGGGTCTCCTGTGCGTCCACCAAGGCGGTGTCCAGTTCGCGAGTGTTGGCAAGAGCGTTAGAAATGGCGTCCTTGGTGATTTCGTGGAACACCATGCGGTATACGGGAACTTTAGGTTTGAGCACCTGCAAAAGGTGCCAGGCGATGGCTTCCCCCTCGCGGTCCTCATCAGTTGCCAGGTAGAGCTCGTCGGCTTCCTTTAGAGCTTTGCGCAACTGAGTTACCGTTTTCTTCTTGTCGGGGCTAACCACGTAGTAAGGGTCAAAGCCGCCGTCTACGTCAACGGCGAACTTTCCGTAGGGCCCCTTTTTCATGTCGGCGGGCAGGTCGGAGGGCTTGGGTAAGTCGCGCACGTGGCCTACCGATGCGAGCACGTGAAAAGACGGTCCCAAATAGCCAGCAATAGTTTTAGCTTTGGCCGGAGACTCGACTATGACTAGCTTCGAGTTCTTATCTGCCTGCGCCACTGCTTCTCCTTATATATGTAATAAAGCCAACTGCCTGAACTGTACTATGTTCCCCCGTCATATGAGCG
Organism: Winkia neuii subsp. neuii DSM 8576; assembly: GCF_000420405.1. GTDB lineage: Bacteria > Actinomycetota > Actinomycetes > Actinomycetales > Actinomycetaceae > Winkia > Winkia neuii. The sequence goes on along the minus strand of NZ_ATUW01000007.1, from coordinate 108,542 downwards.
AGTTGGCTAACGGCTTTCCCTTCACAAAGACAGAAGGTAAACCCGGCGCAGATATTACCGTTGCCAGTAACGAAGGCGCTGGTAGCGAGCGTTTTTAGGGAGTGTCAGAGAAGGTGGGGATGTGAAATGTAAAGTGGGGGATTTCACAAGTAGGAATAGTTTGTTGATATAAGGGCGAGGGCGAAAGGTGCTTTGCCGTGCGGTTGCTAGGGTGGGACCATGGCAAGTTCTGCAGGTGGCGGCGCAGCGCGAGCGCGCGGAGTTTTTATAACGTTTGAGGGCGGCGAGGGCGTTGGCAAGTCGACCCAGGTGAGGGAGCTGGCGCGCAGATTCGAAGAGGCTGGCAGGCAGGTGCTCACTACTTTCGAACCCGGCGATAGCGAGCTGGGGCGCGTGTTGCGCAAGCAGGTCATGAATGGCCCGCAAGATATTGACGCTAAAACCGAGGCGCTGCTTTACGCTGCCGACCGGGCCTATCATGTGGCTACGGTTGTGCGTCCGGCTTTGCTGGCGGGCAAGGTTGTTATCTGTGATCGCTATATCGATTCGTCTGTTGCGTACCAGGGGTCGGGCCGGAACTTGGGGCCCGAGGAGGTGCGCCAGCTTAGTGAGTGGGCTAGCTCTGGCTTAGAACCTGATGCCACTATCGTGCTGGAATTAGAACCTGCGGCGGCCAAAGCGCGTTTGGCTGAGCGGGGTGGCGCTCCCGATCGGATTGAAGGTGCCGGTGCCGCTTTCCACGCCCAGGTTAGGGCTAGTTTTGGGGAGTTGGCGCGGCAATTTCCGCACCGGGTGCGCGTTGTTGAGGGGAGTGGCACCGTAAGTGAGGTGACAGATAGGGTGAGCGCCGCCCTCGTCGAATTGGGGGTGCAATTGTGAGCGTCTGGGATCAGCTGGTTGGCCAAGAAGAGCAGGTACAGGTACTGCAAAAGGCTGCTTTGTCGGCTCGGCGGTCGGTGCAAACCCGCGCTAGTGGGGCCGAGGACGGGGGGCGGCAGATGGCGCACGCTTGGCTCATTACCGGGCCTCCGGGGTCGGGCCGTTCGCTTGCTGCAAAGGCGTTTGCGGCGGCTTTGCAATGCGAGGGCGAGCCGGTGGGGTGCGGCAGGTGTGCTGGGTGTACGCAGACTATGGGAGGTACACATCCTGATGTGCGGTATTTGCGTACCGAGAAGGTGGTTATTTCTATTGACGAGGCCCGCCAGCTTATAGGGGTGGCTTCTCAGGCTCCCTCGCAGGGGAAGTGGCGGGTTATTGTGGTTGAGGATGCCGATCGCATGGTTGAGCGCACCTCTAACGTGTTGCTCAAGGCTATCGAGGAGCCTCCTGCTCACACCGTGTGGTTGTTGTGTGCGCCTAGCCCCGAGGACATGATTACTACTATTCGTTCGCGTTGCAGGGCGTTGAATTTGCGGGTGCCTCCGGTGCGGGCTGTGGCGGAGTTGATTGTGGGGCGTGATGGGGTTGACCCCAAGGTTGCCATGTCCGCGGCGAGGGCGGCGCAGTCTCACATTGGATTGGCGAAGTATTTGGCTACCGACCCGCAGGCTCGTGAGCAACGGCGAAAGACTTTGCTTCGCCCTGCCAGGGTGCGTTCTGTTGCTGATGCGGTGTTTGCGGCTGGGCAGATGGTCGATTTGGCTAAGGCTGAGGCCGAACGTCTGACCTCCACTAAGGATGCGGCAGAGCTGGGGGAGTTGAAACGTTCGCTGGGGTTGGATGCGGATGCGAAGGTTCCTCCTGCTTTGCGTGCCCAGGTTAGGCAGTTGCAGGAGGAGCAAAAAAGGCGGGCTACTCGGGCGCTGCGCGACCAGTTGGATCGGGCGATGACAGATTTGATGTCTCTGTATAGGGATGTCTATGCCAGGCAGGTGGGCGCCGACGTCGATTTTGTAAATGATGACATGGTTGACGTGATTGCTGATCTGGCAGGTCAGATGGATCCGGCGGGTACGGTCGCGAAGATGGAGGCTATTGATGTGGCTCGGCGTCGGCTCGCGCAGAACGTTACTCCCGTGGTAGCAATAGAAGCGATGTGTGTGGCATTGAGGCCGCATTCTAAGCCAACCCCATGGGAGTGACTAATGGTTAGACGGACCGGCAAACTGCTAGCAGCTGGTTTCGCCGTGGCTGCCCTTTTAGGCGGATGCGGTTTAGGGCAGAGTGATCAGCCTTCCCGGCAGGAGCGTCTGGAGCAAAAGCAATCTGCGCCCGACCCGCAGTTGCAGAAGTTCTACGATCAACGCGTCAAATGGGCAAAATGCGACCGGTCTGTTACTACGGACAAGGAATTGGAGTGCGGCAAGGTCGAGGTGCCGCTTGACTATGCCAACCCGGCTGGGCGTACTTTGCAGCTGCAGATGGCACGCAAGAAGGCGGACTCGTCTAGGCCGCAGGGTTCTTTGTTTACTAATCCGGGCGGGCCTGGCCAGTCTGGGGTAGAGTCCCTTTCAGGCCTCGTGAATGGCGCTATCGGTAGGCCTGTGCAGAAGGTCTACGACGTGGTCAGCTTTGATCCGCGCGGGGTGGCGGCTTCAGCTCCCATCCGCTGTTCTACCGATGGGCAAAAGGATCAGTGGCGTTCACAAGATCCTACGGGTGATCCAGAAAAAGATAAGCAGCAGGCTAAAGAGCAGTCGGCCCAGTTTGGCAAGCAATGCCTTGATAAAGATGCCGACCTGGTACGGCACATGGATACCCTGTCTGCGGCAAAAGATTTGGATGTGATGCGGGCGGCGGTAGGCGATAAGAAGCTCAACTACGTGGGTTATTCTTACGGCACGCTGCTTGGTTCTACCTACCTGGGCGAGTTCCCCAAGCAGGCAGGGCGCATGGTGCTTGACGGGGTAGTGGACCCGAAGGCGGACATGGCTGATTTGTCGTTGGGGCAGGCTGAGCATTTCGAGAAGTCGTTGGCTAAATTCGCTGATGAGTGCGGCGATTATGCCAATTGCCCTTTGAAGTCGAAGAACGCTAAGGGGCGTCTAAAAGAGATTGACTCTTTTTTGAAATCCTTGCGTGGCAATCCGCTGCGCACAGCCCAGGCTGATCGTCCGTTGACTCAGTCGTTGGCAGTTGAGGGCACGGTTGCGCCGCTGTACAACTATGAGTCGTGGCCAACTTTGGTTGATGCTTTAGACAGAGCCATTAGGTTGCACGACGGGACTCAGCTGCAGTACTTGGCTGATTTTTATGCTTCAAGGCATTCGGATGGCAAGTATGCCGACAATTCGTTTGATGCCATGAGCGTAATCAACCAGTTGGATTACCCAATAGTTGGCGATCCGCAGCAGTGGGATCAGCAGGCGAAAAAGCTCGACCAAGTCGCCCCGATCATTGGCGCAACGTTCAAGTACGGGCCCTACGCGGCGCAGGCTTCCCCAATAAAGCCTGCCGGCAACCCCGAACCTACTTTCGAGGGCGTCCCCAAGGTGGTTCTGATTGGCAATAAGAATGATCCTGCTACCCCGTATAAGTTTGCGCAGTCGCTGCATAAGCAGATCCCTGGCTCTTCGCTGATAACGCTGGATTCGTGGAACCATTGTGGTTACACGGGCATTTCGAAGTGTGTTAGCAAGGCAGTCGAAGGCTACCTAATCGAGGGCGAACAGCCGAAGACAGAAGTTAGCTGTAAGTTGGACTGAGCGATTGGCGCCACATTGGTTTGATTTGCAGGTGAAAGCTTAGGTAAGCTTTTTCCTGCTGCGCCACCTTAGCTCAGTCGGTAGAGCGATTCACTCGTAATGAATAGGTCGCGGGTTCGATTCCCGCAGGTGGCTCCACATAGACGCTGGATTTGATAGGTAGGCGTCTCGTAGCTCGACAGCATCGTGATCGTTCAGATCCAGGAACAACTTCGATAGCGGTAATAACGTTTTGGTGCTCGTTCGCCTCATGCTAGGCAATAACTTGAATGATTAGTTGGCTTGAATTGCCCATCGAACTTCCCCTTGTTACAGACACTATCTCGTAAAAACGTATATTTCATATACTCGAAGATGGGCATGTCATCTCGCTATTTGTAGGCGGTTTTGAACTTGGCAAGTTTTGCCCGCTTGGAACCGCCACTTACCGGTGAAACAGTTCGTCGTGGGATCCGGTTCGCTGAAAATAGGCAAACTCGCCGTCAGTCTTCCAGATAACTAACCAGTTGCCAGCATTCGCAACGTGACACTCGTTGCTGCCATCCCATTCGCCAGAGAGCCTGTGCATCCGATGCCTGCGTTTTAGGACTCCAATAGATTCCTGTGTGTTCTCTAGAACCAGGTCGATAACAGATTCCAGTTCTGCAAGGTCCCATTGCCGTTTGGTGGCTTTCTTTTTCAGGTCTCTGCTGAATGTCGAAGTGAATTTCGCCTGTAGGCGCCTGCTCATGCCAAGGCTGCTTCGATGAGGTCGTGGCCAGTCGCATAACTTTCGCTGCCGCCTGAGGCAATCATTTCCTGAGTCTCACGGATAGCTTGAAGGCTCTCCTCATTTGGACGCTTGTAATCGAAAGACAAAGGAATCGAGTTGGTATTCACCATTTCCGTGAAGAATGCCCGCACGACGGACGATAGATCGAGCCCGTAGGATTCCACGACATTTGCCGCCCCATCCTTCAACCCACTATCAAGACGGATAGTCAGACTACTTGACGCCATTTCTCCTCCAGCCGTTAACTGCACTCACATTTTATTACGCTTGTCAGTGCAACAGCAAGCGCATAGACGCCTCATCTGACCACCACTCAACACCGATAATTCCACCCCTATGGCAATACCCATTAACGGAAGGTCAAAATCGCACCCCTAGGTCGACCCCAAAGTAAAACTAGCCGAGGTTTGAAAGCAAAAGCTGCCGCGCTGCGGGCGACGACTTCTACTAAATCCACGCCAGAAATAACTAAAACCGCTAGTCGGGGAGACTTGTAGAGAAGCTGGGCTTTTGATCATTTCCGACGTCTTTGTCTCCACTCTTACGGCGGTAAATAGTGCTAAACGCAATGCAGCTGCACTGAGATACTACTGCGATAGTGCGCGGTGAATTATTTTTCTTTTTCTTTGGGTAAAACGGTGCTTTCCAGCCCTGCTAAAAGGGCTCTTACCATGGTGTCGAAGTACTCCCGGCTTATCTGTTCTTCGTGTTTAGGGTTTGTTAGGGGCAGTAGGTAGTTATCGAGCATGTAGGTTAGTGCCTCAGAGTTCGCAGCTAGAGGTTGAATCTGGGTCACGGTACGCTCCAGGTCATGCCGTTCACTCACGCGGGTGTGGCTGCGCAGATTACGAGCTGCAATGATCCATAGAATTGTATTGATGATCATTGTGTAAGCCTGAGCAATGTGGCGGCGAAATCCTGCTTCGCGCAGTTTTTTGAAGGAGGCTTCAAGAATCGGCAGCATTTCGGCGCTAAAATTGCCGCGCATCATCCTTTCGGTTGCGCCCGGGTGCTCCAGCAATACTGGGCGAGCATTTTTAGCCAAACCTATAAACCACTGCTTCCACTCTAAGCTTTCGTCAGGAAGGGTAATGGACGCAACTAAATCAGCTATTACGGCGTCAACTACCGCGTCTCTATTGGCGAAATAGTGGTATATCACTGAAGGAGCAACTTCTAGCTGTACTGCCAGATCGCGAATAGACCAATTATCCAACCCATTTTCGCGGGTTAGAGTTTTTGCCGCTCGGCGTATTTTTTCTTGGTTCAGGCCGACTCGTCTGCCTGTGTTTCCGGTCTTAGCGCGCATGACAACAGCATAGCGGGCCAGCACGTTGACAGTACTAGAACACTGTTCTAGTATTTGGTTCATTCATTTCCAGTCTCTAGAAAGGAACCTACATGTCTGATGCAACCGCGCAGGTCAAACAAAGGGGTGCGGAAGGTGCAAACCGCATCCCCGGCATTTTGCCGCTTTTTATGGCGACATTGCTGGCGTATATGGGGCAAATGATTCTAAATCCGATAATCGCGCCGCTCTCGCGCGAAATTGGGCTCAAAGAGTGGCATATCGGGGCAACGATCTCATTGGCCGCAATCGTGCTCGCGCTTACCTCTACAGCTTGGGGGAGGATTTCTCTGAGGCGAGGAACGCGCTCAATTTTGGTTGCGGGTATGGCCGGTGCAGCCGTGTCACTGTCGGGTTTCGCTGTGGTGGCTTGGTTCGGATTAAAAGGTGTGCTTACGGGGGGCGCTCTAGTTGCTGGGGTAGTGCTTACTAGAGGGTTTTTCTATGGCGGTTCAATCGCTGCGATTACTCCGGCCGCCCAGACCTACATTGTCACTCATACGTACAGCGAGGCTCAGCGCGTCAAAGGTGTAGGTATGCTTGGAGCGGCTCAAGGCTTTGCCACGATCTTGGGGGCACTAGTTGGCGGGAGCTTAGCGGCCTTCGGGGGATTTATGTTGCCTTTGGTGGTGATGCCGGCCATGATTGCGGTGGCAGTAGTGGTGTTACTTGCAACATTTAAACCCACTCACGGTAAGGGACAGGTTGGTAAACCGGCCAAAGTTAGTTATTTTGACGCCAGAATCTTCGCCTTTCTGGCATGTGGATTTTTGATGTTCACGGTATTTTCTACGTTGACCACAGTGTGCGGATTTTTGTTACAGGACGCGTTGCGTCTGAGCGCAGGCGAAACCGCCGGATATACGGCATTGTGTATGACGGTAATGGGCGTGGTAATGATTATTGCCCAAGCAGTAGTTGCGCCCAGATTGGGCTGGAGTGCGGTGCGGCTGTTCCGTAGAGGGCTTGCGATTTCTCTCGTAGCGGTGGCGCTGCTAATTCATCCGACACATTTATGGGTATTCGTAGTAGCGTGCGTTTTAGTGGGGATCGGTTCAGGGCTGGCCATGCCGGGGTATAACGCCGCGCCTACACTTCGGATGGAGTCCCGCGAACAGGGAAGTGTGGCCGGACTTATCAACGCTAACAATGGTGCCGCATACGTGTTAGCGCCGGTGGCGTCAACTGCCTTGTATGGCGTAACAGCGTGGATGCCGATAGCGGTGTGCGTTGTGCTGTTGGGGTTGGGCCTCTCGGTGAGTCTGCTGCACCCGACGTTTAGGCAAGAGGGCGTCTCTGGCACCAAAAATAGCTAGTAGTTCTGCGGGACGTTAGCAGCTAGGTGCAGTTGGCTTGCTTAGGGTTATCCTTGGCGTTGTTGTACCTAGCTGCTATGCGTTAAGCGTTCTGCCGAATTATTTATTAAAATAAAATGAAATATTTTAATGGAAAAGTTGGGATCGGAATCATATTAACCTCCCGTTGTGGATGAGTGTTGTTGCAGCTCATATGGATAATTCTAGTGCGCGCAAAGTATTGGACGTGCTAACGCGTAGTTGGCATGGGATGAGATACGGGTAGGCGGCGGGAGAAAGATTAAAAGAAAATTAGATTTCTATAATGTAGCGTACATCTGATGTTTATATCTAATTAACCCCTAAAACGTAGTAATAGGGTTTCTGTGATGGTAGGCTCAGTTGTGGCGCGACGGTGCGCCGTTCCATGGATCGACTATAAGAGGGGTTCCTCGTATGTCAAAAAAAACAGTTCTTCAACTAGCAGTAACAGTCTCACTGCTGGCACTGATGCCAGCTACCGCAGCAGCAGGTCCCATGAGTAGCTCTACTGCCAGTACGTCCGTGTCTACTATTAGTTCTCAGCGGGTGTTAAGTGCTAGAGGTAAATGCTGGGGCAGAGTCAGTAAACCAATCACCGTTGGAGGTGAAGTATGGGCTCCCGCTACCAGGAACGGTGGCTCGGTAAATTGTTATTTAGAAGTGGATCAAATAAACCATAATTATGCTGTACGTGCCCTGCAATATTCGCTGAAATATGGGGAACGTATATCGTATGTATCTATTGATGGGTATTACGGTCCTTCTGTTAGAAGAGCTATTAGTAGAACTCAGAATATATACGGGCTTGCGGCGGATGGTGTTTATGGGCCTGCGACCGGGTCTCGCATGTTGTGGCATCATAATTTCTACGGAAATGGGCGCTGGAAGTAATGGCTGATTAGGTGGGCGTCATGATGGTGGCGCCCACCTGCTATCTTTATTTAGGTTTGTATTTATGCGTTCAATAAAGGCGGCAATTCTCTGTATTTGTTTAGGGCTTGCGCTATCTGGGTGTAGTTCTGGCTCAAGTAAAAATGCAAATGGTAGTGAGAGCAGTAAAAATTATCGTATTTCTACGGATGTGAAAAAGGATGAGGGTAGGTGGACGTTACCCACGGACCCTTATTTGGGTGCTCCTGCGAGTGAATTAGATATGCTTGCGCAGGAATTACTAACCTCGCGTTGTATGAAGGATAAGGGGTTTGATGATCCCGTAATTACTGATTTATCTGCGCCTAAACCCGAAACATTGGCGGGGGACGGGATTTCTAGTATTTTTAACGTGCAGTTAGCGAAGAAGTACGGCTATAGGTTCGCTCCGGATCCGCGCAACACTGCAGAAGAGGCGATACATGAGGCCGGAGAGGGCGGCCTTTATGCGAATAAGAGCAAGGATTTCCTGGATGCGCGCGACAAGTGTCTAGACAAGACTAGGGAGCGTCTGGCGGATCCGAATGAGCCGACAGAAGAGCCTAAAGAATTAGATGAAATAGAGCCAGATCTGGATAGTGTAGGATCCCAGCTCAATCGGCTGCATGTGGATTATGCCTCGGTGCCGGCGCTGGTTGACTCTGGTAAGCAGTGGCGCGAGTGCATGCGGCCTTTGGGTATAGCTGGTTTGCCTGATTATCCCTGGCAAACGGACACCATGTTGCCTCAAGCCCTGTTGGATAGGTGGCCGCAGTGGACGCCAACAGGGAAGCCTTCTTCAGAGGAAATTGAGCTGGCAACTCACGATGCCAAATGTAGGGAGCAGTCGGGATGGATCCACAATCTGTATGAGGCGGAATGGGATTTGCGCAAGAAGTTCGTGGAAGCGCATAAGGCAGACTTGGATGCTGACTTGAAGAAGGATGAAGAAAAAGGCAAGCGCGCGCTGCAAGTGATTGACGAATACGAAAAATAAATGCTGAAACAATTTAGTTCTTCCAAATACGTGGCAATTTTAGTTGTGGTTGGTGCGGTGGTTCTGGTATGCGGAACCTGGTTTTTAGCAACTCGTTTAGTATCTCCAACCCAGCGGCAGGCGCAAGCCAAACCCCCGGCGGCTCGTGCGGTCACAGCCAAAATTGTGCGACAGGATTTGGCAGAGACCACTACCGCTAACGCCAAGGCCGAATTTGCTGAAAGTACTGATCTTCCCATACCTGCTGGTGAAGGCGGTGGGGTGATTACGCGCAGTGGGGCAGCAAAAGGGGAAAACGTCTCCTCTGGCAGCGTGCTGGTCTGGGTAAATGGACGCCCCCTATTTGTCTTTGCCGGAAGTTTTCCGCTCTACCGCGATGTATCCGAGGGCATGAGCGGAGACGATGTTCTGCTAGTACAAAAAGCGTTAAATGCGGCAGGCTACCAGGTGCGTGCGGACGGAACATTTGGCTCCTACACAGCAACCTGTATTAAAGGCCTGTACCGCAGGGCCGGTTCTAAAGCCCAAATAGGGGAAAGCTCTCCAGAGAACGAAGCAGAAGGTAAAGATCCAGGTAGGGGCAAAAAGAGCGAGTCTAAAGCACCTTCTGCCGGTAAAGTAGTGTTGCCTGCTAGCGAGGTTGTGGTCTCGGACAAGCTGCCTGCAAAAGTAGTGGATCTGCCAAATGTGGGCACTAGCGTAGATGGGAAAAACACCAAAGTGAAACTCTCGGGTGGGAAAATGTCTTTGGTGGCAACTGTCCCGTCAGCTGTGGGGGTAAAGGTAAAAAACGGCCTGACCGGAAAAGCTGAGGCATCAGGAAAAACTCTGCGAGTAAAAGTTGCCCAGGTTCAAACCCAAGAACAAAAAGATAAATCCGAGCCCGCCCCAGAACAGGGCGATGCTCCAGAAGGCGCTGATACCTCCCAGAACATGTCACGAATCGTGTTTTCGCCCTCGGAAGCAGACATCCCAGAAGAATGGGCCGGAAACGATGCGGTACTCGTAACGCTCAACTTATCCGAACCCGTAAAAGGAGCCCTAGTTGTTCCCCAACGCGCTGTAGCTTTCGGAGCAGACGGGGCAGCGAACATTTTGCTACAAAAGGGCAAAACATTTACGAAAACAAAAGTTGTTAGCAACAAGTGCATGCAAGGAATGTGCGCAGTCGAAGGGGCCGGAGTGCGCGAGGGTGCAATAGTGCGGATAGACCGATGAGCGAACTCGTAACCAAGGGGCTATGCAAAACCTACGGGCAAAAAGCCCAGGTGCAAGCCCTACGCGGGGTAGATATTCGCATCCGCCAAGGCGAATACGTAGCCATAGTAGGCCCTTCAGGATCAGGCAAATCCACCCTCCTCAACCAACTCGCCCTCTTAGATAAACCCACCAGCGGCGAATACTTTGTAGACGGGGTAGAAACCACCGCGCTATCCGATAGGCAAAGAGCCAGGGTGCGCTCAGATAGATTCGCCTTTATTTTTCAATCCTTCCACCTGCTAGCCGGTAGAAATGTACGCAACAACGTAGCGCTAGGAACCCTCTACCGCGGTCTAAGCGAAGCTAAACGTAACACCCTCGCTGACCAAGCGCTCGACTTTGTGGGGCTAGCACATAAAGCGGACGTAGACGTAGCCGTGCTCTCGGGTGGGGAACGCCAAAGGGTAGCCATAGCTAGGGCCATAACCTCGCGCGTGAGTGTTCTTTTTGCCGACGAACCCACCGGAAACCTAGACTCCGCCTCCTCTAACGCCATTATGGATGTGCTCGAAAAGCTCAACCGCTCCGGGGTTACCGTTGTTGTCGTTACCCACGACAGTCAGGTCGCAAACCGGGCTCGCCGTCGCCTTAGAGTAGTAGACGGGGAAGTTACGGAAGAGGCCCCTCGAACAAGCGGAAACGAGACGCAAGAATTAGCGGTCCAAGAGCCCCTAGGGCAACCATCCACCCTAAAATTTACCGAATGCCTCAAAGACGTGTGGGCATCACTGCGGGCAAAACCCAGTAGAACCGCAGCTTTAGTCGGCGCAGTCGCGTTAGGTGTAGGCCTAGCGCTAACTACCATTGGTCTCGCTCAAACCGCGAGCGGGCAAGTCTCAGATCTTTTCGATGCGCAGCGAAATTCAAGAGTCACAATGTCAGTGTCCGGGCTAGAAGCAACTAGTCCAGCAGCAGAACAGGCCCAGAGCACCCAGTCTCTTGCGCGCGTGAGGGGGCTTGCAGGGGTAAAAGCTGCCTCAACCCTTATAGGGCATAATCCAGTTGCCGCCAGCGGGCGCCCAGGGGAGGCGCGGACGCCCTCTACAGAACTAGTAGGCCTAGTTGGCGGAAAGGTTCCAGCAAAACTCTTCCACACCACAAACGGGTCAGGAGCGGTGAAAACAATAGAAGATGGTCAAGTGCTAGTAGGCAAGCGCCTGGCCAGTGACATAAAACTGGGGCCTTTGATGGCGGACCCTGTTATTTGGGTAAAAGGCAGGCCCCTAAACGTAGTTGGGATTATTGACGACGCAGGCTTACAAGTAAAAATGCTCTCTGCCCTCACATGCACCGAGACCACCGCAGCCGAATTATCTAAACAGACTTACGCCGCAGTGGAAATAAAAGTCCAGCCTGGGGCGGGGGAACAGGTAGCCAGGCAAGCTCCAGCCGCATGGATCCCCGCAGCTGAACGGGTCAACGTTACTGCACCCCCGGACCCAAAAGGAATGCGCGAACAGATAGAAACAAACCTGAAAACTATGCTTGCCACACTCACAGGAGTGACGCTGTTAGCAGCCGTACTTATGCTTACCAACACGATGACCACCTCAGTCTTTCAGCGTGCTGGAGAATTCGGTTTGCGCAGAGCCATAGGGGCACGCAAAAAACACGTAGCAGCCCTAGTACTGACCGAAGCCGTAATCACAGGAATTATGGGCGGAATAATCGGCAGCTACCTGGCAGTACTAGCCATCTTGGGGGTAACAATTGCTAGAGCCTGGCAGCCCGTTCTGGACATGCGCCTCATCCCCCCAACAATACTTGCAGGTGCCCTAGTCGGCTTAGTCGGGGGAGCAATAGCCACCTGGAGGGCCAGCCAAATCCAACCCTCCGACGCCCTCAGAAGCTAAGACGTATAACAGCGGCTACATAGGTGGGCGGTAACGGGTTGTTGGCCATAAGTGGGGTAGCGTCGCATTAGGTTTTCTTCGCAAAAGAGGAGCAAGCTGTGCAGGTTACGCGCAGCCCCCTCAACCGCAAAGAACCGCTTACCGCGAAATAGTTAAAAACTAAGTATTCCTAACCTGGGGTTTTGTCCTGTATTATCTCTGACGCAAAGTTTTAGGTAAGGTTAGGAGAACCTTAGTGAAGATTCCCCAGAAGGGGATGTATATCCCCAGGGCCGCCCTCGTAGTAGGTGTGGGCCTAAGCTTGTGCGCGGGTGCCACTTTCGCCAGTGCGACGCCACGCGTGAATGACATTACTCCGAATCTTTCTGCCCCCCTGCAGAAAGAAATAGCGGCATCAGGAAACTCGGCGAAACAACCAGTAATCATCGAAATGACTGCCAAAGCTGACGTTGCAGAAGCTAAAGCAGAAGCGGCAGACGACGCCCTTTCGCAGCGAAAAGCAGTAATCGGAGCGCTGACAGAAACCGCCACCGAATCGCAAACCCCGCTACTCGACGTGCTGAAAAAGTACGAAAAACAAGGCAAAGCAAAAAATGTAGAAAGCTTCTACATTGTAAACGCTATAGCCGCAGAGCTAAGTGGTTCCCTAATCAAACAAATTTCCCACAGAACCGACGTAAAGTCGGTGCGTCTAAATAAAGAACTGCACCAAGACCAACCAATCGTTTCCCCCAAGGAAAAAACGGATAAGTCTGGAATAGAGTGGGGAATCTCGGCAATCGGTGCCCCCCGCGTATGGGATGAGTTAAAAATTGACGGCAAGGGGGTAACCGTAGGCATTATCGATTCGGGAACCAACTACAAGCATCCGGCAATTGCCACCCAGTTCAATGCCTACGACAAAGACTACGGGCTTTTTGGGGTGGACCGCAGCTATAAGGATTTCGTTACCACCGACAGGGCAGAACTCACCGATCCCTCTCACGATCACGGCACCCACGTTGCCGGTACGATCGTGGGCAAGGCAGGAAGCAAGAATCAAATAGGGGTGGCCCCGGGTGCAAAATACGTTGCAGCCCGCGCAATTGGCACCGGGGCCGGAGATGAAGCAGACATGTTGCGCGCCGCCGAATGGATTATGAAACCGGGCGGGCGTGCCGAGAACGCTCCCCGCGTCGTAAACAACTCTTGGGGTGGAGACAGCGAAAAGAGTGACTGGTTCGCCCCCATCGTGACCCGCTGGCGGGAGGCAGGGATCTTTCCCGTATTCGCTGCGGGCAACACCAACGACTACCCTGCCGATGGCTCCATTGCTAACCCGGGCAACCTGCCCGGCGTATTTTCGGTAGCTGCCTGCGATCGCGCAGGCAAGCTAGCCGACTTCTCGCGCGTCGGCCCCTCCCCATTTAGCAAACAACAGGTTAAACCCGACATTTGCGCGCCCGGGGTGAACGTCCGCTCCGCACTAGCAGGGGGTGGATATGCCGCTTGGTCAGGAACCTCTATGGCTGCCCCGCACGTAACTGGCACGGTTGCTTTGATGTTGCAGGCCAACCCCAAGCTTACAGTCGAGCAAATCGAACAGATCCTGCGCTCTACTGCGATCGGAGCCACCGACCTCCGCTACCCTAAGAGCCCCAACATGGGCTACGGCTACGGTAACCTGAACGCCTACGACGCCGTGCGCAAAGCAAAAGCACTGAAGGACGGCAAGCAGCAAGACGACACCCTAACAATTACCGGCCGCGTGTTGCAGAAGGGCAGCGACAGGGAAGATCCCACCATTGAGCCGATCTGGCCCAAGCTCGCTTTTGCTGGTCAAGCTATAAAGCTAGCGGCCAAGGTCGCCGACGATACAGCACTGACCTCCGTGAAGGCCTACTACCGGAACGGGAAGGCAGGCGCATTTGCTGAACTTCCCATGCGCCAGCTAACTGGCACGGCCCGCAAAGGTAATTACGAGGCCAACATTCCGGCCTCGGCGATTTCCGCGAAACAGGTGCAGGTGAAGATCGTAGCCAAAGATTTCGCAGGCAAAGAAGTCGGTGCCGCGAAGGTGCACACGATAGAGGTAAAGCCCGGAATCCGCCCCGGCGAATACGCTAACGATTTTGAAGACAATGTCGACGGCTGGCAGTTCTCGGGTAGTTCCGCGGCAGGCCCGGTGGCTGGTGACTGGAACTGGTCCTCACCTGCGCAGCCGAACGAACCGGCTCCCATCGGGAAAAAGCTCATAGGCACAAGGGTCGGGCACCGCACCCCAACGAGGCAGATCGATTCATACGCCACAATGCCGCCACTGGATCTATCCGGGCTGCGCGGTAAAAAACCGGCATTGGCCTATGACGAATACTTAGGGTTTAACGGCGTTACCACAGCAAAAATTCAGGTATCTACCAGCGAAAATGGCAAGTGGGAAGACCTGGACGAAAAGCTGATTCCTCCGGGCACTTCGCCCGCCTGGAAGCGCGTCTACTATAGCCTCGAGAAGTGGGCAGGGCACGAAGGCCCGATCTTTGTGCGATTCGCCTTCCGCTACCCAGACCACGGTACCGGCGCAGGCTGGTACATCGACAACGTAAGTGTTGATGCGGCAGACAAGCTGGCGCCCTCGCCAGTAACTTCCTTGCAGGGCACTCAGCGGGGGCCAGGTGTGGAACTGAACTGGTCTGCGGTGGCAGATAACGACGTGACTGGATATGCCATTTACCGAGGCAAAGACCTAGCCACTGCGCAAAAGATCGCCACCGTAGACAAAGACGCAGCTAAACTTGCCTACCTCGATACGACGCTTGAAATAGGCCAGAAGGCGGTTTATGCGGTGCGTCCTGTAGATAGCTTCGGCAACGAGGCCGCGGTAGAAAAATCCGTTTCGCTAACTCGCGCCAAGTTGGAAAATGTGGCCTCTTACAGTGGCACCGCAGCAGACGCCTTCACCACGGGAACCATCGAAGGCCGTGCCAACGACTGGCAGGCGGGGGTCCCCCTGAAGGTAGCGGATTCCTCTTCCACTTTGCCGTTGCGGCAGGCGCAGCTCGGTCTGCGCGAAAAAATTGCTCGGGGCGATTCGGTGTGGGGCACAAACCTAGGCCGTCCGATTGCGGGAAGTGATTTGGCCGATGCGCGAGTATCGCGCCAGCAGCATTCCTACGTGCAAACCCCTTTCCTTATTCCTACCAAGGGATCGGTGTTGGAATTCGAAAGCTACAACGCCCAGCAGTATCTAGGCGAATACCAAGACAATCTGTCCAGCGTCGAGGTAGTGAAGCAAGATGGCACCGCCACAACTTTGCTCGACGCTGCGCAGATCATGGACAACGGCACTAAGTTCACCTTTAGGTGGATTCAGGCAGACCTGGACAAGTATGCGGGCCAATCGATTGCGTTGCGCTTTGTACAAAAGACCGGTAAGAACGTGGTCAACGACTACGAACTGGGATGGTATCTGGACAACATTCGGGTAGGAGCCCCGTCAGTGCCAGTTGAATCCGGCAAGGATGTGGCCGCGCAGATTATTGCGGCAGGGCAGAAGTTCACTCCTCAGTCCTTTGCCGAGGGCGCCAAGCCGGCTCAGGTTGATACCGTTCCGGTCCCGGGCGCTCGCGTCGAGGTAACCCAACTTGACAGGAAAGTTCCGGTAAACGAAGCAGACGGTTCATTCAACCTGAACATTTCTACTGGCACCTGGACGGTAAAGGCGAGTGCTTACGGATTTGTCAGCCAGCAGCGCCAAGTATCGCAAAACGCGAACCTGGAATTTGTGCTCGAGAAAGCTGTCCAGTCAGATTTTGCAGGCAAGGTTCTAGATGCTGGTGGAGCTGCTGTGCCCGGCGCGCACGTGCGCGTAGTTGAGGATGCCAATATCGCTCCGGCGAAGGTGGAAGCCAGCGGAGCATTCGTTCTGCCGGGTGTTTACCGGGAGGGGAAGGTTACTCTGCGAGCCTTCGCGCCCGGATACAAGCCCGCTGACCTTGTAGTTGGCTCTGACGAAGCTGTTACCGGGCATGTGTTCAAGTTGGAAAAACTTGCCGGTTCTTCTGCAAAGGTGTCTTACGACAACGGCACTGCCCGCACAAACGT
The DNA here is from genome assembly GCF_000420405.1 of Winkia neuii subsp. neuii DSM 8576. Taxonomy (GTDB): domain Bacteria; phylum Actinomycetota; class Actinomycetes; order Actinomycetales; family Actinomycetaceae; genus Winkia; species Winkia neuii. Next base: position 92,342 of record NZ_ATUW01000007.1, on the reverse strand, counting down.
GGTCCATAACAAGGCGGGCCGAGGGGTGGCGGTGCGCTTCTACCCCGCTAAGACCCCGGCGACGCTAGCTTCCGTAGACGCATACGTGCAAAAGACGAACACTGCCAACCGGGATGTGAAAGTGCTAGTGCTTGCCGAGGACGAAAATCAGCGTCTGCAAACCCTTGCCCAGCTAGACAAGGTAAAGCTGAAAGACGGGTGGAACAACATCGACCTGTCAGGGTACGCAGTACCTGCCAACTCCACCTTCTACGTGGCCGTGGTGCAAAACCATCCCGGCCCGGATGCTGTAGGGGTAGCAGTGGATACGCAAGGTACCAATGCGCAGGCGACGCGCAGGACCTACCTATTCAACGGAGCATTCACGCCCGCGCTCGACGCGAACGTGGTAGGCGCCGGCATGATCAGGGCGAACCTCACCTACGCGGAAGGGGCAACGGATTCTATTCCGGAGCCTGTACCTGGCCAAAAAGCGCCGGAAAAGGTAGCCGAGGCTAGCCAAAACGATTTCGAGTGGGAGGTCTTTGCCGACCACGCGGTGGTGAAGAAATTTACTGGCAAATATAAGAAGGTAGAGGTGCCCGCGTACTACGTGGATCCGGCCTCTAACGCCCACCTGCCCGTAACTGTTCTCGCCAGCAACGCTTTCGCCTGGAAGTACTTGGAATCGCTCAAGCTACCTGAAGGTCTTACCACTATTGAACCAAAGGCCTTGACCTTTGCGATTAAGAAGGAGGGCACCTTGCACGTCCCCTCCACAGTCAAAGAGCTGCAGGCAGATTCGTTGGCGCAAACTGGTGCTCAGCGCATAACGGGCATGGCGGGGATTACCCACATCCCGGCCGGTGCCTTCACTGACACGCATGGGGCGATCATCGACATGCCGAATGTGAAGAGCATAGACCCGCAGGCCTTCCGCATGACACGCGAACCCTGGGACGCTGACTACAACCAGATCCTGACTGCCCCCACCAACCCTGCGAAGTTGACCTCGGTGGATAAGCTGTACCTGGTCAACCCGGCACAGGTGGAAGTATCTGTAGAAATGGTAGGCAGTGAAAAGCAAGAAAAGTTCGCCACCTACCTGGGACCGGATTTTTCAGGCACTTCGTACTCCTACACTCGCAAGGCGTCTGACTTCTACCAGCTTGGGCAAGAAGTTACTATTTCTGCCCCGCGCAACAAGCTCGTCTCATACCTGGAAGAGACTAAGAAGGTGACGCTGAAGAGCAGGCTCACTAAGGTCAATTTCCTAGCTGCGGACTTAAAAGGCAATGTGCGCGAACCATTGGTAGAGGGTGACACGAGCGTGCTTGGCACCGCCTTGCCGGGAGGTACCGTGCAAGTCAGCCTCTGCGGAGACGGAATAGTCGATCGCTCCTGCACCGATTTGCCCGCGGTAAATACCGACAAGTTGGGCCAGTACCGTATCGACCTGCCGCAGCCACTTCTGTTGGGGCTCCGCGTTAAGGTGGTAACCACCGACAAAGCTGGAAAAAGCTACGAACGAGACCTACTCAGGGTGGTCGAAAAGTCCAAGGCGCCGTTCCTGATGGCCCCCAATTCCAGAAACATTTTGCTTCGTTACCTGGGCGAAGGGGGGCCGCTAGACTTCCCGTCCTCGGCCCCCGACAAGAACGGGACCGTTCGGCCGGTAAATAAGGTGGGCGAATTCGCGCTCGCGGGAAGGTCCGTTACCGAAGCGAATAACTTGGGGAAGCTAGGCACCCTAAGTGCCATTGGCGACGGGGCATTCGCGGACAACGCTCTGAAGCGAATTGAATTTCCGGTGAATTTGCGCCAGATAGGTGTTGGAGCTTTTGCGCGCAACCAGTTGCAGGAAGTTGCGTTGCCTTCTTTGATGCACAAGGTGGGGGCAGGCGCATTTGCTGACAACCAGATTGGCAAGCTGACCGCCGGCAAATACACCAACCACTACGGGGCCTACGCGTTTGCCAACAACCAGTTGCAGGCCGTGCACTTTGGTTCCCGCATAGAAGAAATTGGCGAGGGCGCATTTGCGAACAACCAGCTGACTTCGGTGGAGTTTGAGCCTCCTGTAGCGATTGAGCCGCAGGCAAATATTCGCCTCTTCTCGGATAAGTCTACTGAAATCGCGGCTAAAGCTTTTGCCAATAACCGCCTGGTCGAGGTGTCGTTGCCGGCGCGCATCGGTGCTGTGGCAGACGATTCGTTTGCGGGCAACGGGCGTTTTGTGAACCTGATTTCTGACAACCAGAATATTCGTGATTCGGTTCTGGCCCCCTCTTCAGGGCACATAGTAAATGGCGCGTCTGCTACGCTGCGTTTCTTGGACGAGGCCGGCAAGCCCGTTGCACGAGACCAGGTGTGGGTTGGCCCAGGGCTTGTCGAACGTACTGGAGCCGATGCGGGTGCCTTCTACCGGATTGGCCAGGAATATACGGTTCAGGCTCCGCAGATTGCTGGCTACCAGATTGTCACAAAGCAGGTGAAGTTCGCTGCGAACAAGGCTGCGGGCACCATTGTCGAGCTGAAGTACAAGAAACTTTCCGACCCGGAAAAGCCCGTTGTGCCCGAAAATCCTGTTGTGCCTGAAAAGCCGCAGGATCAGCCCAGCCCTTCCGAGGGCGATCCCACTTCGGATTCGGGCAAGGTTACCCCTGGCGGGCACGTGGTTATTCCCGGCAAGCCGTCTGCAGGTAAACCCGCAGTGGTAGAAGGCCAAGGCGAGGTTCACCAAAATTCGGATGGGTCCCTGCGGGTGGACGCCTCAAAGAAGGCAAAGCCTGCTGGGCGCATTGTGGTCGAACTTCGTGGAAAAGACGGTAAAGTACACCGGCGCATCGCGGTACGTGTGGTGGCAAATCCGCTTGCTTCCACGGGTACGGTGGCCAGTGTGGTAGCTGTGTTGGCAGCTGTGAGCATAGCCGGAGGGGTAGTGCTCAGAGCTAGAAAGCGGCCCTAATTTGGGGTAGAAATTGAGGTGCCGGTTCGGAATTATCCGAACCGGCACCCTTTGTTTGCTCTGAAAATAGCTGTTAGATGTGGCGCTTCTTCAGGGCCACGCCCAGAGCTAGGAGCGTGCCGGCAACTGCCAGCGCTGCGACGGGCGCAACACCAGTGGAAGCCAGAGCCTCAGAAGTCTGAGCCTGCTTGTTTTCAACCTTAGGGGTCGACTTCTTTACAATTACGCGTTTTTCTGTAACGGTGCCTGCAGGTTTGGTTTGCTTCTGCTCTGCCTTAGGAGCCACGTTCTGCTCCGGCGCGGCGGGAGCTGGCTTTTCTCCAGGTGTGGGCTGCTGCTTTTCAGGTGTGGGTTGCTGCTTTTCAGGGGTAGTCTTCTGCTCTTCGGGCTGAGTGGGCTCGTCGGACACAGGAAGAGCCAACACGTTGATGAGCACGTCGTGGGCGAAGTTCAGGTGGAAGGCCTTCCCGTCGGCGGGCTTGCCCGCCAAGTAGCCGCCGTTTTCGGCAAAGGTATCGTAAGACAACTCGGTACCGTTTAGTTTCCACGCGTCAGCAGAAACCGCATTTACATTGTGGAAAATGATTTGAGCCGTGGCCTTCGGATCCATCTTGGGGATAGGTACAACGACTTTGCCCGATTCGATCTTGCCGGGGTAGGACTTGCCATCTATTACGAGCTCAACCGACTTAGCGGTTACCCCCTTTGGCAGGGCTGTAGTGAACTCGCCCGCGCGGACTGGCGCATGCCCATCGCTGGTTAGATCCAAGGTGAAATCGAAATCCTTAGTTGCAATCTGTTTTGCCAGATTGTTCTTCTCGCTCAAGCTCAACTTCAAGTGAGATCCGGAGGTAATCGTTGCGCCGGTAAAACCAGAGAGGGCAATCGCCTTCTTGTTCTCCAGGCCGGTGTGGTCCTGCCGGGAATTTGCGGTGTTGAACCCGACGAATAGGCGGGTCACGCCCTCGGGAACCTTCCACACAAATCCCTGCGTGCCGGCGGTAGCTAGATCAGTGACAGCAGTGGCCTTGGGCTGTAGGCGCTCGTTAGCCATCCACCAACGCGGGAAGTCGGCAATGGTCTTGCCTGTAGCGTCGTAAAGTAGGGTGCCAATCTGATCTATGCCGCCGGTCTTCCCATTAGAAACCCACGAGGGCGTAACTACGATTTCGCTGCCCGGGGTTACGTCCACCGCCTGGCGGATTCCCATGTTGAATTTGGGAAGCGAGTTCACTCGAGTACCCAAAATCCAATAGGTGGTGTCGGGGAAAGTAGCCTTCACGCCGACACGGTAAATGCCGATTCCGTTTACATTTTCGTCTGTGTTGGGATCGACAAAAGTGGCAGTTTCATTTTGGTCGACTAGCGAATTTGGCTTGCCGTTCTTTTGGCATAGATCCCAGCCCCACTTGTTGCGTTTTACTTTGCAGTAAGTGCCAGTCACATACTCAAAAGTGGTGTCTTTTGGCATTTTGTCCGCGTTATTGATGTGTTCGCGAGCAATATATTCCTTAGTGGTGATGGTATTTATGTCGCCTTTAGGGGCGTATTTACCCAACCAAATGATGTTCTTTTTATTTTCTGGGTTAACTACTCCGTCGGCTCCGGTGCCTTCTTTGTAAGCTTTCCCTGTCTTGGAAAGCGAAACGGCACCATCGATGGTCCACCCGAATTCTTTTGCATTCTTGTTGTCGGGGGTTTTGAAACCGGGGAAAGGCCGCGTGTCGTAGATCGAGTACGGTACTGGGTCGGTGGGAGCTGAGACAGAATCATCGAACCTGTCGACTATGGACTGATGCCTGCTCTGGTCCCCTTGCCAATTGGCGTTATCTGGCAAGACAGATAGATCGGAGTTTGTGAAGTTCTTGGTCTCTACCAGGTTCTTTTCTGCCGAGTCGGCCTTGCCAGTCACCTCCCCAGCCACGGTTGGGGTGCTGGCATCCGCGTTGTTTCCAGGTTCTGGAGCCGCGAATGCTGTGCCGGTAGTAGAAAGGGAAGCTAAGGCAATGGTGGCGCCACACGCCAACCACTTTCGCTTACCTAGCGAAGGGGCTAACTTCTTTACACTCATCAAGTATTCCTTCGAGATTTATCCGAGAAAGGCAATTTATGCAAAATTGCATATGCATCCAACATGGATGTGTACTTTAAATCTAATATATTTCAAGAAGTTTAACGGGGTGGCTGTGATTCTTTGCTAGGAAGTGGTCGTAGTCCCAGTTGGGAAGCAGTTTAAATATTAATTCGTTGCCAAATAAGTGGAGTATTTTTTGGGGTGTTCGTTGTAAATGTTTGTATGGTTGATTTTTCAAATACCTACACCGATTAGGCGCAGTATAAGCAGTGAGTGCGAGCCTTAAAAACTGTTTGCCTAAATAAACTTACCGGTTGGTGGGCTCTCCCGTACGTTCGCCGGGCGGTGGGGCCGTGAAGGGGTGATCCGTTAGGATCTAGGCGTGAGTTCAGTAATCCAGCCCGGCCTGGCTAGCGTGGTGATCCCCGCGGGGGAAGTCAATGAGTGGTGCGCGCAGGCGATCCGCTCTGTGCTCGATTCTACTTACAAGGAGCTAGAAGTAATTCTAGTAATCAATTCGCCCAAGCCCGATAGTGCTCATCTGCCAGTTGACGCGCGGCTAAGAATTATTCGTTTCGATACACATATAGGGGTGCGGCGTGCCAACCAGCTAGGGGTGGACAAAGCGCGCGGGGAGTTCCTTGTGCAGCTAGACTCCGACGACCTGGCTGCAGGGGACAGGATTGAAAAACAAATCAGCTACTTGCGTGAACACCCAGATTGTCTGGCTGTAGGTGGACGTACTCGCTTTATCGACGAGGACGGAAATGTAGGGGGACGCTTAGACGTTGGGGTAGGCAATGACTTACGCCCAGAACTGACTAAATGGTGCGCGTTGGCGCATTCCGCAACGACTTACAGGACGGAGGCTGTACGTCGGGTGGGCGGATACGATCTGGAGCTAATGGAAGATTACGGGCTGTTGTTAAAGCTGGGAATGGAAGGAAAGATAGCCGGGTTGGCAGATGAGGTCTGTTACTACAGGCTGCACCCCAAGCAAACGATTTCCGCATACAAACCCTACGCGAACTATGTTCGCCAAATAATGGTTTTGCGCTCGCAGCTGGCAAAGAAACTAGGAGTCTCCCTCTGCAGGAGGGCCTACAACGACCTGTGGTATTTAGCTATTCAATGGGGCATGTTCGTAAAAGGAAAACTTAGTTAATCCCCGCGTCGGCCCCAAGGCTTTATAGTGAATTAGTCCCCGAGCCCACCCTCGCCGTCTGCTCAATGCGCGGTAGTGAAATGTGAAGGTACCCTATGCCCATGTGCTAAGTGCCGGGGCTTGAAATGTGATGGAGAGTCGAACTCCGACCATTACCCCACTGGCTACCACAGGTGGACCAAAAGGTCCGGGTTGCATTCGCCGCAGATGGCTACCGACAAATTCAAATTAGCTCAGTTGTCCAATTGAGCTCCTGCAACTTCAGGTCTAGCAGGCGATATTCTTTAGCTGCCTGATCAGCGCGCTCGCGCAACGTTGCAACTGGAAAGGCGGGCACGAACTTTACCTCCATGCGAGTAAAGCGATCCTGGCGTTCAGCTGCCTTATCGGCCAGCACGGTGAAGAATTGGTAGCGGCGTTGGGCATCGTCACGATCGGCTAAAGCATCCGAAATAGTAGCTTCGCCGGAAAAAGAAGTAGCTGCGTTAGTGCGGTTAATGCGAACCACCAGCTGGCGGAGTTTTAGATGCAATTCTTCGGCCTGCTCAATGAGCTGGGCCGGATCCTCGGCAGGAGTCTCGCCCTCCTGCACCCGAGCCACGTTCTTAGCGCGTTCTAAAAGATGCGACAGACGGGCTTGGATCTGCGAACGCTCGGACAGGGCTTCTGCAAGTTTCATACTTCCTCCTCGAAACATTCTAAAGCATCGTGCCTACGGGGATCGTGCAAGGTAGAGGTTGGGGCAGCACCCTAAGCGTTGGCCCGCTATTTTGTTCGCCCGCATCCGATCCCTACCTTTGTGTTCGCGCTGGCGTTAGGTTTGCTCGACTGTTTAGGGGCAACTAGGTGGAAGAGAAGTTAAAAACAGTAGCGGGACGGCCTTGCCATCCCGCTACTGCGTTCCCCATCTCAGAAAAGAATATGAAGTTTTCCCCATCTAGAAGGAAGTCTTTCAACCCCTTGTGCCCACAACTATAGGGAAGGAACCTTGGGATAAAAGTAAACTTACCTTGGAATTTCCTGGCAATTTGGGTTCACCAGTGAAAATATGCCGAAAATGGTTTAAAAATGCCGTGTGAAAGTAGATGCGTGGCACTCCCGGCACCAGTCACCTCTAAAAAATTGCCGCAGCAGATAGCACAAGATACTGCGAGCACTCTGGGCTTAGATGGAGTGTGGGCAGCAGTTAAAAGCAGTAGCGGGACGGCCCTGCCGCCCCGCTACCATATTCCCCATCTCAGAAAAGATTATCTGTTGTAATCCCCATTGGAGGCCCTCCGGCCTCACAACCCCGATACTACGAACCCTCCCTGAGTGCTTAGTTAAGCGATCCTAAGAATTTCCTTAGGAAAATTATCTTCAGCAATTTCCGCCAATGCGCACCACCGTGCGACCTAAAGCGTTGCCCTCGGAAATTTGCTCCAAAGCTTGACCCACCTGGTCAAGAGCAACGGTTTGCGCGAGCGTTTGCAACAGGGCCCGATCCACGCCCTCCAGCAAATCCCCCCAAAGCTTCGCGCGCAACTGGTCGGGCAGGAATGTCACAGAAACGCCGAGCACATTAACTCCCCGCAAAATGAGGGGCAGCACATTGGTCTGCAACTTATTACCGGTGGCGTTGCCAATAACTGCAACTGAAGCGCCCGTACCCGCCGAACGCAAAACCCAATCGAGAGTTGGCCCGCCAACAACATCTACGGCCCCAGCCCAACGTGATTTTTCTAGAGGGCGCGTGCCAAAATCGGGGTAGGAGGTGACCTCTGCTGCTCCCGCCTTACGCAAGAGCTCAACAGCAGATTCCTTCCGCGAAAAGGCAATTACCTCCCGACCTGCCCCGGATAGCAGAGCCGTGGCCAAAAGCCCCGCTCCGCCACTAGCACCTGTAACCGCAACAGGCCCATCCGGCAAACCAACCGCATTGAGCTTGTGCACGGCCAAAGCCGCAGCATATCCAGCTGTGCCGAACGCCGAAGCAGTCCAAGTGTCCATTCCCTGCGGTAGGGGGGTAACCCAAGACGCAGGTACCCGCACGTACTCGCAGTAGCCCCCCGGATGCTTCTCGGAAAGAGAAGCACCAGTCACGGTAACCGCAGTGCCTAGGGCCAAATTAGAAGAACCAGGATCCTCGATTACCCCACTCACGTCACAACCGCCCACAAGCGGCAACGACCTAGCAATTGGCGCCTTCCCGGAGGCGGCCAAACCATCTTTGTAATTTACGGAAGAATATTCGGCTCGGATCAGAACGTCGCCCTCGCCCAGGGCATCCTCGCCCACCTCGCACACGCTCCCGCGGGCGCGCCCGTCACTATCTTCTAGTAAAAAAGCTTTCATAGGCTTAATGTTACAAACAAAGCTGTGACCAGGGAAGAAAAACCTATCTTTCAGATCTTGGACTCCAAAATGAAAGCTTTTAGGCTCCGCGCTAGCGTAAACACAAGCTAATAAGGAGTAGCACATGAGCACCATCGCAGGAATTGGCACCATCAAGCCGGAACCCGCCCTCGACCACCTCGACCTCTTGGCCCAACCCGTGGCTACAGGACTCAAAGCGGTAATTGACGCGAATCCGCATTTGGCCGAGCACGCGCTAACGGTAGAAATTGACCCCGATCTAGCCGACACCGAGACGATGACCAAGGCTTTCGGCATGGACCTTGCGCTTTCCGCAAACTGCATCCTCGTGGCCGGGAAACGTGCAGGCGAAGAACGCGTAGCCGCCTGCCTGGTGCGTGCCAACACGTTTGCCGACATAAACCACGTAGTAAAGAAAATCTTGAACGTGCGCAAAGCTTCGTTCTGGCCTCAAGAAAAAGCTGTCGAGGCCTCCGGAATGGAATACGGCGGCATCACTCCGGTGGGCATTCCCGGATCCTGGCGGCTCCTAATTGATGCGCGCGCTGCCGAAGGTTGGTCTTGCATCGGCTCTGGGTTGCGCAAATCTAAACTTTTCGTAACTGGTGAGCTGCTGAAGGCCCTGCCGGGGGCCGAAGTTATAGAAGGCCTCGCCACCGAAGCCAAGTAGGGGCACGGCCAAGTAGAATAGGCGGCGTGGAAACAATCCAGGGAAGTCGCGCCCAGATAGTAACCCAACTGTTGGTGCGGATCGGCAAGTTGCGCAAGGATCCGGCTGCGCGCCTACTAATTGGCATTGCTGGCTGCCCCGGAGCTGGCAAGACAACTCTCACTCACCTGCTGCTCGATGCCCTGCCGGAGGCAGGTTGGGTCCCTATGGATGGTTTCCACTTTTCGGATGCTGTGCTGGCAGACAAAGGGCTCTTAGAACGCAAGGGAGCCCCCGAGACCTTCGACACGGGCGGATATTTTTCGGCGCTCAGCCGCCTGAAGCAAGGTGGCGAGGACGTATACGTGCCCTCGTTCGACCGGGATTTAGAACAGCCGCTGGCAGCGGGCATAAAGATAAGCTCCACCTGCAAGACCATCATTTCCGAGGGCAACTATTTGCTATTGCCACGGCCGGAATGGGCGCGGGTGCGCGAATTGTTTGACGAGGTTTGGTTCGTCGACACTCCGCAGGAGCTGCGCATTTCAAGACTCGTCAACCGGCATATGCGTTATGGCAAAACTCCGCAGTTCGCCCGCGAATGGGTGCAAGAAGTGGACCAAACTAACGCTGCCCTGATTGAGGCGGCAACAGGCCGGGCTGATTTGGTGATCCCGTTCGACTAGTTGTCCCGGCGCAAACACCGTGTCGGGCCCGCTTCGCCCCTGAATAAAGCTCGAATAAAGCGGGTGGGGGCTGCCCTAAGGCAACCCCCACCGTGGATGTTAGGTGTTAGTTAGCTGAACTTGAACTATTCGCTTCTAACGTGGGGTGCTCCAAATTTGCGCCCTCGACGTCAAGCTGCGGCAGAATCTTATCCAGCCACTTCGGCAGCCACCAGGCAGCATCCCCGAGCAAGTGCATCAGCGCGGGAATGACCAGTAGACGCACAACGAAGGCGTCCAAAATAATTCCCAGTGTGAGGCCGAATCCGATCGACTTGATCATTGGATTCGAGTTGAAGATGAAGCCGGCAAAGACTGCCGTCATGATCGTTGCCGCTGCAATCACTACCGTGCGCCCCGAGTGCAGGCCTTCGCGCACCGCCTGGCGTGCTGCGATGCCCTTTGAATGGGCTTCCTTCATGCCGGAAACTAGGAATAGCTGGTAGTCCATGGCCAAGCCGAACAAAATGCCCGCCATCATGATCGGCAGGAACGACAGCACAGGGCCGGGGGTGGTGATGTTGAACAGCGAAGCCAAATGGCCGTCCTGGAACACCCAGGTGACGCCGCCGAATGCTCCCAGTACAGAAAGAGCAAAACCGAGCGTTGCGGTTAGCGGAACCAGGATAGAGCGGAACACCACCATCAAAATAAGGAACGAAAGCCCCACGACAATGATCAAGTAGGGAATAAGCGCGTCGGAGATAACTTCAGAGACGTCGATCATCGCCGAGGTAGTACCGGCAACTCCCATGCGGAAGTCTCCGTCCATGCCACGCAGCTGGTGGACCAGATCTTCCGTCTGCTTAGCGGACGGGCCGTGCTTGGGAATTATCTGGTAGGCGACCAGTTTGTGGTTATCGGAGATGCCGGCGGGCACCGCGGCTTCGACCTCGGAGAATTTGCTGAGGCGTTTGCCAATTTCTACCTGTTTTGCACTTTCGCTTCCCTTGTCGATGGGCTTGTCCATTTCAGCAACGGCAAGCAGGGGGCCATTCGTGCCTGCGCCAAATTTGTCTTTCATGATTTGGTAGGTCTGGTGGACCTCGGAATCTTTGGCCTCGGAGGAAGCGTCGGGTAGTCCCAGACGCATGTGCAAGGCGGGAATCGCTATGACCACTAGCACCGCGAGTCCAACGATAACGGTGGTTACTGCGCGAGTGGTGGACATGGGGGCAGGCAGTTGGTGCGGTTTGGGGTGGCGGCCAAGTCCGTGGCGAGCCTTCTTTGGCAGTATGTGCAGCCCAATTAGTTTCAAGAGGGCGGGGGTCAAAGTTACCGCTATCAAGATGGCTATGAGCACAGCAAAGGCGCCTACGGTCCCCATCATGCCGACGATAGAAATACCTGTGACGTTCAATGCCAGCAGGGCGATGATAACGGTGGAGCCGGCAAACACCACAGCCCCGCCCGAAGTGCCGTTGGCAACTCCGATCGAATCGATGAGTCCCATTCCGCGCAGCAACTGTTTGCGATGCCGGTTCAAGATGAACAAGGAGTAGTCAATTCCCACTGCCAGGCCCAGCATCAGGCCTAGTACGGGGGTAACCGAGAACATGTCAACTACGCCAGAAAATGCCATTGCGGTGGTTACTGCTACGGCAACACCCAGCAATGCATTCACCAGGGGCAGTCCGGCACCTATGAGGGTTCCGAGCATAACTAGCAGGACGATCCCGGCCACAACTACGCCTGCTATCTCGCCGGGGCCTACCATCTGTGGCATGGTGCGGGCCAGATCGTTTCCAAAGTGTGCTTTGACCCCGGCCATGTCAGTGTTATTGATGGCCTTCATCAGGTCGGCCTTCGTGTCTAGCGATACGTCAGTGAGTTCCTTGCGGAAAGAAATTGAGGCGATTGCGGCGCTTCCATCCTTGGAAACCATCCGGGTTCCGGAGGCAAGCTCCGCTAGGGCCTTGCCGTCTTCGAGCTGTTTGGTCTTTTCAGCCAACTTCGCCTTGCCGGCGTCGAGTTCTTGCTGCTTCTGCTCCAGCAGTTGTTTTTGCTGATCTAGCTGGGCTTGCCCGGCGGCAATTTGCGGCGCCTCGGGAGCAGCCGCCTTGGCCTGGTCCAGTTGCTTCTGGGCGGCATCGAGGCGTGTGCGGCCCTGCTCCAATTGGGCCTGTCCGGCGTCCAATTTACCGCGCGCCTGGTCTAGCTTGCCCTGGCCCGCAGTGACTTGTTCTTTAGCCTGATCAAGTTTTTGCTGGGCTTCGAACGGGTTAGTAACCGCCTTTACGTCCTTGAATTTCTTGGCGTTGGCCAAGGCGGAAGCAATGCCCTGTTTTTGTTGATCAGTGAACTTCGAATCAGCTGTAAAGACGATCTGAGAATTTCCGCCAGCAGCCTTCTTGAAATTTTTCGAAAGCTGATCTGCAACCTTCGAAGTAGGGGTGTTAGGCAGATTGATAGTAGTGGACATGGGGCCGTGGAACAGCCCGAATCCCACAAACGACAGGGCGAGGACAACTACCCACGTAGCTATAACCGCCCACGCGTGCCCGGCGCAAAATCGGCCCAGGCGTTGTAACAGTTTTGCCATAAGTCTTCCTTTAGGAAATAGGGACTTACCGGGCTAAGCCGGCACTCAGACGCGCAAATGCGATTTGCAGGGTTTCCTGCCATTGCCGGCGAGCTTCAGGGGAAACTTTGCCGGGAATGGGGGAATACTTTTCAACCCATTGACGGGCACACACAGACACGGCAAAAAACAATGCTCCGACCGTGAGGCGCATATCAAAGACGGAAACATTGGGATATTTGCTGGTCAGCCGCTTCCGAAAATCGATGCTGAGCTGACCAAAAACTTGCTCGGACAGCTGCCGTGTTTTTGTCTGCCGCTGGCTAAAACCCTTTATTACCTGATCAAAATTAGCGATTAGGTCGGCGAGGTCGGCCTCGAGCAGCGCCGTGGCAGTATTTTGGAATAAGTCGCCTGCATTCGCGGTGGGCGAAGGCTCGCCGTGATCCAAAATTATGTTTCCCAGGGTGAGTATTTTCTGGGCACAATATTCGACTACTGCCTCGTCCAATGATTCAAAGTGATTGAAAATTGTACGTCTGGACACGCCTGCTTCGCGGGCAAGTCCGGTTGCGGTAAGCGCGCCCAAATTGCCGCCCTCGATAATAGTTTCGAGGGCGGCAAGAATAGCCTCCTTAGATGAAGGTGCTGGGAGCGTCTTACGTTTTTCGTTCACGGGAAGACTCTACGCTGGCGTTGCACTCAGTGCAATAGCGCAGTTGAGAGATCTGACACTGTAGAATGTTCTACCAGGTGGCGGATACCTGAGTGTGCAGAGGTCAGTCGAGTCCGATGTCGAAGGCGGCGTCTAGATCCTCGCGCGAGTAAGTGCGGAAGGCTAGATGGGTAATTAGTTTTTCCACGCCGTCGACCTTTGCAATCTGATCGGAAATAACATTCGCGATGTCGTCGTGGCTGGCGACTCGAACAATGGCAATAAGATCTGCCTCGCCAGTGGTTGAGTAAACTTCAGCTACGCCGTCGATGGCAGCTACCTTTTTGCCCACGCCGGTGATCTTGGCTGGCGTTATGTTGAGCATGACGATTGCAGTAAGCATTAAGCCTCCTAAAAGTTCACCTAACCTTACCTTTAAAATGGGGCAGATGGGATGTATTAGGTGTGCTCAGCGCCGCGCAGGAACGATTAGTAATTTCTAATGTGCAAGAAGTCGAAGCTGAGAATTACCTAGAAGGCTCCGCCCTCGTCCCTGTGAAAGGGGAAATTTGCAACGAAAAGAAAACCTTTTCTAAGATTCATTATCTATTGCATCAAAGGAAAAAATCGTTATACGGTGTGAGTGACCCGAAACCTACTAGGAGTACATAATTATGGCCAAGATGGTAAAAACAATTCTGCTCGACGACATTGACGGCTCGCAGGCTGCATCCACTGTTCAGTTCGGATATCAGGGCGTGCAATACGAGATCGATTTGTCTGAAGCGAACGCGAAGAAATTCCAAGATCTAATTCAGCCCTGGGTCGACGCTGGCCGCCGCACCGGTGGACGCCGCCGTTCCGGTACCGCAGTAAAGGGTAAGACCAAGGCCGCTGAAATTCGCGAGTGGGCACGCGAGAAGGGCCTCGATGTTCCCGATCGCGGCCGTATCCCAGTCGAGATTCGCGATCGCTACGCTAAGGAAGTTGAAAAGTAGTTCGCTGCATTAGTGCAGTTGAGCCATTAGTCCTCGCTCAAACGTGCCCAGAGCGTGAAAGGATAAAAGTATGACTTATAAGCTAGTGTTGCTCCGCCACGGGCAGAGCGAATGGAACGCGAAAAACCTATTTACTGGTTGGGTAGACGTGCCGTTGTCGCAAACCGGTCGCGAAGAGGCCGTGCACGGCGGGGAACTCCTAAAGAAGGAGGGCATCCTTCCCGAGCTGCTATTCACCTCCATGCTGCGCAGGGCTATCTCTACTGCAAATCTGGCGCTAGATGCTTGCGACCGGCACTGGATTCCGGTCCAACGCAGTTGGCGGCTAAACGAACGTCACTACGGGGCGTTGCAGGGAAAGAACAAGAAAGAAATTCGCGACGAATACGGCGAAGAACAGTTCATGCAGTGGCGGCGCTCCTACGACAATCCGCCGCCGCAGATCGAGCTGGGCAGCGAATTCAGCCAGGACAAGGATTCGCGCTATGCGGGCGAGCCCATTCCTACCACTGAGTGCCTCAAGGATGTGCTTGAGCGGCTGCTGCCGTACTGGGAAGAAACTATCGTGCCCGCGGTAAAAACCGGCAAGACGGTGCTCGTGGCTGCCCATGGCAACTCGCTGCGTGCACTAGTAAAGCACCTAGACAATATTTCCGACGAGGAAATTTCTGGGTTGAACATTCCTACCGGGGTGCCCCTTTACTACGAATTAGACGAAGAAACCTTGAAGCCAGTCAAGGCCGGTGGCACCTATCTAGATCCTGACGCCCAAGCCAAGATCGAGGCCGTAGCCAACCAGGGCAAGTAAGTTTAGCCAGAAATTAGGGCCGGGATAAATTTCCCGGCCCTAATTTTGTCCCCACCCCTGGGGGGAGTCAGTCTAGTTATTCTTGCGTGGTTGAAAAGTCCTGCGCGTGTGCCACCGCGATGCCCTGAATTTGGAACGCCAGTCGGCGTGCAACCGAGGTGGCGTGGTCGCCAAAACGTTCCAAGAAGCGAGCGAGCATCAGTACGTTAGACAGTTGGGGGCGAGTCAATTCAATGGATTCGTCCAAGGCTAACTTGTTTATCTCGATTTCCAGATCGTCAATCTTGTCGTCCTCGTCTTGAATGCGCCCCGCCAACTTTATGTCCCTATCGGTGAGCGCGTCCACTACGTTGCGCGCTGCCTGGACCACTAGTTCGGCCATCTGATCGATCTTCTGCTGAATGGGTTCTGGGGCAGGCTTGTGGGGGTGAGACTGTCGCACGATCTGGGCAATGTGACGAGCTAAATCGCCCATGCGCTCTAAGGTTTGCGATACGCGCATCGACGTAATAACAATGCGCAAGTCGGTGGCAACCGGAGCTTGCAAGGCCAGTAGCTGCAGACACTGGTCGTCTACGTGGTCGGCGAGCTCGTCAATGCGGTCGTCGGCGTCAATGGTCTGCTCAGCAACCACCACGTCGCACGTATCCATCGCCTCGATAGCACGCTCAATAGCGCGGCGCACGTAACGGGACATGCGCAGCAAGTCCTGATCCAAGGTATCCATCTGAGCAACAAATTCTTGACGCATGGGGCTCCTCTTAAGCTCTAATCGTTCACCGTGTACTTAACCAGTGCGCAGTGAACTGAAGTGAGTATCTAAGTGAACAATGGGTTAATCCTACAGTTACATTCGTCACTTCGTCGTGCTATAGCGTATGTTTGAGTAATGAGCTTAGGCGTAACCATACTTGCGGCGCTACTCGGCCTCACTGTGGGAGTAGGCTCGATGGTCGCATACATGGTATCCGAAAAATCCCGCCAAAAACCCGTAGAAGTTGAACGCCCCGTACTATCTTCGGATGTGCTTTCGGTACTGGCGGTAATTCCAGGTTCTGCAATCGTCCTCGACAGGCAAAACAGGGTGGTGCGCGCTGGCGCCTCCGCCCTCGCCTACGGCTTTATCCGCAACGACAAACTGGTGAACGAAGAACTGCTGCGCGACGTCAGCGAATTGCGTGCTCAAGGGCGAGTAAGTGAACGTACACTAACCGCCGAACGCGGGGGGCGCCCCTCTACCCCCTTGAGGCTGCAAATCCGGGTGGCCCCCATGGCGCACGGGCACGTCCTCATCCTAATAAACGACGTTTCCGCCGCGGAACGCGTCCAAGATATGCGCGTCGACTTCACCGCCAACGTCTCCCACGAACTAAAAACCCCTGTGGGAGCCATCCGCCTACTTACCGAAACAATTCGCGAAAACGCCGACGACCCTAAAGCCGTCGCCCACTTTTCAAAGAACCTCGAAAAAGAAACGGACAGGCTAGTTTCTCTAGTGCGTGACATTATGGACCTGTCGCGCATATCTGTCGAAGACCCCCTAAGTAAAGGCATCGCCGTAACCGTCGACTCTGTAGTGCGTGAGGCCACCGACCGCTGCAAAATACTGGCCGAAAACGCCGGCGTCACCCTAAAGGTGGGCGAACCCTGCTACGCGCGCGTCTACGGAAACCGCGACCAACTCGTAACCGCCGTTCGCAACCTAGTCGACAACGCAATCCGCTATTCTGAACCCAACACGCCCGTATCCGTATCCGCCAAAGTCGAGGACGACTTGGTCCGAATCGCAGTAGTCGATCGCGGCATAGGCATACCCGCCTCAGCGCGAAACCGAATTTTCGAAAGATTCTACCGAGTGGACAAAGCAAGGTCCCGGCAAACCGGCGGAACAGGATTGGGGTTGTCCATAGTCAAGCACATTGCCGCCCAGCACAGAGGCACCGTGACCTGCTGGTCTACCGAAGGAGCCGGATCTACATTTACTCTTGTATTGCCGGAGGCTTCAGAACTTAGCGGCAGCCAAAACTAACGCAGCGGTGCCAAACGCGGCAGCGCCAACAAAGGAGGGGCACATTCCATGGTCACGATCATGGTGGTAGAGGACGAACCGAACTTTTTGGAACCACTGACCTTCAACCTGGAAAAAGACGGCTACCAGGTAATCGGTTGTGAGGATGGGGAAACCGCCCTCAAAGAATTTTCGGCAAATAACATTGACCTAGTCGTATTGGACCTAATGCTTCCTGGTGTCGACGGGGTTGAAGTGTGCCGGACAATCCGCAAAACGTCCTCGGTGCCGATCATTATGCTTACGGCCCGCGACGATGTGGTGGACCGCGTGGTCGGGCTCGAAGTTGGGGCCGACGACTACGTGTCCAAGCCGTATTCCTACCGCGAACTCGCTGCGCGCATCAAAGCGGTGCTGCGGCGGGGAGGCGGGGACTCCATAGAATCCGAAGTGCTCAAAGTCGGCCACGTGCGCATGGACGTAGAACGGCACCAAGTGCTGGTCGGGCGCAAAGAGGTAACCATGCCCTTGCGCGAGTTCGAACTGCTTGAACTTCTAATGCGAAACCGGGACCGCGTCCTCACCCGCGGGCAAATACTGGATCGACTTTGGGGTGCAAACTTTATAGGCGATACCAAAACTCTAGATGTGCACATCAAACGCGTCCGCTCGCACATTGAACGCAATCCCTCCAAGCCAAAACTGCTGCTAACTGTACGCGGGTTGGGCTACAAGATTGCTACCCCCAGGGCCAATAGCCACCCCGCCAAGTCCGAGGGCGGTACCGACTAGGCTCCGTCGAGGGGGCGGGGGCGGAAACCGCGTTCGCCAGGCCCGTTTGCCCGCAGCGATAACCGCAAAAATAGAGGGTTCGAAATTTACGCGCATGTTAGAATGGAGGCCTAAAAACTATGGTTAAGGGGCTAGAAAATGACCTTTGAAGTTGGCGAAACAGTCGTATACCCGCACCACGGTGCGGCCGTGATCGAAGACGTATCGACTCGCATGCTCAAGGGCGAAGAAAAACTTTATTTGACGTTGCGCGTGGCGCAGGGCGATCTGACCATCCAGGTTCCTGCCGAAAATTGCGAGATGGTCGGCGTACGCGACGTGGTGGATCAGAAGGGCCTCAAAGAAGTCCACCAGGTTCTAATGGAACAAAATACCGAAGAACCTACCAACTGGTCGCGCCGGTACAAGGCGAACGTCGAAAAGATTGCCACCGGCGACATTGTGCGTGTGGCTGAAGTAGTTCGCGATCTGTCGCGCCGCGACAACGAAAAGGGGCTTTCTGCTGGTGAAAAACGTATGCTTGCCAAGGCACGTCAGATTCTGATTTCTGAGCTTGCTTTGGCTCGCGACACCAACGAGGAAGAAGCTACCGCGCAATTGGACAAGATTTTGGCGGAATCTGATCCCACGCTGCAGGCGCAGGCTAAGGAAGAAGCGAAGGAAGAAGAATAAGCCGGTGCGGCCCATCTGGGCGGTAGTCACTGCCGCCGGATCAGGGACACGGCTGGGGTGCGGTGGGCCCAAGGCACTAGTTCAAGTGGCGGGGCGCGCAATGCTCAGCCGTGCACTGGATATTTTCCTGGCAGACCCGCAAGTGCAGCGGATCTGCGTAACCGCACCCGCAAACTGGGTTAGCCGATTCCAGGAACTTGCCGGCCCCCAAGTACAAGTTGTTGCAGGGGGAATTGACCGCCAGTCCTCGGTGCGTGCGGGTATTGCTTGCGTAAGCCAAGATGAGTTGTGGCCTACAGGTGGCACTGGGGAAAGCGGCTTTGCTGGGGGTGCGGGCGATGCTAGCGGCAATAGTGTAAGTGGTGTGCAACAGGAAGTAAGTGGCGATCCTATTTTGCTAATTCACGATGCTGCTCGCCCGTTTACCCCTGCCGCAGTTTTGCGCAGAGTAGTTAGCCAGCTGGAAGCTGGAGCGCAGGCTGTTATTCCGGCCGTTGCGGTTACCGACACCATTCGGCAGGTAAGCCCCGGCAGTGAAAGTGGCACAGACTCAACGGTAGAGCCTGGCGCAGAGCAGGCGGGCGCCCTCGTCGATAGGGCTCAGCTGCGCGCCATGCAGACTCCGCAAGGCTTTGACGCGGGTTTCATACGCCGTGCATACCGGCAGGTAGGTGACGTATCTACATTTACCGACGACGGGGCTATAGCACAGGCGGTGGGAGCGAAGCTGGTGCTGGTGCGCGGTGATTCGCTTTCGTTCAAAATTACTGTGCCCCTAGATTTACGGCTAGCCGAGGCTGTAGCCGCCAGTCGGGTTGCACCCGGCACCTGCGTTACAAAAGACCTAGATAAGTAGAGCTCCTCGAAACGCGCCCCAGCGGGCGTACTTCGGTCAAACTACATGCTTTCTGCAAAATGAAGTGTGCCTCATCCAGGCCGAACTTGTCCACCGCCTGCAGAGTCAGCCTTAGTGGCGAATGTGCTCTAGGCGGGCTTCTTTTGCCCTAACTGGGAGCAGCAACAACAGCCCAACAAGTAGCACGAATCCAATGCCCAAGATGCCGAAGTATGTTGCGTTCTGCAATCCGGTGATTTTTCCGCCTATCCAGATGGACACCCCGAACATGGTGGGGGCGAGCGGGGTGGCGGCACGGCCTGTAGTTTGGTACAAGCCGAATACCTCGCCCTCGTTCCCCTCGGGAATGCGCCGTGCCAAGAAGGAACGCGACGCAGATTGAGCCGGCCCCACCCAAATGCAAAGGAACAGGCCCAATACCCAGAACACGGCCTTGCCACCGTTGTGGAGGAAGAAAATAGCGAGGGCGGCCCCCACCAGCGAGGTGAGGGACAGTACCATCAAAGTCTTAGGGCCGAATTTGTCGTCGAAGTAGCCTAGGCCGAAGGTGAAGATTCCAGCTACCACGTTTGCAGCGACCCCAAATAGCAAGACTTCGGCGGAGGAAAAGCCAAAGGTAGTTGCGGCGATCATGCCTCCGTATGTGAACACTCCGGAAAGACCGTCACGGAAAACTGCGGATGCGAAAAGGAAGTAAAGCAGGTGCGGCGATTTGTGGTACAAGGTCTTTACTGTGTCCCACAGGTTTTTGTAGGACTGGAGGAAAGATTCGCGCTCCATGTTTTCGGCCCCGGGCACGGCGCGGCCAGGAACAGCTTTGAGGACAGGTAGGTATAGCACTAGCGACCAGGCGGCGGCCACCAGCATGGCAATGCGAATAGGCCAACCGTTCTGGCGTGGTACGGGCACGAAGGCATCTTGAGAAATGAGTCCAAAGTTTAGTATTAGTAGCAGGAAAATGCCCGCGAAGTAGCCGGAGGCCCAGCCTAGCCCGGAGACGCGCCCCACTGTTGCGGGAGTAGAAACTCGCGGCAGCATTGCGTAGTAGTTGACAGAGGCGAATTCGGAAAACACCGTGCCCAGCCCTAGCAGAAATACCCCCAGGTAAAGGTATCCGGGTGCGGGGCGTACGAAGGCCATGGCTGCCAGGGAAGCCACCACGATCATCGAGAATATTCCCAGCCAGGCGGTTCCTTTGCCGCGGCGATCGGCTCGTTGGCCTGTGATTGGGGCAGTAAGTGCCACGAGCAGCCCGGCTATGCCCATGCCGATAGACACGGTTTGGGTGGTGTGGTTTTCGGTGCCGAATCCTGCGGAGGTTAGGTAGACGCTAAACACGAAGGTGGTAGCCACTGCGTTTATTCCGGCGCTACCCGCGTCCCAAGCGGCCCATGCCGCCACC
Source organism: Winkia neuii subsp. neuii DSM 8576 (assembly GCF_000420405.1). Taxonomy (GTDB): domain Bacteria; phylum Actinomycetota; class Actinomycetes; order Actinomycetales; family Actinomycetaceae; genus Winkia; species Winkia neuii. The sequence goes on along the minus strand of NZ_ATUW01000007.1, from coordinate 71,715 downwards.
TGCTTTTTACTTACTGTTCTTTCAGACACTTATTCAGGCTATAACGAATACTTGAACAGTAGGAATACTGGATGGTATTTGCAGGTAAAGTTGGGCCTCCAGCTGCGGCCCCTGAACGGGCGAGCCGGGTTAGTTTATGCTGGAAACATGACCATGATTATTCCGCGAGTGGGCGTGGCCACCGATGTGCACGCGTTTTCGGATGACCCTGAGTGCGAGCTGTGGTTGGCGTGCTTGCGTTGGGAGGGGCCCGGCTTAAAGGGGCATTCGGATGCGGATGTGGCGGCTCATGCGGCTTGCGACGCGGTGCTGCAGGCTGCCGACTTGGGGGATTTGGGTTCTAATTTTGGAACTGACCGGCCTGAGTGGGCGGGTGCTTCTGGGGCGGCTTTTTTGGGCGAGGTTGCGCGCCTGGTTGCGGCCAGCGGTTTGCAGATTGGCAACGTGGCTGTGCAGGTGGTTGGCAACAAGCCGCGCATGGGGCGGCGGTATGCGGAATGCAACGCGGCTATGTCGAGGGCGCTCGGGGCGCCGGTTACGGTGTCTGCTACCACTTCCGACGGGCTTGGGTTTACTGGTAGGGGCGAGGGCGTAGCTGCCGTTGCGACTGCAGTGGTATTTCCGAGGCAAGATGGCGCACAAGAAGACTAAACGCGCGAAGCGCTCTGGCGGGTCTGCCCTTTTGCCCACGCGCTTGGACACTGGGATGCAGCTGGCACAAGTGCGCGAGTGGGGCAGCGGGTGGATGCTTTACCTGGATGGGGCTGAGTCGTCTTTTATCGATCCGTCCCGCCCGGAGTTACTTGAATTCGAATACCACCAGCACATGGATTTGCTGGTACAGGTGGCTTTTGGCCAGGAGCCTGTGCGCGCCCTCCACCTGGGTGGGGCAGGGTGTGCGTTAGCTAGGGCGTGGGTTTCCACCCGGCCGGGAAGCCAGAACACGGCTGTCGAGATCGATCCGGTGTTGGCCCAGAAGGTGCGGGAATGGTTTGCCCTGCCGCGCTCACCCCAGTTGCGCATACGGGTTGGCGATGCGGCAACCGAGTTGGCTGCCACCAGAGCAGGTAGTTGGGACGTGGTAATTCGCGACGTGTTTGCAAATCGAAAGGTGCCTGCCTCCTGTACTACCCCAGGTTTCTTTTCTTCTGCCCTGCGGGCCGTTGGCGAGGGCGTATTTTTGGCGAACGTTACCACTGCAGAGGGGATTGGTAAGGCTAGGCAGCAATTGCAAATGCTTCGCGATGCGGCTGAAGAGCTGGGGCCTAAGTTGGCAATTACAGGAACTGAGGGGCCGGCTGTGGTAGCTGTGGCTGATCCGGCGGTAGTGAAACGCGCCCGGCACGGCAACATTGTGCTGGCGGGCCGATTGGGCGGTTGGGATGTGAACCAGATAGATCGCGCCTGCCGCCGTTTGCCCCTCCCGGCTCGCTGCTATCGTGCTCTTTAATAAGGCGTTAGAGCAGCGTTTTGGGCGTCGTGTTCGCTGGTGTGGGAATCTCTTTGGCTGATTGGGCGCTAGCGAACCAGGCCGAAATGCGGCCGACTTTCGTTGCATACAAGAAGATGGCTCTAACCCTGGGTTAGAGCCATCTTCAGAGCTGTTGCTACTTTTTAGAAATAGCAATACTTATTGTGCTAGTGCAGCGTCTTCCTGTTCTTGAAGATCGCGGAGCCAATTACGATTAGTCCCGCCGCCGCTAGCGAGAGCGGAAGAGCTACAGCCACACCGGTGTTAGAGAGGCGGGCGCGTTCTGCTGCCGGAGCCTTTTTCACCTCGCGGGACACCGGAACGGTCTGCCGAGCCGAGGGCGGTGCGGGTTTTTGTGCCGGGCTGGGTTCTGGTTGTGGGGTGGGCTTTGGTGCCGGGCTGGGTTCTGGTTGTGGGGTGGGCTTTGGTGCCGGGCTGGGTTCTGGTTGTGGGGTGGGCTTAGGCGTCGGGCCGGGCTCCGGTTGCTCGGTCACCAGTTCATAAACATAGGTGACCTCCTTTGTAACGCCTGCTTCAACTTTTCCAACTGAGGGCGAGTCGCTTGCTCCTACAGCAACGCCAGCCGCGTCGTAGACACGGCCATCCTTTGTGACGCCCTTCTTGGTAACCAGGCGGTACGTCTTTCCGTCCTTTTTGATTACCTCAGGTTTTTCTCCCTCTTCGGCAGCATTGTAATCAGAACCGGCTGCGCCGTCTTTAGTGTCCACTACCTTGTCTTTGATAACTTGGCCGGTAGTGTTGATGTAGTTGATGTTTACATTACCCTTAGTGGGCACCACTTTTTGGTAGACATAAGTGATTTCTTGGGTGATACCAGGCTTGAAGGATCCGGATGTTCTGCTCCCGTCTTTAGCGTAAGAGGGCTCGTTCTTCGGATTCTCGGCACGAACAAATTTGTAGGATTCGCGATCCTCCTTACCGGTGGAATAATGTTCAGTTTCGAGCCCTTTTTGTGGGAATTTAGTGACGGTTTCGTCAACCTTTAGTACGTTACCTGCCTCGTCGACTCTCTCGTAACGATGGGTCTCGATGAACATGCCTGGCTTATTATTGCCCTGACCAGAACTTGCACTATTGTTAACGCCGATCTGAATACCCATGGAATCATTCGGCCTCGAGTGGTTATCTTTATCTCTTACGGATAGCCAGTCAACGCTAGCAGTTCCTGCGGGATTTGCCGTAGTTATTACTATATATTTCTTACCGGCAGCTAGACCGTTACCTAGATTGACGCGCGTGCCGCCCTTTTCGTCTTTGTAAGGGGTAGCTTTCACCTCTTTGACATAGGCGGCATTCGGAGTCGGGTTAGGGCTGTCAGTGAAGGCCCTATCGTCAGTTACTTCGTAGACCTTGATAGATTCAAACGCGTCGTTGGTGTTGGATTCCCACAGCAACGTATGGTCTCCGTTGGGAATCGACTCCCCGTCGCGGTTGACGTGCCACACCTGAGTGATCCGTTTTTTGACCCCCGAAGAATCCACATTGATATTTGCCCCATGAACAACCTTATAGGAACCTTTGTCGCCGTTGCCATAATCGTACGAAAGCTCTTTCTTGTACGATTTCCCGCCTATAGTCAAGGCGACCGGATATAATTTCTTACTATCTGTTACCTGATCGTATTTTTGCCAAATGGGATCCTGGTAGTGAACAGTAACGTTATCCTTCTTTTCCACGTTCGCATTAAACCTGTGGAAAACGCGGTTACTTGCCGCATCGTAGACGATGTCAGTTATATATTTGCCCTCGGAAATCAGAGGGGTCAATCCAATTGGTGTTTCGATTCCCCCCGGCCGTACGTACTTGCCGTAGTCGATAATAAAGTAATCTCCGGCTTTCACGTCGTCGGGAATCTTCACGTTGAAGTCGATGTAGCCGGATTCGCCGATATAGGATCTAATGGGGTTACTTGGATTAAAATCCTTCAATTCAAGATTGCTGTAGTCGGGCTTCCAAGCGTGATGTTTAAAATCGAAGTTAGTAAACTCAAGCTTAGTGGAAACGTCTTTTCCGTTAGTCGGGGGAGCGGCGAAAGCGCTCGTAGTGCCAGCAATCATGCTAAGTGTTATAAGCATGGTGGCCAGTATGGCCGATATGTTTTTTGCTAGGCGCATACAACCTTCTCCTTCTGTTAGTTAGTGAGCAGTTTTGCCATAGAAAGCGGCGTAAGGATAGTGAAAATAGGCAGTCGCCTGCCGTGGCAGTGAGCATGTGTAGGGAATGGGAGTAAATGTGCCGGGCGCGAGAGTGCGCCGCGCTACCTGTGGACCTCCGGAGCTTTTGGGGGCGGGGCAGTGAATTCGTGTTTCGCCCACCATGGTATGCGCTTTAACTTTAAAGGTAAGAGTTTATTGTGAAATGTAATATTCGCCGCTAGTTCAATAGCGTATTAGCGCTGGTGGAAAGCGTTTATGCGGTGTCTACCATGGCGTACGTTGCGGTATTTTAGGTAAAGTATTCGCCAAATTGATTAGAAAATGTGACGCCGCCCCGGAGAGATATGCCCCGCTGTCGAATAAATGCGTGGCTAAACAATTCGCGACAGCATTACGGCAGTCTCGACGTGGTTAGTTTGTGGGAACATATCGAACATGCGCGCCCTGGTCGGCCGATAATTGTCTAATATCGCCAGATCCTTAGCGAGTGTCTTCGGGTTGCAGCTCGAATACAGGATGCGGCTGGCGCCGCCCTCATTTAGAACTGTGGCTAGCCTTTGGCCTATGCCTCGCCTGGGCGGATTTACCACAACGAGGGCGGGCACTTCAGTCTGTGCTAGTGCCCAGTCGGTTGCGTCGCCGATCTGGAATTTTGCTGGTAATCCTTGTGCCGCAGCGGCGTCGCGAGCGCAGCCTATTGCTGAGGCTATCGTTTCGACGCCGGATACCTCCCACCCGGCCTTGGCTAGGGTGAGGGCGAAGCCGCCTACCCCGCAGTAGAGATCCCACGCCTTGCCAGTAGGCGGGCCTGCCCATTGGCGGGCTTGCGCGTAAAGAGCGCGGGCAACTGTGGTGTTGGTTTGAAAGAAGCTGCGTCGGTCCAGTTGTAGGTCCACGCCTACGGGCATTGTCAGCCGGGCGCCCTCGGTAAGCGGCACCTCTTCGTCGCCTTCCAGCAAGGCTACGTGGCGGGGGTGCAAGTTGATGGAGGCGGCAACCAGGTTGGGCAGTTCAGCCTGCAAGCCGGCGAGGGCGCGCCGCAACGGCACGATTGAGGCGGCAGTGCGGCACACAAAACGTACTTGCAGTTCGCCGGCAGGGTTTGTACTAACGATTACCGTGCGCAGCTGGCCCTTGTGGGTGGCGGGGTCGTAAGGCTTCAAATCGGTTTTGGCTAACGCCCTCTTAAGGGGAGCGAAGGACGCCCTTATAGGCGGTTCGTAAAGGCCGCATGCAGTTAGATCTTGCACGCCCCCGCCGGGCGCCAAAATGCCCAACTGGTAGGGGCCGGAGCGGCCCTTTCGTCCCACAGCCAACTTTGCCTTATTGCGAAATCCGCGCTCAGGTCCGCAGAAAGGAGTATCCCAAAAATCCACCTTCGGGAGCAGAGCGGAAACTTTTGCCTGTTTAGAGACTACTTGGGCCTCATAGGGGGTGCCCATCAGGGTGCACGAGTGGCATTTTCCTGCATCAAAGTAGGAGCACTGCATGCCCCCTATATTAACCGCGTCGCTGTCTGCTTCGATACACTTGGATTGTGACTTTGAAACTACATGACTCCAAGACCCGTAAGACAACACCCTTCGAGCCCGTAAATCCGGGACAGGTTTGTATTTACGTGTGTGGGGCAACGGTGCAAGGAAGCCCGCACATTGGGCACATGCGCTCCGCGCTCGCTTTTGACGTTGCGGTCCGCTGGTTCCTGCGCTCGGGGTACAAGGTCACTTACGTGCGCAACGTTACCGACATTGACGACAAGATTCTGACCAAGTCGCAAGAGGAGGGTCAGCCCTGGTGGGCGCACGCCTACAAGTACGAGCAAGAATTTGCCAAAGCCTACCGGGACCTGGGCACGCTCACGCCCACTTACGAGCCACACGCTACCGCCCACATCCCCGACCAAATCGCCCTGGTGCAGCGCCTTATCGACGCGGGCCATGCCTACAGTGACGGCCATGGCAGCGTCTATTTTGACGTGCATTCGCTAAAGGATTACGGTTCCCTAACTCACCAGCGCCTAGAAGACCTTTCCACTACCGAGGACGAATCCCAGATCGACCAAGAGGTCGAAGCCGGCAAACGCGACCCACGCGACTTCGCCCTCTGGAAGGCAGCTAAAGACAGTGAACCGGAAACGGCCAAATGGGACAGCCCCTGGGGTAAAGGCCGGCCGGGGTGGCACCTGGAATGCTCAGCCATGTCGCGGCGTTACCTTGGCGACGAATTCGACATTCACGCCGGCGGAATAGACCTGCGTTTTCCGCATCACGAGAACGAACAGGCTCAGTCCCACGGGGCTGGCTACGGTTTCGCTAGGCGCTGGATGCACAACGCCTGGGTCACCATTAAAGGCGAGAAAATGTCTAAATCTTTGGGCAACTCCCTAATTGTGCAGAACATTTTGGAACAGTACCCGGCGGTGCTGGTTCGCTTCACCTTGGGTACGGTCCACTACCGTTCTACGGTCGAATACTCCGAAGAATCCCTGCAGGCAGCCGACGCGGTTTGGCAGAAATTGGCTGGTTTTGTTGCCAGGGCTCAAAAGGCTTTGGGCGGGGATGTGCTCGAGGGCGTCGAGGCGCCGAGTGGGGACCAGGTCTGGCGCCACTGGTACAAGCCGGAATCGTCCTCGGCAAAGCTGCAGTCCATCCCGGTAACAGATGCTTTTGCGCAGGCTCTGGACGACGACCTGAACGTAGCCGGGGCGCTCGCGGCGGTACACGAGCAGGTGCGCGAAGGCAACGCTGCCCTACAAAATGGGGACAAGGAAAGGCTGAGGCAGATAGTGCTGTCGGTGCGCGCAATGCTCGACACGCTCGGCCTCGACCCGGCCGGCGACCAGTGGGGTGGGGCACAAGCTGAAGATTCCCAGCAGGGCGCCCTAGATGCTTTGGTGCAAGAACTCATTAGCCAGCGCGCGAAAGCTCGGGCTGAAAAAGATTGGGCTAGCGCGGATGCTATTCGCGACCAACTAAAGGCCGCCGGCATAGTAGTCGAAGACGGTGCTGACGGAGCCCACTGGCACCTGGCTTGACCTGGTGCTTTGGTCCCACGAAGGAAAAGGTAAGGCCGCCTGTAGCGCTCCTCATAGAAAATGCGGATGTGGTATAGGCGGCATTTATCTTTAAAAATCGCAAACCGTGTGCGAAAGTTTGACCTTGTCGGTGTAATCGGACAAAGGGTACGTACATGAGCCAGATCGCCGCCTCACCTACCCAAAGCAAAAAATTGGGAATCGTTTACGAGGGCGCGGGGGCATCGTTTGCCCTCATGGTTGTGTGTTTTGCCGCCTGGGGAGTGGCCGCCACTATGACTGACCCCATGGTGAAGGTTTTTGGGTCGGTGTTCTCGATGGGGGCATTCCAGTCTTCTCTGGTGCAATCGGCCTACTATGGGGCGTACTTCTTTTTGGCGCTACCCGCAGCTTTTCTAAATGCGCGCTTGGGGTACAAGGCAGGCGTGCTTGTGGGCTTGGGGTTGGCGGCTGCGGGCGGTTTGATGTTTTACCCGGCATCTAAGGCCATGACTTTTGGGGTCTTTATTGCCGCCCTCTTTACGCTTGCTTCCGGCCTGTCTATTTTGGAAACGTCCGCGAACCCGTACGTGATGTCTATGGGACCGGAGGAGAATTCGACCCGGCGCCTAAATTTTGCGCAGGCATTCAATCCTATTGGGGCGAACCTAGGGGTTTTCATGGCGGCTACGTTTATTCTGCCCTACATAAGCCCAGCCACCCCAGCGGAGCGCGCCTCCATGAGCCCGCAGGTGTTGCGTGCCACCCAGTCTGCCGAGTTGCAGGCGGTGATGGGGCCTTACATTTTGTTGGCGGTAGTGTACGTGGCAATTTTGTTGGGCATTTGGTTTACCAAGTCGGCGGCTAGGGCAGGCCAAGCCGCATCCGAGGGCGGCTATGTGGCGGGCGATCCGCACGAGTCCCGCTTTTGGCGCCTTATGAAAAATAAGCACTACAGTTTTGGGGTGGTTGCCCAGTTCTTCAATTTGGGGGCGCAGACTTGCATTTGGACCTACACCCTGCACTACGTGACCGGTTCGCTTGGTATTTCGGATACGCAGGGCGGTTGGTGGCTGCAAGGTTCTTTAGGCGTGTTCTTGGTTTCCCGTTTCGTCATGGTTGCGATTATGGGCAAGTTTGATGCACGTAGGTTGATGGCGGCCATGTGTGCATTGGGAGTGGGGCTTACCTTGGTGGCGGTTCTTTCGGGAAACATTGTGGGGGCGGTATGCGTCGTGGCATTGTCGGCTTGTCTGTCTTTGCTGTTTCCCACTATCTACGGAGTAGCGTTGCAGGGGCTGGGTGACGACACGAAGTTTGGCGCTGCTGGCCTGGTCATGGCCATTTTAGGAGGGGCCGTGATGCCCATGGTGCAGGGGTGGGTGCTAGACAAGACCTCTGCTGCTTTCAGCTATCTGGTTCCGGCATTTTGTCTGGCGGTAATTTTGGCGTACGCAATTTATGTGGTGCGTTCGAAGGCCCCGCGCGCAGTGAGCGAGGTCGAGTAGTAAATCTGCTCCTTCAACCCTGGCTGGCCCGAGGCCCCTAGCGAAGTTGTCTTGGTAAAGACCGGGCAGGGCCTTCAGCGGGTTAGCAGGGAAAATCTTTAAAGTGACGCGCCCCGGGAGGACAGTGAAACCCGGGGCGCGCCTATATGGGATGGACTAGTTAGCGCAAACTAGGCCAGGGCTTTCAGGGCATTGTAAGAACGGCGAGCCATCTCGATCGGGCCTTCGCCTTCTGGGGGCTCTTCGTCGATCATGATGTCCTGTTCTAGGACGTAGTAACCGTCGAAGCCGGCTTCGTTCAGAGCATCTACCACCGCGCGGAAGTCGATGTCGCCTTCGCCAATGGGAGCGAACATGCCTGCGCGGACGCCTTCTGACCAGGTCAACTCGTGGGGGAGTAACTTGTCGGTCATATCCTTGTGGATGTCCTTGGCGTGGACAATGTCGACCCGGTCGGCGTATTTCTGGGTCAGTTTCACAATGTCGGCGCCACCGGCCGCCAGGTGGCCGGTGTCGAGGCAGAGCCCGATGGAGGATTCTGCCATCATCTTTTCGACCTCTTCGACGTTCTGCATCATGGTGCCCCAGTGCGGGTGCACGCAGGCGGTAACGCCATCCTTGGCGGCCCTTTCCTTGATGCGGTCCAAGTTGTGGAAGAGGGTCTTCCAGCCTTCGTCGTCCAGAACTGGACGGTCGTCGTATCCTTCGCGGCCGGAATCGCAGGCCAGGATCAAGTATTCGCCACCGGCTACCCGGAAGGCTTCGAGTTCCTTTTCAACGGCCGGCATAGGATCGTAGTTGGGATCGTGCATGATGGCTAGGAAGAATGCGCCAACCGGCTTTAGGTCGAACTTCGAAATGGCCTCGGCGCGGGCCTGCGCTTCAACGGGCAGCCAGCCTTGGGGGCCGAATTCGGTTGCGGTTAGGCCAATTTCTTTCATTTCGGTGAGCACGCGCTCCGGGCTCATCTGGTATCCCCAGTTCGGGACTTCACATACGCCCCAGGAAATGGGGGCTCCGGCGATTTTCATGTCTGTTCCTTCTTTGAGTTATGCGAGTGTTATTGGTTTGGAATTGTTGTGTGCGGATTCTTCTGCGGCTTCCGCAATGCGCAGGGCGGCGAAGCCGTCTGCTATGGAGGGCGAGATTTCTTCGCCTGCTTCGAGCGCGTCGATGAAGTGCCCCAACTCGAGGGCGTAGGCGTCGGCGTAGCGGTCTAGGAAGAAGTCCAGGTAGACGTCTTGAGCGTCGGTTACTTCGTTGTTTGAAAAGCGCACGGTGGTGGGGCGAATGTTCTCGGCGAACAGGGCCCCGTCTTTGCCGAAGGCTTCCAGGCGTTGGTCGTAGCCGGAGGAGCAGTGGCGCGAGTTGGTAATGGTAGCGACGGCGCCAGATTCGGCAATTAGGGTGATTACTGCTGCATCGAAGTCGCCGGTGTCGGCAAGTTCTGGATCCAGGTTCTGGCCGACTGCCTGCACGGTTTTGATTGGGCCGAGCATGAAGCGGGCAGTGTCGAAGTCGTGGATGGTCATGTCTTTGAAGATTCCGCCGGATACTGCGATGTACTCCTTTGGCGGTGCGGCCGGGTCGCGACTGATGATAGTTAGCTGTTCAATTTCGCCACCGATCTTGCCGTCGTTTACGGCCTTGCGCACTGCTGCGAAAGCGGGGTCGAAGCGGCGGTTGAAGCCGAGCATCACCTTGGCTTCGTAGCCTTCAATTCCCTTTAGCAGCTCAGCTTCGTCTGCTGAAGACATGGCGATTGGCTTTTCGCAGAGGGCGGCCTTGCCCGCTTTTACCGCAGCAGTAATGTGAGCTACGTGCAGCGGGGTGGGTGAACCGATGATTACGGCGTCGATGTCGTCTGCGTCGAACAGCTCCTGGGCGTCCGCCACTGCGCGGGCGTCGTAGGACTTTGCTAGTTTTTCGGCCGCTTCGATTACAGGGTCAGCGATTGCCACTAGACGGGCGTTCGGGTGCGCGGCTAGGGAACGGGCGTGAACCTGTCCTATTCGGCCTGCCCCAATTAGACCAAAGTTAATCATTTTTTCTCCTTATAGGTGAAGTGGAGTTAGGGACTTTTTGAAAATGCTGAAGGGGCTGATTCCACCGCGTGGTGTGTTAGCGAAATCAGCCCCTTCGCAGAATTGGTTACGGCTGCGGAAGAATGACGTCGCGGACGAGGGCGTCCAGGTTCGCGTTGTCGGCTAGGAAGCCGCGCAGGGTGCGAACGGTGGCGCCGAAGTGCAGGAATTCTTCCGGCTTCATGCCGTCGGGCTCGTAGGCGCGACGGAATTCGTCGATGGACAGCAAGGTCTTCATGATGTTCTCGGGGACGGGAGCGTCCCAACGTTCCACCATTTCGGCTCCGCCATCGTTGATGCGCTTTTGCCACTTGAACGGCGGGGAGACTACCAGGTCGCCACCGACGAGTTCTAGGTAGTGGTTGACGTTGCGGAAGGCCGCGGCGAGCATGCGCGAACGCAATCCGCGCTTTTCGAATTCGGCGGCGGCACGCTTGATTGCTGCGATGCCGGCCCATTCTAGGTGGCCGGGATCGATTACTAGGCGTTCGCGCTCGGCAACGATCTTGATCCAGTCGTCGAGGCGGCCGACCATCAAGGTTACTACGGGCCACATCTTCGAAATGTCTTTGCCTTCTTCTTCGCGGCGCTTCAGGCCCCGCTCAATGGCTTCGCCGGCTGCGACGGCCTGTGGGACGGTGAAGGAAACGGTTACGTTGCAGACGACTCCGCGGTAGGTGGCCTCTTCTAGCGCTTCGATGCCCACGGCCGTGGCGGGGATCTTCACGATGATGTTGGGAGCCATTTCAGAGAAGTGGACTGCCTGCTCAACTAGTTTTTCGGCGTTGCGGTAGTTGGCGGGAGTTGTCTGCACCGACAGGCGCCCGTTCTTGCCCTTGGATTCCTCGAAGGCTGGCTCCAAAAGCTTGGCAGCTTCGATAGACATGTCTTCGACGGTCTTCCAACCGATCTCGTTTTCGGTGGCCGTGGGCATTTCCTCGGCCAGCTTCTTGATGTGGGGTTCCCACACGTCCGGGTGGGCCTTCAGGGTGTTCAGAGCGATGGAGGGGTTGCAGGTTGCGCCCACCCCGCCCATCTTGATGGATTCGCTCAGTTCGTGGAGGTCGGACGAGTCGTTCCAGAGTGCTGTTTTAGTCTTCTGGGAGGCTTCGTAAAGCGGCCCGGGGGTGTATTCCTTCGTCATTGAATCTCCTGGTAATAGTCAGGATCGGAGCGCCTGCGCTGGCGGCTCCGTGTGAACAATGACAATAGTAATCAAAGTTAGGACAATACGTCAATCCTTTGTCATAACAAATTGTTCTAATTATTGGTTAAATTCATCGTAAAGGAATACAAAGATGCCCGGTAGACGTGGGTTCCATACTCGATGGCGCGCCCCTCGGCGTCGTAACCAATGCGCTCCATTGTCAGTACAGCTGCCCCACGCGATTCCTTTAATAGCTCGGATTCAGCTTGCGTGGTTTTGCGCGCGCTGATCTTCTGGTGGGCGGTGCGCACCTGGAAAGAATGGTTTTTCATTGCCTGGTAGAGCCCATGCTTGTCTAGTTCTGCCGGCGGGGGAGCGATGTCCACAGGAATGTAGTTGGTCATGATGGCTAGGGGTTCCCCGTCTGCCAGGCGCAGGCGGCGAATGTGGGTGACCGGTTCGTTCTGATCTATTCCGAGGGCGTCGGCAACGTGGGAGGGGGCGGTTTCAATAGCGTACTGAAGCACCTTTGTGGTGGGTTTTTTACCGGCCCTGTTCAGGTCTTCGAATAGCGAGGTAAGTTCCAGGTCGCGGTGAATAGCTTTGGGGGCAACGATTGTGCCGATTGCCCGTTTGCGGATTACCAGCCCCAAATCTACAAGGTTTTGCAGGGCTCGCCTAGCGGTTGGCCTGGATACGCCTAGACGTTTCGCCATTGAGAGTTCGTCTTCTAGACGGGTGCCCGGTTCGAGTTCTCCGCTAGTGATGAGTTTGCGCAAGGGTTCGCTGATTTGGTGGTATAGCGGTACAGGCAGCGAGTGGTCTACTCGGATCTGTGGTGCCGCAGGAGCTGTTCCCGGCATGATCTACTTACCTCCAGTATTTGCCTTTGAATGGGATTCACCTATGTCTCCAAGGCGTGGGCACGTTGGTGCTCAAAGGGTGCTTTGTAAAATTGAAGCGGCAAACTGGGACATAGTATAACTGGAACTTATCCGCCTAGCCAAGCGGTAAATTAGCTGAACTTGGTGGCGCGGACCGTCTTGTTAAAGAATTTCCCACTAAGATTATACGTAAAAATGTAGTTACAAATGAAAAATATTGTTAGGCTAATTGGCAGTAGATCTAGTCAGCTCAGTTGCGCTCCTTGGCTATCCCATGTAGGCGCGGCGCCTGCAGGTAGCTTCGCGCAGTTGTGGCATATGTGAGAGGACGAAGATGTCTGATTTTAGAGCTCAGCTGCCGGACGGGCGGGTGCCTGCTAAGTCGGAGGTAAGGCGCCTCGTAGGCAGTATAAAGGCCAGCGGAAAGCACCGCGCCCCAGTTGTACTTGCGGTCGTAGCTACCATTGGTTCGTTTCTGTTTGGCTATGACACCGGGGTTATCGCGGGAGCCCTGCCTTACATGTACCTTCCCCACGCAGCTGGAGGGTTAGCGCTAACCGCCTTTTCCGAGGGGGCTGTGACTGCCGTGTTGGCTTTTGGAGCCGCATTCGGAGCATTCTTTGGGGGGCAAATAAACGATCGCATTGGCAGGCGCCGCTCCATTTTGTTCTTGGCTTTTATGTTTTGCTTGGGTACGGTCGGTTGTACGCTATCGCCGAACGTGCTCGTGCTGTACCCATTCCGCTTTATTTTGGGCTGGGCAGTTGGCGGTGCGTCCTCGACTGTGCCGCTGTATTTGGCGGAAACCGCCCCCAAAGCTATTCGCGGCCCCATTGTGGCCCTAGACCAGTTCATGATCGTGTTTGGCCAGTTCGTTGCCTACTCGATGAATGCGGTGATTGCTCACTACAACGAGGCTCCGCAGGCAGTAGTTGGCAACGATCCCTCGGGCACCTACCAGCGCGGAGATGTAGTTAGCTGGGACATATTGAAAAATATGGCGGACGTAGCCGTATTGGAAGGTAACGGGCACGCCTGGAGATGGATGCTGGTGCTCGCCACCATTCCCGCTATTGCGCTCTGGCTGGGCATGCGCCTCATGCCGGAATCGCCCCGGTGGTACGCGGCGCGCAAGCGCTACTACGAGGCAATCGCAGCCATGAAGCGCCTGCGCAACAGCGACGCAGAGGTGGCCGACGAGGTTTGTGAAATGATCGACCTCGAACGCGCTGACGAAGCCCAAGAAAAATGGGGAATGGGGCAGGCCTTCAAAACCAAGTGGACGCGGCGCATCATCTACATTGGCATTGTTCTTGGCATAGGGGATCAGCTCACGGGCATCAACACGGCGATGTGGTACATGCCCAAGATTTTGCACTCGGCAGGGTTTGCCACCTCAGATGCCATTACCTTGAATGTAATAACCGGCTTTGTGTCCGCGGTTGGATCCCTGGTTGGCATGTGGCTTGTAGGCAAGTTCATGCGCCGGCACGTGGGAATGAGCCAAGAGGCGGGCATCGCCGCCTCACTGCTCACGCTCTCGGCGATCTTCCACTTCGGAATTGAGCCCTACACCGACGCGTCAGGAAATATTAGCGGGGCTATTCCAGCCTTCATTCCGTGGCTCGTCGTTCTGGTAGTTTCGCTCTTCGTGTTCGCTAAACAGGCGGGGACGGTTAGCTGGGTGCTCATGGCGGAAATCTTCCCCGCCAAGATCCGCGGCGTCTCCCAGGGCATCTCGGTGGGGGCGCTATGGCTGTTCAACGGCATAGTGGCGCTAGTCTTCCCCTCGATGATGGAATTTCTGGGAGGGTCGAAGACCTACCTGATCTTCGGCCTCATCAACATAGGTACTTTCCTCTTCTACTGGAAGATTGTGCCCGAGACCAAGATGTACTCCCTAGAGGAGGTCGAGGAGCAGTTACAGAAACGCTTCTCGTGAAACAAACAACTAATAGGGTTGTTTGTTATATCAAAAGAACATAGTATTGGGCTGTGACGTCGACGACGACGCGGCGCTTCAACGAAGCGGCGCCCAGCCCAAGGAAAGGAGAGGAAATGACTTCTAAAGCAAGAAATCTGACCGATCCCAAATACTCCAAGCTGGCGATCGGCGTTTGCCCCGACCAGTGGGGCGTTTGGTTCCCACGCGACGAAAAACAAATCGAACCTCGCCAGGCCATGAAAGAAATGGCCGAAGCCGGGTTTGAAATCCTAGAAACCGGCCCCTACGGTTACTTCCCAACAGATCCCAAAGAGCTCACCCGCTGGTGCGACGAATTCGGATTCAAAGTTGTAGCCGGCACAGGTTGGGGCATTTTGCACAAGCGCGAGGCCTGGCCGGAAACCGAAAAGACCTTCCGCGCCATCGCAGAAACCCATGCGGAAGTGGGAGCCGAATACATCGTCCACCTGCCCCCGCTCTACCGCGACGACAAGACCTGGCAGTGGACTGACGAGCGCGTCCTCAGCCCGGACGCTTGGAAGCTCTACGTGGAAAATGCCAACAAACTAGGTCAAATGTTGCTCGACGAATACGGGCTCAAAATGGTGTTGCACCCCCACGGGGATTCCCACATAGAAACCCCACAAGACATAGATCGCATTTTCAAAGCGACCGATCCAAAATACGTGAACCTGTGCCTCGACACCGGCCACATCGTGTACGGGGGCGGCGATCCAATTGAAATGGTGCGCAAGTACCCGGAGCGAATCACCTACGTGCACATAAAGTCTTTCGACGTGGCAATTTCGAAGCGCGCCCACGAAGAAGATTGGCCATTTGGCGAGGCCGTAGCAAAGGGAGCGGCGGTACGTCCCCCCGCCGGCGCCCCGGACATGAAGCAGTTGGTAGACGCCCTCGCCGAACTGGATAGGGATATCTACTGCGTATGCGAGCAGGATTGCTACCCCTGCGAGCCGGATTTTCCGCTACCGAATGCCATAAAAACGCGCGAATACTTGGCTTCGGTCGGACTAGGGACACTGTAGGAGGACTCATGACTGTGAATATCGGACTCATCGGGTGTGGGGGCATGGGCAGGGCCCATGTAAAGCGCATCACAGAGGATCTGTCTGGTGCCCAGGTAGTGGCCGCCGCCGATTTGAACCCGCAAGCCGCCGAAGAGGTCGCCGCCCAAGTTGGAGGGAAAGCCTACGGCAGTGGGGCCGAACTAATCTCTGACCCGAACGTGGACGCCGTCCTCGTTGCTACCTTCGGCAAGGTGCACGCCCCCGACGTGATAGCGGCAATTGAGGCCGGCAAATACGTCTTGTGCGAAAAACCGTTGGCTACCACTGCGGCCGACTGCAAAAACATAATGCAGGCAGAGCAGCGGGCTGGCAAAAAACTCGTGACAGTAGGTTTCATGCGGCGTTTCGACCAGGGGTACAACCAGTTGAAAAAAGCCGTCGACCAGGGCGAATACGGCCCTGTGCTAATGGTCCACAACCGCCACCGCAATCCGACTGTGCCCGCTAATTACACTTCGCGAATGCTGATCGACGACACCGCCATCCACGAAATAGACACGATGCGATGGCTCACCGGCGAAGAAATAAAAGCCGTGCGCGTCGATCCGGTGCGCCAAACCAGTCGCGCACACGCCGGCTTAGAAGAACCGATCGTTTTGGTCATGTACACGGACTCGGGGATCCGCCTAGACGACGAGGTAAATGTCAACCTGGGGTGGGGCTACTCCATCGAATGCGAAGTGGTGATGGAAAGCGCCGCAGCCAGGTTGGGTGACCAAGAAAAGATGTTCATCCGGGACATAAACGGCAACCGCAACGCCATCTGCACCTCCCACATTGACAGGTTCAAAGGAGCCTTCGACACAGAGGTGCAGGCCTGGATCAACGCCGTGGCACAAGATCGCCACACGGGCTCTACTGCCTGGGACGGCTACGCCGCCACCTCAGTAGTAGACGCCGCACTCGAATCCCAAAAAGAGGGCGGAAAAGAGATCGCCATCCAGCTGATCGCAAAACCCGCCTTCTACAACTAAACAACCGGTCTTGGTCGGGGTTGCCGCCTGCTCCGAGCGGCAACACCGAGCAAGCCGACCCCCACAACTACAAGACGGAGCAAGCGCCACCCGGCGCAGGCAGCACAGCTGCCAGCCACGCATACCGTGCACAATAAAGGAAGGTTTTGTCGATGCGTAGGATACCGGAACCGCAGCTAGATGTACTTACCATAGGGCGTTCTGGCGTGGACATTTACCCGCTGCAGACGGGGGTAGGGCTCGAAAAAGTCACCTCCTTTGGCAAGTTCTTGGGCGGCTCGCCCACAAACGTCGCAGTAGCCGCAGCAAAACTCCGCCACTCGGCCGCAGTAATCACCGGGGTGGGCGACGACCCATTTGGCCGGTACGTGCGCAGCGAAATGCGCGCCCTCGGCGTATACGACACCTACGTGAAAACCAGCGAAACCCTGTCCACCCCGGTGACCTTCTGCGAGATCTTCCCACCGGATAACTTCCCGCTGTACTTCTACCGTCAGCCCAAGGCGCCAGATCTCGAGATCACCCCCGACGATATTCCCGAGGACGCCCTACAAAAGGCAAAGATCTTCTGGATATCTGTAACCGGACTATCTGAAGAGCCCTCCTTCAGCGCCCACATGCACGCCCTCAAAGCCCGTGCCCGCGAACACTGGGTGATCGCAGACCTCGACTACAGGCCCATGTTTTGGGAAGATGAAAAGCTCGCCACCGAACGCGTGGGAGAAGCCCTCCAATACGTCAACATCGCAGTTGGCAACAAGGAAGAATGCCGCATCGCAGTTGGCGAAACCGAACCCGACAGGGCAGCCGACGCCCTCCTGGACCGCGGCGTCGAAATCGCAATAGTAAAACAGGGCCCTAAAGGTACCCTGTGCAAGACCAAAGACCGCCGCATCGAAGTACCTGTCACCGAAGTAGAAGTGGTGAACGGACTCGGCGCAGGCGACTCCTTCGGCGGTACCCTCTGCCACGGCCTCCTGTCAGGGTGGGACCTCCCCGAAATCATCTCGGCAGCATCAACCGCGGGAGCTCTAGTATGCACCCGCCTCGAATGCTCCACCGCAATGGCCTCCGAGCCCGAAATCCTAGACATGATGCGGGCCCACCCCGAGGCAGAACCACAAGTAACTGAGCGGAACTGACATGTCTATCATCGAAAAAATCGCTGACATTCGGGCCAACCACCCCGAAAAAATTGCTCAAACCCTAGCTGAGCGCACCAAGGGCAGTGCCCCCAAAGACGGGGCAATGCTGGTGATCGCCTGCGACCACCCCGCCCGCGGAGCACTAAAGGCAGGCGCCGACAACACCGCCATGGCCGACCGTGAAGAACTACTGAGCAGGTGCGCAGAAGCACTGGCCAGGCCGGGCGTACACGGCTTCCTCGGCACCGCCGACATGGTCGAAGACCTCGCCCTGATGGGTGCCCTCGAAGGAAAACTAGTATACGGTTCTATGAACCGCGCCGGCCTCGACGGAGCTAGCTTCGGCATCGACGACCGCTTCAACTGCTACGACGCTGCCGGAATCAAAACCGCTGGGCTCGACGGTGGAAAAATGCTACTGCGCATCCACTACAACGACCCGGCCACGCCAGCCACCTTGCAATCTGCCGCAAACGCGGTAAACGAGCTGGCCGCCGAAAAAGTTATGGCAATGGTCGAACCATTCATCTCGGAAACCAAGAACGGACACATCGCCAACAACCTAGAACCCGAAGCGGTAATACGCTCCATCGCAATCGCCGAAGGACTAGGACGTACGTCCGCATATACGTGGCTAAAACTGCCCTGCGTCGACAATATGGAGCAGGTGATGGCCGCCACCACACTCCCATCACTTATCCTAGGTGGGGAAGTTTCCTCGGATCCTGAAGCCGCGATGAACAGTTGGGGCAAAGCTCTGAAACTACCAAACGTAAAAGGCCTAGTGATCGGAAGATCGCTTCTATTTCCGCCTGACGGCGACGTCGCCAAGGCGGTAGATCAGACAGTGGAGATGCTATGAGTGACAACGAAAAATATTTGAAAAAAGCCGGTTCCACCGCACACGGGCAGTACGAAACCGACATCTGTCCCGAAATCGCCGGGTGGGAATTTTCTGGCATCAAGGTGCTGAACCTGCCCGCAGGCGGACAGGAAGAACTCAATTCCGAGGCCGACGAACTGCTAGTGCTTCCCCTCTCCGGCGGGTGCACTGTACAGGTAGAAGGCAAGGAATACCAGCTCGAAGGCCGTCAGGACATTTGGACTGACGTAACAGATTACCTGTACATCCCACGCGAAACCGACTTCACCGTTACCTCCAAGGAAGGAGGTCGTTTCTGCATCCCCACCTCCCGCTGCAACCAGCGCCTCGAGGTTTCCTACTGGGGCAAAGAAGCCGTCAACACTTCGCTGCGCGGGGCAGGCCCCTGCTCGCGCCAGGTGAACAACTACGCCCTCGGCAACGAACTAAAAACCGACCACCTGCTGGTAACCGAGGTGCTCACCCCGGGCGGCAACTGGTCTTCCTACCCGCCACACAAGCACGACGAGCACAACGAAAACGAACGCAAACTAGAAGAAATCTATTACTTCGAAGTGCGCCCCGGAAAAGATAACTCGGAAGGTTTCGCCCTCCAACGTGTCTACCCGTCCCCAGGCCACCCCATCGACGTGTGCACTGAAGTGCGCACCGGCGACGTAGTAGTAATGCCATACGGCTATCACGGCCCCTCAGCCGCCGCCCCCGGCTACGACCTGTACTACCTCAACGTGATGGCAGGCCCCGCCGAGGACGCCACCTGGCTAATGACCGACGACCCAGCCCACGCCTGGGTCAAGGAATCGTGGGGGGAACAGCAGGTAGACCCCCGCCTGCCCATGACCAAAAAAGTAGAAAAGTAGAAAACGGGAAAATCACAATGAAGAGTGAACCAAAAGTAAGGCTTACGGTCGGGCAGGCAATTGTCCGCTTCCTGGTAAACCAGTACTCAGAGCGCGACGGTGTAGAAAAGCGTCTAGTTCCCGGCACCTTCGGCATCTTCGGGCACGGCAACGTGGCCGGACTGGGACAGGCCCTACTGCAAAATGAAATCGATCCGGAACCCGACGGCGGGCGCATGAAGTACATAATGCCCCGCAACGAACAGGGTCAGGTACACGCCGCCGCCGCGTTCGCAAAAGCTAACGAGCGCACCCAACTAATGGCATGCACCGCGTCCATCGGGCCCGGCTCGTTGAACATGGTCACCGGCGCAGCACTGGCCACCACCAACCGGGTGCCAGTACTACTGTTCCCCTCCGACATCTTCTCGACCCGCTTCCCAGACCCGGTACTGCAGCAGCTCGAAGACCCAACCAGCCTAGACGTGTCCGTGAATGACGCCTTCAGGCCAGTGTCCCGCTTCTTCGACCGGATCAACCGGCCCGAACAGCTGATGCCCTCCCTGATGGCAGCAATGCGCGTGCTAACCGACCCGGCCGAAACCGGGGCAGTTACTATCGCCCTGCCCCAAGATGTGCAGGCCGAGGCATACGACTACCCCGAAGCCATGTTTGCAAAGCGCGTCTGGCACATCCGCAGGCCCGCAGTTTCGCCCTCTGAACTAGAGCGTGCAGTCCAGGCCATTAAGGCATCCAAGAGGCCGCTAGTAATCGCCGGCGGCGGCGTAAAATACTCGCACGCACACGAAGAACTGCGCGCCCTAGCCACCGCCACCGGACTGCCCGTAGCCGACACCCAGGCCGGCAAAGGCGCAATCACCTACGACCACCCGTCCTCAGTAGGGGGCGTAGGATCTACCGGCGGCGACTCCGGCAATCACTTAGCCGACAAATCCGACCTCATCATAGGGATCGGCACCCGCTACAGCGATTTCACTACTGCCTCGCGCACGCAGTTCAAAAACCCCGACGTCAAGTTCGTTAACATCAATGTGACCAGCTTCGACGCTGCGAAGAATTCCGCAGTCATGGTTGTTGCAGACGCACGCGAAGCCCTAGTAGCCCTCAAAGACGCCCTCGCCGGATACAAAATCGAAGCCGACTACGCCAAAGAAATCGCCTCCGAACGCGAAGCCTGGATGAAAGCCACCGAAAAGTGCTACCACCTGGACCACGGGCCACTGCCCGCCCAGACAGAAGTGTTCGGCGCCCTCAACGAAATGCTGGGCGAGCGCGACGTAGTAATCAACGCCGCCGGCTCCATGCCCGGGGACCTACAGGCACTGTGGCAGGCTAAATCCGAAATCCAGTACCACGTCGAATACGCCTTCTCGTGCATGGGCTACGAAGTGCCCGCCGCGATGGGCGTCAAACTGGCACTGCCGGATTCGGAAGTAGTCGCAATCGTAGGCGACGGCACCTACCAGATGCTACCCATGGAACTGGCAACCGTAGTCCAAGAGCGCATCAAGGTAATCTACGTGCTGCTCGAAAACCACGGCTTCGCCTCGATCGGCGCGCTAAGCGAATCGCACGGTTCGCAGCGCTTCGGCACCCGCTACCGCGTTGGGGACGGCAACGCCCACAACGAGGACGGACAATTGCTAAGTGTCGACATCGCCGCAAACGCCGAATCGTGGGGCCTAGACGTGCTGCGCGTGCACTCCATAGCCGAGTTCCGCGAAGCCTACGCCAAGGCCGCCGCCTCGGACAAGGCCACCATGATCTACATTGAAACCGATCTTTACGGGCCCAACCCGCCGGCCTCTTCCTGGTGGGAGGTGGCCGTATCGCAGACTTCGCGACTCGATTCGACCAACCAGGCCTACAAGGAATACATCGACTACAAGGACAAATACCAGCGACACTACTGGTAAGCTCCCAGGCCTAGCCCCCGGCTTGCCGGGTGGGCTAGCTGACGCGAGTTGCCAGCCCCGCCGCTGGTGCGAACAGATGCCCCGACACGCTTCAGTGCCGGGGCATCTCGTTACCCAAGCGGCCCGGGCTACTTCGTGACGACGCTTCTGCTTCTTTAACTTCTGTGGTCCCGGCTCTCCTGCCCTTGCGCTTCGCGCAAATGCCCGTCCGCGCCCAGAGCGCACCCTACTTACCCAAGCGCAACGACCGTGCCGTCCTCGCCTAGAACACAGCGGGGGAACGGACTTGGGGCCCTTTCCGGCCAAACTATAAGAGTCTGCAAACGGGTATGTAGAACCGCTCCAAAGGTTGAAAGCAATGCTCACAATAAAAGTAGATTGATAGGACAAACGCTTGATTGATAGGACAAAAGGCCGTACTATTGAGGCATAAGAGACCTAAGTACTAGGGGCTCTTAGCTGACTTAGAAGCGAACTCATTGGGGAGATACTTTCATGACTTACGTTGTTAAGCCTTGGATCGGTGGCAAAGCCGTCGACGGTAAGGGCGGAACAGTCGACATCGACAACCCGGCTACCGGTGAAGTCATTGGGACCTTGGAGCTAGTGAGCCCCGAACAGGTCGAAGAGGCCATCGAGCTGGCCGACAAGGCGCAGAAGGAATGGCGCAACAAGTCGATCCCGAAGCGTCAAGAGGTTATGTACAAGTTCCGCCAGCTGGTCATGGAAGATATTGACAACATGGCGCAGCTGTCGGTGGACGAACACGGCAAGACCCTCTCGGATGCTCGTGGCGAAATTCAGCGCGGTCTAGAAACTGTCGAATACGCCTGCAACATTGGTGCCAACTCCAAGGGGCAGTACTCCTACAATGTGGGCACAAACGTGGACCTGAAAGTTATTCGCCAGCCCCTCGGCGTAGTGGCGGGCATCGTCCCGTTTAATTTCCCGGCAATGGTTCCCATGTGGATGTTCCCGCTGGCTCTAGCCACGGGCAACGCCATTGTGCTGAAGCCAGCCAATGCGGTTCCGTCGGCCGCATTCGACATGGCTAAGAAGTTGAAGGAAGCGGGTCTGCCTGACGGGCTCTTCTCGCTGCTGCCTGGCGACAACCAGATTACTAACGTCATCATTGACAACCCCGCAGTGCAGGGCGTTTCGTTCGTGGGTTCCACCAAGGTTGCCAAGCTGGTGCAGAAGAGGGCGATCGAGGCCGGCAAGCGCGTACAGGCGCTGGGCGGTGCCAACAACCACGCTATGGTAATGCCCGACGCCGATCAGGAGTTCGTGGCAAAGTGGCTGGCCGCAGCAGCCTTCGGTGCCGCCGGCGAGCGTTGCATGGCCCTTTCTGTTGCCGTAGCTGTGGGCGAGGCCGGGGAAGGTCTGGCTGAAGCCGTCAAGAAGCAGGCCGGGCAGATTGCTATTCCTGGCCAGGGCAACGACGAAAAGGCTGGATTCGGTCCGGTGATTTCTAAGGCCGCTCAGGAGCGCATTATTTCTTGGATTGACGAGGCTGAAAAGCTGGGCGCGAAGGTAATCCTGGATGGGCGCAAGCACAAGGTGGAAGGTTACGAGGGCGGCTACTGGCTCGGCCCCACTATTTTGGAAGATGTCCCGCTCGAAGCGAAGGCCTATTGCGAAGAGGTCTTTGGCCCCGTTCTGCTAATCCAGCACCGCGACAGCTTTGACGAAGCGATTGAGTTGATGAATAGGCAGACCGTGGGTAACGGCTCCGCGATCTTCACCAACGACGGTGGGGTTGCGCGCCGTTTCGAACACGAGATCGAAGCTGGCATGGTTGGCATTAACGTGCCTATTCCCACCCCGGTCGCCTACCATTCCTTCGGTGGTTGGAAGGATTCGCTGAACGGTGAACATCACATCCACGGGCCCGAGGGCGTAGAGTTCTACACTCGCGCCAAGGCAATCACTTCCCGCTGGCCTTCCGAAGACGAGGTGCACGACGCCACCTTGTCTTTCGAAAAGGAAGATTAGTAGCTAAGTCCAAGTGAAGGGGTAGGGCCCGGCCGCTGCGAGAGGCCGGGCCCTACCGTGTCCGGGGCAAGGTGTATGGAGGCTGACGCGGGCGGTTTCGGCCCACCACCTGATTGGGCATCTGTGAAAGCGCTCGCGGCGCGCAAACCGGCTGCCGGCGCCAATTTACTGAACGCGACGGAAAAGACAATGTAAAATGAGCCTTATGGCGCGCAAGGTTACTCAGCAAGATGTTGCAGATCTCGCTTGTGTCTCTAGGGGCCTGGTATCTATGGCATTGCATGATTCGCCTAAGATCCGGCCAGAAACTAAAAAACGTGTCGCCGAGGCAGCCGCAAAGCTCGGCTACCGGCCCAACGCTGCGGCGGCAATGCTGGCTTCTTCTAAATCCGGTTTGGTGGGGCTCATTCTGCCGAATCTGTCTAACAATTTTTTTGATTCCGTGGTGTCGGGCGTTCGCGAGGTGGCTAAAGATTCGGGCAAGTTGGTGCTCGTTTCGGATTCTGGCACGGATGTGGCCACCGAAGTGTTTGCGGCGTGGAAGTTTGTGGATCTGAGCGTGGACGCCCTCATATTGGTGTCGCCTCTGATGGCTAAGGCGCAGCTGATAGAGCTCGGCAAACATGTGCCGGTGGTAGTGGTGGGGCGTACTAGCCCGGACCCGTGTGTGCCGGCCGTATATGCGGATCCCGTTCCGATCATGAGGCAAATAGTTTCGCACTTGGTGAAGGCCGGGTGGGAGCATTTGATCTACATAAATTATTCCGAGGGCGCAGGCGAACTTGGGGCGCGCGATCGCAGGGACGCGTTTTTAGCAAGCGTAAAGGCTAGTAGCCAGGTTACTTACGAGTTGGCGGTGGTGAGCCATTCGGGGGTGGGGCATTTGCTCGACGGAAAGCTGGCTAGCCACCAAAAGGTAGCGTTTGTGGCGCACAACGACATGTTGGCGCTCGCAATTCTGTCAGGGCTGACGGTGCGCGGTAAGCGGGTGGGCCAGGACGTGGGCTTGGTGGGATACGACAATATTCCTATGGCGGCGGCCCCTGAAATTAACCTGACTACGGTTGACCAAAAAGGCGCTTCGCTGGGGTGTTTGGCGCTCATGCGGGCGCTGGGTGGGCGCCGCGAGCAGCAGATTGTGAAGGCGGGTGAGTTGGTCGTAAGGGCCTCTTCCGGCGGCGAAAACCCCAAAAAATCAAAATGATACGACAAAGCGTTGACGCGCGTTAAAAACTCCGGTAGCGTAATTCGTACGCAACCGGTACCCGGCCGTGGGTGCTCGGATGCCGCTTTAGCGGCAATCTCAACGAGGAGAGCAAAATGGCGAAACCACTTTCTGTTGCAGTTATCGGTGCGGGCATGGCGGGGGCAACCCACGCCAACGCCTGGCGGCAAGCAAGCACCGTTTTTGGGGCTAATCTGCCCCCCATTCGATTGGCCACAATCGCTGACGCGTACCTTCCCTTCGCTCAGGACGCGGCAAGGCGCTACGGATACGAAAAGGCCACTGCCGATTGGCACGAAATTTTGACCGACCCAACCATCGACGTCGTTTCTATCGTCGTGGGCAACGCCTTGCACCGCGAAATGGCACAAGCCTTGGTGGAGGCCGGCAAGCACGTGTTGTGCGAGAAGCCTCTGACCGACAACCTGGAAGATGCCAAGGCACTAGCCGAACTTGAACAGGGCGCTTCGGTGCAGACGGGAACGGCCTTCGGCTACCGTTGGTCACCCTCGCTGGCGAAAGCCGCCGAGCTTGCCCGCTCGGGCCGGCTTGGCGAACTGGTGAACTTCAACGGCAGCTACCTGTGCGACTACGGGTGCGACGCGAACGCGCCTTTAGCTTGGCGTTACACGGGGCCGATGGGTTCGGGGGCTTTAGGAGATGTAGGTTCGCAC
Organism: Winkia neuii subsp. neuii DSM 8576; assembly: GCF_000420405.1. Classification (GTDB taxonomy): domain Bacteria; phylum Actinomycetota; class Actinomycetes; order Actinomycetales; family Actinomycetaceae; genus Winkia; species Winkia neuii. The sequence goes on along the minus strand of NZ_ATUW01000007.1, from coordinate 46,726 downwards.
CTGATCAATACCGCCGAACTAGTGTGTGGGCCCGTAAAAAGCGTTTCGGGAGCCGCCTTCAACACCGTAATTACCGAACGCCCAATCGCCGAGGGCGCCCAGGCGGCCCAGCGGGGGCAGACACAAGCAGGCGGGCCAAAAGGCAAGGTGACTAACGACGACGTGGCGGCTTTTACCGCCACTTTCGAGGGCGGGGTTGTAGGGTCCTTCGTCTGCTCGAGGGTAGCGTTGGGCCACCCCAACTCCCAGCGTTTCGAGGTATACGGTACCGACGGCTTTGCGGCTTTCGACATGGCCCGGGCGGGTGAGCTCAGCGTGCAAACGCGCTCAGACGAACCTGATCTTGCTGGCCCCCGGGTCGTCCTCGCCAATCCGGATTTCCCGTACTTCAAGGCGGGGTCGTCTATGGCGTTTGGGGGAGTGGGCGTAACCCAGATCGATCAGTTCATCTACCAGGCACACGCCTTCCTAGGGCAGGTGGCCGGCGTTGATACGGGCCTGCCTCGGGTGCCCTCGTTTGCGGACGGGTACAGGGCAATGCGCATTCAAGAAGCGATAGTGCGTTCGGCTGCCGAGGGCGGACGCGAAGTAGAAATCCGATAGGGGAAAACGATGACGTTGAAACTGGGCGCATACACTGCTTGCCTACACAACTACGATTTGGCCGAAGCGTTGGACATTCTGAAGGGCTACGGCTTAGACGGCGCTGAGGTGAACGTGGGCGGGTTCATTCCGTCTCCGCACTGCCACGTGGACTTGCTGGTTTCTTCAAAAACGGCGCGTGAAGAATACCTGGGAGTTTTTGCGGAAAAGGGGATGGAGATTACCGGGCTAAACTGTTCCGGAAACGTTTTGGACCCGCTCCCTGACGTGGGCCCGCGCCACCACTACGATTTGAAGAGGGCGATCGACCTCGCCTCCAAGCTTGGGGTCGAGGAAATTGTCTGCATGTCGGGCGCGCCTGGGTCGGATCCAGACGCGAAGTATCCCTCCTGGGTGGTGAACCCGTGGAATGGCGTTTACCTGGAAGTGCTCGAATACCAGCAGTCTGTGTTGGACAAGTACTGGAAGGAAATGGACAGACGGGCCGCAGATGCCGGCGTGAAACTGGCCTGGGAGCTGCACCCCCACAACACGGTGTTCACCCCGGTAGGGTTTATGAACTTCCTAGAGCGGGTGCAGCCCACGAACATAGGGGTGAACATGGACCCGTCGCACCTGATGTGGCAGGGTATGGACATTTTTAAGTGCATCGACTTCTTGGGTGAGCACATCTACCACGTGCACGCTAAAGACACGAAGATCCTGCCGGATGTGGACGTGCGCGGGGTGTTGGACGACAATTTCACGCGGTGGCCGGAGCAGAACCCCTACCCGTCGGGTATGGCGCATTACTGCTCCACTTGGGCGGACCCGGCCGCGTGGCGTTTTGTGGCTGTTGGCAATGGACACGACACCGAGTGGTGGGCCGAGTTCTTGCGCCGCATTGCCGCCGTAAACCCGGCCATGAACGTAAACATCGAGCATGAGGACCCGTTCTTAGACCAGCTTGCGGGCATTGAAGTGTCTGCGCGCACCCTGCTAGCGGCAAACGCAAACAGGTAGCTTCTAGATTTTGTATAGGTGACGAAGGAGTAACCGATGGTAGACATAGCTCTAGACCCGAACATGTATTATTTCTCAATGTCTGTGCCGCAGACCTTGCACAAGGCCCGTGAACTGGGGTTCGACCATGTGGAATTGTCCCCTAACGCAGACCTGCACTTTTGGCACCACTACCCTAAGGCCGACGACGATTATGTGGCCGAATTGGTGAGGACGTCCAAGCAAACAGGCGTCAAAATACGCACTTTGAATCCGGTGTTCAATTGGTCTGCCACTGACGAACAGGAACGCCAGGGGCAGGTGCGCAACTGGCGTCGCCTGCTGGAAATTGCCGACCAGCTAGATTGCCGCGAAATTACCTCGGAGTTTTCTGGAAATCCTAATACGCCCCGTGAGTGTGAAATGCAGTGGTACAAGTCCATGGCGGAGCTTGAGGGCGACTTCGAAAAGTATGGGATTGCGCTGAACATGGAGGCCCACCCCTACGATTTTGTCGAGACTCACGACGAGGCGTTGCGTCTGGTGCGCGGCGTAAACAAGGATTGGGTCAACTACGAGTACTGCTGCCCCCACACCTTCCACCTGTCCGAGGGCAAGGGAGACGTGGAGCGGATGCTGCGCTCCAGCGGAAAAAAATTGAAGGAAGTGCACGTGGCAGATGTGTACAACCATGCCGCCAACGACGGCAACCGCTACATTGTCAATCCGCCAGGGGTGGACGCTCGTGTGCACCAGCACAATGAAATAGGCAGGGGCGAGGTCGACTGGGACGCGGTGTTCTCGACCTTGCGCGACATGGACTTTGACGGGGTTTTGAGCGTGTGCGTGTTTGGTTGGCACGAGTGGGCCGACGAAATTAACAAGCGCATTTTGGCCCGCCTACAGGAGGAATTCGCGTAGGGTTGCTTAGGTAACTGCAAAACTTGCTGGTTCGCACTCGCCCTCGGCTGCTGTTGCGTTGAGGGCGAGTGCGTGCTGCGCTTCGCCGAGTAGGGCAGGTTTACTACCTGCCCTAATGCTTGGAGATTAGGCCATTGGTCCTTGCTCGGAGCGCCAATTTAATCTATTGTATTTTTGTTGTTACAAATGCGACCTGGAATACATTTCCTTCCAGGGGACAACAGGCATGCAAAGGAGCATAAATGGCCAGGAAACGTATTGGAATTGGGGTAATATCGCTAGGTTGGATGGGGAGGCTGCACACCCGCTCTTACAAGGCACTGCGCGAAAAGTACCCGGAGCTGGAAGTCGACATTGACCTAGTGGTCTGCTGCGACTTAATCGAGGCAAACAGAAAAGTAGCCACCGAAAACCTGGGATTTCGAAAGGCCGTCGAAGACTACCACGACGTGATCTCCGATCCCGAAGTAGACGTAGTTTCCATCTGCGCCCCCAACTTCCTCCACCACGAAATCGCCATGGCCACCATCGCCGCCGGCAAGCCGTTCTGGATTGAAAAGCCAATGGGTATTTCGGCCGCCGAATCGAAGGACATTGCCGAGGGCGCAGCTAAAGCTGGGTTGATCACCTCCGTGGGATTCAACTACAGGCACACTCCCGCAATCGAGCTGGCACGCAAACTCATCAGCGACGGAAAACTCGGACGTATCACAAATGCTCGCGTGTGGTTGATAGCCGACTACGCCTCAGGCCCAGAAGGGCCGCTCACCTGGCGTTACTTCAAGGAAAAGGCCGGGGCTGGCGTAATCTTGGATCTGCTCGGCCACGGCGAAGATCTAGTCCAGTACCTCCTCAAGGATCGCATTAGCGCGGTTAGTGCCCAAACCGGCACCTTCATCACGGAGCGTCCAATTCCGCTAAAGGCGGGAGTGGGACACACCGGCTGGGAAGTGTCTGACGAAAAAGGCCCGGTCGGCAACGAAGATTACGTGTCAGTAATCGGCCGCATGGAATCAGGGGCACTACTAACCATGGAATCCTCCCGCGTCTCTGTGGGCCCACGCGCCGAATACATCGTGGAGGTGTACGGAACCGACGGTTCTATCCGGTGGAACTTTGAAGACCTGAACCACCTGCAGATCTGCCTGGGACGCGACAACGGCTACCAGCAGGGCTACACAAACGCCATGGCCGGCCCCGACTTCCCGGAGTTTATGCGTTTCCAGCCCGGCGCTGGCACGTCTATGGGCTTCGACGATATGAAAGTCGTAGAAGCCGCCCAATTCATCCAAGGAATCTTGGAAGAACGCCAGATTGGCCCCTCCGTAGGCGACGGTTGGTCGGCTGCGGAAATTGATGCGGCAGTGGAAGCTTCCGCCGCAGACGGGCGCTGGCATGAGGTAACTTTGGTTACCGACAACACAACCTTTGACAAATAAATAAGTTCTGCTCACTAATGCTTCGCAAAGTAGCGAAGCTGGCGACTGTCCGGTACCCATACCAGCCGGCAGTAGATTACGCCAGACAATGGTGTCCTAAACCCGGAGAGGGATATGACAAATAAAAATTCTTCTAGCGTGGATTCCTATAGCCAATACACGCCAGAAAAGATAAAAGAAATGGTGGCCGAAACGCCGCCCTCGGGCAAAAAGCGGGGAATCGTCGCGCTGGCCGCGGTAGCAACCCTAGGCTCTTTGCTCTTCGGCTATGACACGGGCGTCATCTCCGGCGCGCTTCCATACATGTACATGCCCCAAGGCGCCGGCGGCATGGCTCTGACGCCAATCGAAGAGGGCGCAATCGGGGGCGTGTTGACCCTCGCAGCAGCGTTCGGGGCGCTATTTGGAGGGCGGCTGTCCGACCGCTACGGGCGCAGGCACAACATAATATTGCTGGCCATCCTGTTCATCATCGGCGCCCTGGGCAACACCTTCTCGCCAAACGTGTGGATCATGTACATCTTCCGTGCGATCCTGGGGCTGGCTGTAGGCGGAGCTTCCGCAACAGTACCCGTATATTTGGCTGAAACAGCACCCAAGCGCATCCGCGGCACCATCGTTGCAGTCGACCAGCTGATGATCGTAACTGGCCAGCTGTTAGCATTCTCAATGAACGCTGCAATCAACTCGGCCCACGGTGGCCCCCAGTTGACCGTCAAAGCCGATCCGTCAGGGATCGTAAAGCCCGGCACCTACGATTGGGACTCCCTTAACTCCCTCGTATCCTCGCACGTCGGAGCCGACAAGCAGGCAATTCACGACTTCATGATGCAGTTGACACTAAGCTCCGGCAACGGCTCGGCCTGGCGCTGGATGATTGTCCTCTGCACGCTCCCCGCAGTATTCTTGTGGATCGGCATGCACCTCATGCCAGAATCCTCCCGCTGGTACATAATCAAACACGAAATGTACCAGGCGATCGGCGCCCTCAAACGCATTCGCGAACCCGAAAAAGATGGCTCCATCGAAGAAGAAATCGAAGAGATGGTGGCAGCTCGCCGTCAACAAGACGCCACTAGACAACTGGGCCTACGCCATGTCTTGAACACCCCGTGGCTGCGCAAACTTCTAGCGGTGGGGATATTCCTGGCCATCGTCAACCAGACAACCGGCGTCAACACGGTCATGTATTACGCCCCCAAGGTACTTTCGTTCGCCGGAATGGGAACCTCTGCCGCGATCACCGCCCAGGTGGCAAACGGCGTAATGTCCGTTATCGGCTCCGCTATCGGGCTGGTTCTTATCAGCAAGTTCAAGCGTCGCCACCTGCTCATATTCGACGTCACCGGAGTGGGCGTCTGCCTACTAACCATCGCGGCGCTGTTCCACTTTGTAATTGCCCCCCACATGGGTGGTGCCGGCAAGCCACCGGCCTGGGCAGCCTTCCTGATCTTGGTAATGATGGGTGTATTCATGTTGATTGTGCAGTCCACTAACGGCACAGTCGTGTGGACCATGCTAGGTGAAATGTTCCCCGCCAACGTCCGCGGCATCATGAACGGTTTCGCCGTGTTCTGCATGTGGGTTGCCAATGCGATCATCACCTGGACTTTCCCGAAGATGATGGAATCCTTCGGCGGCGGTGTAACATACCTGATCTACGGTGTAATGAACCTGATCATTGCGGTGATCTTGTTCAAGATCATGCCCGAGACCTCAGACAAGTCGCTCGACGAGATTGAAGGGTACATGCACGCGATCTATTCCAAATAAAGTTTCCTGTGAAACTTTGAAATAGTTCGCCTGTCGAGGGCGGGGGTGCCAAAGGGTGCCTCCCGCCCTCGCTCTTGTTTTAAACGCCGTATCTGCGCAGGCCCCGCAACTGGTGCGTGATCGGGGCGCAGACGCATTGTTCGGAGGGCGCCTGCAAGTGGGGTGCGCTCTGGGCGCGGACGGGCATTATTGTCGAGCTTAGGCAGGTGGGGTGCGCTCTGGGCGCGGACGGGCATTTGCGCGAAGCGCAAGGGCGGGAACGCACCCCACCCACCTAAGCGCGCGCAGGCTAGAATCTGCGCGAAGCGCAAGGGCGGGAGTGCACACCACTTGCGTAACTTTCCCCTCGCGTTTTGCCGTTCTGAAGGCAGGTAGGGCTGGGACCTAAGGGCATATTCTCCACACAAGCGGCAAAGTATCGACAAATAATGTCGATTTTTGTTTGAATGTATTTACAAAGATTGCGGTGGTTGTATATATTGCAAGTGAGCGCTCGCAGACGAGCCAACCTAAACGCAAGAGGAGACATAGATGTCGGCGAATATTCCAAAGACGATGAGAGCAGCAGTATTGCGCGAACCCGGCAAAGGTTTGCACGTTGAGGAGATCCAGACCCCCCACCCTCGCGCGGGTGAAGTTCTGATCAAAGTGTCGGCTTGCGGCATGTGCCACTCCGATCTGCACGTGATCAACGGTGCGATCGCCTTCCCGATGCCGGCACTGCTCGGCCACGAAGTAGCAGGCGAGATTGTCGAGGTAGGCCCCGGCAACGACAAGCGCAACCTCAAAGTTGGCGACAAAGTGGCCGGCGCCTTCCTAATGCCTTGCGGCACCTGTGAAGCCTGCTCCAAGGGCCGCGACGACCTGTGCGATCCCTTCTTCTCTATGAACCGCCTAAACGGCACCCTCTACGACGGCGAGACCCGTCTAGCTGACCTGGACGGCAATCCCATCTGGATGTACTCCATGGGCGGGCTTGCGGAATACGCGGTAATTCCGGCGACTTCCGTTGCCAAGGCCGGCGAGGGCATCGACCCGGTTGCAGGCTCCATTCTGGGATGCGCGGCCCTTACCGCCTACGGTGCAGTCCGCCGCGGCGCCAACCTACAGTTCGGCGAAACCTGCGCGGTAGTAGCAACCGGCGGGGTAGGCTCGAACATCATTTCCCTGGCCCGCGCGTTCGGAGCTCGCAAGGTCGTAGCGATCGACGTCTCGGACGAAAAGCTCGCCCCCATGAAGGATCTGGGTGCTACCGATGTCATCAACTCCACCAAGGTCGACGACATTCACCAGGCCGTTGTAGACATTGTAGGCGGTACCGGCGTCGACGTGTCCTTCGAAGCCCTGGGCATTCCCGCCACCTGGACCACCGCCCTCGACGTGTTGGCCGACGGCGGGCGGATGGTGCCGATCGGACTTGGTGCAGGCGTACAGACCGCGGGCGTAGAGATCAATCGCACCGTGCGTCGTGGCCAGTCCATCCTTGGCAACTATGGGGCACGTACCCGCCAGGATTTGCCCGAGGTAGTTCGCCTTGCCGAAGAAGGCGTAATTCACTACGAGGACGTTGTCACCCGCCACTTTGCACTCGAAGACGCCAATGAAGGCTACGAGCTGCTAAAGGCCGGCAAGATTAACGGCCGCGGCGTAGTGGACATGTCGCTGTAAAACAAAAAGTGGGGCGGGGCCGGCTCGCGCCGGTCCCGCCCCTTATATATGTAACGTTCGTTGCAGGTCCCGCAAAAGTTAGTTGGTGCGCGCGGCCTGGATTTGCCGAACTAGGCCTGCAAATTCGCCTCGTGTACGCGCTAGTTCCTGTGAGCTGCTTCCAGGCCGATGTTGAATGCTGCGGCAATACCGGTGAAGGCCACTGCGAAGCCGCCGATGATCGCCATCGGGATGATCGAGGTGAACACGCCGATCCAAGTGACCACGATTGCTCCGAGCATCAGAGCGAAGAGGGCGACAGTCAGTGCGCCGGTGGTCAGTTCGGGCTTTACGCCTGCTAGGTACATCTGAGTCATTTTTCCTCCTGAAAGGTTATTTGCTGGGGGATCTCTCTTGTCCCTCGCTCTCGGTAACAATGTTAGGACAAATAAAACGGGGGTGGAAGAGCGGTATCCTCTTTAGCGCGCGCTAAGTGGTATGACCTTGTTCATATGGCGCTGACCTGCGAAAACGCGGCGAAGTTGGGGCTGTTCGATGATTTGCGGGGGCAACTTATGCGCATTTAGCACGTGCCATGGGCTGAAGTGGCCCTATGCGGGGCATGCGCGTCTAGATAAGTGCGGGTCTGTGCCGGTTAGATAACGCCGCAGCCGCGGCCAGGAAATTCAGAATTTTAGAAGTGGTGCTTGAAATCGGCGATGGCTGCATAGTTGCCGTGGCAGACGCGAAGCAAGGTGTCGGGTTCGAGCTTTACCGACCAACCGCGTTTGCCGGCGCTCACATGGATTGCCTCTTGCAAAATCGCCGATTCGTCCAAGAAAATGCGGTGCGGGTGTTTTTGTCCGAGCGGAGAAATGCCCCCGGCAATGTAGCCGGTGACTACCTGCGCGCGCGCCACTGGGAGCATCTCGGCCTTCTTACCTCCGGCGGCCTTGGCCAGTTGCTTCAGATTTAGTGTTGCGGTTGCGGGGACGATGCCCACCACGTCCTCGGAATCATCCACCCGAGCCATAAGTGTTTTAAACACGGTTGCGGGGTCGAGCCCCATCAGCTCGGCACCTTCCAGGGCGAAACCTTGCTTTGCACGCGGGTCGTGTGGATGTTCGAACACCTCGTAAGGTACCCCCGCTGCTTCGAGTGCTTCCAGTGCGGGAGTTGCAGCTCCCGCCTCCACTTTGCCGTTGCCGCGCTTTTTGGACATAGCTCTATTGTAAGGCGCAAAAAAGATCTAACGGTGGGCGGGGGCTGCAGGTAGGGGCGGCGAGGGCGAATCCCGGCCGGGCCCGCGCGTTCGCCGTTAGTTTTTCGCGCTGCGCTGCGGCAGGCCCGAGCCAGGTTACTTCTTGCGGTTGCGGGGCCGCTTGCCGGCCAGATCCCACCAGTAGAGGATGGCGATTACCAGGGAAACTGCTAGCACGGAGGCAATCAGCACGTAGGCTGCGCTAATGCCCATGGACCAATCCCAGCGGGAAGCTGTGCGCTGGTTTCCCACCACGGCGAAGAAGATGGCGGTGGTTACTGCGTTGCCGATGGCCGTGGTGATGCGTTGGGCAGTTTGGGTGATGCCTCCAGCAATTCCGCCGTGTTCTACGGGTACGTCGAGCATAGCCTGGGTCTGGTTGGCTGCGCCCATGGACCCCTGCCCGAAGCCAAAGATCATGAGCGGAATGCATAGCCACCAGAACGAAGCGCCGTTGTGCACTGCCCAGACCACGCCGATCAAAGTCAGCACGCCGGCCAGTAGGAGGCTCAGCGCCAGGATCTGCACCTGCCGCCCGGAGCGGAGGGCGTGCTTTCCGGACCACAGCGCAGCTACTGCGGAAACGACCGCGTTGGGGATGCCAATGGCGCCGGTCAGCAGTGCCGATTTGCCCAGCCCGCCTTGCAGGTAGATTGCGAAGATAACAAATAGTGAGGTGGTCCCCAGGAATTGGGTGGCCGAGATGGCCGCACAGTAGCTGAACGATTTCAACTTGAACAGCGAAAGGTCGACCATGGGGAAGTGGCCGCGGCGCTTGTAGCGGTTTTCCCACCACACCCAGACTACGGTTATGACGATTGCCAGCGGGAGCAGCGACCACATCAGCGGGTGGCCGTGGCTAATGAAGGGCAACATTACGCACAGCACCCCAACCGCCAGCAGTAAAATTCCCACCGGGTCGAGGTCGACTTTTTCAGTTGCTGGGGAGGCATTAGCTTTCGAGGGGGCAACGCCCTTTGAGGTAGTCCTGTTCCTTTTGAGCTTGCGGACAGCGCCGAAATGGCGACGTTCTTTGCCGAAGGGCAACAGTCGCAGCGCGGCAATTACCCCGATGATTCCGAGTGGCAGGTTGAACAAGAACGAAGACCGCCACCCGTTTTGGGGCCCGAGCTGGTCGATTAACAGTCCGGCAAATAGTGGTCCAACTGCCACGGAGGCACCAATAACGAGGCCGAACATCGAGAAGGCGCGGGCGCGGGCTTGACCTTGGAAGTACTGCTGAATGATGCCGGTTACCTGGGGGCTAAATATGCCGGCGGCTATCCCTTGCAGGATGCGGAACCCGTTCAGCATGGTTGGGGAGGTGGCAAAACCGCATGCAGTGCACGCGATGGTAAATAGTGCCAGGCCTATAGTGAATACCCCGGACCGGCCAAAAATGTCACCGAGTCGGCCTGACGGAACCAAGAAAATGCCGAAGGACAGGGCGTAGCCCGAGAGCACCCACTGGATGGCGGATTGGGATGCTCCCAGAGCCTGCCCAATAGTTTCGAGCGCCACGTTCACCGACGAAACCTGGATTAGTGACATAGCCAATGGGATAAGTAGCACTACCAGAATTAGGTTGCGATTGTAGACCCGATCCGATTCGGGAATTTTTACCCATTTTGGGTCGTCAGGGTTAGGCCGGTTTATAAACGATGGCGTTTGTGACATGTGCTCCTCAGCTACTTTTGGTCCAGTTTTAGCCAACGCATCCGGTTAGCGGCGGCAATAATGTCGATCGTGCGGGGCTCAGCTAGGAACCCGGAACGAGGCCGGAGCGCGTCAAGGCCTCCGTCACTGTACTCCTTTTCCCACAGGTAGTCGACAGCCTCTTTGAGGGTTCGCTCTCCGTTGAATACTTCGTCTTGGAGCCGGCGCAGCGACCACCCAATGGCATTTGCCTGACCTGCCTCAACGACCTGTTCGAGCGCAGCGATGTCGATATCTTGCCGGTCCAGTGAAATACGCGAAGTGTTGCCGCGTACCTTGGGGCCGCGGTCGCCCTCGTAGGGGTTAGCGAGGGGCTTGCGAGCTGCAACTTCGGGGAAGTCGAGATCGGCGGTTGTCTGCCTGGGAGTGTCCTTTACAACCTGCTTCGCCTTTTCAGTCACATCGGTGATCACGTAGTTGTCCATGCAGATAACGGTGTCGGCTCTATCTAGGTAGTCGCCGGAACCGCCCATTACGGCTATGGAAGAAACGCCCTTGCGTGCCAGCCCGCGGATGCGGTCGACCAGCGGGGTGATGGGTTCGCCCGCATCGGGTACCAGCTGGCGCATGCGCAGGTCGCGGATCATCAGGTTGGTAGCTGAGGTGTCCTCGTCAATTAGCAGGCAGTTGGTGCCGGCCTCGACGGCCTCCGCAATGGCAGCAGCCTGCGAAGTGGATCCGGAAGCATCCGGGGAAGTGAAGCGGGAGGTGTCCCCGCCCGAGGGCAGGTCAGCGATGAAAGCGGAAACGTCCACGCCGGTAACTGCGCGCCCGTCCTCGGCTCGCACTGCGACGGCCTTGGGGGTGGTAGCCACCTTCTCGCGCCCATCGCCGGGAATGTGTGGGTAGACACCGTTGGAAACGGCATCGAGTAAAGTCGATTTGCCGTGGTAGCCACCGCCCACAATCAACGTGACACCGGGGCGCAAAGCCAGCCCGCGCACCTTGCCGGCGTGCGGCAGCTCGACCTCCAGAGCAAGTGTGTCGGGAGCCTTGGTGGGAACCGCGTCTTCCATAGGGTGCTGGTCGATGCCAGAGGCGCGCGCCAGAATCGAATCGTCGCCAATGAAGGCGAGTAGGTTCTGTTCGGTTAGCACCTGCTGTAGGGCAAACCAGTCTTCGACTGTTTCTACGTGTTTTTTGAGGGCGTCCGCATCGGCTACGGCCTCGTCGGAGAGGAAGTCGACCGTGTCTAGCACGCAATCGGGAAGCGGGCCGTCAACCAGGTCGGCCATGGCATGGCCCAAGATGCGCCGGCCGCGGGCGGGGAACTGGACTTGGAAGCGCATCTGCACAGACCCGTCCTCATTTACCGTAACAGCGCTGCGATTGAGCACAGTTTGCCCCGCATAGGCTACGCGCAGATCGCGTTCGGGGCGGATACGCGCAGAGAAGTCGCGGTGGAAGTAGTCTGCTGCCGCAAGCCGTGCCTGCGGGCTGGCTTTAGCAAAGTCGGGGATTCCGGCAACGTCTGCCGGGATTTCGGCACGCACTGCCGACGGGGGAGCGTAGGGGTCGGATTGGACGCGCTCGATGTGAAGAATGAAATCGCCGTAATCCCAGGCGCCCACCAGTTGCTTATATGCGCCGTAGGACGAGCCGTCCATCTTATGAAGGTGGTCAATTAGTTGATCTGCGGTACCTCCGCCAAAGGGCTCGCGGCGTCCTTTGCCGTTCCGGTTACCTTTTCCTCGTTTGCCGCGAAAATTATTCATGCCTCCACAATAAGACAGTGACGCCGGTTGCACCCTTCCAGCTGGGTAAAGTCACAACATTTTTATGCCATTTAATTAGTTTTGTACTTTTTTGCCACCCCTGGGGCGCTAAAAAGACGGGAGGGCAGGGGGTCGGTTTTTGCGGGGACGGCCGGTATGGTTGAGCCATGGCACGCATTAGCATTGACGGCATCAGATCTGCCTCGCTGCAGATGGCAACTTCGCTAACGATAATTGCGCCAAATAGCCGCGATCTGGCGCCGGATGCGCCGGCGCCCGGCAGGGTGGCTTACATGTTGCATGGGCTCAGTGGGGACCATTCCATTTGGCCAACTTATGCGCCGGTACAGCGGTGGGCCGACAAATACAATGCGCTATTCGTATTTCCGAGCGGGGAACGCTCCTTTTGGACTAATGCCAAATACGGGCTGGCGTGGGCAGATTGGGCTTTTGACGAGGCGCCAGAATACGTAGAAACAACGCTGGGGGTGGCCTCGCCAAAGCGGCGAATTGTGGCCGGATTTTCGATGGGCGGCTATGGGGCACTAAAAGCGGCCTTAGCCCGTCCCAATTTTTTTCGGGCTGCGATCTCGCTCTCGGGCACTACCGATATTGCCGAGGGCGCATTCAAATCCCGCCACCAGGACCTGTACCAGAACGTCTTCGGCCTCGCCAACGCCCGCGGAAGCGCCTTCGACCTGTTTACCCAATTGGAAAATGCAGACCCGGCCGCCCTCCCAAGATTGTGGGCCTGCTGCGGCAGGGACGATCGGCTGTTGGATATGAATAGGCGCTTTGCCGCCCTCGCGAAGAAACTTGGCGTCAGCTACGAATACACTGAGGGCAGTGGCGGACATGACTACGCCTACTGGAACCCGCAGATGGCGGCCGCGTTAGAATCGGTGGCGCAGCTCTGGTAGGGGACGCAGGCGCGGCAGAAAACATAAAATTTGTAGAACACGATACGCAGAAGGGGAAACATGTTCGGGGACAACCACGTGATCAAGGCGATCAACTGGAACAAGATCGAAGACGAAAAAGACGTAGAGGTGTGGGACCGTCTGACAGGTAACTTCTGGTTGCCCGAAAAAGTGCCTCTCTCTAACGACATTCCCTCTTGGAAAACGCTGAACGAGGCCGAAAAGACCATGACTAACCGCGTTTTCACCGGTTTGACTCTGCTGGACACCCTGCAGGGCACGGTTGGGGCCGTCTCGCTGATCCCAGACGCCCGCACCCCTCACGAAGAGGCCGTTTACACCAACATTGCTTTCATGGAATCGGTGCACGCCAAGTCGTATTCGTCCATCTTCTCGACCCTGCTGTCCACCGAGGAGATCAACGAATCCTTCCGCTGGTCCGAAGAGAATGAGGCCCTGCAGCGCAAGGCGCTGATCGTCGAAAAGTATTACGAGGGCGACGACCCGGAAAAGCGCAAGGTTGCCTCCACTATGCTCGAGTCGTTCCTGTTCTACTCGGGCTTTTACGCACCCATGTACTGGTCTGCGCACGCCAAGCTAACTAACACTGCCGACTTGATTCGCCTGATCATTCGCGACGAGGCCGTGCACGGCTACTACATTGGATACAAGTACCAGGTGGCCGTAAACGAAGCATCCCCGCAGCGCCAGGCTGAACTCAAGGAGTACACCTTCGACCTGCTGGACGAACTCTACGAGAACGAGGAACAGTACACCGAGGACCTCTACGATCCGCTGGGCCTCACCGAGGACGTAAAGAAGTTCTTGCGTTACAACGCCAACAAGGCCCTAATGAACCTGGGTTACGAGGCGCTGTTCCCCGCCGAAGCCGTAGATGTCAACCCTGCAATTTTGGCGGCCCTTTCTCCGAATGCAGACGAGAACCACGACTTCTTCAGCGGTTCCGGCTCCTCGTACGTAATCGGCGACATTGTCGAAACTGAGGACGAAGACTGGGATTTCTAAGCCTGCCATTTTAGGCTTTTCTGCCAGCACCCGAATTATGCGCGTCCCGAATTGGCGGGCGCGAATGGCAACATTTGGGTGCTGGCAGCTTTTTGTCCGTTGGGCCCACGGAGTGTTGACTAGCCTAAAACCCCTTTTAGATAATGGTTTTGAGCGGGCTAAGGTTCAGCGAGGAACCGGTAAAACCAAGGAGGGTTGGCCGTGTTTGCAGAAGGGGTTTTTGGTCGGAGTCGGCCGCAGGTAGGTTTTGTTGAACGGCTAGATCTGGTCGCACTCGTAGCGGTAGAACTGGTCTACATAGCCACGGTTATGTGGCCCCAAAATGCGGTGTCGTGGCTTTGCCGTCCCCTGGGATTTTTGCTGGCAGCTACCGAAGTGGCCTATTTTTTGGCCGCCTACCTATTTCAGAGCAGACCCGGTTGGGGGTTCGGCCCTTTGGGCCTGTCAAGGGATGCGGCTCGTGAATGTAGGCATCGCCTTGGGTGGTGTTTGGGTGATTGCGCACGAGGGCGGCGCTCGCGGAATTTTAGAGGCCGTGCGCGTCTACGACGCCAAGCTAGTTTTCCCTGCCCTGGTCGAGCTAGTTCTGTTTGGGCTGTGCCTGTACTCGTTGGTGACTTCAGGCCGGCCGGTGTGGGAGCTGCCCCTGCCCGATTACAGCTACAGACGTGGCAGGGCGTAGCTGCCGCCGCTGCGGCTGGGCCAGAGAGGCAGAACTAACTACTGGCCGGTTACCTTGCGGATGTAGTGAACAATGTGGGGGCACACTTTTTCAACCGTTTGCATTGTTTGGTCAAAGTCAGCTGCCGTACCGTACCACGGGTCGGGCACGTCTAATTCGCGCCGCCTCAGCCACTGGGTATCCCCGTCCTCTTCAGCTTGTGTGAACGGGTCGCCCTCGCCGCGTTCGGCAGGGCTGACCGCAAGGGAGGGGTCGAAACTGCGGAACATGCGCAGATCTATGCGCCCGGGCCCGGATGCCCCCGGAAAGGCCTCTAGCCCAGCCTCGCGCGCCAGCCGTTCCAGGTGCGCAAAGTGGGTGGAGGTCATTGCCAGCACCAGGTTCGCGGAGGCGAAAGTGGCCGCATCCAACTGGTGGGCGCGATGCAGTGGAGTGGGGTAGCCCCCCTGGCGCAACACCTTGGCGGCGCGCCTATCTATTGGGTTGCCATGTTCCTCGTCTGAAATTCCCGAGGACGAAACCTGCACGCCCTTTACACCGCTGCGCCGCAGCTGCGTGTCGAGCACGATCTGCGCCATCACTGAACGGCAGATGTTGCCCGTGCACACCATTTCGATTTTGTAGGGCTTCGAGGTATCCATAACCTCATTGTTACCCGCTCAGCTGGAATCTGCATCTTGGCAGGTGAAGGCCTCAATGCTTGCGGCTGTGAGCCGGCCCTACAACAGGGGCGGTCAGCCTTGCTTTGCTGCTGCGGCCTCGGCCTCGCGCCCGGCCTGCTGAGCCTTCTCTAAGTCAGCTTGCAGGTCTTGCCTGGGTTCGTCGGCGTTGGCGTCGATCTTGGCTAGTTCCTGGTAGCCGCGCGCCAGCAGCGGTTTGAGGGGTTCGCGGTCGCCTCCGGTAGGGATGGTCATGAGCCCGATCGCAGTCTCGGGAAGCATAAGCATGAGCGTGCCAAATTCTAGGGGGCTCATAGCGTCGACCAGGTCGCGCCATTCGTCTGTCTTGCCGTGCAGGCACAGGTAGATTGCATCAAAACTGGGCTGAGACGCGCGCGCAGCCTCGTCGCCCTGGCTGGCTTTAGCGGCCAGATCGTCGTGAATGTGGCTCATCAGGTCGTTCATGTCGGATTCAGAAACTCCGAGCGCCTGTATTGAATTAGAAACAATCATCGCCAGAGCAATGGTGATGCGCTGGGCGTCCGGCAGGAAAACCTGCCCGTCCTCGACAAGGTTCAAAGTATTCTGGCCCTGCAAATGTTCCTGTAGCACCAGTAGTGCTTTGCCCAAAGCGTTACGTAAATTAGCCATTTGCGGATCGCCGAGCGGAACGGAAGTACCCGTTTCCGAGGGCGTTGCCTCGCCACTTTGAGGGGCATTAGTAGAATTCATGTAACCTACTTTGCCACATTAGCGCGCTCTAATACACCACCCGCCGACAAAAGTGGGCAAAAATGAACACCGCTACAGGAAAATCGTGAGAGGACTCACTCGTTGAATGTCAAGACGAGTTTGCGCGAAAAAACTGCGGGCCTTAAGCTCGAGTCAGACCATCAAGAGTAGCGCAGAGACCTGGCTCGTACGCTGCAGCAACCCGCCGTCTGGTGTGGGTGCTTCCGCCAGGACCGATGGAAGGATACGGATGCCGATTACGCAAGAAGATCGCTCCCCACTAATTCAGTTGAGCGACGTAACTAAGCGTTACCCCAGGCGCAAGGGTGGGGACGTACACGCCCTCGACCACGTTAGCCTTTCGGTTCCCCAAGGTGACATCCACG
Organism: Winkia neuii subsp. neuii DSM 8576; assembly: GCF_000420405.1. GTDB lineage: Bacteria > Actinomycetota > Actinomycetes > Actinomycetales > Actinomycetaceae > Winkia > Winkia neuii. The sequence continues at coordinate 30,265 of NZ_ATUW01000007.1, read as the reverse complement.
GCATTGTGGGCCAATCAGGGGCCGGTAAATCCACGCTGATTCGCTGCCTATGTGCGCTCGAAAAAACAACTTCCGGTTCAATTACTGTTGCCGGAAAAGACCTGTCGAAACTGCACCATTCTGAGCTGCGCAAAGCCCGCCTGAACATTGGCATGGTGTTCCAAAACGCCAACCTGCTGGATTCGCGAACTGCAGCCGGCAACATTGGCTACGCGCTTTCACTTGCAGGGGTAAAAGCTGGCAAACGCCATGCAAGAGTCCAAGAGATGCTCGATCTGGTAGGGCTATCTGACCGCGGCTCCTCCTACCCGTCCCAGCTTTCCGGGGGGCAGCGCCAGCGCGTGGGCATCGCCCGCGCACTCGCCACCAATCCGCCCGTGCTACTGTGCGACGAGCCGACCTCCGCCCTCGACAGCGAATCGACCCGGCAAATTCTGCAGCTCGTTCAAGATGTGCGCGACCGGCTGGGCGTAACCGTTTTGATAATCACTCACGAGATGGGTGTGGTACGCGAAATCTGTGATTCGGTCACCATGCTCGAGAACGGCAAAGTGATCCAATCCGGACGCATCGAAGACGTGTTGGAAGATCCCGGCTCGCGGCTTTCGCGCGAACTGGTGCCGCCGCCCTCGATCGAGGACGAACCCACCCTAGGTGGCAAACCCGCAGCCGTGGTAGATGTCGCCTTCACCGCCCACCCCGGCGAACCCAGGGGTTCCGCAGTAATGAGTGCGGCCGCACAAATCGGTGCCGATATTGTCTCGGGCACCTTCGAGACAGTAGGGCAAACCCAGGTGGGGCGCCTCGCACTGGCAGTACCACCCGAACAAGTAGAAGCAACCATCACCGCCATGCGCAACGCTGGCACCAGCGCGGAAGTGAGGGAAATAAAGTGAACACCTCCCTACTATCCGGCCTAACCGACATCCCCGTAATCCAAAGTGGGGAATTGTGGACGGCCACCTGGCAGACGCTGGCTATGACCGCTATCTCGTCCGTCCTCACCGTTATCGGGGGGCTCATCTTGGGGTTGGTGCTAGTTGGCACCGGGAAAGGCGGGCTGTTCCCAAATCAGGTCGTAAACCAGATTTTGGGCACCATAGTTAACATTGGTAGGTCGTTCCCGTTCGTCATCCTAGTTGTTGCCATCATCCCGTTCACCAGGCTGGTGGCAGGCACTTCAATCGGTTGGAAGGCCGCCATTGTGCCGCTCACCGTTGGGGCTATCCCTTTCTTTGCCCGCCTGGTCGAATCGAACCTGCTAGGAGTCGAATCCGGCAAAATTGAGGCGGCCAAAATGATGGGGGCGTCCCGCATGCAAATCATGCTCGACGTGCAAATTCTTGAAGCGCTACCGTCTCTGATCCAATCCATTACCGTCACCGTAATTACCCTTATTGGCTACAGCGCCATCACCGGCATGCTCGGTGGCGACGGCCTCGGCTTTTTGGCGGTCTCCTACGGCTACAACCGCTTCGAAACCGACGTAATGATCCTTGCCGTAGTAGTCGTTATAGTCATAGTTGAAGTAATCCAGCTCACGGGCGACATGCTCAGCCGGCTAGTAGACCACCGCTAAGGCACTACTAGTCGGGCCGGCGCGCCTTAGCTGAGCAAACCGCACCCAAATCTTGCCCTCGTGGCAAACACGGCAAGACGCGGTGCGATGCGAACACAGTCACGTCCGACACAAAGTTTTCGTTGCCAGCCCGCCCACCATGGGCCAGTCGGTCGGCAACCTGTGATACCTAAATCCCTTTCAAAAACCGAAGCTTTGTAAGCAGAGCTTGCAAAAGAAAGAAGAACACCGTGAAAATCCGCAACCTCGTAGCAGCAGCAACTGCCCTAGTAACCGCCGTAGCCCTGACCGGGTGTGGTTCCTCGAACTCTTCCGAGGGCGCCAAGTCCTCGGGCGATTCGAACACCGTGGTAGTGGCTGCCTCGCCCACCCCTCACGCCCAGATCCTAAAGTTCGTCAATGACGAGCTGGCAGCCAAGCACGGCTACAAGATCAAAGTCAAAGAATTCAACGACTACGTCCAGCCAAATGAGGCCCTAAAGAGCGGTGACGTGGACGCCAACTTCTTCCAGACCGTCCCCTACCTCAAGACCGAATCCAAGCAGCGCGGCTACGATTTTGAGGCCGGCAAAGGCATCCACCTGGAGCCGGTTGGCATCTTCTCTAAGAAGATCAAGGATCTGAAGGACCTGAAAGAGGGCGCCAAGATCGGCATTATTCAAGACGTGACCAACCAGGGGCGCGCCTTGGCACTACTGGAAAAGCAGGGCCTAATCAAGCTGCCCAAGAAGGAAAACCCAGCAGTAGCCGACATCAAGGCCAACAAGGAACTAAACCCGAAGGGATTCGTGTTCCAGGAAGTTGACGGCCCGCAGCTGGTTCGCTCCCTAGCCGATGTCGACATTGCTGTAATCAACGGCAACTACGCTCAGGCTGGCGGACTGAAGCAGTCCGAGGCTATTGCCCTTGAAGAAGCCGAGGGGAACCCGTCCTCGAACATTCTAGTGTGGCGCAAGGGCGACAAGAACGAAGCTATCCAGAAGCTCGAAAAAGACCTGCACTCCAAGGAACTAAAGGACTTTATTGAAAAGACTTGGGCCGACAAGTCTGTCATTCCGTCCTTCTAAGGAAATCCTCTCCGGCAACATCGTGTAGAAAACGCGCACCCGCGCAGTGCCCCACCGGCAGTTCACCTGTTGGTGGGGCACTTTTTCGTCTTCCCAGCCCCGGGCTGTGCTTACCTTAGGGGAGCCACCCCGCCCTCTTGCCCTCGTCGACTATGGGGCGGGCAGGTAGGCTGGGCACATGCGCATAAGTTTGGTTTTGGGGTCGGGTGGGGCTCGTGGGTGGGCCCACATCGGCATTATTGAAGAGGTCGAACGACGCGGACACACGATCGTATCTATCTCGGGGGCGTCTATGGGGGCGCTCGTAGGTGGGGTTTACGGCACGGGAAAGCTGCCTGAGGTGGCACAGTGGGCGGCCTCCCTTACCCGCACAGATATGGTGCGCCTAGTGGATCCAGCCCTGGGATCAGCGGGGATAGTGCGCGGGCAGAAAGTATTGAAAAAGATCGAGGAAATCGCAGGTTCTGCGCGCATCGAAGAACTTTCTATCCCCTTCACCGCAGTGGCCACAGACCTCTTGTCGCAGCGCGAAATCTGGTTCCAATCAGGGCCCTTATATCCGGCGATTAGGGCGTCAATTTCCATCCCAATGATCTTCACTCCCGTTCTGATGGGGGACCGGCTGTTGGCAGATGGGGGCCTGGTAAACCCCGTACCAGTTGAACCAACCCTGGCGCAGGTATCCGACGCTACCATCGCCGTGAACCTATACGGTCACCCCGACGCCCACCCCCGCGACCGACTGCGCGAAGCGATAGAGGCAGAAAAAGAAGGCTCCGCCCTCGCTAGGTCTATCAACAAAGGCGTGAACGCACTTACAGACAACGAACTGTTCCACAAGATCAGCCGCTACTTTGAAGAACCGCAAAAGGAAGAGAGCGGGCAGATCACCGAACCTGGCAACCCCGAAGCGGGCAAAGACCCGCACGCCAACTGGGGGCCCGGAAAACTGCCTCCCGGCATATCTACCTGGCAGGTTGCAGACATGTCAATGACAACTATGCAGGAGCTAATCTACCGTTATCGGGCAGCATCCAACCCGGTCAGCGCAACCATCGATATACCAATCGACAAGGTGGGAACACTCGAATTCTACCGGGCCGAAGAAATGATGGACTACGGGCGCAAGCTCGCGGCGGAAGCGCTGGACGAACTCGAATCCTAGGCGTGCCCCAGGGGGGCCTCGAGCAAACCTGTGGCAAAGTGTGCCGTTAGGATGCCGGAGCGTCCGCGGTGCGCCCCAAAGCGCGCCAGAAGGTAAAGGGTGGCTACGATAGCGGTAAGTTTGCAAACCGTAGCGGAACTTCCCGCTAACAAAGGAGTGCCCATGAGTGACAATCTGTCTGAACTTTCTTCCATCGGAGTTTCCGTGTGGCTGGACGACCTTTCCCGGCAGCGAATCAAATCGGGCAATTTGCAGGAACTGATCGAAGGGGCGTCCGTGGTTGGGGTTACCACCAACCCGGCAATTTTTAAGGCTGCGATCGGCGATGGCAAGGATTACGGCGACCAGGTGGCCCAACTCGCTGGCGAGGGCGCTTCCGTGGAAGAAGCCATCGAGACCATGACCACCCAGGACGTCCGCGAGGCCTGCGACCTGATGCTGCCGGTGTATAAGGCCTCGGGTCGCCGCGACGGGCGCGTATCGATCGAGGTGGACCCCCGCCTGGCCGACAAAACAGAAGAAACTATTGCGGCGGCAAAACACCTGTGGCAGGTGGTGGATCGCCCCAACGCCATGATCAAAATCCCTGCCACCTCTGCCGGGCTGGCTGCGATAGAAGAAGTAATAGGGGCTGGGATTTCCGTAAACGTCACCCTAATCTTTTCGGTACCCCAATACAAGCAGGTGATAGAGGCCTACTGGGCTGGGCTAGAAAAGGCCAAACAGGCCGGCATAGACCTGTCGACAGTCTCGTCGGTAGCCTCGTTCTTCGTTTCCCGAGTGGACACGTTGGTGGACAAGCTGCTGGACGCAAAGGAAGGGAAAACGGCCAGGCAATTGCGCTCTAAAGCCGGCGTAGCCAACGCCCGGCTGGCATACGAAACGTACCAGGAATCGTTGCAGTCCCCCCGGTGGCAAGAACTGGCCAGGCAAGGTGCCACCGAGCAAAGGCCGCTGTGGGCGTCTACGGGAGTCAAAGACCCCTCCTTGAAACCGACCCTATACGTCGACGAACTGGCAGCAGACGACACGGTCAACACCATGCCCGAAAAGACGCTGCGCGCCGTGGCTGCTTCGGCCGAGTTGCACGGGGATGCTATTACCCCGAATCTGCCGGAGGCACACCGCGTATTTGACGGATTAGCCGAGGTGGGCATTGGATTTTCGGACGTTGCGCGCCAGCTTCTGGACGAGGGCGTGAAGAAGTTCGAAGTTGCCTGGGAAGATCTGCTTTCTTCTGTGCAAAAAGCCTTAGAACAGGCCTAAAGAGGGCGGGGCCGGACCACTTCAGCGGCGAAGGTCAGAAAAGAACGTTTGCAATTGGAGGCGGGCGTCGGCCTCGCAAATGCCCCCGATCACTTCGGGGCGGTGGTTGAGCCTAGAGTCGCGGGCTACGTCGCGGATCGACCCACAGGCTCCGGCTTTGGGATCCCAGGCGGCGAAGACAATGCGCTTCACACGCGCGAGTACTGCCGCCCCCGCACACATGGTGCACGGCTCTAGGGAAACCACCAGAGTGCAGCCTTCCAAAGTGGGGTGCTGCAGGGCTTCCGCGCCGGCTCGCAAGGCGCGTATTTCGGCGTGCCCTGTAGGGTCAAAATGCGGTTTTCGCTGCAGGTTGTGTTCGGCCGCAACCACCTGCCCTCGAGCTGATACGACCAGTGCGCCCACCGGAATTTCGCCCTGGGCGGCACCCTGCTGGGCGAGGTCTAGGCAACGGCGTAAATAAGGGAGCCAGTGGGTGTGGCGATTCATAGTTTTACGGTACCAGGCCCCTTCACCTACCCGGATCACAAAATGTCGCGGTAGCCTAAAGGTATGGATTTGAAAGTGCTTGACCACCCGCTGGTAAACCATAAGATGACCATCCTTCGTGACAAGAACACGCCCTCGTCAACTTTCAGGATGATTGTTGACGAACTGACTACTTTGCTGGCCTACGAAGCCACTCGCAATGTGCGGGTGGAGCAAGTGCAAATCGAGACTCCGGTTTCGGCAACTAGTGGGCAGAAACTTTCTGAGCCCCGCCCCATTGTTATTCCGATTCTGCGTGCGGGCCTAGGAATGCTCGAGGGGATGACGCGGCTACTACCTACCGCCGAAGTTGGGTTTTTGGGCATGGTCCGCAACGACGAAACGTTGGCGGTGGAAACTTACGCGAACCGCCTGCCAGACGACCTGACGAACCGGCAGGTGTTCCTAGTTGACCCCATGCTGGCAACAGGGCACACTCTGGTGGCGGCAGTGAACTACGTGCTCGAGCGTGGCGCACGCGACGTAACTTGTACTTCGCTGGTTGCTGCTCCCCAGGGAATCAAGGCCATGCAGGAGGCCATCGGGGACCGTGCCGACGTGCACGTTGTGGTTGCAGCCGAAGATGAAGGCCTGAACGATCACAATTACATTGTTCCTGGTCTAGGCGATGCTGGCGACCGCCTGTACGGCATTGTCGACTAGTCGCAACCACAGTTTCAACCGCGGGGTGTGGCGATTCACTTCGCGCGGATTTGGGAATGCGGCAAGCTATTTTATATAGTGAGTGTCTGAGCTCATTTTGTGGGCTTAGGTGGAGTGTCCGAGCGGCCGAAGGTGCAGCACTCGAAATGCTGTGTGGTTAATAGCCACCGTGGGTTCAAATCCCACCTCCACCGCCATTTAAACAGCCCCTGACCTGCGAAAACAGGAAAGGGGCTTTACTATTGCGGTTGTCGAGCACCATATGAGCACCATCGAAACAAAACGTGGTCTACCGTGAAAACAGTTCCGCGCTCGCGGACACTCCAACTACGGAGCTAGACGAGCTTGTGGGCACTTGCCTCTTCCCGCCGACGCTCACGGCCCTCAAAACGAGCACCTAGCCGTCGACCATGCGGACGGACTTCTCACTGCGAGTCCTGCTACATTAGTGTTGCTCTATGGAAGAGCATCGCATCGTTGAACCGGCAACCACCTGCAGGCCGTTTCTGCTCGCCGTGTGTCGCCCTCCTGGGCTGATCGCGCAGGACGAACTGGCCACCATCAAGGCGTGGGGGCGAATGGCGGACATGGAGCTCGACCAAATTTCTTTGCTGAATCCTTCCGAACCGGACCCCAGCGATTTGGATTTGGGCAAGTATTCGGGCGTGATCATTACAGGTTCCCCGTTCGGCTACGCTCACCCGCAAAATACGAAGTCCGTCCAGCACTTGCTGGTGGAAGAACGCGTGGGCTCCCTCGCCCGCCGGGTGGTGGCAGAAGATTTTCCCACGTTAGGTATTTGTTTTGGGTTGCAGGCTTTAGCACGTACTACCGGAGGGACCTTAGTGGGAGGCTTTGCCGAAGACTTGCAGGCGCCCACCATTACGTTGACGGAGGAGGGCAAGGCAGATCCGCTCACGGGAAGGTTGGGTGGGGAGTTTCGCTCCTATACGGGCCATTCCGAGGCCGTAGGCCACCTGCCGCCCAACACCACGCTTTTAGCTACTGGTTCTTTCTGCCACGTGCAGATGGTGCGCTGGGGCAAAAACGTGTACGGCACCCAGTTTCACCCGGAGATCACCACTAAGGGGATGCGTATTCGGATTAATTCCTACGGGGATACCTACTATCCGGCGGACCAAAAAGAACAGGTAATTGCTCGTTGTGACGCTGCCGAAGTTACAGGAGCTAACCGGGTGATTACAGAGTTCGTCCAACGTTTCCGCAGGTAGTTTTCGCCCTGCCAGTTTTGGGCGGGTTTTGGCCCAGATATTGACGAGGGCGATTCCTGCCTGTGGACGGTACTTTTCCTGTTCCAGCAACAAAAAGTAGGATTTTTCTGTCAGCTACTTGAAAAACTTTGGCGGAGCCGAAGATATTACGAAAGCATAAGAGCATGACTATTGAATTTGCGCAGTCTGAGCGTTCGACAATTGGTTTGGAATGGGAGCTGCAGCTCGTCGACCAAGATTCTGACGACTTGCGCCAGTGTGCGGACACGGTGATTGCTTTAACTAAGCAAGCCCACCCGGGCACCCCGCTGCTTTACGGCGAAATGTTGCGCAACACTGTGGAGTTAGTTTCGCGCAAAAATCATAAGGTTTCCCAGTGTGCGGCCGACATGGAAGAGGGGTTGGCCCAACTTGAACCGGTCCTGTCACAGTTGCGCATCGGGCTGGCTTCTGCGGGATCACATCCTTTTGCACAGCCGTCTTACCAGCGAGTATCAGATTCAGAGCGCTACGGTGAACTGGTGAACCGCACCCAGTTTTGGGGCAGGCAGATGCTCCTGTTTGGCACTCACGTGCACGTGGGGATTGAAGACCGCGACAAGGTGATGCCAATTTTGAACTTCTTGGCCACCAAGTTGGGCCACATTCAGGCGGTTTCGGCCTCGTCGCCGTTCTGGGCTGGCGTTGATACCGGCTACTGCGACAATCGCGCAATGGTGTTTCAGCAGCTGCCCACGGCAGGCGCGCCGCGCCAGTTTGAGGATTGGGCGGGACTTGAAAAGTACACCTCGGACATGCTGAAGACTGGGGTTATTGATTCTTTCGACGAGATTCGCTGGGATATTCGCCCCTCGCCAAAGTTGGGCACGATTGAGGTACGCGTGTGCGATGCCGCCTCGAACGTTGCTGAGCTGCGGGCTTTTGCTGCGCTAATCCACTGCCTCGTCGAGACTGCCTCCAGGGAATTGGACGCGGGCCACGCCCTGCCCACCGTGCCCGCATGGTATCTGGCGGAAAACAAGTGGAGGGCATCCCGCTACGGCATGGACGCGATACTGATTGAAAACGCCGAGGGTGAAGAGGCGCTTATAACGGACACCTTGCCGGATTTGTTGGATTGGCTTGAGCCGGCCGCCCGCGACCTGGATTGCTTAGACGACCTGGGTTTCATCCACGACATCGTTTCGATGGGGGTGGGGTATCAGCGTCAGTTGCAGGTAGCGAAGGAGACCGGAAATTTGGAGGCCGTCGTTGCTTACCTGCGTGCCGAGCTCAAGGCGGGCCACCCGATTCGCCCTCACGAGTTTGAACCACACTTGGATGGGGTGCACATACCTTTCGAGGGGAATCGAGGTTGGAATCGGTAGTGGCCGTGCCTTTGCGGTTAGTGATCATCCTGGCTGGGGGAACCGCCCGCCGGCTAGGAGGGGTGTCCAAACCGGATTTGCAAGTGGGCGGGATGAGCCTGCTGCAAAGGCAGTTGGGGCAGGTGAAAGACGTATGCCCGCTGGCGCAGGTGGTGGTTGTAGCGCCACCTACGGTGGTTGTGCCAAAAGGGGTTACTAGGGTACTTGAGGACCCACCTTTTGGAGGGCCGGTGGCCGGCTTTGCCGCGGGCCTTTCAGCTGCTCCCGGTTCGGCGGAGGGCCTGGTTGGGCTCGCCACCTGTGATGCGCCGCTGGCGCCTGCGAACTACGGGAGGCTCGTGGCCGCCCTCGGGCCGGATCTAGACGGGGCTGTTCCTACTACCGGCGAGGGCGAAGACGCGTTCGCACAATACGCCCTGGGCGTATACAGGCGCGAAAGTTTGGCCAAACTCCTGGGCGGGCCCACCCGAAACGTGTCGGTAAAGGGGACGTTTTCGCCTGCAAAATTGGCGTTTGTGCCAGACCGGGAGGGACTGTGTACGGACGTCGACACCTGGGAAGATGTAGAAACGTTAGAAGGCTTACTAAACCTGCACTGAGGCATATCCGAAGTTAGACTAAGGCAATGTTAAGGGAGGTTTTTTGAGCACACTTGTCGAGCTGCCACTCGTGCAGGCGAAGCTTGATGCGCGAGGGCGTCCTGACGTGCCCGAGCTAGTTGATAGGCACGGCAGAATTGCCCGCGATCTGCGCATTTCTGTGACCGACCGGTGTAACTTGCGTTGCCAGTACTGCATGCCCGCCGAGGGTGTGTCCTTCCGTCCCAGCGAGCAGATCCTGACCGACGAAGAAATAATCCGCCTTATGCGTATTGGCGTTGGTCAGTGCGGCATAGAAGAGATCCGCTTTACCGGCGGGGAGCCGCTCATGCGACGTAGCCTGGAAGAACTGGTGGCTGCCGCCTCCCAGTTGCGTTCGTGGAAAGGCAAGCCGCTGGATTTGTCACTTACCACTAACGGGCTGGGCTTGAAGCACAGGGCGAAGGCTCTGGCCGAGGCGGGTCTTACGCGAGTGAATATTTCGATGGATTCAGCCACCCGCGAGGGCTACCGCAAGCTCACCCGGCGTGACCGCTTTCAGGATGCGGCTGCCGGGGCTAGGGCTGCCGTTGAGGCGGGGCTTACCCCGGTGAAGTTGAACGCCCTCCTAATGCCCGGGGTGAACGAGGACGAAGCCCCCGAACTAGTGCGCTATGCCTTAAAGGGCGGTTACGAATTGCGTTTTATAGAGTTCATGCCGCTGGGCCCGCGCGGGTCGTGGAAGCGCGAGCAGATGGTAACTCGCGACGACATTTTGGATAAGTTGCGCCCCCATTTTGATTTAGCTCATCGCCCAGAGCGCGAACGCGGGCCAGCCCCAGCTGAAGAATGGGACGTGATGCCCGGGGCAAACCACCCGGGTGGGCGCATCGGCATTATTGGTTCAGTTACCCGCCCATTTTGTGGCGACTGCGATCGCACGCGCCTCACAGCGGACGGGCAGATCCGCTCCTGCCTGTTCGCACGTAACGAGACAGACCTGCGTTCGCTGCTGCGCGGGGGAGCCACCGACCAGGAAATCGCCCGGGTCTGGCGCCTCGCGATGTGGGGTAAACAGCCAGGTCACGGAATAAATGACCCAAGTTTCTTGAGCCCTTCGCGGCCCATGAGTGCGATTGGAGGATAATGCCTACAGCAAAAGTAACCTATTTCGCCGGCGTGGCTGATGCGGCCGGCACTCGCGAAGAACGGGTGAGCCTACCCGAGGCGATCGACGCCTCATCTTTGCGTGACATATTGAAAGCGGGCAAGTCCGAACGCTTCGGGCAGGTAGTTGACGTGTGCGCCCTTATTGTGGGCGGGCAAGCCCTTGCGGGCGATCCAATCCGCCTAGACGGAGAGGTTTCCATTGAGGTGCTGCCGCCCTTCGCCGGCGGCTGAGCCAGCCTACAAGCGGCCTGGGGTTAGCGCCGGCCCGGGCGGATCAAGACGTAGCGGAAGTGCATGCGCCTGAGCCGGCCGAAAGGCTCGCGCACGCGGTCGACAATACGAAAGCCCACGCCCTCGTACAAGGGCAAAACCTTTTCGTTGCCTTCCATAACATCCAACACGTAGGTGCGGGCGGGCACAACTTCGATGGCCTTGCGCAGCATTGCCGTGGCTACCCCTTTGCCCCGAGCCTTCGGTACCGTTCCCACGCACGATATGAAGGCCTCCCTGGTACCCACCTTTACTCGAGGGCGCACCTCCCTCTCGAGGACGCGCCCACCGATGTGCCCATAAAGTGGGCCCAAAATTTTGGCTAGGTGGGCGTAATCGACGTCGAAGGGGTCCCGCCCACCGAAGGCAATTGCGAGCACGCCTACCACCTGGGTGCCGTCTTTAGCGATTATGAAACGGTCGGGCACCACTGCGGGGGTGAGCCCCCGCACTAGCTTTTCTTGGTCAGAGCTCAACGCCTTGAACTGGTCGTAGAACGCGGTGGATACTGCCTCAACTATGCCGGCGCGGTCGGCGTCGGTTCCAAGCCTGTATTCGATCATGCCTTTCACCTTAGGCGGGCCCGCGCTGCCCTTCCACCGCTAGGCGCTGCCAGTCCAGGCGTGCGAGCCGTCAGTAAATTCTTGTTTCTTCCACACCGGCAGTTCTGCCTTCACCTGTTCCACCGCCTTCTCGAGTAGTTCGAAGGCCTCGCGACGGTGGGCCGCGGAGGCGGCTGCGGCAAAGGCCACGTCGCCAACCTCTAGGTGCCCGTAGCGGTGGACCACAGCCAGTTTCAGTGCGCCCGAACCTTTGGCGCAGGCGCGCGCGATGCGTTCTACAACCTTGCCGGCATCCGGGTGGGCTTCATAGTCAATGGAAACAACGCCCTGCCCATCGTCGTGGTTGCGCACGCGCCCATCGAAGAGGACGACAGCCCCAGCCTGCGGGTCACGCACGGATTCTTGCAGAGCAATCACGTCAATGGGCTCGGGCGTGAGACCAGCGAATACGACCTGAGCGTCAGAGCCGTCGTTGTAGCCGCGATTTTGGACCGCAAAAGTGGCCTGCTGGTGTGCGGACATGCCTATCTTCTCGGCTGGGGCGGTATGGTCAGCATCTAGGAGCTGTTCACAAATGTGCGAAATTAGTGGCCCGATGGCCCCAACCGCGTCCTTGACCCCGCCGGTGGAGCCGGGGGCGTTTACAATAAAGGCCCGCCTCGAATCTAATTCGATTACGCCGGCAATCCCGCGCGAAAGTGCTGCGGCCGGAACTTTGGGGTTGTTGCGCAAGGCGGCCTCGATGCCCTCGGCGCGTTTGGAAACTAGCTTGGCTGTGGCTTCCGGGGTTACGTCGCGAGTGGAAATCCCCGTGCCGCCCGTGGTGAAAACAATGTTGGCTCCACCGCGAATTGCCTGCTCTATGGCCCGCGTTATGTCGCAGACTTGGTCGGGCACAACCGTGGCGGGGGAGGTTTGGCCAAACTCTGAAAGAAGCTGCACAGCGAGCGGGCCAGACTTGTCTGGGCGCACCCCGGCGGCAGATCTGTCAGAAACTGTTATCACTGAAATATTTGGCATGGTCCCATCGTACTAATTGCTGGCTGACCTGCCACAAAATGTGCAATATTACCCCCGCGAAATATAGGCTTGAACTCGATGAGCATTACACCGATCGCAAAACTGGGACCCGAACTTACGGACTTGCAACGCGAACGCTACGCCCGCCCGATGCTGCTGGCCGGCATGGGCGAGGAGGGCCAACGCCGGCTGCTAAATGCCAAGGTGCTAGTGGTAGGGGCAGGCGGGCTGGGTTCGCCGGCACTGCTCTACTTGGCGGGGGCCGGGATCGGGCGGCTGGGCGTGCTCGATTCAGATCGACTAGATGTGTCAAACCTGCACCGGCAGATCATGCATTCCATGGAAGCGCTCGGGCAAGAAAAAGTACAGAGCGCGGCCCGGCGCATCCAAGGGCTAAACCCAGACGTGCAAGTGGTCACCTACAACCAGCGCCTGGGCGAGGACAACGTGCAGGAAATATTTGCCCCCTGGGACATAATCGTCGACGCCACAGACAACTTTGCCACCAGGTATCTGATAGACGCCGCCGCCACTCGTTTGGGCAAACCCGAGGTGTGGGGTTCCGTACTTGGGGCAGCCGGGCAGGTCTCTACCTTCTGGTCTGGCCCGCAGGCAGAAAAAGCCGGCGTAAAAGTGCAAGCCCGCCTACCCCATCTGCACCCTGCTGCCCCGCCCGCAGGGGTAATTCCCACCGGCCCGTCCTCGCCGGTAATCGGGCCCCTAACCGGGATGATTGGTTCGCTAATGGCAGGGGAAGTAACAAAGCTGGCAGCCGGCTACGGCCAGTTGCTGTTGGGGCGTGTCGCATACCTGGATACCGCGGCCGGGCAGATGCGGGACCTCACTTTCAAAAGCGCGTAGGCGCACCAGGAATTAGGTGAACAAGGGAGTAAGAATGAAAGATGTTGCCGCGCACTACCGCGACGTATTGCAACTCGGCCAGCCGCTGCCGCCGCAAACGGTGCCAGTAGAACAGGCTTTGGGCAGAGTGTTGGCGCAAGATACTCCCGCCCGCTATTCGGTACCTCCCTTTACAAACTCTGCGATGGACGGTTTCGCAGTGCGCGCAGAGGACGTGCAAGCAGGTTGCACCCTGCCGGTTAGCACCGACATTCCCGCGGGGCGTACGGACCCGCTAACGCTCGAGGCGGGTACGGCCATGCGCATTATGACCGGAGCTCCACTGCCCAGTGGCGCAAACGCCGTAGTGCAAGTGGAGCTTACCGAAAACGCCGACCAAAACATGGCCGAACAGGCCCCCGCCCAAGTGACCTTCAGTGCCGACGTTGCTGCAGGCGCCAACGTTCGCCGAGCCGGTGAAGATATAAACGCTGGCGAAACGCTGTTTCAGGCGGGGACGCGCCTTAGTGCGGCCCACCTTTCAGCACTGGTCGCGGTGGGCTACGGCCAAGTGCAGATACGCCCGGGGTTACGCGTCGGAGTAGTAACCACCGGCGAGGAATTGCGCCCGGCCGGTGAACAGCTAAAGCCCGGGCAGATACCAGATTCCAACTCGGTGCTGGTTGCCTCTCTAGCTGCCGAGGCCGGAGCCAGCGCCCATCTGCGGGCCTTTCACGCCGACACTGTAGAGGGATTCTTAGCAGATCTAGATGCGGCCGCCCGCGAAGTGGACTTGCTGATCACCACGGGCGGGGTTTCGGCAGGAGCCTTCGACGTGGTCAAAGCAGCCCTGCGGCAAAAAGGAGTCACCTTCACCAAAGTTGCCATGCAACCGGGCAAACCGCAAGGCTTCGGCCAGATCCGCGCAAACGGCCGGGACGTACCGATCCTTTGCCTACCCGGAAACCCCGTATCCGTCCTCGTGTCCTGGTACCTGTTTGCCGTGCCCTTGATACACAAACTAGAAGGCCAGCGCCCGGCTGCTTTTGACGACCGTTTCACGCGTGCCGAAGTGGGCACCGGGTGGAAGCGCAAGACCGGACGCGTACAATTCTTGCCCGCCACGGCGCGCGAGGGCGAAAATGGCCTTCCCAGCGCCGAGGTGCACGTTCACCCAGCCAGCCACGGGGGCTCAAAATCGCACTTTGTGGCCTCGCTGGCGGCTGCCACCGGGCTCGTGAGAATACCTGCTGATCAGGCAGAAGTAAAAGTTGGCGAAGAGGTACCCGTAATGTGGTTTGGGAGGCCCAGATGAAATTTAGCCACCTCAGCGAGGCGGGAAACGCCCACATGGTAGACGTGACAGCTAAAGCACCCACCGTCCGCGAAGCCACCGCCATCGGCAAAGTGGAATGCTCCAGCCAGATCGTGCAGGCCCTCCGCGACGGTACCGTTCCCAAAGGTGACGTGCTGGCGGTAGCGCGCATAGCCGGCATATCCGCCGCCAAAAAGGTGCCCGAACTACTACCCTTGGCGCACACCATAGGGGTGCACGGAGCACAAGTCGACTTGGAACTGAACCAAGACCACGTGGCCATAACCGCCACCGTGCGCACCGCCGACCGTACCGGCGTCGAAATGGAAGCCCTCACCGCGGTGTCGGTGGCTGCCCTCGCCATAGTGGACATGGTCAAAGGCGTGGACCGGTCCGCCCAAATTACTGACTGCAAAATCATTCACAAGGCGGGCGGGAGATCCGGGGACTGGTATAGGCCCGGCTACGAAAAATAGCCGCCAACTCGGCCCGGCTGAAGGTGCAGCGGCTAAGCCTGCTAGCCTTTGTGGGGTTCGGCCCGCTCCACCCGGCCGTGGCGGATAAGCACGTCAAAGCTGGAAAGCTGGGCTGCGTCCTCCACATCGTGAGTAACTAAAACCGCGGTGAAAGGGTGCGCTTGCAGGCGGCGCAGCAGCTGGTGGCGAACTGCCTGGGCAGAAGGTTCGTCCAAACCAGCCATGGGCTCGTCGAGCAGTACCACATCCGGATCCAACGCCATTGCCCTGGCAATTGCAGCCCGCTGAGCCTGCCCGCCCGAAAGCTGGGTGGAACGGCGCTCGGCTAGCGCTTCCATTCCTACCGCTTTCAATTCGGCTCTGGCGCGCTCGCGGGCCGCCTTTGCGCCCACGTGGCGGGCCCGCAACCCGAACTCGACATTTTGGCGTACGGACATGTGCGGAAATAGTAGCGATTTTTGCTGCAATAGCACGATTTTGGGCGAGGGCGGGTCGAAACTGACCTGCCCCTCGGAGGGAAGCAAAGATCCCGAAATGAGCGACAGCAGTGTGGATTTACCCGACCCGTTGGGGCCCATCACCGAGGTGAGTACCCCGCCCGGAAGATCCACATTCAAGGATACGTCGCGTTCGCTAACCTTCGCCGCCACGTGGATTGAAGGGCAGGACGAGGGCGAAGCTGAAACGGGCAGCTCCCCTTCGGCTGGGGCAGCTGGCTCGGTGAAGGTACTTCCTGTCTTTGCGCGGCGTTTTTGCAACGCCTGCATTTCTGCCTCGGTTCGCCCGCCGGGGAGGTGGGCGGCCAGGGCGTTGGCCCCAAACAAGATTGCTAACGCCAGTGCGAGCAGAACGACGGATAAAGCCAGGGCCTCGTCGGTGGAGGACTGGCGTTGTAAGTAGATTGCTAAAGGCATGGTTTGAGTGGTGCCTTGCAGGGATCCCGCAAAAGTAATGGTGGCCCCGAATTCGCCTAGAGCACGCGAAAAGGACATGGCTGCCGCCGAGAGCACTGAGGGGAACATGACAGGCAGCGTCACCTGGAAGAAAGTGCGCGTTCTAGAGGCCCCCAAAGCGCGCGCAGCCTGGTCGTATTCGCTGCCGCGAGTGCGGATAGCGCCCTCGAGCGAAGAGACTAAAAAGGGCATGGCCACAAACGTCTGCGCCATGATCACTGCCAGGGTAGTGAAGCCAATTTCTATGCCTGCTACAGATAGGTGCCGGCCCAGTAGGCCGCGCCTGCCCCAGGTGAGCAAGAGGGCCAGGCCGGCCACCACCGGGGGCAGCATCATTGGCAGCGTGACCACTGTGCGCAGCAGCCGTGCCCACCACCTATCTGGCAAATTCGCCAGCACAAAGGCTAGGGGGACGCCCAGCATTACGCAGAGGGCGAGCGTGATGCCGCAGGTGCGCAGCGATAGCCACAGGGCATCTTGGGAAACGTCGGTGGAAATCAGCTGGCCGAAGCGCGTCCAGGGAGTTTGCGTAAAGACGGTTACCAGGGGAAATACTAAAAAGAGGGCGGCGAGGGCGCCGGGCAGTGCCAGCCAGGGAGCATACTTTAGCTTCATAAATACACCTGTGGCCCGCCGGAGCGGGCCACTAAGCAGTTTTACTTGTTAGTTGGGGCTGTGAAGCCGTACTTTTCGAGGATCTTTTGGCCTGCGTCCGAAAGAATGAAATCTACGAAGGCTTTGCCGCCCTCCTTATTCTTTGCCGACTTGGTCAAAGCAACTCGGTAGTCATTTACCACCATGTCCGCGTGCGGAAGTTTGATTGCCTCGACCTTGTCGGAGGCCATGGCGTCGGTCTTGTAGACGATGCCGGCGTCGGCCTCGCCAGTTTCAACCTTGGCGAGGGTGTCGCCCACGTTCTGCTCCTCGGAAACCGGGGTGAACTTTACGCCCGCCATTTCGGCGAGCTCCTTGGTGGCGTTGCCACAGGGGACCCCAACGGCGCACACCACTAGCTTCTTGTCTTTGAGGGCGTCAGTAGTGAATTCCTTTACTCCAGCCGGGTTGCCCTTGGGAACAACCATGACCAAAGTGTTGGTGGCGTAGGACTTGTTGGCCTCGACGTCGCCGTTCTTGTCGGCCTTGTCCATGTTCTTCTGGTCGGCAGTAAACAGGGCGTCGGCGGGCGAACCCTGGTGGATCTGATCTACCAGGTTCTGAGAGCCGTCAAAGCTGAAGGTAACCTTGGTGCCCTTGTTCTGCTTCTCGAATTCTTTGCCCAACTCGGTGAAGGCTTTGGTTAGGGATTTTGCCGCGAAAATAGTGACATTGCCCAGGTTCTTACCCTGGTCAGCCTGAGTGGACTGAGAGGTTTCAGACTTGGCATCGTTCGCCTTCTGGTTGTCTGTAGACGAACAGCCAGAAAGGGCCATAGCGGCCGCGGCCACCAAGGCCAGGCCAGTACCAAACTTACGAAGCATTTGTAACTGCCTTTCGTCGCGGCTAGCCCGCGAACTTATTTGACGATAGAAACGTTTGTGGCCTTGATCTGCGCCTTTGCAATAACGCCCGGTTTTAGATCTAGATCCTTTACTGCCTCGGTAGAAATTAGTGAAACCACCCGGTAGGGGCCGCACTGCATTACTACCTGGCTCATGACCTTATCCGAGATGACCTCGATAACTAGGCCATCTAACAGATTTCGGCTAGAAACGTTGTGACTTGGTTCGTGAGTATTCGCATCCTTTAGGTAGCGCGCCAGCGATTCGCCAGTAACCTGCAGCGGGGAAGAATCCTTTTCGGCCTGGATTCGCCCGTCGTCGAGCCACCGGCGGACAGTGTCGTCAGAGACGCCGAGCAGGCGCGATACTTCAGAAATACGGTAATTCATCGATACCACCTTATCTATTTGTTGCGGACATCAGCAAGCAATTTTGCCGCAAATGCGGAAGTGACTATTTCGGGTTTGGGCTGCGAAAATGCGGCCTCTGCTGCCACCATAGCCGAGGGCGGGCGGGCGCGTTAGGGGGTAAATTCCGACTTAGGTTCGGGCATTCGCCGCCGCAGAAATTTTGGGGATTTGTGGCGTGATGCCTGCTGTGGCGCACCACAATGCGGATATGTAATCATTGGCGGATGTAGGAAGAATTTTTCGCTAAGAAAATCACACGCGGTAAAACAATAGATTTAGCTCCGCAGGTGCAAGACTAGGTAGCGGATATGCCAGCAGGTGCGGAAGGGGAACGGATGCGAAAATCTGCGGGGGCGCAGTTAGCATTCCTCCTGTTAATTTCCGCTGTGGTGTTGCTCGCAATAATGGGTGCATGTCTAACCGTGGGCAGGTACGGGCTGCCCGCTCACACTATTTTCACCGCATTCAACCCATTTGCTAAAGACAGTGTTTCTGCCGCGGATGCGACTGTGCTCTACCAGGTGCGCCTGCCGCGCATGGTGGGGGCCGCCCTCGTCGGAGCTGCGCTGGCACTAGCTGGGGTGTCCTATCAAGGAATCTTCCGCAATCCGCTGGTATCGCCTGGCATCCTAGGCGTATCGCAGGGCGCTTCGGTGGGGGCCGCAGGGGCAATTCTGTTGGGGCTGTCCACGCTGGGCGTATCGGCGGCGGCGCTCGTTGGCGGCATCGTCGCTGTTTTACTTGCCACCTCTATCCCGCGCGTGCTGCGCAACGATTCAACGCTGATGCTGGTGCTCTCGGGTGTAATAATTGGCGGTTTTGGATCCGCCCTCGTGGGAATCTTAAAATTTGTTGCAGATCCGGAAACAGAGCTCGCTGCCATCGTGTTTTGGCAAATGGGCTCCCTCTCGGACGTGCGTACTGATTCGCTGGCCCACTGCGCCCTGCTAGCGCTACCCGCCGCCGCACTCCTGCTGGCAATGCGCTGGCGTATCAACGTGATTTCCCTTGGAGATCGCGAGGCCGCCGCGTTGGGAGTGAACCTGCGCCGGGACCGCTCGTTTGCAATCCTGGCGGCTACTGTTCTAACCGCTGCTGCCGTGTGTTTGGCCGGAACTGTTTCGTGGGTGGGGCTCGTGGTGCCGCACCTGTGCCGCCTGGTTGTGGGGCCAAATAATGCGCGCCTACTGCCCCTGTCAGTAACCTTTGGTGCCTCATTCATGGTGGTTGTCGATACGCTGGCGCGCTCGCTCAACCAGATGGAAGTCCCGCTCGGAGTGGTCACCGGCATGATTGGTGCGCCCCTATTCTTGCTGCTACTAGCCGTAGGCAAGGTGAAAGTCCGATGAGCCTGATGCAACTAGAAAATGTCGGCTTCTACTACCGTGCAGACAAGTGGGTATTCCGCGACGTGAACCTCACCCTCGAAAAGGGGCAAACTCTTTCAATATTGGGTAAAAATGGCGCCGGTAAATCGACGCTTTTGCAGGTTGCGCTCGGGCTGGCCACCCCCACCGAGGGCGAAGCCCGCCTAGGCGGCACCGCCACGACTCGCCTCAGCCCCGCCAAGCGGGCCCGCCTGGCCTGCTACCTGCCCCAAACAGAAACCGTCAACGTTGCCTATTCTGTAACCGACTACCTGCTCATGGGGCGCACCCCCTACCTGGGCGCCTTCAGCTCACCGAGGGCGAAGGACCGGTTGCGCGTGCGCAAAGTAATAGCAGAAATGGGGCTGGAGGACTTCGCAGGCAGGCCGATAAACGAGCTATCTGGCGGGGAAAAACAACGCGTGGGCTTTGCGCGCGCCCTGGTGCAAGGCTCCCCGCTAGTGGTCATGGATGAGCCCACATCCGCCCTCGACATGGGAAACCAAATGCGCACCCTAAAGAAAATGCGGGAGCTGACGGGGGAAGGCTTCGCGGTCGTGGCTACCACCCACGACCCTAACCAGGCTTTTTTACTGGGGGGCAAAGTAGCCCTCATGGAAAAAGGCAAACCCGTAAAAGTAGGTGCGGCGGCAGAAGTGCTAACAAGCAGCTCACTCACAGAACTTTTCGGAACCCCCATACGGGTGCGCTGGGACGACCAGTTGCACAGGCATGTGTGTCTGGGGGCCGAAAGAATTGAAGAAAGGTAAAAATATGTCTCTGCTGAAGAAAGTAGTGGCACTTGGTGCGTTGGTGGCAATGCCGCTAACCCTTACCGCGTGCGGCGCAAACCAGGCGAGCGAAAAGCCGTCCCCCGCAGCAACGCAGACCGAATCCAAGACCCGCACCGTAACCGACGTTGACGGCACCAAGGTAAAAATTCCCGCCCAGCCGAAGCGCATCGCAGACCTGTGGCACGCAAACAACCAGGTAGTGCTGCTGCTGGGAGGTGCCGACAAGCTAGTGGCAACTACTAAGCAGGTGCAGGCCCTGCCCTGGTTCGCAAAAGTGTACCCGGGCATTAAAAAACTGCCAGCCCCGGCTGCAAAAACTGACCTGAACATTGAAGAATTGCTGGCGGCCAAACCCGAGGTGGTGCTCGCCTCTAACAAGGAGCAGATCGAGGCCGTGCGCGCCAAGGGTATCCCGGCAGTTCACGTCGAGTTCCAGAACTTCGCAGACATGAACAAGGTAATCGATATTACGGCCGACGTGCTGGGCACCCCCGAGGCCAAGAAGAAGGCTGCCTCCTTCCACAAATACCTGAATAAGAACTTGGACCTGGTGAAAGACCGCCTGAAAGACGTTGCGGATGGGAATAGGCCATCCGTGCTGCACATTGTTGGTGGGGACGACCTGACTAAGGTCGATGGCTCAGATTCCCTAATCGGCGAATGGATGAAGGCTACCGGGCTGAAAAATTCCCTGGACAACGTCCAAAACATGAAGGAAGTTACGCTAGAGCAGATTATCGGATCCAACCCTGACGCCATCATTATTGGCGGAGGCAAGGCGCAGGCCGGCGTGGATCAGATCAAGTCCGACCCAGCCTGGGCGGGCGTGAAGGCTGTTGCTGACGGAAAGATCATAAAGAACCCGGTTGGCACCTTCAACTGGGATCGCTACTCTGCTGAAGAAGCTCTGCAAATCCTGTGGTCGGCAAAGACCTTCTACCCGGACAAGTTCAAGGACGTTGACCTGGTAGCCGAAACCCAGAAGTTCTACAAGGACTTCTACGGCTACGACCTGAGTAAAGACGACGCCCAGCGGATTATCGACGGGCAGGCTCCCGAAGGGGCTGAAGCAGCCAAGTAACTAGCGGCGAAGCATCGCCCATCCCGGATCGTCTTGCCCTCTTGGGGCGGCGGTCCGGGTTTTTATTCGGCTAGCTGTTTGAGGATAGAGGGAAGCACCTTCAGCACTACTTCCAGGGTGTCTTTTACTCCGCCTTTTGAAGAGGGCGAATTTGCCACCACGGTGCCAGGCTTACCAATCGTAGTCACGCCAACGAGGCCGCGAGAGAGCCCGGCTAAGGGAGTAGATTTAGCCCCCTGCATGATGATTTGGGTGGCGAGGCCGGGGAAATCCGCAGCAAGGAATTCTTTGGTTACCTCGGGTACGCAAGCGCCGGCGGTTACTCCTGTTCCGCCAATACTCATTATGAAATCCGGCTTAGAGGCAAGTTGTGCGCTTAGAACTGTGCGGAAGTCGTTGGCGCGCTCGGCAACGATTAGGGGAGCTGGGCACAGGTAACCGGCTTTGGTCAGCAGCTCCCTTGCTAGTGTTCCCGAGTCGTTTGGGCGTTCCTTAGAAAGGACGCGATCGGAAACCACAATTACTACCGCGCAGTACTGTTTGCGAGTTGGTGCAGACATGGCGCCTTTTTCTAGTTTCGTCGCCGGCTCCTTCCGTGTTACGGCGCTTCTAATCATATGACTGTGCCCCGTTAGAAATGTATTAGACAAGTGTCGCATTACCTAAAATTATTGCACCATTCTTCCCCGCTACGTCAGCTGCCGCCAACATGGTTCGGGGTAATCGCCGTAACCTGGCCGTTAAACAAATTCGCATATTTTGGCCAAAAAGTATCTATTTTTCGCCCTCATAATCGAAATATGGAAAACAATGACTTTGCTCCCGCTGTGCAGGCGGGAAAGGAAGCGCCCACCCTGGACACCTCTGGGCGTGTGCTGCGTGGCTGGGACCCGGAAGAGGCTGAACGGTGGAGTAGCAAGCTAGCTTGGTCCACCCTGGCTATAACTACCTACTCGATGATTGTTGCTTTCTGCGTCTGGTTCTTGGTGTCGGCAATCGCACCGAAACTAAACGAAATTGGCTTTGATCTTTCGCCTGCACAACTGTACTGGTTGGGGGCAATGCCCGGCCTCTCGGGAGGCCTAATTCGACTGGTTTACATGTTCTTGCCGGCAAAAATCGGCACGCGCAAGATGGTTGCCTGGTCTTCGCTGCTGTACGTCATCCCGATGTTGGGATGGTTCTTCGCAGTGCAGAACCCCAACACCTCTTTTGCTGTACTCATACTACTGGCGTTCATCTGTGGCATTGGCGGTGGCTCCTTCTCGGGCTACATGCCTTCCACCGGATACTTCTTCCCGAAGCGCCTCTCGGGCACTGCCCTCGGCATTCAGGCCGGTATAGGTAACTTGGGCATGTCTATCATCCAACTAGCGGCCCCCGCGCTGATGGGATTTGGCCTCTTTGGCATCACCTTTATTGCCCCTCAGAACTCTGAAACTGGTCCGCTATACGTTCACAATGCGGCAATTTTCTTCGTCCCCTGGGCTGTTGTGGCCGCGGTACTAGCATTCGTTTTTCTAAAGGACGTTCCCGTTAAAGCTTCCGTCAAGGAACAGCTGGATATCTTTGACAACCCGAACACCTGGTATATGACCCTGCTCTACGTCATGACCTTCGGCATCTTTTCGGGTTTATGCGCTCAGTTCGGCATCCTGGTGAAGAACAACTTCGGTGGCGCCGGGCTTGCCCTAGCCTTTACCGGGCCGCTGATTGGTTCTGTTGTCCGCTTCATATGGGGGCCTTTGTGCGATAAGTTTACCGGCGGGTTGTGGACCTTCGTCTCGGGCGTCGGCATGACGGCCTCGCTGCTGTTTTGTTCGTTCTTCTTCGACAGCCAAAACTTCGCAATGTTCTATGCCGGCATGGTTGGCATGTTTATCTTTGCCGGCATTGGCAATGCCGGCACATTCAAGCAGATGCCTATGATCATGCCGAAGCGACAGGCGGGTGGCGCAATCGGATTTACCGGTGCCGCTGCTGCTTTTGGACCGTTCTTGGTGGGCGTAGCTCTGTCTTTGCTGTCGGCCAAAATCTTTTTTATCGGTTGCGCAATCTACTGCGGCATCTGCTCAATAATCTGCTGGCAGCGTTACGCCCGTCCCAGCGCGCCTTTCCGCGGCTAGTTAGGAGTTAGTAAGTGTCTAAATCATCCAATCCTTTATTGCAATTTGGTGCACAGGTTCGCGGCGGAAAGGCATCGGCCGATGCCCGCCAAATCTTCCTGAAGGGCGGACGTGAAGCTGACGTCTTCTACAGGCAGCGCTTTGCCCACGACAAGGTAGTGCGTTCCACCCACGGGGTGAACTGCACCGGTTCCTGCTCGTGGAAGGTGTACGTGAAGGACGGGATGATTACTTGGGAGTCTCAGGAGGTGGACTATCCTTCCACCGGCCCTGACCTGCCTGACTACGAGCCGCGCGGTTGCCCTCGTGGGGCGGCATTTAGTTGGTACGAGTATTCGCCTACGCGCATCCGCCACCCTTACGTGCGCGGAGTGCTGCTCGAGGCCTACCGCAAGGCCAAGCTTTCCGAGGGCGGGGATCCAGTCGCTGCCTGGCATAAAGTAGTTTCAGACCCGCTCACGGCGAAGGCGTACAAGTCTGCTCGCGGCAAGGGCGGAATGGTTCGGGTCAGCTACGCGGAAGCCGTCGAGATGATTGCCGCCGCCACCGTTTCTACTACCAAGGATTTTGGGCCTGACCGCCTTGCTGGCTTTTCTGTCATTCCCGCTATGAGCCAGGTTTCCTACGGTGCAGGATCCCGTTTTCTAGAGCTGATGGGCGGCACTATGCTGTCCTTTTACGATTGGTATGCTGATCTGCCGCAGTCCTCGCCGCTGGTTTTTGGCGACCAGACGGATGTACCTGAGGCGGGGGACTGGTTCAATTCTGACTACCTAATGGTGTGGGGATCGAACCTGTCGGTGACTAGGACTCCCGACGCCCACTTCATGACTGAGGCGCGCTACCACGGCTGCAAGGTTGTGGTTATGGCCCCGGACTATTCGGACACCACTAAGTTTGCTGACGAGTGGGTGCGCTTGGCTCCCGGCACTGACGGGGCTTTTGCTATGGCGATGGGGCACGTAATTTTGAAGGAGTTTCACGAGGGCAAGCGCACCAAGTTCTTCTTGGATTACATGAAGCGCTTTACGGATTCACCGTTTTTAGTGACGTTGGAAAGGCGCGAGGACGGCAGCCTGGTCCCGGCGCACTTCTTGACTGCCAGCGAAGTGGGCGGGGAACTGGCAAAGACCGAGAACGCCCAGTTCCGTCTGCTGGTTATGGACGAAGACGGCACGGTCAGGGATCCGGGAGGCACTAACGCCGATGCGTTCGGCAAAGAGGGAGCCGGCAAGTGGAATCTTTCGCTCGAGGGCGTATCCCCGCGGCTTAGCCTTTACGAGGCGGGTGGACAGGCCGAAACTATTAGTCTGCCGCGTTTTGACCTGCCCGCAGTCCCAGGGCCGGGCCCGATCGGAGCGGGAGTGCTGAAGCGGGGCGTGCCCGTGCGCGAAGTGGCGGGCAAGCTGGTAACTACCGTTTACGACATTATGTTGGCCCATTACGGCGTATACCGGCGGGGGCTGCCAGGGAGTTGGCCTGCCGATTACGAGGATGGCAGTGATCCTTACACTCCGGCCTGGCAGGAAGAACACACGGGGGTGCCCGCCGAGCAGGTAATTCGCATCGCCCGAGAGTTTGCCCAGACGGCGATCGATTCGAACGGTCGTTGCCAGATCATCATGGGTGCGGGCATCAACCATTATTTCCACTCGGACGACATGTACCGAACGATCCTGGCGCTAACCACCATGTGTGGTACCCAGGGTCGCAACGGGGGCGGTTGGGCACACTACGTCGGTCAGGAGAAGGTGCGTCCCATAACCGGCTGGCAGCAGTACGCAATGGCCTTGGACTGGCAAAGGCCAGCCCGGCAAATGATTTCTACGGGCTTTTGGTACATGCTTACCTCGCAGTGGCGTTATGACACGGGTACGGTCGAACGGTTCTGCTCCCCGCTAGCTTCCGGAAAGCTAGAAGGAATGACGGTTCCCGATTCGCTTGTAGAGGCCACCCAGCGCGGCTGGATGCCGTCTTACCCGCAGTTTGACCGGTCCCCGCTCAAAATTGCCAGGCAGGCGGAGGAAGCCGGCCAGGACGTTGGCGAGTACGTGGCAGCACAACTTGAAAGTGGCGAACTGAAGTTTGCCACACAGGATCCGGACGGGCCGGGTAACTGCGCAAAAGTGCTGTTCAACTGGCGTACTAACCTACTCGGTTCTTCAGCTAAAGGTACTGAATTCTTCCTGCGCCACATGATTGGAGCGGACAACGAGGTGCAGGCCGAGGAACTGCCGGAGGGGAAAAGGCCGAAGAATATTATTTGGCGTGAAGCGGTGAAGGGAAAGCTAGACTTGATGGTTACGGCTGACTTCCGCAACACGTCCACCACCTTGCACTCGGACATTGTTATGCCTGCTGCGACCTGGTACGAAAAGCACGACATTTCCTCTACGGATATGCACCCGTACATGCATACGTTCAACCCGGCTATTCAGCCGCCCTGGGATGCGCGCACAGACTACGAATGGTTCCGTGACATCGCTAAGTTAGCTACTGATATGGGGGCGAAACATCTGGGTAAGCAGACCGACGTGCTCACGGTGCCGTTGCAGCACGACAGCTCGGATGAACTAAACAATCCGCATGGGGAATTTACCTCCAGGGAAGAGGGCGGCTGGGTGCCCGGGGTGAATATGCCCAAGCTGGTGAAAATTGAGCGGGACTACTCGAAGATTTTCGAAAAGTGGAACGCGATTGGCCCGCTCCCAGAGAAAGTCGGCATGGCCACTAAACGCGTCGGTTTCAATGCCGAGGACAGCCGGAAAGTTGTCCAGTCCCTGGCGGAGCGCAACGGCACTGTAGAAACTGCAATCGGCCCGCGTCCCGCCCTCGACGATGCACGCAAGGCAGCGAACATGATCATGTCCCTTTCCGGCACCACCAACGGCAAAATAGCTGTGTCCGGTTGGAAGAATCTGGAAGCCAAAACCGGCAAACACTTCGCGGAACTGGCTGAAAGCGAGGAGGAAAAACTGATTACCTTTGACGACATCGTCAAAGCGCCCTCGTCGGTAATAACCTCCCCAGAGTGGACTGGATCAGAGCATGGGGGCCGCCGCTACAGCGCCTTCGTGGTCAACATTGAACGCGACAAGCCCTTCCACACTATTTCGGGGCGCATGCACTACTACCTGGACCATCAATGGTTGCGGGACTTTGGTGAGCAACTGCCCATCTACAGGCCCCCGCTCGACTTGATGCACCTGTACGGGGAACATAACCCCGGCCAAATCTTGCAGGACGGGCAGGGGCAAACCGAACTTGCCGTGCGCTATTTGACCCCGCACAACAAGTGGTCGATCCACTCCTCCTACTACGACAACCAGCACATCCTGACGCTGGGCCGCGGCGGGCAGGCCGTATGGATTGCCCCGGCAGACGCGAAGAAGGTAGGGGTGCGCGACAACGACTGGGTGGAAATCCGCAACCGCAACGGGGTGGTAACTGCCAGGGCCGTAGTATCACACCGCATCCCAGAGGGAACCGCCTACATGCATCACGCGCAGGACAGACAAATTGGTACCCCACTGAACGAAAAATCGGGTAAACGCGGCGGCACCCATAACTCCCTAACCCGTATATTGCTGAAGCCTGCGCACCTGATAGGTGGATACGGGCACACCACCTACGGCTTTAACTACATTGGCCCAACCGGAAACCAACGCGACGAGGTGGCAATACTGCGCCGTCGCAGCCAGGAGGTGCAGTTCTAATGAAGGTAATGGCACAAATTGCGATGGTAATGAACCTGGATAAGTGCATCGGCTGCCACACCTGCTCTGTGACTTGTAAACAGGCGTGGACGAACCGCGACGGCACGGAATACATCTGGTTCAATAACGTCGAAACTAAGCCCGGGGTTGGCTACCCGAAACGTTGGGAAGACCAAGATAAGTACAGGGGCGGGTGGAAGCTCAAGCGCGGCAAGCTCACCCCGCGTCTTGGCGGGCGCGCCCACCTCTTGTCGACCATCTTTGCCAACCCGCGCATGCCCGGCTTGGAAGATTACTACGAGCCGTGGACATATGAGTACGAGAAGCTGCTGTCGGCGCCGAAAGATTCAAAGGCGCTGCCTACGGCCAGGCCTATCAACCAGCTCACCGGCGAAAAGATTGACGCCCCTCAGTGGGGGCCAAACTGGGATGACGATTTGGGCGGGTCAGAAGAGACCATGGCCCAAGACCCGGTCATAAAAATCTCGGGGGCGCAGGTCAAGGCCCAAATCGAAGAAACCTTCATGTTCTACCTGCCGCGCATCTGCGAACACTGCCTAAATCCAACGTGCGTTTCTGTGTGCCCCTCGGGGGCAATGTACAAGCGCACCGAGGACGGGATCGTGCTGGTAGACCAGGATAAATGTCGCGGCTGGCGGATGTGCGTATCGGGTTGCCCCTACAAGAAGGTGTACTTCAACCATGCCACCGGCAAGGCCGAAAAATGTACGCTGTGCTACCCCAGGTTAGAGCAGGGGGAACCCACCGTGTGCTCTGAGACTTGCGTGGGCCGACTGCGCTACCTGGGAGTAATCCTCTACGACGCAGAGCGCGTCTCTGAGGCTGCTGCGACACGGGAAGAAAAAGATCTGTACCAGGCCCAGTGCGATTTGATCTTGGATCCTGCAGACCCCGAGGTTGTGCAAAATGCGCTCGCTAATGGGGTGCCCCGCTCCTACCTGGATGCGGCCGTACAGTCGCCGATCTACGCCCTCATCAAAAAGTACAAGGTGGCGCTTCCGCTACACCCGGAATTTCGGACCATGCCCATGGTTTGGTACATTCCGCCGCTGTCGCCCATCGTCGACCAGATTACTTCCCAGCATGGCGACGCCGAGGACGCAAAAGTCCTGCTGACTTCGATCGCCACCATGCGCATTCCGCTGGAATATTTGGCAGGTTTGTTCACTGCCGGCAACACTGCGCCGGTAGAAAAGTCGCTGCGCCGTCTGGCAGTAATGCGCTCCTACATGCGCGACATCCACCTAGGCGGCCATGCCGACGCGTCCATTCCGGCAGCGGTTGGGATGGGCGAGGACGAGGTCAAGGAAATGTATCGCCTACTTGCCATTGCCAAATACGACGATCGCTACGTAATCCCCACCACCCATCCCGAAGTCGAGCGCGACCTAGCAAACTTCGAATGCTCACTGACCGGCGGGCCCGGAACGATGCCGAATCGGCGCGAGGGTTGCGTAAACGTTGAACTATTGCCCACAAGGTACGCCTAATGAAAACAAACTTAGGCCCGCGCGGAGCGGGCGGGAGGGGAGCTGTAAGAAAGGGGCTGCCGCAGGAGGTTTCGCCCGCGGCCGTTTCCGCGCCCGAGCGTGCAACCGTATTTATTGCGGCTTCTCTCCTGCTCGACTACCCGAAGCAAAACTTCGGCCAGATACTAGACCAAGTCCAAACGGAAACTGCCAAGCTACCCTCCCCGCTGGAAGGGAATTTCAGCCGGTGGCTCGAATGGGCACGCAGGGTAGGAAAGACAAAAGTAGAACAAACCTACGTAAACACCTTCGACGAACAGCGGCGCTGCGCCCTCGAACTGAGCTACTACGCCGCAGGTGACACCCGACTACGAGGACAGGCCCTGTTAGCCTTCTCGCAGTTATATGCCGCAGCCGGTTACAACCTGGTTTCGGGGGAACTACCCGACTACCTGCCCGCAGTACTAGAAATGGCGGCCCGCAGCGGCGACCCCATTGTCGAAGCGGCCCTGGCCAGCCATCGAGACGGGCTCGAAGTACTACGAACGGCGCTCTACCAGCGCGAATCCCCGTGGGAGCAAATAGTGGGCGCGGTGTGCGCGGTTCTGCCAGAAATTGACGAGGCAACGCGGGCGCGCTACCAGAGGCTCATAAGGCAAGGTCCCCCGGCCGAATTAGTCGGCATCAACGATTTACCATTCCCAACCTTCCCGGAGGCAACTCGATGAACGCACTAGACGTATTCTGCTGGGGTATTTTCCCCTACATCTGCATGAGCCTATGCGCAGCAGGGCTAATGTGGCGGTGGCGGCACGACCAATTCGGCTGGACCTCCCGCTCTTCGCAACTGCACGAATCCACCCTGCTACGCCTAGGGTCGCCGCTATTTCACTTCGGATTGATATTCGTGTTCCTAGGGCATGTCATGGGCCTGCTTGTACCAAAATCGTGGACTCGAGCAGTGGGCATTTCCCAACACACCTACCACCTGCTGGCCACCATCCCCGGTACCCTAGCTGCCGCCATTACGGTAGCCGGGCTTGTGATCTTGCTTTACCGGCGCTTCCGAGTAAAAGGCGTTCGCGAGGCGACCACCCGCGCCGACAAAATAATGTACTTCTTTTTAACCGTTCCTATTCTTCTGGGGACCTGGGCCACCGTGTCGAATCAAGTCCTAGGGCAATCCTCCGCCGGTCCTGCAGGCTATGACTACCGTGAAACTATCTCGCCGTGGCTGCGCTCCCTGTTCTACTTCCGCCCAGAATTGTCGTTGATGGCAGATGTGCCGCTCAATTTTAAACTGCACGTAATAGCCGGTTTCCTGCTGCTCGCACTACTCCCACTGACACGTTTGGTACACATGTTCAGCGCTCCGGTCGGGTACGCGACTAGGCCCTACGTTATATATCGCTCGCGCGAGGCACACGTGGCATCCGCAAAACCCGCCCGCGGGTGGAACAAGCCGCGTAGCGCCCAGCGATTCGAAGAATAGGGAATTTTCACGTTTTGAGGGTTGGGTGGGTGGTTTGGGTTAACGGTTGGTGAATGGGGGGTTGTTTTTGGGTGTATTTGGCCTTTGGGGGCTGTTGTGGGGTTTTGGGGGTGGTTAGGGTTGGTTTTGGGTCGGTGGTTTGGCCGGCTGTTTTGTAGGTTTGAGTTTTTTGTGTTGGGAGCTTTTTATGGCGAACATGAATGTTACTTATGCGGAGTTGGAGCAGGTTGCTTCGCAG
>NZ_ATUW01000006.1 GCF_000420405.1 Winkia neuii subsp. neuii DSM 8576 | reverse complement strand
GGTTACTCACGTGTTACTCACCCGTTCGCCACTCTCACCAAAAGTGCAAGCACCAATGGATCCCGTTCGACTTGCATGTGTTAAGCACGCCGCCAGCGTTCGTCCTGAGCCAGGATCAAACTCTCCAAACAAAAACATTCAGAAAACACCCAAAAAAGGGCAATCCCAACCAAAAAAACAAAAAACAGACTCACACAACCAAAAAAGAAGTGCAAAGCCCACACGCAAAAAAGAGCAAAAAACAAAAACACACTATCGAGAACAAAAACAACCCCACCACACCAAACAACCAACCAAAACAGCCAGCCACCTGGGGGCCCGTCTCGCCGGCTCCTGTCCGGCGCAACGAGAAATACTTTAGGCAGGTGCGCCCCTCAAACGCAAACTATTTTGCGGTGACGCTGCCCACATATCCCCGCTTTATACCAAGAGCCTTGCAATAGTGCGGAAAAGTATTTCGCGGAAAATAGTTTCGTCAACGCCTTTATGGAAAAACGTTGCCGCCCACACATTTTGCAATGTGGGGCGGCCAACAAATCGATTAATTGCAGCTCACTTCTGTTCGTAGAAAGGGTAATCCGTATATCCCTCAGCACCTTTTGCATAGAAAGTGGACTGGACCGGCTCGTTGAGTTCCAGCCCCTCGCGCCAGCGCTTCGCTAGATCCGGATTAGCTAGGGCAGCCCGCCCCACCCCTACCGCATCCGCGTAACCGGCGGCAACAATTTTCAGGGCTTCCTCGACTGTAGTGACCGTGTCGAAGCCGTTGTTCAATACCAGACCACAGCCAGACTCATTCCGAATTTTTTGTACTAAATCAGAACTCGGGTCGCGGTAGATCACATCCAAAAATGCGAGCCCCTCTTTTTCTACGGCCAAGGCATATTCCGCGTAAGTGGCCATGGTAGCTTCGCGATCGGCCTCGATGACTCCTTGCACATCATGCTCCGGAGACAGGCGCACCCCGACCCTATCCGCACCGATCGCCTCGGAAACAGCCTGGGTGACCTCGATAGCGAAACGTGCCCTCTTCTTCGGGGAACCACCGTATGCATCAGAACGCTTATTAGTAGTAGGGGCGAAGAACTGATGTATCAGATACCCGTTCGCCCCATGTAACTGCACCCCGTCCATCCCGGCAGCGATCGCGTTCTTGGCAGCCTGAACAAAATCGTCAATAACAGATTTCACCTCGGCTGCAGACAGCCCCTGCGGCGCAGGCGGCACCACCTTGCCGGACTTTACCCGCACCGGCCCATCTAGCGGCACATCGGATGCAGATACAGTTCGCCCGGTGCCCGTGATCTCGGGGTGGGAAACCCGCCCGCCGTGCATGAGTTGCAAAACGATTACGCCTCCGCGCTCATGCACCGCCTCGGTTACCTTCTTCCACCCCTCAATCTGTTCCCGATTAGCAATGCCGGGCTGGCCATACCAGGTACGCCCCTCCAAAGTGGGCCAGGTCCCCTCCGCGACAATCATGCCCAGGGAAGCGCGCTGGGAATAGTAGTCGGCGAGTAGCGGCCCGGGAACGCCCTCGTCACCCGTACGTAAACGGGTAAGGGGAGCCATAACAAGCCTGTTTTTTAGTTTTAGGGCCCCCAAAGTAAGCGGGGTGAAAAGTGGTGCGGTATCGAGCATAAAAACCTCCTGCCGGTATTTTGGAGCACCAGCGTAAACACTTCCTTAACTTCTTCCAAAATCAACGTATTTACTACATTTATCTCACATAGAGAACTGCACAGTTAGCCCAAGCCCCCAAGTGCGGCCTTGTACTGCACAAACAGGTATTTGCATCCCGAAGAAAAATGTGCGAAATGTTTACTAAAGATCCCCATCTAAATGGTCGAATGGAGTAAATCGGTGACCACAAAACCACAAATAACCCCTCCCGCGTGGTCCATGGCAGTAACTGGCATGGTTTCGGTACAAATTGGTTCCGCCCTATCTGTCGGTTTGATCGACCGCTACAGCGCAGGCGGGGTTGCCTGGATGCGCCTTGTGGCTGGCACAATTATTTTTTGGATCATAGCTAGGCCTCCACTACGAGCAATACGCAAGAAAGACGTCCTCCCCCTAATAGGCCTCGGCCTGGCCACCGGCTCGATGACCACACTATTCATCTTGGCCTTGCCCTATATAAATCTGGGAACAGCCGTGGCAATCGAATATTTGGGACCGCTTACGGTGGCGGCGATGCGCTCTCGCTCACTGAAACCTGTGGGATGGCTATTTTTGGCATTCGCGGGCGTTATAGCCATGACTCAACCCTGGTCCAGCGCTTTCAACCTAACAGGCGTCCTAATGGCAGCCTGCGCCGGGGTGTGCTGGGGTACCTACATTTTGCTAACCCAGAAAATAGGTGACCGTTTTACTGGCCTAAGTGCACTGACGATTACGGTACCCATCGCCTCGTTAGTTGCAGGGGCAGTTGGCGCACGGGCGATCATCAGCCACTTCGATCTGCAGATGGTCGCTTTTGCCTTCGGTATCGCACTTTTACACCCGGTGATCCCCTTTGCAGTCGAAATGATGGCCCTGCGGCGGATGAATCCGACGGCCTTCGGTACCCTCACCTCCCTTGAACCTGCGGTGAGCATAATTATCGGCGTAATAATACTCGGCCAAATTCCCAACTGGCTACAGGCTCTAGGCGTAGTCGTAGTAGTCATTGCGGGGGCTGGTTCACAACAAAATGCTGCGCGCGATCCCGAGGCCTCGACCAAACAAAATGTTACCGAACTGCTAGCAGACGAAAATGCGCTGATGCCTAAAAAGAAAAGTCGCCTACATTTGCCCAAAAAGCCTCATCTTCGCAGGCAGAAACGAAAAGATGATTAAGGCCACCAGAGCTACGAAATAGACGCGGAGACGTTTAGACTTTAACCGCAGATAAAGTTTTTCGGAATGAGGTATTGATGGCGTCTGTCGCAGAAAATATTGTCGCCAGCTTAAAAGCTAGCGGTGTTTCAAAGGTATGGGGCGTAGCAGGGGATTCTTTGAACGCGCTTACCGATGCTATCCGTCTTACCGACGGAATTGGTTGGGTTCCGGTTCGCCACGAGGAGGCCGGCGCTTTCGCCGCCGGTGCTGAAGCTGCCGTCACTGGCAAGCTCGCAGTAACAGTTGGCTCTTGCGGTCCGGGAAACCTTCACCTAATTAACGGTTTATTTGACGCTAACCGGTCCCGCCAACCCGTCCTGGCTATCGCCGCTCACATTCCACACGACGAAATTGGCGGCCAGTACTTCCAGGAAACCCATCCCGAGAACCTGTTCCAGGAATGCTCTGTGTACTGCGAATTGGTTTCTAATCCAGCACAAATGCCGCGTATCCTGCGGGTTGCAATGCGCGCCGCCCTCGACAAAAAAGGTGTCGCCGTGCTGGTCATTCCCGGCAATATTTTGCAGGCTGAGGTAAAGGGCGGCCCCGAAGCTGTGTACCACTCCCCCACCCGCGCCATTCCCGCTGAGGAAAGCCTCGAGAAGGCTGCCGAAATCCTGAATCACTCCAAGAAGGTTTCGATTTTGGCCGGGGCCGGTTGCGAGGGCGCACACGACGAGTTGGTGTCTTTGGCGGAGGCCTTGCAGGCTCCAATGGTGCACACCATGCGCGGTAAAGAATGGGTTGCCTATGACAATCCCTATGACGTGGGCATGACCGGGTTGTTGGGGTTTACTTCCGGCTACAACGCCATGACCGAGTGCGACACTCTGCTAATGCTCGGCGCCGACCTTCCCTACAGGCAGTTCTATCCCAAGAACGCTAAGGTTATTCAGGTAGACATTGCCGGAGATCATATCGGCCGTCGCACCAAAGTGGATGTACCGCTCGTGGGCACGGTAAAAGACACCGCTCCCGAACTAGAAAAGCTCATCAAGATTGGCCGGTCCTCCAAGCACTTGAAGAAGATGCAAAAGGATTACAAGGAAGCAACTAAGGATTTGATGTCCCTAGCTAAGCCTTCCCGCGGCAAGATTCACCCTCAATACCTCGCAGAGCTTCTGAATCGCTACGCAGACGACGATGCCGTCTTTGTCCCGGATGTAGGCTCCCCGGTCATCTGGGCTGCCCGCTACATTGACGTGAACGGCAAGCGCCGCATTATCGGCTCGTTCAACCATGGCTCTATGGCAAATGGACTTCCCATGGGGATGGGGGCGCAGGCTGCCTACCCGGATCGCCAGGTTATTTCCATGTCTGGCGACGGCGGTCTTTCGATGCTGATGGGTGATCTGCTCACGCTGAAGCAAGATGGACTACCAGTTAAGATCGTCGTCTTCAACAATTCCTCACTGAACTTCGTAGAGCTGGAAATGAAGTCGGCTGGTTTCGTGAACTACGCTACCGACCTGTCCGATCCGAATTTTGCGAATATCGCCGAGGCCTGCGACATTAAGGGATACCGTGTCGAAAAGGCTAAGGATCTGGAGAAGACAGTGAAGGAATTCTTGGCCCACAAGGGCCCGGCCATCCTTGACGTAGTAACAGATCGGCAGGAGCTTACTATTCCGCCGTCTATCGACCTTGATCAGATGAAGGGATTTAGCCTCTACGCCATGCGCACTGTTCTTTCGGGTCGCGGCGCAGAGCTTATCGATATGGCTAAGACCAACATTAGGCAGCTGCCGAACCTGTTCTAGATTGAAGGGCTCGTTGGTGTGGGGGCGTCCTGCGTTGCAGGACGCCCCCACACCTATAAACCGCCTGGTAACTGGGTTATTGCCCACCCATTCCGGTGGTAGCAAAGCCCTTGACGATTTGGCGTTGGAACAAGATAAAGACGATTACCAGCGGCAGGGCACCAATTACAGCACTTGCCATCCCCTGTGCATACTGGACGCCATAGGCATTCTTGACCGTTCCCAAGCCCACTGGAATGGTCATCAGCTTTGGCGAGTTGGTAATGATAAATGGCCACAAAAAGTTGTTCCAGCAGCCAATAAAGACGAAGATCGCAACAGCCACGATTATTGATCTAGATAGCGGCAATATTATCGAAGTGAGGATCTTCATTCTTGAAGCTCCCTCCAATCTTGCGGATTCCTCTAGCTCAAGCGGCAGTTGGTCGAAAAAGTTCTTAAGCACAATCACCATCAGCGGCGCCACTACCTGTGGCAGTGCTACACCGGCGAGAGTATCGGTCAGCTTCAGGAACTTCATTTGCTCAAACAAGGGAACAATTAGGATCTGAGGTGGCACCATGATTGCTGCGACAGTTAGTCCGTAGCAAAACTTTTTTCCTGGAAAGGTAGCCCTCGAGAATACGTAGGCTGCTGGTACGGAAATTAGCAGGGTAATCACAGTAACTACAGTGGCGACGACTAGAGAATTCCACAGCCAAAGGGGGATGTCCCCGCCTCGAAATACCGCAAGATAATTGTCTAAAGTCCAGCCTTTTGAAGGCCAGAAGGCAAGTGGAGCGGCCGAAGCATCGGCCTCGTGTTTCAGCGACAGCTGTAGTGCGAACAATACCGGGATTGCCCAGGCCAGTGCCGCAACCGCCAACGCTGCGAAGGCGCCAATTCGTACTCCCTTGTTATTGCCGAGGAGAAGAGAACGGGCTTTGGCATTGTCGGCTGCTCGCTCCTGGCGACTAGCGCCCCGTTTGCTCAAGGAACTGCCCTTTGGTGTAGACAAACTTTCAGTAGTGCTCATTTCTGCTCCTGCCTACTGTGGCTAACCGCTACCATCTGGAAGAGGGATATGCCTACGACGATGGCAAAAAAGATGTACGAAACCGCTGAGGCGTATCCGACCCTGTAGCCACTAAAGCCCACGTCGTATATGTACTGGATTATTGAACGCGTGGCTCCATCAGGGCCTCCCGCGGTAAGCAGGAATATTTGGTCGAACACTTTCAGCGATGCAAGTATCTGTAGCAAAATGACCATCACCGTTGTAGGCCTGACGATGGGTAAAGTCACTGACACTAGCCGGCGCCATGGGCCTGCCCCGTCGATTTGGGCCGCTTCGTATACCTGATCGGGAATATTTTGAAGGGCCGACAAGTACAACAAAAAGTTGAATCCGACGGTCCACCACACAGTAGTCAGAGCAATAGCCCACATCGCTACGTGCTTATCACTCAACCAACCTATCTGGGCAACATTCAGATGTTGCAGTATCCCATTGATGAAGCCGAAATCATTGGCAAACATTACGCCCCACATTGCAGTCACTACAGAAACTGGCAGTAAGTAGGGGGTGAAAAAACTCAGGCGCCATAGCCACTGCCCGGGTAGCCCGGCAACTACCAGGTATGCCAAGAGGAATGACACAACAATCAAAGGCACAGTAGAAATGACCGTGAAGAACACGGTATTGCCCAGACTCTGCCACATCTCGGGTGCCGTCAGTGCCTCAACATAGTTTGCTAGCCCAACGAATTCTGAGTGCCTCGCCGCCAGTGATTGGTTTGTAAAACTCATCCAAACCCCCCACAGGATCGGCACTATAAGAAAAAGCGCAAACAAGACCATGTAGGGAAGGACAAACCAACCTGCTCCCTTCGAGGCGAGTTTCGAATGCGGCCTCATCATGCCTCCTAATTCGTGGGATTCGGCTGTTTAGCAATTGCGGTTACGGTGTCGAGCAGGTTCTCTACCGCGCGCTTAGGCTCTACAGAGCCCCTGAACCCTTCGATAAGATGCTGACATACTCGATTCTGAAAATCTGTGCCCGCACCTGCGTACCAGACCGGCGGATCAAATACGACAGTCTGCGCAGCCTGCGAATACTCGTTTTGCAACTCCAAGCCCTTGTAACCGGGCTTTTTCTGCGAAGGAAGATAACCGGGAATGTGTCCAGCGCTGCCCCACCTGTCACCAAGCTTCAGCATTGAGGCAACAAACTCGTAAGTCTTCTTTTTCAGGGTCTCGTTCATACGCCTATTAGTTGGAAATACGTAGGTGTGAGAATCTGCGTAGTTAGCAGGATGGCCAAACATGGTTGGCATTGGGGAGGCGGCTAATGCAGGCACATTTTCTCGAAAGCCGTTCAATTCCCACACTCCAGAAAGAATCATCGCATTTCTTCCCCCGTCGAATGCAGAGAGCCCTCCGGCGTAATCTTGGTCTGCTGCCATGCATTTTCCATCCATCCAGTGACGGATGGCCTGCACCACAACAGCCGCCTTGTCCACGTCTAGTTCAGCTTTTGTACCTGCCTCAAAGTTGTATTCCCCGCCCGTCTGGTTATAGAGCCCCCAAAACAGCCGCCAAGCTTGCGCCGTATCTAGCAAGTAGCCGAATGCTATGCCAGCGCCACCCACAATTTCGCCCATCTTTACTCCTGCTTCGTACATCGCCTCTGCAGAGTCAATGGCTAAGCTTCCATCGGAGCGAAGCACCCCTGCTTTATCCGCTACATCACGGTCATAAAAAGTAATAAAAGGGTGGGTATCCAGCGGTATCGCGAATTGTTTGCCGGCATACTGGCCAGCACTAAATAGCGCCTCCGTAAACTTGGTTGAATCTACTCCAAACTCTTCAAATAAGGCCATGTCCCAGGGCTCTATCAGGCCTCCTGGCGCGAATCCCGGCATGCGGGAAACATGCATGATAGCAGTAGACGGTGGCGCCTCCGAAGAAGCTGCCATCGCAAGTTTCGTGTAATAGGGATTTCCCCAGCTCAAGGTGGTGGGCTCAATTTTTAGAGAGGGGTTATGCTCCATTATCGAAGCGATCATAGACCTGGTATTTTCACCGTCGGCTCCGCTAAATAGGTCCCAAACGGCAACACTGTCCTGTACCCGCCTATTAGCTGAGCAGCCGGATAGCCCCAGCGAGGAAGTAACGCCTCCGAGCCCCAGTCCGAGCAGAGCCAAAGCGCTCCCCTGTAGAAAGGAGCGTCGAGTCATTCCCAATTCGTGCCGCAAATGCTTTTGCGCCATGGCTTACCATGTCACCTTCCTGGTCATCTTTGACCGGCGTGAAGGAATAGAATTTAAAAACTAATTCTCACGTGAGAGTATTGCACTATGAACCAGGCAGGTCAAATAATTAATTAGCCAGGCTCGCCCGACGCAAACTGTCGCACGGCCTGCAGGCCCTCGCCAATAGGAGCATAGTTGAGAGCAAAAAGAGCGACTATAAAAGACGTTGCTGTGCACGCAAAAGTGTCTTGGAAGACCGTTTCTAACGTAGTGCACGGACGGACGTGTGTACGCCCTCAAACCCGAGAGAGGGTGCTAAAAGCAATAGAGGAGTTAGGTTACGTCCCCAACCATTCTGCTCGCGACATTCGCGGCAGTTCAACTCGGACTATTGCCTTGGTAATTCCCCATCTAACTAATCCGTATTTTGCTGAACTAGCAGAAACCTTCCACTATCTCGCCCACGAGGCCGACTACACCGTAGAGATAGCCCTGAGCGGGGCCCGCGGTGAAATAGAGCGCAAGTATGCTGAGGGAAAACTGTCGCATTCAGTCGATGCTCTGATCATGTCACCCATGCTTGCTGAAACAAGCAGACTTCTTAGCCACCACCATGAAATTCCAGTTGTATTACTGGGCGAGGCGGTAGTAGAGAACGGTCCAGTTAGCCATGTTTCGATCGACAACACTGCCTCCGCAGTAGACCTTGTGCGGCACGTTCTAGAGCGAGGCGCACGAAAAATAGCCTTTTTGGGAGCTCAGTCGGGAGTAACTTCGACCGGATCCGAGAGATTTGCAGGAGTGCGCGCCGCCCTACTATTTTCCCAAGGCCAACTAGACGGGGACCTGTTCATTACCACTGAAAAGTGGACTAGGTCGGAAGGCTACAGCCAAACCATGAGACTACTGGAGCAGGCAGATGGCGCCCCTGCCGTTGACGCCGTAATCGCCGCGAACGATCTACTTGCCTTGGGAGCTCTGCGCGCATTTGCTGAGCGAGGCATAAAAGTAGGCAAAGACGTACTAGTAGCAAGCTGGGACAATATCCCGGAAGCTCACTTTTCAACGCCATCGCTAACTACCATTGCTCCCAATCTGACTTGCCTCGCCTCTGCAGCCCTTTACGCGGCCGTAAAAGATGATGCTTTCAAAAGGGACGCGCTCATGGCTTCAACTTCTACGGTCGGGACCAATCTGGAGCTTGTGGTCCCCCACGAACTGAAGATTCGCGAATCCACATTCCCACGTTGAAATAAATGCCCAGAAGGTGTTGACTGGGGGTATCTTAAACAACGAAGTTAGGACACCATGACTGGCTCTTCCGAGATAGCTGATTTTGCTTCCATACGGTCACTAACTGCAAGGGCAGATGAGCTCGCTGCCCTACTAGATCCTCCCCGTACGAATAAAACCGTTCCCAAACCAGAACACCCGCGTCCCACCTTGGCCCGTAGCCTTTGGATTAACCTGAACGGCGAATGGGAATTTGAAATTGATCCATCAGACTCTGGCCGTGAACGGGGACTTCTGCAAAGGAAGCTCTCAGGAACCATTACGGTGCCTTTTGCTCCAGAATCGAAATTGTCTGGAGTAGAAAACAGAGATTTCATGGAGGCGGTCTGGTATCGCAAAAAGGTAACTATCCCCAGCTCGTGGAAAGCTACCGAGTTACGCCCAATCTTGCACTTTGGAGCAGTCGACCACGACGCTACTGTCTGGGTAAACGGCACCGAGGTCGCGCGCCACCGGGGCGGTTTCACGCCCTTCAGCGCAGATCTAAACGGAATCGTCAGCGGCGGACAGACGGCAGAAATAGTTGTGAGAGCCCGCGACAGCCGCATAGCCCCGCAGGCCCGGGGGAAACAGGCGACTTGGTACGATTCCACTCACTGTCAGTACACGCGCACAACTGGCATCTGGCAGACAGTATGGCTCGAGGCCGTGCCTCACGTCCACATTCGTTCCCTTCGGATCTTTCCGTCAGTAGAAAACGAAAGTTTCAACTTTGTAGTTCCCATATCGGCAAACGCCCCCGGCCTCACCTTAAAAATAGAGATCGCCAACCCCGGGGCAGCGGTTATTGCCCGTCGTCGCGTTGCTGTGAGGGCGGACTTATCCGCCCAACTCGAGATTGCTATCCCCAAAGAACACGTGCGCCTGTGGGAAGTTGGCAATCCCCAACTATATTCCGTTAGCGCCCAATTAATAGACGACGCTGGCCGACCTCTTGACCGCGTCAGTTCTTACTGTGGTCTCCGTTCGACAGCACTACACGGACAAAGATTCTTGCTTAACGGCAAGAAGACTTTCCAACGCCTGGTACTGGATCAAGGTTATTGGCCAGACTCGCTAATGACCGCACCTTGCGACGCAGCTATAAAACGGGACATTAGAATCGCCCTGGCTGCCGGTTTCAATGGAGCGCGATTACACCAGAAAGTTTTCGAAGAGCGGATGCTATTTTGGGCAGATTTGCACGGATACCTGCTCTGGGGTGAATTCGGGGATTGGGGGGTATCCGGACGCGGCCCACTGGGCTACAACCAGGAGCCCACAGCTTCCTTCCTCACCCAGTGGACAGAAGTGCTGGAACGCGACATTTCCCACCCCTCCATAATTGGCTGGTGTCCCCTAAACGAAACCCATCAGGTTCTGCACGATCGAATCACAGTACTTGACGACGTGACCCAGGGAATGTACCAGCTAACGAAGCTCGCCGACCCAACCCGCCCTGTCCTCGACGCTTCAGGATACGCGCACAGAGTTAGAAACGCCGACATCTACGATTCACACTCCTACGAGCAGGATCCGAAAGCATTTTATAAAGAGCAATCTGGGCTCGCCGACGGCAACCCCTACATAAATCGCGTTGAATTAGCGCCCAACCAGATGCCCTTTGCCGACGGTAACTTTTCCCTCCCCTACGCTGGTCAGCCCTTTTTCATCTCGGAATTCGGAGGTATCTGGTGGAATGAGGACGAAGCACTGGCCCAGGCCCATGCCAATGACCAGACGGCCTCGTGGGGTTACGGCGATCGCGTTCGCACGCTAGAAGAGTTCTACGAACGTTTCGCCGGCCTGGTAGGCGTGCTGGCCGATATGCCACAGACTTTCGGATACTGCTACACCCAACTAACCGACGTATTCCAAGAGAAAAACGGCATTGTTGCTTTCGACCGCAGCCTCAAACTAGACGTGCAAAGGATCCGCGCAATACAAGCCAGGCCCGCCGCCTACGAAAGCTAGGCTCCCTACTTTACTTGGTCGCCCTCGCCAAGGGGCCGCAGCACGCGGCAAGGATTACCCGCCGCAACCACTCGGGCAGGAATATCTTTTGTCACAACTGAGCCAGCCCCCACAATTGCGCCCTCGCCGATACTGACTCCAGGAAGTACGCACACCTTAGCCCCTAACCACACGTTGTCCGCAAGGACAATGGGACTAGCCTTTTCTAAACCTTCCTTGCGCTGGGCCGGCAACCTCGCATGATCTGCAGTATAAAAACCACAATCGGGACCTATGAAACAATTCGAACCGATAGTGATCCCGCCCCCGTCCATGAAATAGGCATTGTGGTTAATAAATACATCGTCACCAATACGCGTTCTGGTCCCGTAATCGGCATAAACCGGCGAGAGTAACACCAGATTTCGCCCCACTTGCAAGAAAAGCTCGTCAACTACCCGGGCCCGCTCCCGCTGCTTCGACGGCGCCAGGTTATTCAATTCAAAGCACAGCTCTTCAGCGTGTGCTCGCAAAGCTAAAATCTGCTCGTCGTAATTCGCGTCGTACCATTTGCCCGCAATCATCTTCTGGTATTCGTCCATGTTTCCCCCTCCACCCCACTTTATCGATCCACGTACTCAACCCTAGAGCAGTCGCACCAGCGCCCCCCAGAACTACTTACCACCGCCATCCTTATGTCGAAGATGCGCAGCGGAAGCCCGGCTATAACCTCAGCCAGATTCCGCACGCAGGAGTAGTCGGCGGTCATTTACATAGCCCCCGAGCACTCAGTGAACGTTCGACCCGAGGAAGCGGGGCCGAATAGAAAGCTGTAGCCACTAGTGGGGTTTTGTTATCTACTGGCAGTCGACGGAAAAGTTAAAGAAAGCCGGCTATGTTGTTTCGCCAGTAATATCGGCGGCGTGACAAAGGAGATTAGATACAGCGTCGTAATGCTGAGAACGTGGAGAGTACGCACAAAGCACGTTTTAAATCTTTGCACCAACGCATGTAGT
The DNA here is from genome assembly GCF_000420405.1 of Winkia neuii subsp. neuii DSM 8576. Classification (GTDB taxonomy): domain Bacteria; phylum Actinomycetota; class Actinomycetes; order Actinomycetales; family Actinomycetaceae; genus Winkia; species Winkia neuii. The sequence goes on along the minus strand of NZ_ATUW01000006.1, from coordinate 152,706 downwards.
ACATGTTTGTTCCTTCCACTGCCCATTGAAACAACTACGCAAGCCCTCACCTAGAAGCGGTACGTACTCAGACTTGAACTAATCGCCCAAATCGACGACGTTCTTAAGGAATAAAGATTCGCATGTATCCATTGAGAATCGCAATCACGGATCATTCTCAACGACTCTGACAATTGGATCAACAAGCCGCTCAGAGGAAATATAATCCTCAGCTTCTTTAGCTATAGCCGTAATGTCGTTCATCTGGGTTAAGACCACACTTTTCCAGCTTTTCTACATTTAAGCTTCAGATACTTTGGGAACGTGGTATTGTAAAACGCCTTCGCCGCTTCTTATGCAGGCTTCGACAGTGAAACCTCAATCTTTGCATCCCAAGCTAATCTAGGCTCATAAGTTATCGCGTCCATTTAGAGAACGGGAATCGGTTCTCCTGCCGAGGACAACGATGATGAGGGGAGTCTGCAATAAGGGCAGTATCGCCCACCGAAACTTGTATTGTTTCCGGTTCACTCGCATGGGCAGCTAGCGAACCAGGCGATACTAAGCTAATGCAACAGCACAGAAACGAGAAGCGCTTTCGATATTTTCGACTTCAATTATGTTTCCTTTCGTAGTGCCACCTTCTTTGTTGGCGGCTTGCTCAGCACGGGAAAACTGGGCTACGGCCTCCCCTTAGAGACAAGAGAATTTTCTATCCAAGATTTACCAAGCTGTACGGTTTCAGAAAATCTAGAACACCAGACCGACACGCGAATCGTACACCGAACCGCTACTCGGGCTATTGCCCCAGCGGATCGCCTGATTCAACACCATGATCGTGCCACTACGGCATTAGTTCTGTAACCTTAAGATCTATAAGCTCTTGGAGCACTTCATCCGAAAGAGCCCATGGTTTTTGCGTCGACTCAGTGAAATCGTTGCTAATAAGTGAACGCAGATTCTCAAAAGAGGTTGATTCAAGATTCTTCCATTTAGTAAAGATAATGCGCTCAATGGAGCGAGCCTCTTCTGGTTCCACTCTATTCCGAAGCAAGCACGTAGCATAGGAGGAGAACCCAAAATGGTCACTCAATTCTACGATGGCATTAATGATCCAAGATACTTCGACGCGTAACTCACGTACAATCTCTTCTCTGATAAGCCCACTCATTTTAACCCCTCCTATGCGGGAGCAACCCACTCGATTACTTTAGTTACCCAATAAGCAAGATCTGTACCTATCACTGGCGATAGTTGGTCTTGCACCGTTTGCCAAACTAGGTCCTCGTACCGAAGCAATCTTCGTAGGGTTGGACTGATATCGTAGATCACTTTTTCCACTCGCCGAGCTGGTTCTTTACCTACCCACCTTTCGACGCCTTTTACAATATCGCGTTCATGATGCAAAGCCCATTTGAGCGCCTTTTTAATAACCGCAGTTCCAGCGCTACGATCCTGCCCGTAGGACTGAGCCTTTTTGCCCCACTCGCTATTTTCAAAGGCTAATATAAGTTCTGCATATTCTTGCTCAGTTAATTTATCTGGTTTGGCTTCGCCCTGACCAATAGTACTGGGTTGATAATTAAAGGCAGGATAGGTACAAGCTTCCGCTGTTCCAGTAACAGAAATAGTCAGCAAAGCAACAATAATTGCGCTACTCAAAGCAGAAAATATGCGTTTTTCAATATTTTTCATCGCCATCCTCCTTGCTAGTCGCACAAGATAAGTGATAGTTTCCGGATTCCTTTGTTCAGGAACCTCTAAACCGACAAAACTGGGTGTCCCGACAATGCGACCTTCCGTTTTGCGTGAAATCTGTCTTTTCCTTTATAGCGGAGAATTAGTAATGCTCAATCACCCTCAAGTACTAAGTACCAACCTGCACCGGACAACGTATCAGAGAATTTCGACCCCCGCAATACATTTTGAGTACGTGCAATCCGAGTTGGTGATATGTCCTCTCGCTGGCCGTCCCTAGGCCGAATCTAATCGCACGGTGAGGAGCCAGGGTGGTGGCTACAACGCCGTCGATCTTTTCAGTGGATTTTTGTTTTCCAGGCCGGGTATACAGAGTCACGGCACAACCGTCTACTTAACGTCCGCGCTGTCCGGTGGAAAGACGAGCACGAACGCCGGGATATTAGTAGTGCTGGCGAACTCGTGTTTGCCTTAACGTAGCCAGCCTCCCGCGCGAAACCAACCACTCCAATCAAGGAAATCCTCAAACTCAGGAGACGCTCGCCACACAAGACCCGAACTGCCAAGCCCATACTATCCACGCATACCCGGACGTGGAAAACAAAACCTGCCCAACGGTACCTGGCAATAAGACTGCACTCTCTGGCACCTCAGCGGACACATCACGCGGAACATGGCCCGCACATATGGCCTGGGACATCTAGCCCTAAAACGTGAAAAATCCCGTGTCACAGGCGAGCCTATGGCACGGGACATCACACCAGTGGAGCTAGGGGGATTCGAACCCCCGACCTTCTCATTGCGAACGAGACGCGCTACCAACTGCGCCATAGCCCCTTTTGACTCGTATAGGTTAGCACTAAATGCCGAACGGTTTCCAACTGCCGCCACCAAGATCACAAAAATGCCGGCCGAGAAACCCCGACCGGCTAATGCTTGTCAGCCCTGTGCTACGAGGCGTTCGCCCTACGAGCAGCCAACATATCGTCGCCATCCATACGCACCAGCGCCGTACGGGCAACCTCGTCGGCAGTCATCGCAGCTTCGACCCTGTGCACTGTCCGCGGCCTATACGGGACTGCAACCCCCGTTGCCGGAGTATCGCCGCGCATGTGCTCGACCGCAACCGTGCGAGGCTGCACAAGCGGCTTCAACTTGTGCGTAGGCGCAGGCACGGGCATTGGAGACCAAGACATGCCGGTGGCATGTTTACGTGGGCGTTTGGCCGGCTGCGCGGTAGAACCCGCCTGCTCCTGAGCTTTAGCGTCCCGGTCTTTATTTTGCTGTTCAGCCTGAACCTCCCGAGCAGATTCCTGGCTACTTTCAGTATCAGTTTCGCCCGTATCGAACTGGATGAGCCTAGAAAGCTGACGCCAAGACTTGTTGGCCTTGGGAGCCGGTCGGTTGCTCTTCAGAGCTTCTTCCTTCAAGTGGCGAATGCGTTCCAAGTCAGCAGCGTCGCGTTTGCGGTCGGCCACCACGCTCTGTCGCGAATAGTAGAGGGCGCCTGCAACTCCCGCCGTGGGAAGCAGTGCCCACAGCAGTGAAATGACCCCGCTAGCCGCAACAATCAAAACCACAACCAGAGCCACCACCATGAGGGCGGTGACCGCCACCCTGCGTTGGGCGGCAGCATGCCTGCGGGCCACCAGCGCGGCTCGCTGGGCTCGCGCATTGACCAGTTCAGACCTGCTGTTGTTCATTTTGCCTCCTAGTTGGGGGAACAGCTTCCCGCCGTTGTCCCCCGGGCCGTGGTGCCTGACGTACCGAGTATTCAAGACCTGTAGTTTTTCGGAATAGCGATCGGATTCGTTACCCTGGCTAACTGCCATTCGCCAAAAGACGAGCTTAGGGAAAACAAACCCGAGCACGACCAGCACAAGTGCCGCGAAAACCAAACCTCCAAACTCCACACGGTTAAATCTATGAAAGAAAGAAGCAGATAGCAGTCAACTCGCCCCGCGAGCCGTATTACTCTGCAACTATTTTCCGACCACAATTATCAGCAGCCACAACTTTCACATTAGCCACAGGACTTGTGGCGATTGCGCAAAAGTAGAGCCACATATCCGGCACCCGCATCCTCGACCGTGGCCGCAAAAGAGACGTGATCCGCCCACGTGCCATCAATGCAGATGTATTTCTTGCGCAACCCCTCGTTGCGCAATCCCAGCTTGCGGGGAATTGCCAGCGAGCGCGCATTCTCGGGACGAATATTAATCTCGGCCCGATGCAAATTTAGGTCACTAAAGCAGCAATCCAAAGCCATAGCCACGGCCAAAGTCATAAGCCCCATATTCGCCCACCGCTGCGAAATCCAATACCCGATAGCGCAACTTTGCGTAGCTGCCCTGGAGATATCGGAAATAGTGAGCTGCCCCATCGGGGCTCCGTCGCCCTCGACAAGAAATGGAAGCATACGGCCTTCCAAAATCTGCCTATTACAGTTAGCCACGTACTGCGCAAAGGTGGGAGCCTGAACCCTGTATCCAACGGGAGCGCTAGCCTCCCAAGGCCCCAGCCACTCGCGTTCGCCGTAGCGTAACTCCGCCACCCGCACGTGATCCTCCTGAGTCATTTGCTTGAGCCTAAAGGTTCCCAAATTTGCGCTCGTGAGCTGTGCAAGATCAGACCCTTCAGAGACCAAATCTAAAGGCCTGCGCAGGCTTAGACGAACCCGGTCAGCCAAGGCAAACACTAGTCCAGCACCATGCAAACTAGCTCGTCGCCAGCACTTACCTCGGTTACGTCCTCGGGAACAACAGCGAGGGCGTTCGCCTCGGTAAGTTTCGAAAGCAGCAGCTGGCGCGGGTCACCGCACACTGCCGCCTGGTACCCTTCAGCTGGCGCACCACTGAGGGCCACCCGAACAAATTCGCGCTTGCCCGCCGGGGAAGCCCACCCCGAGTCGACGCGAGCAGTAACCGCATCCCGATACAAATCAGACCAACCCGCCATGGACCGCAACGCCGGCCGGACGAACACCTCGTAGCAAATCTGAGCCGTTACTGGATCGCCCGGAAGGCAGAAAATCGGGGTATCCTCAACCTTGCCAACCCCCATATGTTTTCCGGGCGCAATTGCCACAGAATCAAAACGAACCGTACCCAAAGGGGAGAGGACCTCTTTGACCGTATCGCCTGCCCCGTAAGACAATCCGCCGGTAGTGATAAGCAAATCTGCCCTCACCAGTTGGTCTTCTATAGTCTGCCGCAAAATACGATGCTCGTCTGGAACCGCATTTACTCGAAAAGTATCGGCTCCCGCATCGGCAACTGCGGCAGCAAGAGCGTGCCCATTTGCGTCAAAAACCGCCCCCGGCGAAGCAATGCGCCCAGGTTCTACAAGCTCGTCGCCAATAGACATCACCACCACACGCGGGTGCGGGTGCACGAGCACGCGCAGCCGCCCAACCCCAGCAAGCAACGCAATCTGCCGGGCCCCAATGCGTTGCCCCTCCTGCAGAACGTGCTGATAGGCTTTTACGTCGCTAGCTCGAGGGCGAATATTCTGACCAGGCAGGGCCAAATGCTTTATTTGCACATTCGACTCGTCCCGATCAGTATTTTCCAGATCGACAACCGCGTCTGCGCCGGCCGGCACCGGGGCTCCTGAAGCAATGCGCACAGCCGTATTCTCGACGACCGAAGTAGGGTCGACGTCACCGGCTCTGACCTCATCAATGACACGCAGGTAGGTGGGATCGTCTGCACCCGCCCCCGCTACGTCCACACTGCGCACCGCATACCCATCCAACGTCGACACGTCGGTAACCGGTAGATCAAAAGGTGAACTAACGTCCTCGGCTAGAACGCAGCCCACCGCGTCGGGCAATTGCACCTCTAATGGCGGCAGCGGGCCCACCTGAGCCAAGCAAGCTTCTAAATGTTGGGCGACAGTTCGCACGCGGCCTCCTAAAGTTACAGTTTCCTTAACGTTATCCGTTTTGGAGCGTCAGCCTCCGCTCGCGCGCCGAAAGCTGCAATGATAAAGACATGGATATGGAACAAAACTTCGACGCCGTTGCCGAAGAAGATATTGAAGAAGCCAAGTCCACCCTCCGCGCTAAGGTACGGGCGAAACGGAAACAGCTCACCAATGCGCAAAGAACAGAAGCAGCCGCAGGAATATTGCGGGCGGCCACCCCCCTACTAGAGCGAGCCCACACCCTTGCAGCCTACGTTCCTGTAAATTCTGAACCAGACATTATGGCTGTGGTAGATGCCGCCTGGGCAGCCCAGAAAAAGATCTTGCTTCCCCGGCTGGGGCCCAAGCTGTCGCGCACCTGGGCCTTGTACAGAGGCCGTGAAGATCTGCAGGTGCACGCTCCCGGCCGGCCTCCTGCCCCCTCGGGCGAAGTGCTAGACCCGCGGGCAATCACCCAGGCGAAAGTCCTCTTCATCCCTGCGCTTTCCATAGATCGATCCGGAAACCGACTAGGGCAGGGAGGCGGCTGGTACGACCACGTACTCGAAAATGCGGCGCCAGACGCTTGCATATGCGGGATTGTTTACAACCACGAATACGCAGATGCCGAGGACGTCCTCCCCACCGCCGGCCACGATAAAAAAGTCAACGCCGTAATAACACCCGCCGGATTGCTTTACCTAAACTGAACAGTAAATAACTAAACGGTTGCAATATTCTAAATTAGCCCATTGCCGACTACTTTTGCCCATAGCTTCACATCTAAACTAAAAGGCGAAACCTACAATTAAAGGAGAGCAAAATGCTACAGGGCTTCAAAGAATTCGTAATGCGCGGTAACGCCCTCGAATTAGCTGTTGGCGTCGTTATCGCGGGAGCGTTTTCTGCAATCGTCAACGCTATCGTCGACGGCATAATCAACCCGCTAATAGCCGGATTAGTTGGCAAACCAAACTTCGACGACGTGGCTGCCTTCCACCTGGGGTCGGCAACGGTCAAACCCGGCCTACTAATTACTGCCGTCATCAACTTTTTGCTGATAGCAGCCGCCGTCTACTTCATTATTGTTCTGCCCATGAACAAGCTGAACGAAAAGATTGCCGCCCGCCGCAAGGCAGGCGAAGAGGTCGAAGACGCTGCCATTTCCGACGAGGCCGCACTACTTACAGAAATTCGCGACCTACTGGCAACTGAACGGAATATCTCCGCCTCCTCCAGCCCCGCAGAAGGTCGGCACAGGGCAGACATCTAACAGCTAGGTATGTGTTGGGGCCTGCGGGTCCCAACACATTTTTACTGCCGCCCCCAATGGGGCGGCACGTTTTCCATAAGGCGAGCATCGTTTTCGCCAGCACCGTGGTCTTGGGAAGCGTGTGCCAACTTCACATAGTCGGGCCTGTTTGTGCCCTCGTCCCAACTGGGAGTCTTCCCTTCAGCCAGACGCCGCCTGTCGGCCTCGGAAACAAAAACTGCGCGGCGCCTCTTAGTTTTCTTCATCGGGAAGTGCCCCATTTCGCCGCGCCACATTAGCTAACACAGCATTCACCTGTGCTCCCCTGCGAACCAATTGCAACTGGGCAATCAATTCTGCGACCATCTGAGATTCAGTGCGGTCAAGCCCGTCGGAGGCAATCCACTTGGCCATTTCGTCTAACTGATCGTCGCCGTAGGCAGTGAGCGGCAGCCCGGGAGCAATCGGAGGCCGCGGGTCTTTGCGCTCCGGAACAGGCTCCACAGCTTCTCCGGCCTCGTCTACTTCGAGCTCATCTGTCTTCGCTTCCGATTGTTCCGGCGCAGGCGAGACCGCGGTTTCCCCCTGTAGGTCGTCGACCATGTCAAGCACTAGATTCAAGATCGCTTCTGCCTCAGCCTGCGGGTTCATAAACACGGCGGTCGAGTAAACCATGTAGACGCCCCACCCGAATTCACCGAGTCGAGCAGGCAGCAGCAGTTCCCGACGCCTCAAAGAGGGTTCGGAGGCATAAGCAACATTGTCTGTTAACACCGCGACTAACAATTCGTCTGGGAAAGCCGGGTGCCCAATGGCCAGCGGAATGCGCACGCCTTGCGCACTGCCCAAATTCGGCAACACGGTGAGGCCTAGCCGGTAGAGCCGCTCCGCTAAATCCACGAGCAAGCGATCGGGCTCAGATTCCTCTTCCGTTGAAAGTTGCGCCAGCTGAATCGGAGAGAGCGCCTTGCCGGATTCCTGTGCGCTCTCGATCAAATCAACTAGCATGCGGGCGCCCTCGGTAGAAAGACGCGACTTGTCCACATCCTGGGGGGCGAAGGAAGCTACCACGTCCAAATCCCCCCGCACCGCCGAAAGGGCATCCACCAGCAAGGACGGCCCGGAGGCCCCGCCAATTGCACCAAAATCGTGAAGCACCCGCCCGTGTGGAGTCTTGGCGTAGCCGACCGACAAAATAATGCGGTCGCGGCGCAACCCGGCCGCGTGTGCCGCGTCGAGGGTGACAAACGGTTCCGCACTTGCCGGATTGAAGAACGAATCTATTGCGGGTGAATCCGCAACCGCAGAAATAATTGCCTCGCGGATGCGCTGAGCGTGACGCGCATTCAAAGTGATTACAGCTAAAGACTCGTCGCTGCGCGAAAGCGCGTGTTCTATTACCAAATCGACAACAGCTTCGACCTCGTCGGCCGAAGATTCTATAGCAGAAAGCCCGGGCGCAGGCATTCCGCGACCGTCGACCAGGTGCAGTTTCAGTGCCGAGGATGCCCGGGGCACGGGAACTGCAAACACGTCCCGCCCGTAACCGTGCGAAGCTAAAAACTCCGTAACTGCTTCGTTCGAGCGCGCCAACGCAGGAGGAACCGTAATGTGGGGCAACAACTTAGCTATTTCAGCTACCGCCCCTCCGAGTTTGCGACGCACGTCCCCAGCAACCACAACCTGGCTCGCGCGGCAAATGGCCGGCAAAAGCTGAGCTACCTCAAGGCGTTCAACCCCATCGAGGACAACCACGTCAATCCTGGCCTTCGCGTCCAGCAGAGAGGCCACCTGCACGGGCGGCACAATCCTAATCGGCATCACGTAGGCAGAGATGGGATAGTCCGACAAAATCTTTGGCAGCGGCAGATCGCGGTCCGGCCCAAGCGCCTCGTATAACAACCCCGCCTGATCGCGATCGTCTAGCAGCCTGCGACGCACCTGTTGAGCGATCTTGAAGCGCGCCTGCGGTACCAGTGACCGCTCCTGTTCACGTTCCAAATTGCGCAGCTGCGTGCTGAGCCCAGCAAGCGTCTTACCGGTGTAGTGCGCGAGCCTCTCGTCTCCGGAAAGCATCACGGACAGGGCCGAAGCCCACCAGGCCAGATCCAGCTCCGCGGGGATTAGATAGTCGGGAACCTGGCGTTCGCGCAAATCGTCAACTAGTTCTTCGAGCCCCATTCCCTTAATTCGCTTGAGCACTTTAACCCGATCAGGCAGCTTTGCGGCGCCCTCTTTATCTTGGGCCAAAGCATCCATTAGGCGCACCAGATCGTCGACGGGCATCTTGGTCAGATCCCCGTGCACCGTAGAGAAGAACGGAGCAATTGCCTTCAGATCTGCCCGCAGAGCCTGGTTGACATTGATCATCTCGTCGAGCCCGCCAGGCAGTTTAGGCCAACCAGCCGTGTCGCCATGTTCTGCCCAAATGCTGCGCAAATTCTGCACCCGCGCAAGCTCTGTATGCAAGTCTTGGACCTTCACCCCCGGACGCACCATGTCGCGTGCCTGCTTTACCAGGCGCCTTCGGGTGGAGCCCTTCATATTGAGGGCGCGTTCCTTGCGCCACTCTTTAGAGGCCGTAGCAATCATCATGTCCGCGGCCGAACGCTCAAAGACCATGGGCATAAACACGTCCAGAGATTCGCGCACTCCGGACAGCAATTCTAGCTGCTCCGCCCAATCGGCCAAGTTGTGGGCCTGAGTTAGTCCAGTTTCGCGAGCTACCCGCCCAATATTTGCGCGCACCTGCGGCAGCGACTGAATAGAAATGCGTTGGACGCATTCGACTGTTTCAGCAACCGCCTCCGGAGCAGAAATAACCGCCCCGTGCCAGGGATTAGTTTGCTTGCCAGCTTTGAAAATGCCCAGTTGGGAAGCCTCTTGCAGAACTTCTCGGGCAGCAGCTGCGCCGTCCTCGGCAATCTTATCCAAACGCTCTTTAGAAAAGCGCACCCGAGTGCGCGGGCCGGAACTGCCCGCAGTTAAATCGGTGAGCACCTGCAGTGCGTCGTAGGGAGAAATACCCCAATTCGGCTCAGGCCGATGCAATGCAGCAGTATAACCCCCAAGTTTTTCGCGGACGTTGGACAGTTCGGTGCGGATTTCTTCAACCAGGTCAGCGTCCTGGGTTTTCTTAGGCTCGACTGTGATCGCGTGCCGCAGTGCCGCCTCGCCCTTACTATCCCACTCGGTACTATCTGAGAGGTCGAGTACAAGGTCGTCTAGGCCAAGTTTGCGCAGGTAGGCAACTAGTGCAGTGCCTGCGCGGCGTTCCCCCGGCACATACAAAACGCGTTTTCCGGAGGCAGCAGCGTCGATCAAAATCGCAGCAATGGTCTGAGCCCGCTCAGACGCCGGTGGGGTATCCAAAACCAGCGACCGCCCAGCGGCGACAGCGTCGAGGGCGTCGTGCTGGACCGGGTCAAGAAGCCCCACTCCTTGCTCGGTGTGCGGGTCCCGGTCAGTGCGAATCGGATCCGCCAGAGGGACCGCCAGCGCACTGCGCGCAGTGGTGTCCCCCGCCAATGCTGCAACAAGCGTAGACTCGCCGGCGCGTTCGCGGAGCTTACGCAAATCAGCTGTCAAAATATCGGCAGGCTTCACAAACACGCCAAGTGTGAGCGACTCGTACATGTCGAAACCAACCAGGTTCAACGACCCGGCCTCGCGCAAAAACCGCAGTGCGTTCAGCGGCGAAAAATCCCCGGCCTTGTCGAACTGGGAAATATCCAGACGCAATCCCTTTTGCTCCAAAGCCTGGGCCAATTCCTGATTCAGGATCAGCCCCGGGCGCAGCGTGAGCAGAATATCGTCGTCCTCGGCAAGCTGCATTGTGAGCGGACGCAGCAGAGCCGTGACAGAGTGAGCGGAAGAAGTTCCCTGGGCAGTTTCGGCCCACGAGGCCGTTCCCACCCCCAGGTGCATGGGTACCGCGCCCTGACCAGAACTGAGCTCATTTTGAGCAGCCAGAAGGTCGTGGGCGCGCATCCGCGCATGCGCCAACGCATTGGGTTCGCGCACCAAGTTCGTAAGACGCGTTGGCCGCCCAGCATAGAGCTGAGCCAGCCCCGTTGGATGGGCGGCCGAAAGCTCGAGCGTAGGTAACGAGGGCGCAGTAGAGTCCTCGCGGCGCAGCTGCTCTGTCCAATCTTGCAGTGCGGCCTCTACTAGCTCCCCACGCGAAGAGCCAGTCCTTTCTTGCCCGCGCCCCGGGCGCAGCTTAGAAAACCTGTCATTCTTGCTCACTGTTCCACCATATCCAGGACCAAACAACCCACGAGGCCGCAGCCTGCGCGCGCCTTAAAAAAGACCGCAAAATTGCCCTGGGAAAATGGCAGGGCCGCTAACGCACCTTGACGGATGCGGCTGCCACTCCGGCGGCCTCACGGGCTTCAGCGGTAGAGGTCCCCACAGCCATAGCCACTCCCATGCGCCTGTCGTTGTAAGCCTGCGGCTTGCCAAAGATGCGCACGTCCACACACGCATTGGTGCCGTTCGTTGTAGCCAGGGCCTCTTCGACGCCCTCGTAACGCGGAGAATCGGTTCGGATCTGCGACTTGATGGGAACGGATGCCCCGGGCCTGCGGATAGACACGTCCAACGGCAACCCCAAGATGGCCCTCGCCTGCAAATCGAATTCACTGTGGTACTGACTGATCATAGTAACCATGCCAGTGTCGTGAGGGCGGGGCGACAGTTCCGAGAACATGACCTCGTCGCCGGCAACGAATAGTTCCACCCCGAACACCCCTAGGGTGGGCCCCTGCCACTGCGGGGCTTCGGCCGCGAGCGCGTCCACTACTGCCTTGGCCACCTCGCGGGCCTTAGCTAGCACCTTCGGAGCCATCTGGTGAGGCTGCCAGCTTTCGACGTAGTCGCCGCGCGATTGAGTGTGCCCGATAGGGGCGCAGAAGCTAGTTTGCACCTGCCCGTGGGCGTCCAGATGACGGACCGTGAGCAGGGTTATCTCGTAGTCAAAGTTAACTTTGCTTTCGCAGATCACCCAGTCGCTTTGTGCCCGAGCATCACTTTGGGCTTTCTTCCATGCCCCTTCTACCTGCTCGGGAGCGGTTACTAGGGACTGCCCGTGTCCCGAAGACGACATTGTCGGTTTCACGAAGCAGGGGTAGCCAATTTTATTGGCTAGCTCCCCCAGCTGAGAGGCGGAATTAGCGAAGCCGTACCTTGAGGTGGCTACCCCGGCCGTTTCGGCGGCTAGAGTGCGAATGTAGCGACGGTCGAAGGTGGCTTGCACTGCAGGGGCGTTCGGCACCACCCGCACTGGGGCGAGAGTGTCTTGGCCCCGGTTTTGTTCCATCCATTCTTCCAGTACCCCGGCTGCGAGTTTTTCCACTTCGGGCACTACCAGGTCGGGTTTTACCTCGCGCAACAAGTCGCGCAGCTGGGCGGCATCAGTCATGTCTAATACGTGGCTCTGCTGAGCTACTTGCATTGCTGGTGCCTCGGGGTAGGAGTCGGCGGCCACTACAGTGCAACCGAGGCGCTGCAGCGAGATGGCCATTTCTTTACCGAGTTCGCCACTTCCGAGCAACAGTATTTTGGCGGGTAAGACGAGGGGAAAATGATTCGCGTTCATATAAAGAATCGTACATGCCACACCCACCTGCTTTGGCCCTAATCCGCCCTGCGCTTATGCCTTGCCATTATTTGACGATGAATCGGAATCGTTATGGCGGTTGCCAAAGATACCATCGCTATCCCCGCAACAACCACTCCCAAACCGACCAGAGCCGATAGAACAGGCGAGGCGCTTCTAAACGGCGTGCCCGCACTATTGAAGAAAATCGCTAGCGGACCCGCATTTATACTCCCCAGTAAGTAGCCAAGAAGGCATACGCCGGCAACGGGGATTATTGCCTCGGCTGCCGACACCTTGAGGGCAAACGAATCTTTCGCTCCCATGCGGGCGAGGGCGTAGGAGTGATTTAGGTGTTCGAATTCGTGGGACATGGACGAGAGCAGGGTTGCTCCTGCCGCCAGTATGAAGCCGAAGAGGATAGTCAGCAAGGCTCCCACACGCACGTCCATTAGGACCGCTCGGACGAAGCGCTCTTCTTTTGGAATTTCGATTCCAGGAATAGATGCGGGTAGCAGGACAGCAATGGCGGCTATGAACGAAAGTATGCCTACCCCGGAAACCCTTCTCCAGGTGTTCCGTGGGGAAGCGACTATGCGCCACATGGCCACGGAAACTACCGGGTTTTTCGCCGCGGTAAATATGCGAGCCACCAGCCGCAGCAGCAGGGGCATTACAGCTGAAAAACCGGCCACCAGGAGCAAGATGATGGCAATCACTAGTCCCACTCCCACCGAGATTCCCCCCTCGGTGAACCAAACGGGGATCACGTAGGCGGCACCTATCCCTGTCAGCAAGAGCACTACCCGCCACAGGCGAGGGCGCCGTGGCAGAGCTTTTCTGCTTACCCCCAGGGGCGAGACTATGACCCTGCGCAGCCCGAATACCGCCGCCACTCCAGAAAACAATATTATGGCCAGCGCACAGGCTCCGTAGTAGGCGGGGGGCATGAACATTTCCTGCCATGACAATGCGATGCCTTGAAAAGAAAGGTTTTTGAGGGCGGGTAAGGCCAAAAAGGCGGCCAGCAATCCAATTGCTGCCCCCGCGGCGGCTTGGAGCATAGTTTCCAACGCGGCAATGCGCATCACTGCCCAATTTGATACGCCAAGTAGGCGCATTCCAGCCAGCCGGGTCTCGCGCGAGGTGGCCGCAAGCACAGATGCTAAACCGGCCAGATTGACCAGGGGCCCGAGCAGCAGCGAGAGCGCTAGCGCCGAAAGTAACACGTAGGCGGAGGCAGCGGCACTGCCAAGCTGTAGGTCGCCAAAGAATTGGTCGGCATGCTCGCTGCGTTGGTAGAACATGTAGGTGCCGGTGGCCACCAGATACGTTATGGCCGACACGATCGCAAACGACACTATAGTCAGCCCGACAGTAATGCCCTCCCCGCGAAGATTTTCGAGCCTATATTTAGCCAGTTGGAACGTAATAGAAACTAAGTTCGTGGCTCCTTTCCTCCTAGCCATCATTTCGCCCAACTAACTGATCAGAGTGCAGCAATCCGTCCCTAATCTCGATCACCCGATCGCACCAGGAGGCCACGTTTACGTCGTGGGTGACCATAACCAGAGCGCTCCCCATCATCCGCACCAGGGCAGTTAATACTTGCATCACTTCGTGGCCTGTGGGCTGGTCGAGGGCGCCGGTCGGCTCGTCGGCAAAAATAATTGCTGGTCGTGTAACTACTGCGCGGGCAACCGCAACTCTTTGGGCCTGCCCGCCCGACATATCCCCGGGTAGGCGCAACGCAACCTCATCTACCCCAAGTTTGGCAAGCGTATCCATGGCCCTCTCTAGTGCCTCCGGGCGCGAAAGTCCCTGCAGTTGCAACGGCAAAGCCACGTTCTCCCTAGCCGGCAGCTCAGGGAGCAACGCCCCGTCTTGAAAAACAAAGCCAAACGCGGACAACCTAATGGCCGAACGCGCCGAATCGGAAAGACCGGCCAAATCTTCGCCCTCAAAATAGACGCTACCTGAATCGGGAACGAGCACGCCCGAAAGGCAGTGCAACAAAGTGGATTTGCCGGATCCGGAAGGCCCCATTACAGCCACGGCCTGCCCACTTTGGACCTGCAGGGAAACGTCAGCTAGCGCGCGCACCTTTCCGAAGCTTTTTTGCAAATGCTCGGCCGAGAGGATTGTCTGAGTCATAGTTCCATTCTGCCCTGTTCTACCGCAGGAAAAATCGGGCGAGCTTTAGAGTCTAGGTAGGCCTAGCTCTACCTTGCGGCCTAAGTATGCTACCCATGCGGGCTAAACAGGCCTCCCCATTTAGGATAGTGGCGTGAGGTTTTTCGAGAAATGGCAGGACAGGCGCTCCGCAGCGGCCCAGGTGGAGCGGCTCGTGCGTTCCCGCCGCGCAATCGTAGATGCCTATGAGGTCGAAAGACGGCGCATAGAGCGCGACCTACACGACGGCGCCCAACAGTACCTGGTTGCGGCTGCCCTTTCGCTTGGCGAAGCCGAGATGGATCCCTGCTTGGAAAGTAATCCTCAGCTAGCGCAACTCCTTAGCGCTACCCACAAAAATATCGACACCGCCCTCGCGGAATTGCGTGCTACCGTCCGCGGGATCCACCCGCAAGTGTTGGAAGACAAGGGCTTAGTAGCAGCCCTAGAGGACGTAGTGCGCCACAGCGCCAGCGCAGTTACTATCCGCTGCCCCTCGCCTATCCCGCCCCTTCCAGAGGGCGTGTTAGCCTGCGCCTATTTCTTTGCCACGGAGGCAATAACCAACGCCGCTAAACACGCTGCCCGGACCCCCGTAAATGTGCTGATCACAGTGGGCAGGCAGCTGCGTATTTCCGTTCAAGATGACGGCCCTGGAGGCGCACGCGTAATACCCGGCGGCGGCTTAGCTGGTATCCAGGAACGCCTGGCTGCATTTGGAGGCAGGCTAATTGTTTCCTCCCCTGCCGGTGGCCCCACCCAGGTGATAGGGTCCTTACCGCTGTTGCTATTTGCTGGCGAATCGTCAATAACACTGGAGAAATAATGAAACTTGTACTTGCAGACGATTCCGGTCTGCTGCGCGAATCCCTAGCGGGGATGCTCGAGCGGCAAGGCTTCGAAATTGTGGGGCAAACTGACAATGCCCAGACTCTGCCGTTGCTTGTCGATTCGCTTTTTGCCGAGTCAACTCCCCCAGACCTCGTGGTTACCGATGTGCGCATGCCCCCAAATATGGCCGAGGACGGCCTGGAGGCCGCCAAGCAGATTCGCCAGCTGCACCCCGAGGTAGCTATCTTGGTGTGCTCACAGTACGTGGCCCCCGCGTATGCGCGCGCAGTACTAGACCTCACTACCCCCAGTGCAGGAACCGGCTATCTATTAAAAGACTCCGTGGGCCACGTGGCTGATTTCATCACCACCCTTAAGGCGGTGGGCAGGGGGGCCGTGGTGATAGACCCGCAAGTGGCCGGGGCAATGGTGTCTAAATCCGGCATAGATCAACTGACCGAACGCGAAATGGAAGTACTCGCTCTGATGGCTCAGGGCCAGTCCAATTCACAGATCGCCCAGAAGCTGTACGTGTCTGGCGCGGCGGTGGGTAAACACGTGGCTAACATTTTCGCCAAACTGGGGCTAACCCCAGAACAGGAAAACAGGCGAGTGCGCGCCATCCTCACCTACCTGCAAGACCAAGCTCGCAACTAGTTGCAGGTAACCTCGGCCTTACCGGCGGCAAAATCGCATACCAGTTCCGCCCAAGCATCCTTATTTTCCCAGGTCAACACCAATCGAGAATCCTCCTCATAGGAGCGCACCTGGCAGGAACCCCGAAACGCCGGGTGGGATTTGCGCAGCGCCAACAAATCAGTCAGCCTACGCACCAGCGGTTTGCGCAGCAGCTCGCGTACCCGAGAGCTGGAATAGTAGGGACGGTTGATATCGCGCCCCACCCCCGTGCGCTCTAGTAGTTCTAAGTCGCAGGGAGCCGCTAACAACCCCGCGTAATAAACCTGACATATACCGGGAGTGAAAGCCTGCAGGGCACGCGCTAAGAAGTAAGCCTCCTCATTTTTGCCACAGGCGTCAAAGAACGTGCAATTCACCTGGTAAACATCCAAATTCGAGGCATTCCAACCAGTGGCTTTGCGCGAAGCCCCTCCCGAAGCCTCATGTATGCCTTCCACCAGGGCGTCCACTTCGCCCTCGGTGAGCAAACCCGCCTGCCCACTTTGCCCATCTGGGCCCACGTCGACAATGCCGATACCGTCGTGAGTGTCCAAAACCGTGACTGCATTTATTGGCCTTACTCGAAGCCACTTCACTAGGGGGGCGATCTTCCCCGTGTACAGGGAATGCAACACTAGCGGCGGCAGCGCGAAATCGTAGACTGAATCCACCTTCGAAGCCACCTGGATCTGATTCTTGTAGTGCGAGTGGATTTCCACCAGCACGCTCATCCCCAACGCCCGGGCCCGCTGGGTGAGCTCGCCTATGAACTGGTAGGTTTGCGGGGTCATAAAGCACGAAGAGCCCGGCGTTTTCACGGAATAACCAACCGCGTCCAAGCGCACTTGGCTTACCCCGCCAGCGGCCATGGTCTGCAAAACAGAATCCAAATAGCCACTGCCCTCCTCCGAGCGAACATCGATGTCGATCTGCTGCGGGGTAAACGTGGTCCACACAAGGCGGGTTTCTTTTCCAAAAGTGTAGTGGGTGAAGGGAAGGCCAGGCCGAGGGCGGTAGATGGCGGCTAGCTCCTGCTCACTGGCCCCCTGCGGGAATATCGAAGATAAGGTCAAGAACATGCCCGCATACGGCGAACCCGCCCCCTTAGCCATTACATCGCGAAATTGCGGGGACTTGTAGGACAGATGATTGACGATCATGTCGGCCATAACCGTGAAGTGCTGGGAAATGCTGCGCACCTGCTCCCAGCTGCCCAAGCGCGGGTCGACGCTGGTGTGGTCGGCAGGGTCGAAGCCCGCATCCGCCCCGTCGAAAGGGGTGAAGAAAGGCAAAATGTGCACCCCGTCAAAAACCTCGCGCAGGTCTTCCAACAGTTCGCCCAGCTCTGAAAGATTCTGCCCAAAGCGGTTTGCGTAAGTGATCAACTGGGTTGAGTCAGCGTAGTCAGGCTGGCTGAGGGTGAACGATTGATCAGGATCGGGTGGGATCATTGTCGCCTCCAAACATTAGTGTCTACAGGTTAGGGCAAAACGGGCGAGGACGAACCAAAATGGGCTTTCTAATCGAAGAGTCCCCACAAAGTCACTATTGTATAAATATCCCCTACCCCAACTAGGAGCAAGCCGTGAGCGCCCAAGAGGCTAGCCAACGCCCAGAATCCAAGCCGCACCTATCCACCGCACAAATTATGCTGATGAACTTCGGTTTCTTCGGCATCCAATATTCGTTTGGCATGCAGCAAACTGCAGTGAATCCCGTCTACCAATTTCTGGGTGCCGACCCGGCTTCCCTACCAATACTGAATATGGCGGGGCCTATTACCGGCCTGTTCATCCAACCGCTAATCGGGGCAGTTTCCGACCGCACCTGGTCTCCGCGCTGGGGCAGACGCAAACCGTTCTTTTTGCTGGGGGCACTTGGATGCTCGATCTGCTTATTTTTGTTTCCCTTCGTAGCCGCCGTGTGGATGGCCGTCATCTTGCTGTGGCTGCTAGACGCCTCAAACAACACCGCAATGGAACCCTTCCGCGCCTTTATCGCCGACAAGCTACCCGAAAAACAGTTGGCCAAAGGATTCCTCACGCAATCCTTCTTTACCGGCCTCGGCATTACCCTGGCCAATTTGTCGCTGTGGGTCTTCCAACAACTAATCACCTCCTCTACCTCAGCGGGCATCCCCTACTGGGTGGTCGGCTCATTCATGCTCGGCTCCGTCTGCTCCATAGGATCGGTCCTAGTGACAGTCCTATCCACTAAAGAAATCCCTCCCACCAAAGCCGAGGTCGAACGCCTCAAAGCAGAAAAGAAGGGGCTGAAAGGCACACTCACCGAAATCTGGCAGGCCCTAAAGGACATGCCTAAAGGGCTGCGCAAACTCGCCCTGGTCTACCTTTTCCAATGGTTCGCGATGAACGTGTACTGGCAATTCGTTGCCGCCACCGCCGCCGACGCGGTCTGGGGCACCCACGCCCCGTCCTCGAACGCGTTCAAAGAGGCCACCGCCTGGACTGGCGTAATCAACGGCACCTACAACGTGGTTACCTTTTGCTGTGCCTTCGGCCTAGTAAGCCTCGCCCACAAAATCGGCCCCAAAGCCGTCCACTGCGCTTGCCTGCTCGTGGCCGCGGTTGGACTATTTATGTTTCCCGCCATGACCACGAAGGAAATGCTGCTAATACCCATCATCGGCTTGGGGGTGGCCTGGGCTTCCATCATGGGAGTGCCATACATTATGGCCGTACGCATGATCCCGAAAGAACGCTACGGCGTCTACATGGGAATAATAAACATGATGATCGTAGTCCCGCAGCTCCTTCAGACGCTTAGCTTCGGGGCCATCTACAAGCACCTGTTAGGGGCCCAGCCGGCGGCAGCCATGCGTTTTGCAGCAATCCTGCTCGCCGTAGCCGCCCTGGCAATGCTTTGGATCAACGAAAAGAAGGACGGGGCCACCGATCTGACCGCCTAAGCCGCAAAGTGAACTCCTTTGGGCCTACCCCACCCAGGCAGGCATAATGAGTACAAACAACTTCTGAAGGAGTCTCCATGCCCGACCTAGTAGGCCAGGAAATCGACAGAATCACTCCGCAGCTGATCGCACTGCGCCACGAATTGCACCAGATTCCCGAGGTCGGGCTCGACCTTCCAAATACTGCTCGGCGAATCCGAAGCGAAATTGACTCCCTGGGACTCGAGGTTGTAAAAGCCAAGTCTTCAACCGGTTACATGGCAATCCTGCACGGCCAGGCCGGCGACGGCCCTCTAGTCCTACTGCGCGCAGACATGGACGGCCTCCCCATAAAAGAGGCTACGAAACTACCCTGGGCTTCAAAAAATGGAAATATGCACGCCTGCGGGCACGACCTCCACATGGCCGGCCTAGTTGGAGCCATGCGCGCCCTCGCCCATGTGCGCGAGAGGCTTGCCGGAAGCGTAATCTTCATGTTCCAACCCGGCGAAGAGGCCTACCACGGAGCAGACAAGATGATTGCGGAAGGGCTCTTGGAAGCTGCCGGACGCATCCCCGACCACGCCTATGCCTGCCACGTGTGGGCTGGCCGCTACCCGGCCAAGACTATCTTCTCGAGGCCTGCGGGGGCTATGGCCTCGTCCGATAACCTCTACGTGACTATTCGAGGGCGCGGAGGCCACGGCAGTGCTCCCCACGAAACCCACGATCCAATAATGGCGTGCGCACAAATTTTGAGCGAAATTCAGGTAACAGTAGCCCGCGAATTCGACGCCTTCGACCCGGTGGTCGTCACCTGCGGGCAAATCCACGCCGGCTCTACCGAAAACGTAATACCCAACGAGGCAAAAATGGATTTCACCATGCGCTCAGTGGATCCGAAAACCCGAATTCGCCTGCAGGCGCGCATCCAGGAACTAATCCACTCCCTAGCAAAAGCTAACAACGTAGAAGCCAAATGCGTTCTAGATCCGATTACCCCGGTAACATTCAACGACGCCGCCGAGTATCAGTTCGTGGCAAACACCCTAGCAGTGAAATTTAAAGAGCGCTGGCTCCCCCAATCCCACGCCATGGCTGCCTCCGAAGATTTCGCCTACGTACTCGAGAAGATCCCCGGCTGCTTTATCGGAGTCTCGGCAGTCCCGGAGGGAACAGACGAGCACAAGGTGCAGTTCAACCACTCTGCAAAAGCAAACTTTGCGGATTACGCGGTAGCTGACACGGCAAAAATACTGGCAGAACTGGCCTGGGCCCGCCTGCAGCCCTAAGAAAAATTGTGCCCCCGAGACGATTCGAACGTCCGACACCCGCTTTAGGAGAGCGGTGCTCTATCCCCTGAGCTACGAGGGCAACAAGGCAAGGTTACCAGCATGATGGCCGACTAGTTAAATAACTAGTCGGCCATCAGAAAAAATGTAAGCGAGAACTCTACCTGTTCCACTTGGGGACCACAGAATCGCCCTCGTCGTGTTTGCGGGTGGGAACAACCATTACCGGACACTGCGAATGCCCGAGCACCGCCTGGGAAGTGGAACCAAGCAGCAAGCCCGCGAACCCGCCCCGCCCACGGGTACCCACCACAACCAAATCGACGGCGGTAGAAAACTCGGTCAGCAGTGCCGCCGCGTTGCCATCGAGAGCATGGCGGCGGATCTTTATCTTGGAATCGCCCTGCACGCCCTCGACCAATTCTGTAAGACGCTGGCGCGTATCTTCAATAACGGCGTCCCGATCCACAGAGGCCGGGAACCAGCCCATAGTGGACGAGGACGTAGCCAAAGGCACCGCAGAAACGACTGTGAGTTCAGCCCCCCAAGCCTCAGCTTCGGCAACCGCATAGTTTAGTGAAGGGCTTGCGGCAGCAGAGCCGTCGACGCCAACAACAATTCTTTCAGCCGGGGTGAATGCCGGACCCGACTTGTGGCGTGGCACCACAACCACCGGGCAAGCCGCGTGGGCAGGCAAAGCCGAGGACACCGTGCCCAGTAGCCGGTCGGCGAACCCCCCTCCCCCGCGGGTGCCCACCACAACCAGCTGGTATTCGTGCGACAGGTCGATTAGCACGCCGGCGGGATCGCCGGGTTCGAGCAGGGTGTTCACCGTGAGGCCATCACGCTCGGCCACTTGTGCGGCCTCGTCGACAACTGCCTGCGCTGAAGCTTTTATAGTTTCGTCGTCCAAGGCCGCATAGCCGCCATCTAAGGAAGCGGCGGTAAAAGATGGGAGTGCATACGCACAAACAATAGTTAGCTCACTACCAGTACGATTGGCGCGTGCAGCCGCCCATTCGACAGCCTGCAAGCTCTCCTTTGAACCATCGACACCAACCAGTATTGCGTTGCCAGACATAAGAACCTCCCAAAAGGTAACATCTAACTCCTATTGTGCCCTATTCGCGGCCCGAAGGGGATAAAAACGCGTACGCCACTTCTCACATTAAAAGTGCCCTTTTGCACGAATACCCACTTGTGTACATAAAAAGAACGCGCCCCGAGCAATAAGGGCGCGTTCTAAAAAGTCTAAGTACTACTTTGCGGTGCGGTAGTAGTGGAAGGAGGTGTACACGTCACCAACAGTGACGCCAGTTGAAGGGGTGGCAGCATGGATCATGCGACCGTTGCCAAGGTAGATGCCAACGTGACCCGGAGTCCACATCAGATCGCCCGGCTGTGCTTCGGCAGCAGAAACCTCGGATCCGGCGAGGGCGGCAGCCTGGCCCTCGGACTGGTGCGGCAGCGAAATCCCGACCTGGCCGAACACTACCTGGGTGAAACCAGAGCAGTCGAAGGCATCCGGACCTGCAGCGCCGTAAACGTAGGGCATACCCAGGTAGCGCATCGCAATATCGATGATGGCGTTTCCGGTTGCCTGGTCGTGGCCGAGCTGTTGCACAGAGGAGGCGGAGCCCCCCTCGGACGTGGCAGCTGCTGCCTGTGCGCGAGCCTGCTGGCGAGGGGCGGGGGCAACCTCGGAAGTGACCTTCTGGGTAGCGGCACCGTTCTGCCAAGTAGCAGCCTTAGAAACTACCTGCTGCTTGTTGGTGTCGGCATTGTGCTTGAGGGTCTTGGCCATGTGGGCCACATCCACGCCCTTGGTAGTGGGCGCCTGATGCCCAACGGTTCCTGCTAGGGCCGGAACTACAACCACACCTGACAGAGCGATGGAGGTACCTACAACCGCGCCTGCGCGACGGCGGACGGTAGGCGAGGCAAGAGAGTTGCCCAGTTCGGTCAGTGGCGTGGAGGGGCGGCACGCTGCGCGATGCCGGCCGGCGGACTGCTTAGCCAAGATTGCTCCTGTTTGTTTCCCCGCCTAGGCGGCACTCGCAACTGTTGCTCATTGGTTTCCGTCCTGGCGGGGCGAGTAACGGGGACCCGCCAAAACGCGATCTGAAGATCTAACGAAAAAAGCATAACCGGAAGATAACGGTTTGTCACGTTTTTATTACAGAAACGCGGGACAGATCACGCTCAGATTACTTTTTGACCACGAACAGGTGCGCCAGTAAGGAGGCGTCAAAGGAGACATTTCCCCTGGAAGCAGCGGTTTTGAGGACAGCTTCATTACCCTTGAGCAAAATTGTTACCTTCGCTCCAACCTGTATGGAAATCTGTTGCAACTTTGTTAAGACGTTCTCTTCAGCCTGCAGCGGCTCCCCAAATCGCGTGATCTGGAACTCGTTGCCGTCTAGCTCGACCTCGCTAGCGGCTACCTCGGCTGGGCGTTCTTCAGGCTTGTGGCCAGGTATTGGGTTTCCGTAGGGGTCGCAGGCGGGATCGCCCAACACGTCCGCAAGGCGTTCCTCGACCTTTTTAGAGAGGACGTGTTCCCACCTGCAGGCTTCCTCGTGAGCTTCCGCCCAGGGAAGTTTTAGGGGCCCCACGAGTAGGCATTCAACAAGTCTGTGCTTTCTTATTACCTCAGTAGCGCGCTTGCGGCCCTCTTTAGAAAGTTGAATGATGCGATCGTCGCCAACAAAAACCAGCTTGTCGCGTTCCATTCGTGCCACCGTCTGGGAAACGGTCGGCCCTGATTGGCCCAGCCTTTCAACGATTCGCGCGCGTAGGGGTGGGATTCCGTCCTCTTCCATCTCGTAGATAGTCTTTAGATACATTTCGGTGGTATCGATCAGATTGCCCACGTGCCCCTCCTAATATAAAAGCTGCCATTAATTCTAACCAGTACGGCAGCTCTGAGCGCTCCATATCTGCCGGTGTCCATAGCCGAGCTCACCCTCCTTGGATCCGCCCTTTGGCACCCGCCCCCACCTATTCGTCGTCAGCGCGTTCCCGGGGCCCATAGGAAGAGACAAAGGGGCGCTTCTTTTGTAAATGCACCTCGACCTGCCACCTGTGCCATGCCCAAGCCCCCATGACCACAGCTACTGCCACGGCGGCAAGAGAACCTATCCCAATAGACCAGCGCGGCCCCCAGACCTGGGCTACCCACCCCACGATTGGCGCCCCAATGGGGGTAGCACCCATGTTCACCGTCTGGTAGATGGAAATAACGCGCCCTCGCATGGAGGGGTGGGTGTACATCTGAATCGCAGCGTTCGCCGTAGTGAGCATAGTGAGGGTGGCAAGACCTGTGGGGATTAGCAGTAGCGCAAACGACCAGTATCCTGGGGCGAGGGCGGCGGCCCCGGAAGCCACCCCAAAGGCTAGGGCTGCAACCACCACAGTGCGTACTCGCGGGTAGCGCCGACGCGCCGCCAACAGTGCTCCAGTTAGCGTCCCCACAGCCATCGCAGAGGTGAGCAGTCCGTACGCCTCGGGCCCCCGATGGAACTGGACGCGGGCCATTATTGCCGTGGTCATCTGGAAGTTCAGCCCGAATGCAGAGACCACTCCCGCAATGGCCATGATTACCACGATGTCGCTGCGTCGCTTGATATAGCGAAAACCTTTGGATGAACATTCCTTTGCGCTCGGGCTTCTTAGCGGAGGTGGCTACATATGTCTCGCGAATCATGAACATGACCGCCACGGGCCCCGCAAAAGTCAAAGCATTTAATAGGAACACCCACCCCGGCCCTACTGCTGCCACCGCAATACCTGCTACGGCCGGGCCTACTAGGCGCGCCATATTAAAGGAAGTGGAGTTGAGCCCCACCGCATTGGGGAGCTTGTTGGGCGGCACTAATGAGGAGATGTAGACCAACCGCACCGGGGTGTCCACTGCCGCCACGCACCCCGAAAGAAACGCAAAGACGTACAGGTGCCAGAGTTCGGCAAGCCCTGAAAGCAGTAGCAGTGACATCGCGAGGGCGAGCACCCCCATGGCCGACTGGGTCACAATTAGCAGTTTGCGCCGATCTAGCCGGTCCGCTAGCACGCCCGCGGCTGCACCGAACAGCAGGGTCGGCAAGAATTGGAGGGCGGTGGTTACTCCTACCGCAAAACCGGAATTGTCGGTTAGTTCGGTGAGCACCACCCAGTCCTGGGCTACCCGCTGCATCCAAGTGCCGACGTTAGCGAACAGCGAGGCAACGAACCACAGGCGGTAGCTCCTGTAGTGCAGCGACGCAAAAGTTCTTCCCATACATTCATCCTTGCGCATTTTGCGCCGCGGCGCAGGCATAAAAAAGGAAGAGCAAGATTGGCTTGCTCTTCCTTTTTTATTTGCTAACTCTATTTAGGCAAACAGCGCCTTAATCGGGCCTAGCACAAAGTAGCAGACAAACAGAATTGCCACTAAGGCCATCAGGGGGTGGATCTGGCGGACCTTGCCCCTGGCCAGCTTGATTACCGTCCACACGATAACCCCCGCCCCGATGCCTACCGTTATCGAATAGGCGAAGGGCATCATAGCCACGGTCAAGAATGCCGGAATGGCGATTTCGGGGTCCTTCCAGTCGATGTCGAGCACCTGCTGCATCATTAGGAATCCTACGAACACAAGCGCGGTAGAAGCTGCCTCCGAGGGCACTACTTCAACCAGCGGCGAGAAGAATACCGAGGCCAGGAAGAAGCAACCCGTAAACACCGTTGCCAAGCCGGTGCGTGCGCCCTCGCCAACACCTGCCGACGATTCCACATAAGACGTATTCGAAGAGGTGCCTGCCAGACCGCCAATGGCAGCTGCCAGCGAGTCAACTAGCAAGATGCGGTCAGAATGCGGCGGTACACCGTTCTCGTCGAGTAGATCGCCTTCGGCACCAATCGCCACCATAGTCCCCATGGTGTCGAAGAAGTCGGCAAGCAGAAGCGAAAAGATGATCAAGACGGCCGCTATGGGGCCGAGCTTGTTGAACGCTCCGAAGAAATCGATCTGCCCCAAAGTGGCAAAATCGGGCAGTCGTATCGGCGAACCGGTAAGATTCGGGGCGTTCAGCCCCCACCCGGTGGGGTGGGCAACCTTGCCAGTCGCGTCGTGCATAGCGGGCACGTGGGCGATGGCCTGGACAATCACAGATAGTGTCGTGGCTCCCACGATGCCAATCAAGATCGCCCCGCGCACCTTCTTCACGTACAGCACCACGATCAAGAGCAGGCCGACCACGAAGATGAAGGCGGGCCACCCGGCTAGCGAACCGTCGATGCCCAGCTGGACGGGAGTGCCGCCGGGGCGAATGACCCCCGCGTTTAATAGGCCTACAAACGCGATGAACAGACCAATACCTACCGAGATCGCTGTTTTGAGCTCCGCCGGGACTGCCCGGAACACCGCCTCGCGCAGTCCAGTTAGTACGAGCACGGTAATTGCCGCACCTTCCCAGAAGATTAGGCCCATGGCCTCGGCGTAGGAAAGACCCATCGCACCACAAAGCGTAAATGCCACCATGGCGTTCAGCCCCATGCCGGCAGCGAGGGCGAGCGGATAGTTCGCGACGACTCCCATTAGGATCGACATGAGGCCCGCGATCAGCGCTGTCCCTGCAGCGATTGCAGTGGGCGGAATGGACGAGTCTACGCCTCCGAGCAGATTCGCGTTGACCACCAGAATGTAGGCCATCGCGAAGAAGGTCACCAGCCCGCCCCGGAATTCCCGGCCTACTGTTGAACCGCGCTCAGTAATGTGAAAGAACTTATCGAGCCCGCTGCCTTTGGCAGGGGCAGTA
This sequence comes from Winkia neuii subsp. neuii DSM 8576, assembly GCF_000420405.1. Classification (GTDB taxonomy): domain Bacteria; phylum Actinomycetota; class Actinomycetes; order Actinomycetales; family Actinomycetaceae; genus Winkia; species Winkia neuii. Next base: position 126,596 of record NZ_ATUW01000006.1, on the reverse strand, counting down.
GTGTTTGTTGCCACGTCTTTTCCAATTCAATGGGGGAATAATCCGTGCCAATCGTTTCAAAATTTCGTCTGGGGAGGAAAACTGTTTCCTCACACTTATCTGTACTAGAGCGAATAAACGGCGAAAAATAGCGGTTTTCGCGAAAATGTTCTTCGTGCCACGTTAGCGGGCACTGACCTCCAGGTCGTCCTCGCTCAGAGCTGCTTCGTTTTGCGGCACTGTGGTAGGACGGACGGCCTCGTCGGTTTCCGAATGTGCCCCACACACGTGGTCGAGACTTACCACCGCCCCATCTTGCGGTGACCATTCGTTGGCACAAACCCCGAATAGGGTGCGCATAGACCCGTGCAACTTCACCAGAAAACCACAGGTAGAACACTGTTCGCCGCCTCTTTTGCGAGGGCGGGCAGGGCCATGTTCGCGGGAGCGGTACCACCGGCGGGCCGCCTGCGCGCGCCCCTCTTCAGAAAGCACGCGCTCCCGCCCTAGCCCTACTTCGTCAATTTGGAGGGCGTCGCGGTTGGCTGGATCGACCTGGCTGTAGCCCGGTTCGAGCCGCTCGTCTTGTTCCTTGTACGGCAGCGTGTCGCCCTCGCGCAGGTCGCCTGGCTTGAGCCGCTCTTTCCAAGGCACCCATTTGGGCGCCAGCAACGCATCGGGGCCGGGAATTAGGGCCACCTCGCAAATAGTCGCTTTGCGTCCCCGAGGTACACGCGCCACCGTGGACACCCAATGCCATCCGCGGTAACCCGGCTTGAGGCATTCGAAGGAATGCGTACCAAGGCGAACATCGTCGAGGACGAAACCTAAGTGCTTGCCAATCTCGTCTTCTTTTGCGATAGACAAAAGTGACTGCCTTGCCACCTCGACGGCTGCCGCCAAAACCTTGTCTGTTTCAGGCATCGAAATCATCCGCAACTGCGCGCAGGACCGAAGCGATCTTCTTGCCGTTGGCCGGGTAGCGCCCCTTGCGGAGGGAGGCCGAAGAGTAGTCCAACAGTTTAATTAGGTCTTCTACAACCGGCACCATGACTGCCGGTTTGCGGCGCGCCTGCTTCGCTAAGGAGGGCATGGGCGCTTCAACGGTGAGGCCGAACGCCTGCGGGCCTTTGCGCCCGTCAGCCACCGAGTATTCCACCCGGGTACCCGCTTTCAGGTGCGTGGTACCAGCGGGAAGAGCAGACGCATGCAAAAATACTTCTGCCCCGTCGTCGCCCGCGATAAAGCCAAACCCGCGGTCGCCGTCAAACCACTTCACTTTGCCAGCTGGCACTTTTACTCCTTAAGTACTCCAATACGTCACCTAATGATAGCTGAGCTAAGTCGCCGGACGTTATTTCGTTGCTCACTATAGTGCGTTTTTCGCATCCCGCGAATCTCGTTGCAGCTAGGCAGGCAAAAGCCGCTAATACTTGCGATAATGCACCCATGACGCGTTTTTCTTTTGTTCGTAAGGCAGGAGCAGTTCTAGCTGCAACCGCGGCGGTAGTTTTCGCCCTCCCCGCACCTGCCCTAGCCGAGGACCCCTATTCGATAGAGGACATGATTTCGGATCGTGCCCAAGTGATGGATTCGGGTCAGCTAGCCAAGGCTCGCGAGGCTGCCAAACAGACCCGATCTTCTAAGGCCGGCAATTTCAATGCCGTTTATGTGAACGATTTTTCTGGGCAATCCACCAACGCCTGGTGCGAACAGACTTTGCGCAAATCTTCTCTGTTGGGGCGCAACGTGTTGCTAGTAGTTGCGGTTCGCACCCACGACTACGGTTTTTGCTATGGCGACCAGGTACGCCTTTCCGATTCACAAAAGGAGCAGATCGACCAGGCTGCCGTATCCGCACTCTCTCGTGAGGATTGGGCTGGCGCCTCGGTCGCTGCGGCCGAACAGATGACTAAGCTCACCCCGGGGAACAGTTCCGGCCACAGCTCGGGCGGGGGAAGCGGTATCGGACGCCTCGGAGTGGGGCCCGTACTGCTAATAGGCTTGCTCGTAGTTGGTTTCTTTGTGTGGCGCAATCGCAAGTCCTCCGGAAAGCCTGCTAATGCCCCCACCGCTTCCGGCCCATCTGACCAGCAAATCGACCAGACGGTTTCTAAAGCTGGGTCAGCTGCTCTAGAGGCCGACAACGCGGTTCGCGCTGCCGAAGAGGACGTGCAGTTCGCCAAAGCCCAGTTCGGCACTACCCGCACCGATTCTTTCCAGGCCGCCTATCAGAGCGCTTCAAAGGAACGCGATCAGGCATTGGGATTGCTCAAGCAGATGAATTCGGCCTCGGATTCTTCCCAACGCTATTCCCTGGCCAACCAAGTGCTTGAACATGCCCAAACTGCTCTGCAAATCATTCAGGCGAAACGTCAGGAGTTTTCCGACCTATCTAACGACCAGGCCCAGGCCGACAAGGGGCTGGCCGATGCCCAGACTAGGATTGACGAATCGCGCGACAGCCTGCCCGCTGCCCGCGAGGAATTGAAAAACCTACACCTGTCGTTCCCGGGGGTGAATCTGTCCTCGATTGAAGACAACGCGGACCAGGCGGAAGCCCTGTTGGATTCTGCAGCCCAAACTGTTGCCGACGGCAAGCAGGCATTCGCCGCCGACGATCGCGCTCAGGCCGTCGAGCGCCTACACCTGGCTCGGCGCGCTATTACGCAGGCAAACGGGCTACTTTCCGGAATCACGAATGCCCGGCAAAATCTGGCCGAATCAAACCAGTCCCTACTGCGCGCTATTGGCTCTATCAGCTCCGACCTAGACGACGTAGCTCGCGAGAACAAGAAACGCGGTCAGTCACTATTCGAACCGCTAGTGGCCGAAGCCAAGGAGGCTATCGCCTTCGCCCAATCAGCTCGGGCGGGCAAAGCCGACCCGCTGGCGGCCGCCGAACGCATCCGCACTGCCGAGGACGCCCTCGACAATGTGCTGGACCCAATTCGCGAGCAAAACGAACGCGACTCGCGCAAAGCTGGCATCTACAACGATCGCAAGCAGAGCGCCCAAGCGCACATTTCCGAGGCCGAATCGCTAATCTCGCCCTACCGCGGCGTGGTGGATGTGGAGGTGCGTTCACTAGTCTCCCAGGCCAAGAACAAGCTGGAAAACGCCAGGCAACTCGAAGATTCGGACATTTCCACCGCGGTAGCCCTAGTTACCGAGGCCGACAAGGACGCGCTGCAGGCCATCAACGAGCTACGCGACGGGGGCGGCGGGCAGATGCGGGAGGCCTACCGGGCTCCAGGTATCGACTTTGGTTCATTCTTGCTAGGTGGACTGCTTTCGGGCGGGCATCACTCCAATTGGGGCTCTTCTGATTGGGACTCCTCCGACTGGGGGTCGGGGGGCACTTTCGGCGGCTCCTTCGGGGGCGGTTCCTTCGGCGGCGGGGGTGGCTTCGGCGGTTCCTTCGGCGGCGGCAAATTCTAGTTTTCAGATTTTCAACCTTTAGAAAGGCTAAAAATGGCAGAAAAACAATCAATCCTGGGTCGCATCACCCAACTTGCAAAGGCAAATATCAACGCCCTCCTAGATAGGGCCGAAGATCCAGAAAAGATGTTAGATCAGCTCATCCGCGACTACACGAACTCGATCGCAGACGCCCAGAATGCGGTGGCTCAAACCGTGGGCAACCTGCGCCTGGCCGAGCGCGACCGCGAAGAAGATAAGAATGCGGTGGCCGAGTGGGGACGCAAAGCCGAAGCGGCCTCTTCCAAAGCCGACGAGCTGCGCGCCGGCGGGGACAGTGCCCAGGCCGACAAGTTCGACAATCTGGCCAAGATGGCTCTAACCAAGCAGCTGCAGTTCGAAGAGCAGATCAAGACTGCCGATCCTATGATCGCTTCGCAAACCGAGGTAGTCGAAAAGCTCAAGGCTGGCCTGAATGACATGAAGGTCAAGCTCGACCAGTTGAAATCTAGGCGCGACCAGCTTGTGGCAAGGCAGAAGACCGCGCAGGCCCAGAACAAGGTGCACGACGCCATGAGTTCCATCAACGTCATGGACCCCACTTCTGAGCTGAGCCGCTGGGAAGAAAATATTCGCCGCCAAGAAGCCCAGGCTGCGGGCAAGATTGAGCTGCAGCAAGATTCCTTCGAATCGCAGTTCGAGGAACTCGAAAAGATGGGTCAGCAAAGCGAGGTCGAAGCTCGCCTGGCCGCTTTGAAGAACAAAAAATCCGAGTAGTTCTAGCCTTAAATAAAGTTGCGCTCCCCTGGCCTGGGGAGCGCAACTTTTTATTTTAGTCTTCCTTCCGGCGGGCTAAAATAATGCCACCTCCTGTAAGTAACAGGCCCGCTACGCTTACCAGAGCTGCAGCCCCGGCGCCTGTACCAGCTAGGGCGCGACCCTTTTTGAGCGCGGCTTTATTGCCTTTGCCCGAGCCTTGCCCGTTGGGCTTTTGGCCCTGGCTAGCGTTCTGTCCGCTGTCTTTGCCCGGGGCGGGCTTTGCACCCGGTTCGCTACCCGGTTTCGTTCCAGGCTCACTACAGGGAGCGGTACCCGGTTCAGTTTCGGCTTCCATACACGGCTCTACTTGGGCGGTGTTTGGATCTTCGAGCTCGGGGGTCAGATCTTCTACCACTACATTGTCAATAGTCATATCCGATTGCCAACCACCTGCCAGCTTTTCAATCCCAAACCAGTAGGCGCCCTCGCCCACTTCAATCACCTTCGAGAAATGGGCGGTGCCGTGGGTGGGGGCAAATTGGTTCTCGACTATGCGCTCAGTCTTCCCAGTCCGGTCAATGCCGGCCACAAACTTGTAAGTGTGTGGCAGAGCCACCTGGTAGTCGAAACTCACCTTATACTTGTGTCCCTTTTGGAACGGAACCGTAGCCGTAGTAGTACGCAGCACCAAGCCGGGATTTTCCTCGTGTGCCATAAGCGACCACTTGCCCTCGAGCACGTTGTCTATGAGCTTAGCCCCCTTCACTACCTGGCCGGCGGAATTGCGCCCCCACCAACCCCGCTGGGAGTATGGTTCGTGGCGTTCGGCAAGCTGAGTGCGAGCATCCCCGCCCTTGTTAGCTTCACCGGTGACAAAGGGCCAATAGCCCACGTCTGGGTGCTCAAAGTCCTCGGCAACAATCGCGTTCTTCACTGACTTTGACGGAACGTAACTGGTAAGCCGCAAATCGTCTATGCTCACCCTGGCGTTACCCGCTGCTGCTCCAATCTTGAAATTCACTTTGCCCCCACTGGTGGTGAAGGTGACGCGAGCACGTTGGAAGTAGGTTCCCAATTTCTCGTCCGAGGCCGTAGCGTTAATTGCCGTTGTGGAGGTCAGCACAGTGGTGGGAATTCCCCCTATCGCGCGTTGCGTGCCCGCTGGTTTTACGCCCTCGCCACACACTTGCAAGTTCACCTGGCGTACGGCGCGCGGATCTATTTCTATCCACGCCGAGGCATTGTAGGTGCCCGCAGGCAAGTTTCCTCCCCTAAAGGTGGTGGCAATCGAAGAGTTGCCCTTGCCTAGCTCAGCCTGGAAATTGCCCCTGTCTGTGCGCACCACGCGCGCCTTGCCCTTGACCCTGTACGCATCCAAGTTTCCCGAGAAGAAGCTGGGGTCCGAGATCCCGCTGCCCTCGCCCCAGTTAGGATCTACCGTCCGGTCGCTGGTGTCTAGTACGTAGGCAGTTTTGGCAGCGGCCTTCAAAGTAACCCGGCCGTTCGAGACCGGTACGGTACCGAGTGCTTCGCGACCAATATCTGTAAGCCTGTATACCTTCAGTGAGCTCACCCCAGCCCATTTTCCGGTCAGTTCCCACGTGGTGGTGCCGCCCTGAGCGTTGTAATGGTATAGCCTGTCGTGGCCGCCATCGGACCACGGCAACAGATACGCGCCATCTTTGTACACCGTCTTGCCCTCGTAGGTTATGTGGCGATCGGTAGGAATGGTCCGCCCATCTATTTTGCTCTTGGGGGAGGTGGCTACGGTGCCATTTTCAAACGTTATTTTTCCTTTTTCCCAACTGCGAATGGGACTGCTCTGCAAAAACTTGGTTGGCAAGTTGCGTTCCCACACGTTAGTAATGAACGGGCCGTAATCCACGTGGCCAGTCCAACCTTCGAACTCGACCACGTTGGTATTACCCAAGATCGGATCTGGGTTGAAGGTGTCGCGCCGAGAGTTCTCGACAAAGCGGAACACCTTCGAGGAGATGCCCTTGTTGTTGCTGCCACCGTATTTTTCGTCATTTGCCCAGTGCGACCACAAAGAGACCTCGGGCAGGGAGTATGACCATTCAGACCCTACTTTCCAACCCTGCTTTTGCAGCTCTGCACCCAGGCGGTTCGGCTCCCAACCGAAGTCACGGTAGACGTCCAAGTAAACCCAGTCCAAATTCTGGGGAACTTCCTTGCGCAGCTGCGCAAAACGATTCAACACCTTACCGGTGCCCAAGTCCTTTGCCGAATCGATCGTGTAGGCCTGGTTCATCCACCCCCAGGCAGCTTGGGGTGGCCAGTTCAGCAGTTCCTCACTAAAGTTATGCGCTTCTGAATAGGATTCTGTGACGTTTACGTGCACGCCTAGGTTAGCGTTGAAGTTGGCGGCTGATTTTGCCAAAGTCTTCAAATCCTCAAGCCCGCCTGCCCGCTCGTTGTAGTGACCGGCGTAGTCGGGGTGGGCGCTGTCGTGCCCCTCTGCCTGGTAGCCCTTGAGCAGAATCTGCTGCCCTAACCCGTCGGTTGCGAGCGAAATGCGCTTCGTGTCGTCAAGAGTCCTCAAGAACGGGTGCGTGGCTTGCGAAACAATGTTGAAGGGGATCCGGGTGATCACCTTGTTTGGCACTTCTTGGGAACCGTTTGGCCCCTTGCGCAGCGAGCGCAGGGCAGTGGCCCCATCTTGCCAGTCCACTTTGCCATCTTTGTTGGCGTCGGCTACTGGTTTTATGCCAATCCAGGGGTCAGCATCGTTGCCAATGGCGTCGGTGGCAGCTGCTCCCCTCCAAGTGAAGGTGCCCGGATAGATGGTTGCGGTGGAAGCGGCACGCGTTTCCCAGCGTCCATCCGTGCGCAGATCCTTTTCCGGGTAATTCGCACTGCCGTCGTCTACTGCATTCGATTCCATCCCGAAGGAAAGCCCACCGGTTGTGGGGACGGCGAGCCAAGAACGGTACGAGGACTTTTTCAGTTCTTTAGCTGTAGTGAACAGGTCCCCGCTGTTTTCGCGGTCTACGCTGAGGCGGGTAAGCGCTAGTTTCCCTTCAGGGGCTACTTTTACCAGCCCGAGGGCGGGAATGCGCACCCGGTGTACCTTGTGCTGCGGATCTACCAAATTCGTGAGGGTGAGTTTCCAGGTACCCTCGCTAACCGTTGCCACAGCATCCATGGTTACCGAGAGATCGGGCAGAGACACCTTCCAAACAGCTTTCGCGGGGCCAGTTTCGGCGAGTTTGAATTCGGCCTTCTGCGGCTGCTCATCCACCTGCAAAGAAGAAATTTTTTCAGCCGACCCAGCTACTTCCCGCCCGTCTTTTTGCCACTTCAACACGGCAGGATAAGCGCGGGCCATCTGCACCTTCAGCGTCCCATCCGAAAGTTGCAGGGATGTTTCTTCGCCCTCGGCAGGCCTGCCGGGCTCACCCTTTGGAGCCGGCTCCTGCTTCTTAGCTGAGGGCGCGGGTTTTTTGGCGGGCGCTTCGGCCTTCTGCGCTCCGTCAGCCTGCTCGGGCTGATCTTTTGCGGGGGCAGCGGGATGGTCTTCGCCCTCCTTGGCAATCCTCGCTTGCGAGTTGTCTTGATCAGTGGGCGTGGGAGCGGGGTCTGCTACTGCCAGGGAAACCCCACTAAAGAGTAGTGCTCCCGAAGCCAGAACTGCACCGCCCGCACGCGCGAGCACGCCAGAGTTTTTCGGCGTTATTGACATCGTTGTCCCTTCGACGGTTTTTCAGGAACAACAATATTGCCCCCAGCGAGGACTCACAGTAGTTTGGCGACAAAAAACATTTTGTGCAGCCTCCATGATTTTTTTCCTAGGAATATTGGCTGGTCAGCTAGTAGCCTAAAGAACATGAGTAATAAATTAACTTACGTAGTTATAGATGGGGAAAATATTGACGCCACTTTAGGCATGTCTGTCCTCGGCCACCGCCCCGAGTCTGAGGAACGCCCCCGGTGGGATCGCATTCTCGAATATGCCCACGAACATTGGGAAGGCGAGGTCCACGGCCTATTCTTCCTGAACGCTTCTTCCGGACACCTCCCCATGGCCTTCGTACAAGCGCTAGTTGCGATGGGTTATACGCCCGTACCACTTTCGTCCACCAATCCCGAGGACAAGGTGGTCGATATCGGTATTCAGCGCACCCTTGACGCGATCTTGGATCAGGGCGAGGGCGACGTGATTTTGGGAACCCACGACATAGATTTTCTTCCCCAGGTGCAGGATTTGCTCAGCGACGAACGGCGTGTGGGAATCATGTGCTTCCGCGAATTCTTGTCGATTGCTTTCAACGACTTTGTGGAGCAGGGCATCGAGATCATAGACATGGAATACGACATGCACGCCTTCCAGGTTCCGCTACCCAGGTTGCACATTATTCCGCTCGAGGAATTCGACCCAACCGAAATTCTTTAGTGCCTGGCAAAGAAGCTGTTTAGTTCCGCTTCTTTCTTTGCACTATCCCAACCGCACACGTCAGCGACCACTTCTGCGATTGCTGGGGCGGCCTCCTTGCCGTCATCTTGATGGCGCCGCCCTAGCATAAGGCGTCGCTCAATTACGTCGGTGAGGGTGAGCGCGCCCTCGGCTTGCAGGGCCCAAAAGATTTCCACTTTGAGCCGCTCTTGTGCGCCCGGAATAGTTTGCCCCATCTGCGGATCAGTACGAATTTTGGCGAGCAGCATTTCGGCCTCGTCGCCATACCTGTTGAGCAGCGAAGCCACGTGTACCGAATCTATGCCACTGTTGGCAGCCACGGAATAGCGGGTATTCCACAGCTTTGTGTAGCCGGCTGCCCCAACCAACGGCAGCTTCGCTGTGCGGGAGGGCTGCCATTTGCCCAAATGCGCCAGGATCTGGTCTACAGTTCGCTCGGCTGTAAGGCGGTACAAGGTCATGGCCCCACCAAAAATGGCGGTAATCCCCGAGCCCACATCTAAAATGTGCGGCCACCGCATAGGTTCACCCTGCGGATGGTCCCGGTCGGCAATCAGATGGCGTACCCCGGCCCAGGCTGCAACCACCTGGTCCCGCCTTAGCGGCACCGCCAGATGTTCGTTTACTTGTTCCAACAGGGCAGCTATTTCCTGTTCGCTAACCGGCGGCTTTGCCTTATCCCCTGCAAAGGCGCGGTAGTCCGTGCCTATGATCCAGTGGGTGCGCCTGGGAACCAGGCTGAGCAGGTGACCGCCGGAGGATAGACAAACGCCCGTGGAACCGCGAATGGCCTGGCGCGGCACAGCAATGTTGATGCCCTTTTCCAGGTGGACCTTGTCGGCAAGGTCCGGTGACATTTGCAGGCTCGACGAGGCCACCCAAGGCCCGGTAGCCAGTACGGTGTGGCGGGCCCTAATTCTAAACTGCCGGTCGGGTTGCAGCTGGTCTACTACCTGCGCCCCGTTTACTTTCTGAGAGGCATCGCGCAGGATTTTGGTGGCTTGCAGGTGTGAAGCTACTACTGCCCCGTATTGCCGGGCCGTGCGCAAGACGGCAATAACTAGGCGGGTATCTGTTACTACCGCATCAAAAAAGCGCAGCGCCCCAGCCGAGGGGCTTTTCGCAAACGAGGGAAAGGCACGCACAGCTTCTTTTACTCCGCATGCTCGCGGGGGCGGCACTGCCCCACGCACCCCGGCTCTGATAATCATGTCGTGTAAGAATGCTATGCCGAGCTGCCGGATGCGCCCCTTCAGTCCCTTTTCTATGGGCCAGATGAAGGGCATTAGTTTCACCAGGTGGGGAGCGGTTTTTTGCAAAAGAATTCCGCGTTCGTTGGCAACTTTCGCTATCTGCCGCAGCTGATTATTTTCGAGCCAAGATATGCCCCCGTGGATGATCCCTTTGGTTCTGGAGGACGTTCCCTCGCCCCAGTCCTGAGCTTCCACAAGGCACACCTGCAGGCCCCGGCTAGCAGCTTCAAGGGCAATTCCAGCCCCATTTATGCCTCCCCCAATTACGAGGACGTCGAAGATCTTGCCCGCACTCATTTGCGCTATGGCTTGTTCCCTGCTGTGGGCGTTGAGCTGCGAATCTACCACCTGTCCCCCTTTTCGGCTCAGCTAAAATCTACCACTAAAAAAAGGTGGCTCCGCTAACGCGGAGCCACCTTTGCCTCTTAGTTAGCTCTGTCGTTTGACTAGTGGGAAGGTGATGGTCTCGCGGATACCAAGGCCGGTAATAGCCATGAGCAAGCGATCAATCCCCATGCCCATACCACCAGCCGGGGGCATGCCCAACTCGATAGCCTGCAAGAACTCCTCATCAACTTCCATAGCCTCAGGATCACCATTAGCCGCATCCAAAGACTGCTTCTCGAAACGCTCACGCTGAACCACCGGGTCGTTCAGCTCCGAATACCCAGTAGCCAACTCAAACCCGCGCACGTACAAATCCCACTTCTCTACAACACCCTTACGAGACCGATGCTGCTTGACCAGCGGAGAAGTATCCTCAGGGAAATTCTTCACGAAAGTCGGCTCATACAAATCATCGCCAACCTCTTCTTCCCACAACATCTCAGCCAACTTGCCCGGCACGTAGTAGTCCTCGACAACAATCCCGCGCTCTTCAGCCAGCTCAACCAGCCGCTCACGCGGAGTCTCGGGAGTGATCTGCTCGCCAATCTTCTCAGAAAGAGTCGAATACAAATCCATCTCCTTCCAATCCCCACCCAAGTCATACTCAGTACCATCAGCCAAAGTAACCAGCGTAGACCCAGTAGCAGCCACAGCCGCGTTCTGAATCAATTCCTTGGTCAACTGGGCAATAGTGTCGTAGTTGCCGTAAGCCGCGTAGGCCTCAAGCATGGTGAATTCAGGCGAGTGCGAAGAATCAGCGCCCTCATTACGGAAATTCCTGTTAATTTCGAAGTTGCGCTCAATGCCACCAATCAGGCACCGCTTCAAGAACAGCTCAGGCGCAATACGCAAGTACAGATCCGTGTCATAAGCATTCATGTGAGTGGTAAACGGACGAGCCGCCGCCCCACCGTGCAGGTTCTGCAAAATCGGAGTCTCCATCTCGATAAAGCCCTGCTCATCAAAGTAATCACGCAAAGACTTCACCACGCGAGCACGAAGACGCACCATCTCACGCGCCCGCGGCCGCATAATCATATCCAGCTCACGCCTACGCACCCTCTGCTCCTCAGACAGCACCGACGCCCCATCCTTGCCCTCAAACGTCTTCGGCAAAGGCAAAATGGACTTACACGTAAGCATCCATGCCGGAGGAACAACCCCGGTACGCTCATCAGGAGTGCTCCCCGGAGTGGCCATAACCGACAGCTCGCCAGTACGCGAAGAAATAACCCGACCATACACAAACAAGTGATCGCCCAAGTCAACGTCGGCCTTGTAACTCTTCAATGAATCAGCACCGATCTCGCGAGCCGACAACATAGCCTGCAACCTGTTGCCCTCACCATCCATCAACGTAACAAAACACAACTTGCCAGTATTACGCGAAAGCATCACCCGCCCAGCAACACCAACAAAATCATCAGTCTCATCCCCCGCACCAAGATCACCATACTTAGCGCGAACCTCACTAATAGAAGCCGTAACCGGCACCAACACAGGATACGGATTACGCCCCTCCGCAAGCAGCCGCTCACGCTTAGCCGCACGAACACGCACCTGCTCAGGTTGATCTACATTGACGTCTACTGCTTCATTCGATTCTTTTTGTGCCACGGTTAACAAGTGTACAGGTAGATTCAACAGAGGAGGTAGTCTCGCAAACCGTCCTCCTTTAGGTGCAGAACCCGGCAACTTACATTTTGTCTACCTGCGGTTAACCGCAACGTCAACTACGCGTAAAAATGGCCGGTTAGTTTTAGCGCCGTGAGATTTTTACACAAAACCCTGGCGGGGGTAACCGCCATTGCTATGACCGCGCTTGGCCTCGGCTCTGTGGCCAGCGCAGAGACAACCCCGGAACCAGCTGCTTCCGTAGCCGGCGGCACTGAGCTGAATACTTCCGAGGGCGCACGCGGCTCCATTGCCGTTCTTCCTGACACCCAGTTCTATGCCCGCTACGGCGAAACGCAGAACAATCAGTACGGAAAGAATTTCCCCGATCTACCAAACCCCTACGATTCGCAGGTGCAGTGGATCATCGACCACTCCAAGGACTACCACATTGGCATCACCCAACACTTGGGTGACGTGGTAGACCAGATGCAGGTTCCCGGCCAGTGGGCACTAGCTTCAGCCTCCCAAAAGAAGCTCGAGGACGCGGGCGTTCCCTACGCGATCCTTCCGGGCAACCACGATTGTCACGACTGCGTCCCTGAATGGAATGGCAGCCCCGACGATCTTTTCGGCACCTACAAGAAGAACTTCCCCGTGTCTAGGCAAGCTAAGTCTTCTACGTTCCAAAAGGCTTCGCCCTCGGGCCTTTCTAACTTCCACCTGTTCAAAGTGGCGGGAGTGCAGATGGCCTCCGTCAACCTGCCCTGGCACGGCGACGACGCCGAAATTGCCTGGGCAGGCAAGATTTTGGACCAGAACCCCACTATTCCTACTATCGTCACCTCCCACCAGATCATCAATGTGGACGGGGAGGGCAATCCTCTAGCCACCGACTACGGCGACAAGCTGTGGGACAAGATTATCCGCAACCACCCGCAGGTGTTCCTCACCCTAAACGGCCACCACCACGGGGCCACGAACCGCGTCCTCAAAAACGATGCGGGCCTGGACGTGTTCGAGCAATTAATCGACTTCCAGGGTGCCTATCAGGGCGGCAACGGAAAAATGTCACTGCTGGAATTCGACTTCACCCATAACCAGCTGTCGCAGACTTCCTTCAGCCCCTGGGTAATGCAGAAATCGCAGAAGCAGGTTACCCCCTTTGACAAGGCGATCGACACTTCTAAGGGCGCTACCTTCAGTTATCCCATCGACTTCAAGAAGCGTTTCGAAGCCTTTGGAGCCACCTATAAGCCCGAGGGCAGTGTGGCTTCTTCCACTGCAGACTTGCGAGCGTGGATTGAACGCGGCTTCACCCCGGCAGAAGCTATTGAAAAGCCCGCCCCCAAGGGCGAGGCTGATTATCCGCAGGTGCGCGGCACTTTGGCTCACTGGCGTCCGGTGAAGGAAAAGGGCTTAGCTTTGAAGGATCTTACTGGCAATGGCAACGACATGGCACTCACCGGCCCTGCCGATGCCGCGTCCCTTTCCGAGGACGTCCCCCAAGATTCTGCGGCTGCAAAGTCTGTGTACTTCACTCCTCAGGGCAAGGGCGTTTTTGCCCGCTTCCAAACTAAGGACGACGCGCCCTTAAATGGGCAGGAGTTCAAGAAGGGTTACACCTTCGAAACCTTCGTCAAGATCGACAAAAACTTCTCGGAAGCCAACCACTGGATGGCTTTCGTTACCCGCGGCGGCAAACGCTCGGACATCAAGAATTTTGGGGAGGACTCCGACATTGAAGAACCCCCGCTCGCAGGCGCCATTTCCTCGCTGAGAGAGGTCCAGTGGGCCTTTGCCGACGCCGAGAAAACTTCGCTTGGGCACTCCAACTGGTCTAGCGAAATTCCCGTAGGAAAATGGCACCACATCGCGGTGGTCGACGACCCGGCCGCAGATTCGGTGACCATGTTCGTGGACGGGGCTCCCACCCTACGCGCCACCTACGGCGTCCACGGGTTGCGTTCCATCAACAACCTTCCCTGGATCATTGGCGGTTCACTGTACAACGGCGAACCGAACACCGGCTTCTTCGGAAACATTGGTGAGACCCGCATTGTTGACCATCCGTTGAAGCGAGCCGAATGGCTCACCGCTCGCACTGGCCAGCAGGGCCCCGCCCAGCCCGGCACCGAACAGCCTGGAAAGGGCAACCAGCCAACCGCCACCGGCCAGACTAAGCAAAACACCGGCGCACAAAAGCCCGCGCAGCCGAGCACCCACAAGGGGGCCGCTAGCTCGAAGCTTTCGCACACCGGTGTCAATATGCCGCTTGTACTTGGAGCGGTAGTAGTTCTAGTGCTAGCCGGCGGAGCGGTTCTTTACCTGCGCCGCCGCAGGGGTTAGCCCTTTACAGAACCTGCTGCCAGTCCAGACTGCCAGTATTTCTGTAGCCCCAAGAACAACACAATAAGTGGCACAACCCCGAGGAGGGCGCCCATCATTACGGCTCCCTTTTCGGGGTTGAAGTAACTCATCATCCCGTACAGGCCCAAGGTGACCGGTTTGATCTCGGGGCTCGAGACCATCATCAACGGCAAAAGGAAGTTATTCCAAGTAGCCACAAAAATAAAGAGGAAGATCGTAACCATTGCGGGGGCTAGTAGGCGCAACACCATCGTGAAAAAGATGCGTGCTTCAGAGGCGCCATCGATACGAGCCGCCTCTATTAGTTCAGTAGGCACCGAAGATTGGGCGTAAACACGCCCCAAGAACACCCCGAAGGGGCTCACGCACGAGGGAATAATAATTGCCGCCATGGTATTAGTTAGGCCCAGGTGCTGGAAGACGATGTACATGGGGATGGTCAGCAGTGCAACCGGCAGCAGCAGGCCCCCCATGATTACGCCCATGGCCACATTTTTTCCGGGGAAACGGAACTTCGCCAACCCATATCCGGCCATTACTGAAATGAGGGTGCCAACTATGCCGGCCACCGTCGAATACAGCAGCGAGTTACCCACCCACCGCCAGAACATTCCGTGGGTCCAACTCATCAGCCTGTGGTAGTTGGCTGCAAAACCTTCAACGATCCCAGACGGGCCGCCGGCAAACCAGACGCCGGAGGAATTTACCAGCTCCGGGTTGGACTTCGACGAGGCAATGATCACCCAGTACACGGGAAACAGGAAGTAGACCAGAGCTAGCAGCAGCAGACCGGTGGTAAGCCATTTTGCGGCGGTTGAAGGAGCTACCGAACGTACCGGCACGCCCTCGAGCGAAGGCCGGTAGGTGATTCCGCTTTTGGTTGTTTTGGTGCTCATTTTGCGGTCTTCCTATCTACGAGGGCGTACACAACAGCTAGGACGCCGGCGAACACTGCCATCACGATTGAGACGGCCGACGCGGGCCCATCGCCAGAAGGCGAGAGATTACCCATCATGGTGTTGTAGGCCATCATCATTGGAGTGTAGGCCTTACCCATCCAGGTTTGGGTGGTGGCCATGATTGCGGGCTCGTTGAAGAGCTGAACGGTACCGATGATTGACAGCAAGACCGCCAGGAGGGCGGCGCCGCGAACCAGCGGAATCTTAATTTTGGTAACTATCTGGAAACCAGTTGCTCCGTCGATACGTGCGGCCTCCGACAAATCCCCTGGAATAGCCTGCAAAGCAGCTAGGAAGATGAGCATGTTGTAGCCCGTGTAGGTCCAGGTAGTCATGTTAGCCATGGAGGCCAAAATTACGTTGCGCGAAAGAAAGTTTACGTCTAGGCCCAGATGCGAGAGCCCAGCTACGATTGGGGACAGTTCCGGAGTGTACAAATACAGCCAGATCATTGCTGCCACGATGCCTGGGATAGCGAACGGCAAGAAGTAGCCAAGTCTGTAGATCGTCACATGTTTAGTTAGGAACGAATCCAAAAGCAGCGCAAAAATAAGCGCCAAGATAATCATGATTGGCACCTGGAACAGGGTGTACAAAATTACCCTGCCCATGCCATGCCAGAACTCAGGGTTAGTGACTACGGTCTTGTAGTTAGCTAACCCTACGAAGTTAGAGACGGTTTCCCCGCCCCCAAATGCGCCGCCTCCCGAGGCTTCCTGCACGAAGAAGGACGAGAATATGGAGACGCAAATGGGGATCAGGAAAACCAGGACGAACAAGAGGCAGAAAGGCGCCATGAACGCCCATCCGGTTCTTGCGTCGTGCCTTTCACGGGCTCTTGACCCCCGTTTCGCACTCACCGCAGACACACTAGAGGAGCCGCGAACTTTTTCTGCACTCACTGTTCTTCCTTACTGTCTAGACTCTAGTTAGCGACCGGCAGCTTCTGATCCTGCAAGGACTTCACCGAGGCGTCCTGCGCAGTCTTGAAGATGTCGGCAACCTTCTTCTCGCCGGTGGCAGCGTTAGCTGCCGTCTTGTTCATTTCTTCCATCACACCGCTGAATCCGGGCATGTATCCGAAGTCCTGAGCCATTACTTCGTTGGCCTTCGACAGCTCTGCCAATACGTCCTGGCCGCCGTAGAACTTCGAGATCTTTTCGGGGGTCTTCACGTCGCCCTTGGCGGCAACAACTAGACCCTGCGATACCAGCGGCTCAATCTGGGTGTTGAACCAGCCGGCGAAGTCGACTGCAGCATCTACAGCCTTGCAACCCTTCATAACGGCTACGCCCGAGCCACCGTCGGGACCCGACTTTACGCCCTGCCCGAAATCGGGCAACTGGGCTACAGCCCACTGGCCCTCGTTGTCGGTTCCGGCCATGTCGTCAACCAGCAGCGGGGCTTCCCAAGCAGCACCGATAGTGCCAATCAGCTTCTTCTCGCCCAAAGCCTTCTTGAAGGAGTCATCCCAACGGTTTTCGGTGAGGACGGCCTTGTTATCCAGCAGATCCTGCCAGAGCGCAGCCACCTTCTGGCTACCTTCGCCGTCAGTCTTTACTGCCCACTTGTCGTTTTCTACCTTGTACCAGCTGTCACCAGCGGCAGCAGCCTGCGCGGAGAGCCAGAACGCAGATTCGTCGGGCTGGAAATCGGCAATGTACTTGCCAGCGGCAGCAGCCTTCTTAGCAGCAGCCTTGAACTCGTCCAAGTTCTTAGGAGCTGTAATGCCCAGCTTTTCGAACTCTGCCTTGTTGTAGTAGTAGACGAGCGGACCGGTATCCTGCGGTAGCCCCACCGTCTTTCCATCGACGCTCATCAGCGAGAACGGGCCTGCAGCGAACTTGTCTTTGTAGGTTTCGGCCTGCTTCGTTACGTCCTCGACAAGCCCCTTAGTGTACATCTCGGGCACCTCAGAGTAGCCGAGCTGCGCCAGACAGGGACCATTGTTGGCCTTGATGTCAGTTTCGAGCTTCTTGGTAAGTTCTTGCGCCTTGCCGTCGAACTTGGTTGCCTTGACCTGTTTGTCAGGGTTTTCCTTATTCCATTTCTGGACAATCTCGTCAACCTTCGTCATTCCGTCGCCGTCGGGCAGACGATGGATGAACTGAATCTGAGTGTCAGAAGAATTAGAAGCCTTGGTGTCTTTGTCTGCCTTGTCGGTGCCCGAAGAGCATGCCGCCAAGGATAGGGATGCAAGCGCTAACACAGCTACGCCAGCGCCAGCTTTTTTGAAATTTCTCATTGGTAACCTCTTCATTGAAGTGAACAATAAATGTAAGCAACTACGGAACTAGTTTATTTCCCGGCTCCTCCCCTCCGGCCTTTGAAAAAGTCCTCAAAAAACCTCATTTAACCCACTTGACCTGCATAGATGGAACGTTTACGGGCTCGGTTGAAAAGCCTGAAATAATCCCGGACTGATCACTGCCCGTGATATTTGCTACCAGGATTTTGCCGTTGGGATAGTGCGCTACCTCCAGAGCCGGGTTAGAGCACAGCCCCGCCTGCTCCCACTCGCCCTCGGCACCCGCTGCCCAGTAGATAGCCCGGTGTAACAGGCGCGCGTTTGCAACCGAATAGGCCATGCCCGTCGCGTAGACTGCGCGCCCTCCAAAATATTCGTTTACCGCTAGCGAAACGCCGCCCTCTGTGTGGGCAAGCGAGGTGCCCGTGGTGGTGAACACGCCAGCTAAAGCCTCCCCAGGGACGAAGGGGCTATCCAGATCTGCGGTGACAAAGTGCTCCCGTGCCCTGCGCGGGTACTTGTCAGTAGATAGCGACCAATCGCGTTCGCGGTCGACCCCCAGCACATCGGCTAGAGCGAACGTGACACCACTAGTCCCTGCCGCCTTGGCAGTGAGCCCGGTAGGTTCGCCGACCCCAATAAAGCCGCCCCCACCGGCCACAAACTCTCGCATAGCAACTACCAGCGCCGGGTCCTCCCAAACCGGCCCACCCGAGAAGGCAGTACCGGCCGAGCCGGCGTTGATCACGACGTCGATCCCCTCTAAACCGCCATTTTGAACGTCAGCAAAAGACATGAACTTCACATCGAAAGGAAGTCCCGCCAGAGCCTCGATAACGCCCACGTAAGAATAGGCTTCCCGGTAGTGCAGGGCGTGGGCAACCATGTGGGTCTGCCAGGCACGCAACGAGCCCCAGGCATTCACAATTGCCACCTTTATGCGGCTATTTTCAGGGCGCTGGCCATCCGAAACCGAATGCAACGAACGGAATTCGGCGACGATCTGTTCGACCCGCTCGATAAAA
Source organism: Winkia neuii subsp. neuii DSM 8576 (assembly GCF_000420405.1). Taxonomy (GTDB): domain Bacteria; phylum Actinomycetota; class Actinomycetes; order Actinomycetales; family Actinomycetaceae; genus Winkia; species Winkia neuii. The sequence goes on along the minus strand of NZ_ATUW01000006.1, from coordinate 108,147 downwards.
TCGGGGTGCGCGACCGCCAACGACAGGTAGCCGCCGTAGCCCATCCGATCTAGCGGATTGCGAATGATAGCCCTGCGCGCTCCCAACCACGACTCGTTGGCCTCCCCCACAGGATCACCCTCGGGATTGAACACGTCAGGGAAAAAGTATGGCAAGAAGCGGCCCTCGGTGTAGCGCACGCCCTCGATATCGCTAATCATGCGACAGGTGGCCGCATTGCCCACAGACCCCACCACGGCGTCCAAACCGATCTGGCTGAAATACTTGCCGTAGGGCTCAGTGCCAATCCAATTGTCACCTAGAAACATCATGGCCTCGCGACCGGCCTCGTGTGTGGTTTCGACAAGCACCTTTGCCTTGTCCGCAACCTGGGAGGAGACAAAGTCAATCCAATCCAAAAACCGTTTACGTGGAGGGCGGAAGGGAGAGTTGTAATAGCCGGCATCGACGAAGTCCTCAGGGCGCAACGCGTAGCCCTTCACTCGCTCAAATTCTTCCAGAGCCGGAACCGACACGGCCGCCGAGTACCCGAACCAATCCACGTACTTTTCGCGGGCATCTTCGCCGAACACCAACGTGAAATGGTAAAAGAAAGTGGTAAAACGCACCACATCCACCTCGGGGTGTTCCCCCAACCATTCCTTCAATGCCCGCTGCATGAACTGCCAGGTCTGGGCGTAAGCAGGATCGTAAGTTTTGTCTTTTTTCCGGTTCGGGTCCGCCGCCCAGTCGTTAGTTAGGTAGTTGTAGATCTGAGTCGAGTCCCAAATCTGGCGGGCCAGGAAGTTCACGGTGTATTCGTGGAACGGCTCTGGGTCCTCGATAGTTACTATCGCCGAGGCCGCCTCCGGATCCTGCGGGCCAGAGTTCGCTGCCTCTGCTGCCCTGTCGATGGCCCGCGCAGGAGCCTGGCGAACCGACCACTGCCCATAGGGAACCTCGCTGTTCGTAGTACGGTCAATCACCTGCCAGTACTTACTTTTGTCGCAGTCCATTTCGGGGGCAAATTGCTGGGAGAAGTACCCCTCCATAACGTCTATGTGCAGCGGTTCGCCCCCTCCCACGTGGCGCCTGCTCATCAGGTACTGGTGTACACGCTGGTCCGGGTGGGCCCGTGACCAGTCGTGATCCCCCCGCGACGGGAAGTAGGTGGCGTACACCTTGTCAACCAATTCTTTAGCCACTGCGGGCAGCGCAGTGCCGTCAGAATTGCGCACAGCATCAGGCTTCAGTCTTTGCACTAGCTCGCGCAGCTGCGAGTCCATGCCCTCTTCGATTGGCAGGGTCAACCGGCCACTATCCATTGGTGCTCCTCCGATAGGCTCTTCCAGCAAATTCCGCCACGTACGTGGCCGCTGTGTCTTTCAAATAGGGGAAGGAACTCAAGTATTCTGCTAGCCACTTGCTAGCGAAAGCTTCGGCCTCGTCACGCTTCACAAGTGCCCACACGCTTCCACCGAAGCCGGCCCCAAAAGCGCTGGCGGCAACCGCCCCCAAACGCCGCGCCGAATGTGCTAGGAACACGGTCTGTTGCACCTGATTTTCGAGGCCCGACTCGGCCAATTCCTGGGACCTGTCTACAAGTTCCCCAAACGCCTGTAGATGGCTGCCCGCGAGCGCGTCTGCGGCCAGGGGCACGATCTCTTCAGATTCGGCATAAAACTGGTCTAGGCGGCGGCGCAAATAGGTTTCGTCGCCGACTAGTTCGCGCATGCGTTCGAGGGCGTATTCCGAAGATGCGATAGCTTCGGCTAAAGAAGCGTCAGAACGGCCGGTGTCGGAGTTCCACAGTCCCACGATTTCGCGAACGGCCAGCGAGACGCGGTTGTAGGCTTCGCGGGCTGCTCCCGTTTTTTCGGCTAATACTCCCGACACGGCAACCACGAACGCGTAACCTTTCGGGACCGGCACGAGTGCGCGCCGCCGGACCGGCGAGAAAGAGTACTCGGCCAGCTTGCCCTCTTCGCAGCAGAGCATTGCCGTGTGGTCTTCGGAGCCTCCGAACGTACCCACTCCGCGCCGGCCTTTCAGATCGCCGAAAGTCATGCCGTTTTCGATGCAGGCCATGTATCCGGCGAGCGATTCGTAATCGCGAATGTGCCTGCGAAACAACGCCAGGCTGGCTATTCCGCCCAGATCAATGAGGCAGCGGGCAATGCCGATCACCATTGCCGAGGACGAAGACATGCCGGAAGCCAACGGCAATGTGGAGTCAACCTCGATTTGGGCCCCGGGAACGTGGCCGGGAAAGTTGGCTGCAAGCCTGGCTACGACTGCTTCGGGGTAGGCCGCCCAGTGCCCGGGTGGCAGGGGCGGGGTTTCCCCGTCGATCGCGATGTCTACGCTCTCGCCTATAGCGGATGAATATACGCGCACTAGCGGCTGGTCTAAGCGGCGTGCTTTGAAGGTGATCCCCCGGTCTACCGCGGCTAGCAGCGACCGGCCTCCGGCGTAGTCGGTGTGTTTGCCTAGTACTTCGATGCGGCCGGGTACGAACCAGCTGACTTGGTCTACGGGGGCGGTTAGCGCGTCCGGGGTGGATACTTTGGCGGCAATGTTTATTGCCCCGGTGACCGGGCCGGTGGGGTATAGGACGGGATCCATGGACATTGTTTACAGCCTGACCGCTACGTGTTCAAGCGCTTTGCCGACTGCGGCGATGTCGCGCCTAGAGGACATGTCGAGCACGCCTTCTTTTGACGGCACCACTGCCACCGAGGTGCCGGCCTCCAGCAGGTAGCGCACGGCATCGACAATTTCATATTCGCCGCGCCCCGAGGGGGAAATGTGTGCGCAAGCGTCGATAATTTGCGGGGTGAAGCGCCAGCAGTTCATTGACACGGGGGCCTGGGGCATTTGTTTTAGCTGTGCCTGGGAAGGTTTTTCCACGATGTTTTTCAGCTGGCCTGCCGCGGTGTCCATAACCGCAAAGGCGGCGATGCGGGAGGCGGGAATGTTGGAATTTGCTACCAGCCCGTCGCGGTCAAAGCCCACGGTGGCGCAGCCTTCTTGTTGAGCCAGGGCCTGCAGGGCAGAAACGGGATAGTAGTTGTCCGAGTTCAACACTAGTGCGCCCTCGGTAAGGAAGTCTTTGGCGGCGGCAACCGCGTCGGCTGTACCTAGCGGCTCTTTTTGAATTGCATACGTTAGGGTTACGCGCGTTTTTTCCACTGAATCGTAGTAGTTGGCAAAGGCCTTCTGTTCGGGGCCGACTACCAGGCACACCTGGTCAATGCCGGCGTCGGCGAGGGCGGAAATTACGTAGTCGAGGAAGGGGCGCCCCACGTTGATCAGCCCCTTGGTTCCCGCGTCGGCGGCTCCTTGCTGGGACTGTTCGAGTTTTGTGCCGTCGTCGGCGCGCATGCGAGTGCCGAGACCTCGAGCCATGATGACTGCCTTGCGCGTGCTCATGCTACGGTGACCTCAATTCCGTGTTGTTGTAGCGCGGCTATTTGGTCGGCACTGACACCGGCGTCGGTAATCAGTTTATCGACCTTCGCGAAGGAGCAGATGTTGGCGAAGGCGCGTTCGCCAATTTTTGTGTGGTCCGCCAAAACTACAACCTTCTGAGCCACTTCGACCAAAGCGGCGTTCACTGCAGCTTCGGCTTCGTTGTTCGTATAAATGCCTCCCGATTCTATATCGACGGCGGTTACTCCTAAAAATAGGAGTCCAACGTTGATGCGCTCTAAAACGGCCTGAGCGAGCGAACCTACCAATTCGTATGAGCGGGAACGCGCCACCCCGCCAATAACCACTAGCTGCACGTTGGGCCTAACCGTAAGGTCGTTGGCAATGTTGACGGCATTGGTCACAACTGTGAGCGGGTGCCCAATAAAGGCTCTTTCCGAGGACGTGCGGACCCCTAATTCGTAGGCGGCGACGGTGGTGGTGGTGCCGCCGTTGAAGCTAACTACCGAACCGGGTTTAGGCAGCAGGCAGGCGCGCCTTGCGATCGCCTGTTTTTCGTCCCACTGCCTGGAAGTGCGGTAGCGCATCGGCAGTTCGCCCGAGGTGGAGTTGGCTTTGGCTCCCCCGCGGATGCGGGTGATGAGCTGCTGCTCGGCTAGCATGTCCAGGTCGCGACGGACGGTAGCGGGCGAGACTTTCAGGGCGGCTACTATTTCGTCTACGTGCACGCTGCCGCGTTCGATGACCAAGTCAACAATTTTTGACTGCCGATCCTGCCTGTCCACCTGCCACTCCTTTGCTAGCCGGTTGCGAACAAGCAAATCCTGTCATAACCAATCACTTTTTTGCAAGCAATTTTAGTCAACTTAGCTGAGCAATCATCATATGCGCACTTCACAGGCCTTTTTGCCAGCTGATCAGTTCTGCTTAAAACAGCATTTCCGCCCTCGAAACACCACCTACTATTGACCCCAATCGACGCCAAAATCTAGCCTTGAAGCACCTACGAATCAGAAAGGTGCAGCAATGTCGCTTACCAGTGAAGAAATCAAATCTCAGCCACAAACTTGGCGCAAAACCAGCGAAGTCGACGCCTCCGCCCTCAAAATCGAAAAGGGCCGAGTAGCCGTAGTCGGCTGCGGCACTTCCTGGTTCATGGCCCAGGCCTACGCCCGCATGCGCGAGGTGAAGACGGGCCAACCAACTTTCGCCTACACCGCCACTGAATTCCCGCTGGGCGAGTGGGACAAGGTCATTTGCATCTCCCGCTCCGGCACTACGACCGAGATCGTGGACCTGCTCAAGGCCACCCGCAAGCACTCCATCCCAAACGTGTTAATTACCGCCGTAACCCCGGGGCCGGGCAGCGAGTACGCAGACGACGAGATTACGCTGGCTTTCGCCGACGAAAGCTCGGTAGTGCAGACCCGTTTTGCCACTACTGCGCTGGCACTGTTGCTGTCGACCTTAGGCGAGGACGTAGAGGCGGCCGCGCTCGATTGCGAAAAAGCGCTAGAGGCAGAGTTGCCACAGTCGTGGATAGAGGCCGAACAGGTTACTTTCCTAGGTACCGGTTGGACTATCGGGCTAGCCAACGAAGCCGCCCTCAAAAATAGGGAGGCCTCCCAATCGTGGGCCGAATCCTACCCGGCAATGGAATACCGCCACGGCCCAATTTCGATCGCCCAGCCGGGGCGGCTGGTCTGGGGCTTCGGCCCTCTGCCTGTCGGCTTAGCTGAACAGGTGAATAAGACCGGCGCCGAACTTGTGACTAGTAAATTGCACCCGCTCGCGCACCTGGTACTTGCCCAACGGCTAGCTGTAGGGCGCGCTGAAAACCGCGGACTCAACCCCGACACCCCTCGTCACCTGACCCGCTCTGTAATTCTTAGTGAAGGCCAACACTAATGCACGCCTACGGGATAGACGTCGGCGGCACCAATATAAAGGCCGTCCTCGTAGACCAGGATGGCAAACTGGCCGCCGACTGGTCAGCTCCCACTCCCCAAACGCGGGATGCCGCCGACGTGGTTGAGGCCGTGGCAAACCTGTATCAACAAATGCGTGCCCCCTCCGTACTAGCCGGCATCGACGAGGTCGTTGCCACGGTTACTGTGGCAGTGCCCGGCATTGTAGACGAAGCGGCAGGCGTGGGCGTGTATTCGGTGAACCTGGGGTGGGAAAACTACCCCCTGCGCGAGGCCCTTGCAGAACGGCTGCAAGTACCCGTGGTACTAGCCCACGACGTGCGCTCTGGGGCGCTGGGCGAATCCCGCTGGGGCGCCGCCGAGGCCGATTCCCTCTACGTCGCGTTAGGCACGGGCATTTCTGCCGCTTTGATCATCGACGGCTATCCCGTAGCCGCCCACCCCTGGTCGGGTGAAATAGGCCAGCATCTGGTACCCGACCCGGATCAGCCCGGGCAAACCACAACCTTAGAAAAGGTGTGTTCGGCCTCGGCGTTTGCGCGCCGGATGCACACCGCCGCTCCGCACCTGCTTGCCCCCGAGGCGGGGGCCCGGGAAGTTTTCGACCTAGCTGCTTCGGGCAACGAGTTGGCCAGGCACATCATCAATTCTGGGGTGGCCGAGCTGTCGCGTTCCATTTCGGCTGCGATCCACTTGCTGGGCCCAATCCCAGTGGTCGTAGGAGGGGGCATGGCCGAGGCTGGACCGCTCCTGCTGGAGCCTCTTGCCAAACAGTTGCGCTCTTATTCTCCGCTGCTGCCCGAAGCCCCCTTGCGCAAGGCTACTTTAGGAAAGTATTCCCAGGCCTTGGGGGCCGCCGTGCGCTCATTCGATTCGCACGCAATGTGGCAGGCCCTGCCCATCAGTTTCCCGGCGGCGATGTAAATGATTTTGACCGTTACCCCCAATCCCGCCCTAGACATCACCTACCAGGTAGACCACCTAAAGCGGGGAGTTTCCTTCAGGGTTACTCCCCTGGCCGAGGCCGGAGGCAAAGGACTAAATGTGGCGCGCGTGCTGGCCGCTCTCGGCAACGAGGTTTCTGCCACCGGTCCGCTTGGTGGGGCTAATGGGCTAAGGGTCCGCGAACTATTAGAAAAGACCGCGGTGGTACCCAAATTCATCGCCAGCCAGGTGCCCACCCGCCAAACCATAAACGTGGTCGACGATTCCGACGCGACTATTTTTAACGAGGCCGGCCTCCCCCAGACGGAAGAGCTTTGGGAACGTCTCAGCCACGTCATTTTGGCCGCGCGGGCAAAGGTAGTTACGATCTGCGGTTCTTTCCCCCCACACACCGCCCCCGGCACCTTAACTAAGCTGCTGGCGGCAGCCCGCAGTGCCGGTTCCAACACGGTAGTGGACACCTCCGGGCAGGCCCTTGTGGCAGCCGCGCAGGCTGGGGCCGACCTGCTAAAGCCCAACGAGGTTGAGCTGGCCGAAGCCACCGGGGAGAATGCCCTTCAAGCCGGCGCCACCCGCCTTCTTGGCCTTGGCGCCAAAGCGGTGGTGTGCTCGCGCGGAGCCGCAGGCCTTTCCGCTTTCACCCCTTCCCTGCAGGTGAACGTTCCCCCAGGGGTGCGCCTACACGGCAACCCCACCGGAGCGGGCGATTCTCTTGTGGCCTCGCTGGCCGCATCCCTAGCCAAAACCGGAGAGATTCCCACCTCTAAACCAGAACTAACCAGCTGGCTAAACCGTGCCTCTGCCCTGGCGGCAGCTACGGTAGCCGCCCCCACAGCCGGCGCTTTCGACCAAGCCCTGTACCAAAAACTCTTGGAGGAATAAATGCCTAAAAGTGATACCGCCGCCCTCGCCCGCGAAGCCGCGAAAGCCGGAGTCGGGCTCGGAGCGTTCAACGTAGTTTTGCTCCACCACGCCGAAGTGTTTGTCGAAGCCGCAGAAGAGACCGGCCTGCCCGTGATCTTGCAGCTGTCCCAAAACGCCGTCAAATGGCACGGCAAATTTGCTCCCCTAGCTTCCGGCCTACTCGCACTGGCCGAACAGGCGCAGGTACCTGTGGGGGTACACCTAGATCACGCTGAAGACCAGCAGCTGTGCGTTGACGCCATCGACATGGGATTTTCCTCGGTCATGTACGACGGCTCTAAATTGCCAGACCGACAAAACCGGGAGGCCACCGCCGAGGTCGTGCGCTACGCCCGCGAGCGGGGGGTTTCAGTCGAAGCCGAACTCGGCGAGGTAGGCGGCAAAAACGGGGTACACGACCCTTCCGCCCGCACTAACCCGGCGGACGCCGCAAAGTTTGTGGCCGACACGGGCGTTGACCTGCTGGCAGTTGCAGTCGGATCTTCTCACGCCATGGCAACTCGCGACGCCGTCCTCGACAATGAGCTGATTTCCCAAATTCGCGACCAGGTGCCAGTCCCGCTGGTGCTGCACGGCTCTTCCGGGGTACCCGACGAGGGTATGGCAAGCGCGATCAAAGCCGGGATGACAAAAATCAACGTGTCTACTCACTTGAACGTGGTGTTCACCCAGCAGGTGCGCGAGGGGTTAGCCGCAGATCCGAAGTTAGTCGATCCACGCAAATACATGGGCCCTGCCGACGCGAAGGTGGGTGCCGAAGTCGCTCGCCTACTTCGCCTCTACAACGCGTAATAGTTGTCAGAAAGAGGACGAGACGAGAATAAAAGCGCAGGTCGCACATTAGAAGTTTCTAATAGAGGCCGGTCTTATCCTTTTCCTACCCTTGCGTTGCGCATACTTTAATCCGATGCACACAGAGGTGCACGAAACAGTTAGGGATTGATATGCGCAACGCAAAGATGCGGGTACTAGCGGCGGCTACGGCTGCCACAGCCGCTTTTACCCTCGCCGGATGTGGGCAGGCCAAGAACGAATCTGCCCCCGAAGAAGGAACCACCCTGAAAATGCTGGTTCCGGCCTACACGGACAACGTGAAGGAACTGTGGGGGCAGGTAATCGACGGTTTCAAGAAGGAAAACCCCAAGATCAAAGTCGACCTGCAGGTCGAATCCTGGGAAAACATCAATGACGTCGTCCGGCAAAATATTCAAGCCGGCAAAGCCCCCGACATTCTAAATATCGATTCATTCACCGATTTTGCCGGCGAAGATCTACTCTACAGTGCCGACGAGGTCACCTCTAAAGAAACCTTGCAAAATATCGAAGAATCGTTCCGCAAGAACGCTTCAATGGATGGGACCCAATACGGGCTGCCCCTGTTCGCCTCGGCTCGCGCCCTCTTCTACAACGAAGATCTGTTCAAAGAAGCCGGCATTTCTGCTCCTCCCAAAACTTGGGACGAGCTGGAAAAAGACGCCAAGGCAATTAAAGCCCTAGGTAAAGACGGGGTCGACGGTTACGGGATGCCCCTGGGCAACGAAGAAGCTCAAGCCGAGGCCGCAATCTGGTTCTTCGGGGCCGGCGGCTCCTACGGGGACGAAAAAAAGATCGAGGTAAACCAGAAAGCCAACATTGAAGCCGCCCAGTTCATGCAAAAGCTCATTAAAGAAGGAGCAACCGAAGCCAACCCCGGTTCTGCCCAGCGCACTCCGCTAGGCAAGACCTTCTTCCAAGGCAAACTCGGCATGGTAGTGGGCCTACCCCAGTACAAGAAACTGATCGAGGAACAAAACCCCAATCTGAACTACAAGATTGCCCCGATCCCCACTAAGGACGGGTCCGAAATTACCCTCGGCGTGGCAGACCACCTGATGGCTTTCGAAAATGACGGCGACAAAAAAGAGGCCATCAAGAAGTTCTTTGACTACTTCTACTCCGACGCCGCCTACCCCAAGTTCGTTTCTACGCTCGGGTTCATTCCCATCACTAAATCCGCTGGCGAAGCCCTAAAGGACGATCCCACCACCAAGGAATTCATCCCGCTGCTCCCCAAGGCGAAGTTCTACCCCTTCACAAACCCGAAGTGGCAGTCCACCCAAGGGGCAATCCAGTCCAACATTGGCAAGATCGCAAGCGAAGACCCCAAGACCGTTCTAAAACAAATTCAAGACCAAGCAGAACAAGACTAATCCTCCAGGTGGGAGCGCCCCGCGCTCCCACCTGCCCCAAAGAACTCATGAAGAATCGCAAAAACAAACGGGCTGGACTCCTTTCAGCTCTGCCCTGGCTTGCCCCCGTCCTAATACTGATCGGCGCCATCGTCGCCTACCCCATGGCCTTGATGGTGTGGAACTCCACCCGCAAAATCACCCGAATTGGCCGCGACAAAGGCTCAGTGGGACTAGCTAACTACACGCGAGTCCTGCACGATCCCGCCCTGGGGCGCGTGTTAGTTAACACGGCCATCTGGGTAATAGTTGTAGTAGCCCTGACCATTGTCCTCTCGTTGGCACTGGCCAACTTCCTAAATAAAGCGTTCCCTGGAAGGAGGCTCGTCCGCCTGGCAGTGATAATCCCGTGGGCGGCCTCGGTAGTAATGACCACGACTGTCGTCTACTACTCCCTGCAACCTAAACTGGGAATTGCCCAACAATTCCTCAAAGACATCGGCATTACCTCGCGCACGGACCTGGGAATCACCTCCCGGCCCATTCCAGCGTTTATAGTCGCAATTGGGGTGGCCATCTTCGTATCCCTGCCCTTCACCACCTACACAATCCTGGCCGGGCATCAGGCAATAGGGGCAGACGTATTAGAGGCGGCCCGCGTGGACGGGGCTTCGCCCTCGCGCACCTATTTCTCAATCATTTTGCCCCAGCTGAAACCCGCAATAGCTACCGCCACCACCATCAACATCATCAACGTGTTCAACAACATCCCAATTCTGCAGGTCATGACCGGAGCCATTCCCGGCAACAGCGCAGACACAACCACCACACTGTTGTTCAAATACATCCGTGCGCGGGGGCACGTCGATTGGGCCTCGGCACTGTCGGTACTGAACCTGGTGCTCATGATCGTAATTATTGGAATCTATCTAGTACTTGCAAAACCAATGCAAGGGGTGGACGAATAATGCTAAAAAACTGGTGGAACAAACAATGCGAACCGAAATCCCCCGGCGTCCACCCACACACGGGCCTGCGCGTTGCAGGCGGGATAGTTTTAATAATTATTTTTATATTGCCCTACCTAGTAATGGTGGCAGGCTCATTAAAATCGCGGGCCGAAGTACTGTCTATCCCACCTACCTACCTGCCTAAAAATTGGCATTTCGACAACTACTTGTCCATGTGGTCTACTCCGGAAACTCCGGTGGGACAAAATCTTGCCTCCACCCTAATTATTGCCGGGGCCGCAACGTTGATAGTGGTGGCAGTGGCAATGCCCGCCGCATACTACACGGCTCGTTTCCGCTTCCCAGGCAGAGGCGCATTCTTGTTTTTAGTTTTGCTCACCCAAATGTGCCCGCCAGCACTTGTCGTTGCCGGGCTCTTCCGCGAATTCCAAATGCTCTCGCTCACCGACACTTTACTGGCGATGATTTTGGTCAACTCTGCCTTCAACTTGGCTTTCGCCACCTGGATTATGCATTCGTTCTTTGCCTCTGTTCCGAGCGAGGTCGACGAGGCAGCTCAAATCGACGGAGCTGGTTCGCTGGCGGTACTTTTCCGCATTAATCTGCCGCTGGTTTGGCCGGGCATAGTTACCGCTGTCATCTTCACTTTTGTGGCGGCATGGAACGAATTTGCCGCCTCCCTAGTAGTACTCTCGACCCCGGGAAAACAGCCGTTGTCAGTGGCGCTAACCAAGTTCGTGGGCCAGTACGAAACCAGCTGGCAATATGTTTTTGGAATTTCTGTAGTGGCAATTATTCCGGTGGTTATTCTGTTTGCCCTTGTGGAAAAGCGCCTCATCGGTGGCCTTACCGCAGGTGCCATCAAGTAAATTTGAGGGGCGCCCTTCGGCGCCCCTCAAATTTACTTCTGCACTGGCAACTTCTGATCTTCCAGCACTCTCACAGAAGCACTTTGAGCAGTAGAAAATATTTCTGAAACTGGGGCACTGCCCTCAGCTACCTCACCTGCCTTGCGCTTTATAGCCTCAGCTACGGTATCGTAACCGGGAATAAAGTAAGTTTCTGCCACCATCCTGGCTTCGGCCTCTTTATTTGTTCCCACCACGCTTTGGCCAGAATAAAAGGCGTTTAGCTGGGGATCGTCTTTAGGTCTCTTTTTGGCGGCCACAACCAAGCCCTGGGAAGCCAAATCGTCGACGTTCGTGTTGAACCAATTGGCAAATTCCATGGCCTTTTGTGGGACTTTGCACCCCTTCATAACTACTACGGCCGATCCCCCGTCGGGAGCAGTAACCGGGCCCGCCCCCAAATCGGGAAGTTGAGCTATTGCCCACTTGTCCTTAGTCTTTTCCATGTCTTCGGCAAGAAGTGGGGATTCCCACGCCCCGCCAACTGTGCCGATGAGTTTGCCCTCGCGCAGAGCCTTTTTAAACCTATCGTCCCACCTGGGCAGGGCCAGGGCGGCTTTGTCTGTTAGCAGCCCTTGCCACAATTCAGAAACGCGGGCGGCCCCTTCCGAATTGGCATTTACCTGCCAGCGCCCGTCTTTTATGCGATACCACTTGTCGCCTGCAGCCATAGCCTGGGGGGAGAACCAGTACGGGGATTCGTCGGGTTCAAAGTCCGCCACGTATTTGCCGTGGGCGGCAGCTACTTTTCCTATTTGGCGGAATTCAGAAATGTTGCTGGGGGGTTTTATTCCCAGCGAATCGAATGCGGTCTTGTTGTAGAAGTAAACTAGCGGGCCGGTGTCTGTGGGCAGGCCGAAGAATTTTCCATCTACGCCGGTCATTGACACTGCCGAGGGCGAATAGTTGCCTTGGTATTTTTTTGCTTCTTTTGTAACGTCTTGTACCAACGATTTGGTGTAGACGCCGGGGATTTCGTTGTAGCCCATCATTGCCAGGCACGGCGCGGTGGAAGCTTTTACATCCAGTTCGAGCTTCTTTATTAGTTCGTCGAGCCCGGAATCAAACTTGGTTGCATTGACCGGGGTATCGGGATGTTCTTTATTCCATTTTTGCACCATTTGACTTACTTTCACCATTCCCTGCCCGTCCGGCAGGGTGTGCAAGAATTCGATGGGCTTCGTTTGGTTGTTAGCGGAGCATCCCGCTAACAGGCATAGTGACAGTACTGAACTTGCGGCAAGCAACTTGGAAAAACGAGTCCGCATATTCGCCCCCTAAAGGCAATAGAAAAGTTGACTACCTCCAATCTAATGCACCCAGCTGGCGGACAAAAAAGTTATGCCTAGCGGACCTTGCCCTTCCGCGTTCGCGTAGATAGGTAGAGTGAGAAAAAACGATCAGGAAAAATTATGCACACTCAGGTATTAGATAGAGCCGAAGGCGCCCTAGTTGGGCTGGCGCTCGGGGATGCGCTTGGGATGCCCACCCAGTCGATGTCGCCCACTCAGATACAAGCCACCTATGGCCGCATAGAGTCTTTGGTATCCGCGAGCGCTGATCAACCTATTGCGCCTTCGCTTGAGGCGGGACGGGTTACTGACGACACGGAACAGGCAATAATTCTAGCCAAGCAAATTGAGGGCGGGTTTTCGATCCGGTCTTATGCTCGCCAGCTCCTCGCTTGGGAGGAGCAGATGCGGGCGAGGGGGTCTCTCGATTTGTTGGGCCCTTCCACTAAAGCGGCTTTGCAGCTGGTGCGCGAGGGCGCAGATATCGCCAAGGTAGGCAAGGAGGGGGCTACCAATGGGGCGGCAATGCGGATTTGCCCCGCGGGTATTGCCTACCGGCCCGGTTCGGAACTGATTTCGCGGGTGCAAACTATTACTGAGCTAACGCACGGGTCCAGCATTGGTATTTCTGGGGCTGTAGCGGTGGCAGTCACCGTTAGTTGCGCGTTGGAGGGGGTTCCGTTGCCCGAGGCGATTGCCGAGGGCGTAGCCGCCTGTTCGCGTCCACGGGGTAACTGGGTTGCCGGAGCCACCATTGCCGCCCGCTTTACTACCTTTGAACAGCTGAGCCGGAATCTTTCGGGTGCGGATTTCACCCGGTTTTTGCGCGAGGTCGTTGGCACCTCGCTGCAGTCGCAGGAATCGGTTGTTGCGGCCCTGCTTATTGCCGTCCATTATGCAGAGCGCCCGTTTGAGGCACTGTTGGAAGGCGCAAACTTGGGTGGGGACACTGACACTATTGCTGCCATTGCTGGGGCAATGTTGGGGGCCGCCCACGGCAGCGCTGGTTTTCCCCACGAGCAGGTGGCGTTGGTAGAAAGAATAAACGAGCTAGATTTTGCGGCCTTGGCGCGCCCGCTCGTGGCAATGAGGGAAGAACGCTCACATGGGTAAAACTCTAGGAATCGTAGAACAGCGAGGCATAGAACCAGTTCCGCTCGAAGAGCGCAACGGGAATCCCTTGGAACTGTTTTGGGTGTGGTTTGCAGCGAATATTTCGGTGCTGGGCTTGCCGCTAGGTGTTTCCCTAATCGCCCTCGGGCTAAACGTGCCCCAGGCTCTTTTCGCGGCAGTGATCGGCTCGGCGGGTTCTTTCGCAGTAGTTGGCATTATCTCGATTGCAGGCAGGAACGGGGCAGCCCCTTCGTTGACCTTGTCGAGGGCGATGTTCGGCACGCGCGGCAACATTGGCCCCACGTTCGTGTCGCTAGTGTCCCGCCTGGGATGGGAAACAGTAAATACCGCAACTGCGGCACTGGCGTTTGTCACCTTCTGCTCGTATTGTTTTGGAACGGCCGAAACCGCCGCAAAGGCGCCCGTTGTGGCGATAGCCGGAGTGGTTGGATTTGTGGCTTTGACGGTGGCCGTTTCGGTGCTCGGGCATGCTGCCATTTTGGTCGTGCAAAAGTGGGCCACTTGGATTTTCGGAGTGCTGAATTTGCTGGTGGCTGCGTTTCTCCTCGGGCAAGTGGACTTTTCGGCGCTAGTTTCCGAAACCGGTGCGGAGCCCGCCAGGGTGCTCACGGGGGTGGGAATTATTGCTGCGGGCACAGGCATCGGCTGGGCCAATTCTGGCGCTGACATGGCCCGCTACCAGCGCCCTTCTGTAAAGGCTGCTGCGCTGGTGGTTTCTGCTGCCGCGGGGGCTGGAATACCGCTGGTGATCATGATTGGCATGGGCAGCCTTGTTGGCGGGTCCAACTCGGTGGTGTTGGCGTCTCCTAACCCGATGGAGGCGATCCGGCAAACGCTGCCCGGCCCTGTGGCCGCGATATATCTGATTGCTTCGATAGTGGGATTGCTCTTGTCGAATCACCTGTCGGTGTATTCGGCTGGTCTAACTACCCTGACCTTGGGAATTCGCATTCGACGAGTGTGGGCGGTGGTCGTTGACGTGGCGGTAACTACCACGGGGGCAATACTATTTTTGCTGGTAGCAACTGGTTTTTATGGTCCTTTCGTGGCTTTCATTTCGATCCTGGCTATCCCCATTTCCGCCTGGATCGGCATTTTCTTAGTGGATATGTGTGTGCGCCACACCTACAGCGGGCCAGATTTGCTCGACTTGTCTAGTGGCGGAGCCTATTTCTACACCGGGGGCATCCGCTGGGCAGGGTTGGTTCCCTGGCTGGTTTCTATCTTGGTAGCAAGCTTGTTCGTCCAGATTGGCGAGGGCGCGCACCCGTTTTTTACCGGCCCAGCCTACTTCACCTGGTTGGGCCAGTCAGGGTTGGCTTGGCTGCTCGCGCTCATTGTTGGCGCAGCTGGCTACGCCCCTCTGGCACGAAGGAGCTTCTAGTGGGACGTCTAATCCATACTGGCCAAGCGATCGTAGATCTAACTATGTCTGTTGCTGCAATCCCCAAAGCTGGCGAGGACATTTTTGCTTCCTCACCTGCTTTCTGCGCTGGAGGTGGTTTTAACGTTATGGCGGCGGCCGCCCGCGACGGTGCACAAGTGCTGCACTTAGGCACCCATGGTACGGGGTTCTTCGGAGACCTTGTCCGCTCTGCCATGCGGGATGAGGGCATCACGGTGGCGCTGCCGGTAACGCCGGGCCAGGACACCGGCTTTTGTATAGCACTTACGGACGCGCAGGCGGAACGCACTTTTGTGTCCACAGTTGGGGCTGAAGCCGAAGTTACGAAAGAACAATTGGGGCAGGTTCGACTCTTTCCCGAGGACGTCGTCTACCTGTCTGGTTATTCGTTTGTGCACCCTAAAAACTGCAAGGCGCTCATGCAGTGGCTGCCCACTGTGCCTGCTGGGCAAATAGTGTTGGACGTGAGCCCTGTAGTGGCCGACATTCCCGATATTGGAAGGCTGCTTCGCCTTAGTTCTGTGGTCAGCGCGAACGAGCGCGAATTGGAAATACTGTCTAGGCGCACCCAACTGGCACCAGCCGCCCTCGCCCAACATTTCCAAGTGAGCGTACTAGCCCGTGCCGGCGCTAGTGGCACTACCATTTATCAGCCACAAGCCTATGCGCCAGTACACGTGGGGGCTCCGGCGGTGACGGCAGTCGATTCTAACGGTGCAGGTGATGCCCACGCGGGAGTGTTTTGTTCGTCGCTACTCGCCGGCCTTCCGCTCGTTCGGGCGGTAAAGCGCGCCAACGTTGCGGGTGCACTCACTGTCACACGCAGGGGCCCGGCCACCTCGCCCACCCGCGCCCAAATCGAACGAACTCTAGATGGGAACCGCCTTTGATGCCAGCCGCCTGCTAGTAGTGCTCCCGCCAAGAGCCTGCCGCAAGGCTACCTGTTGCTCAAACGCTACGAACGTTTTGCCACCATTTCCAGCGTTTCTCTAATGGTGCGGCACGCGTTGGCAACCGCCCTATAAAGTGAGGGCGCACACTCAGCTAGAGCTATCTCTAGGGGGACAACTCGCTGCATTGTCGAAAATATTGCCGCGAAATACTCTGGCACTAGCTTGTACGCTTCGTCGGTCACGTTACCGGCAAAGCACAACGCCGGCACCGCCTTCGCGCGAGCAGCCTCTGCCACCCCCACCGGAGTCTTGCCAAAAGCACTTTGCCCGTCTAGTCTGCCTTCCCCCGTAAACACCCAGTCGGCTCCCACTAGATGAGCTTTCAAGCCCACAGCATCGATTACAGCATCTACTCCTCGTACCACCCGCGCGTTAGTGGCTGCTAAAATCCCTGCCCCTAATCCACCCGCCGCCCCAGCACCGGGCGTAGTTGTTACCTCCTTGGCAAAGGTCCGCGCCAGCACCTTGCCGAAGTGAGAAAGGGCGGCGTCTAGTTTTGGCAGGTCATCTGCACTCGCCCCTTTTTGGGGAGCGTAGACGAAGCTAGCCCCGCCCTCGCCGGAAAGCGGATTCGTTACATCGCAGGCGAGTACGATCTGGGTTTGCAACAGTTTTCTGTCCAATCCGGAAGTATCGATACAGCTAACCTGAGCCAAATTTGCCGGCACTGGTGCTAGCTCGTGCCCGTTTTCGTCTAGCAGCCTCGCCCCCAAGCCAACTAGGAAGCCGGCGCCGCCGTCGTTAGTGCCACTGCCTCCAAGTCCAATAATTATTTGCTCGGGATCTTCCTCTAACGCGGCCCTCACAAGCTGGCCTACCCCGCGCGTGTCCGCCTGCCAAATGTTCCCACCCAAAGCAAGGTTTAGTCCACTGGACTGGGCCATGTCGATAACTGCCAGCCGTTTGTTGGCAACCATCCCAAAAGTCGCCACGACCTCCTTACCGAGCGGCCCAGACACGGAAAGGTGCCGCTTCTTGCCGCCCAACGCCACAGTAATAGCTTCGGCGGTTCCCTCCCCACCGTCAGCCATAGGCACCTGCAGAACGGCGGCCTCTGGGAATATCTCGCCTACCGCTCTACCCATTACAGCTGCGGCTTGAGGGGCGCTCAAGGTTCCCTTAAACGAATCCGGCGCCAGCACAATTTTCATATGCTTTTCTTCCCCTAAGAAAAATGGGGCTGACGCAACGCGCCAGCCCCCAAATCCATGTTGGATTTACTTCATCTTGGTGCCCTTAGAGCCCAGACGCTCGCAGGCCTCGACAACGCGAGCGGCCATGCCAGCTTCAGCAGCCTTGCCCCAAGAACGCGGATCGTATTGCTTCTTGACGCCAACCTCGCCGTCGATCTTCAGAACGCCGGCGTAGTGCTCCATCATCCAAGCGGCGACGGGGCGGGTGAAGGCGTACTGGGTGTCGGTGTCGACGTTCATCTTGATGACGCCGTTGCGAACCGCAGTGGCGATCTCGTCGGCAGTAGAACCGGAGCCACCGTGCATTACCAGGTCAAACGGGCGGTCGCCAGCGTTGAACTTGGCACCCACCTCTTCCTGAATGGTGCCCAGGATCTCGGGACGCAGCTTCACGAAGCCGGGCTTGTAGGCGCCGTGCACGTTGCCGAAGGTCAGAGCGGTCAGGTAACGGCCCTTTTCGCCTAGGCCCAGAGCCTCGACAGTCTTGATGCCATCTTCAGTGGTGGTGTACAGCTTTTCGTTGATTTCGCCCTTGATGCCATCTTCTTCGCCGCCGACAACACCAATCTCGACCTCGAGAATAGTGTTAGCCTTCTGCGACAGCTCCAACAGCTCCTGGCCGATCTTCAGGTTCTCGTCGAGCGGCACGGAAGAACCGTCCCACATGTGCGACTGGAAGAACGGATCACGGCCGGCCTTTACTTCCTCGGCTTCCAGTTCCAGCAGCGGACGAACCCAAGAATCGATGTTCTGCTTGGCGCAGTGGTCAGTGTGCAGCGCAACGGTGACGTTGTAGTTCTTGGCAACCTCACGGGCGTAGGCAACCATTGCCAGGGACCCAGCGACGCGGTCCTTCTTGGTGGAACCCGAGAAGTATTCTGCGCCACCGACGGAAATCTGGATGATGCCGTCAGATTCGGCTTCCTCAAAACCACGCAGAGCAGCAGTTAGAGTCTGAGAAGAGGTCACGTTGATTGCCGGGTAGGCGAACTTCTGTTCCTTTGCCCGGTCTAGCATCTCGGCGTAAACCTCTGGGGTTGCGATTGCCACAGGTATCTCCTTTTAACTAGAGGATCGCTACAGGGATAAATTTACCCTGTTTCACATTTTTTTCCGAGTGCCAAGGTCCCAACAATCGCCAATATTCGCCTCGAGCAAACCCCCTAGCGGCTCAAATGCACCCGCGCCCACGCCCACATAGCCACGGCAGCTGCTGCCCCCACGTTGATCGACCTAGTGGAACCGTACTGGGTTATGTGGTGTATGGCAGCGCAATTGGCTCGCATTTGTTCGCTGAGTCCTTCAGATTCGGAACCAAAAACTAGTACGCAATCGCGCGGCAGTTCGACCTCCTCGATAGGGGTAGAGCCGGCAACATTGTCAATGCCGATGATTGTTTTGCCGCGCCGCACCATCATCTGGACGAACTGTTCAGGCCCGGGCACGTTGTCCACGTGCAAATAGCGGTCGGTGACCATAGCACCGCGCCGATTCCACCGCTTCTTCCCCACGATGTGCACCGCCTCGGCATTGAATGCGTTGGCGCTGCGCACAATAGAACCGATGTTGAAATCGTGGTCTAGATTTTCGATCGCCACCTCGAGCGCAGAACGCGAAGAATCCAAGTCCGCCACAATCGCCTCCATGCGCCAATACCTATATTTGTCCGCCACATTGCGCCGATCGCCGTATTCGAGCAACGTGGGATCTAAACGGGCGTCTTCGGGCCATGCCGAGCGCCCTCCCGGGTAAGGCCCCACGCCCACTTCCCGCGAATCAATCCGTTCTTCTGCCACTATCGAATCCTCCAGTTGGGCCTACCTGTAATAAGCCTTATAAGAGGGCGCGGGCTTACATGGGTGAGGGCGTCGACCACCTTGTACGTAAGTGAGGGGACGACCTCGACCTTGCCGGCCGCAACCGCACGCATTGCCTCATGCACCACCTGCCCGGGGGTAATTCGGGCAATGGTCGGCAAGGTAGCAAAGTCGAAACCGATCTTGTCGAAAAAGTCGGTGTCGGTGGTACCGGGGCGCACCGAGGTAACAGTTACCCCACTGCCCTTCAATTCACTGGCCAGCGCCTCAGAAAATACGTTTACCCAGGTTTTGTGAGCCGCGTACGTTCCCCCGGCAGTCCAAGAAGCCACCGAGGAAATGTTTACGATGGCGCCCCTGCCGCGAGCCTTCATGGCCCCCGCCGCGGCGTGGGAGAGAACCATTACTGCCCGCACCATCACGTTCAATGCGTCTACTTCCCGCTGCAAGCTGCCGTCCACAAATTTTTGCCCCAAGCCGAAACCCGCGTTATTTACTAGCAGGGATACGGGTTGGTCTGTGGACCTGAGTCGCTCCGCCACTTTTTGAGTGTCTGCTTCCTCAGCCAGGTCTGCACTGAGTACTTCGACTTTTACCCACTCCAGGCTCGCAGCTACTTCCTGCAGTTTTTGTTCATTTCGGGCTACCAACACGAGGTTGTGTCCACGTGCGGCTAACTGGCGGGCAAACTCGAGCCCGATGCCCGAAGAAGCTCCGGTGATTAGGGCGGTAGCCACCTAGTTCAGCTCCAAATCGGCCAATCCGAGGGCGTTGAGGTACTTGTAGCCGGCAGCTTCAATCTTTTCTTTGGCACCGGTGTCGCGGTCAACCACTACAGCTACGGCCAAAATGTTCGCCCCGGCCTCTTCAACCGCCTTGGCAGCCTCGAGCGGAGAGCCGCCGGTGGTAGAGGTATCCTCGAGCACAACTACGTTGCGGCCCGCAATGTCCGGGCCTTCGATGCGGCGTTTCATGCCGTGGTCCTTGGCAGCTTTGCGCACCACGAATGCGTCTACGTCGAGCCCCCTCGAGGAGGCGGCATGCAAAATCGCGGTAGCTACCGGATCTGCCCCCATGGTGAGCCCGCCTACTGCGTCAATGTCCTCGGGGGAAAAACCGGCCTCTTCGAGCATGTCTAGCATGACGTGCCCGATTAGCGGGGCGGCTTCGTGATGCAAGGTTGCCCTGCGCATGTCGACGTAAAAATCGGATTTCAATCCGGAGGCCAAAGTGACTTCCCCACGGATTACTGCGAGTTCTTGGACTAGTTTCGCAAGTTTGTTGCGCTGCGGATCGTTAGACATGCTCCTACTCTACAGTCTTCTAGAGGGCGGCCTCTGCGGTAGCTTAGAAGTATGCGTATTGCCACCTGGAATGTGAATTCGATTAGGGCCCGCCTCGAGCGCGTGCTGGCCTTTTTGGAACGCTCGAGTACCGACGTGTTAGCGATTCAAGAGACCAAATGCAAGGCGGAGCAATTCCCCGCTGAGGCGTTTGCCGAGGCCGGCTACAAAGCTTGTGCGAGTGGGCTCAATCAGTGGAATGGGGTTGCCATAGTTTCGCGGGTGGGGTTAGAAAAACCGGCCGAGTCCTTCCCGAACTGCCCTACTTTCAAAGACCAGCTTGAGCCACGGGCCCTGTTCGCCACGTGTAACGGGATCCGCGTGGGCTCGCTCTACGTCCCTCACGGGCGCGCGCTAGACGATCCGCACTACACCTACAAACTGGCCTGGCTGCGGGCTTTGAAGGAATACGCCTCCACGCTCACGGCCGCTGGCGAGCAGGTGGCCCTCATGGGCGATTGGAACGTAGCCCCGCGCGATAGCGACGTGTGGGACATGGCGGTATTCGAAAATTCCACCCACGTCTCTGCCCCCGAGCGGGAAGCTTTTGCTGCTTTTGAGGGCGAAGCCCACCTGGTAGAAGTCTCGCGCGAACGCGTGGAAGGCTACACGTACTGGGATTACCGTCGCCTGCGTTTCCCTAAAAACGAGGGCATGCGCATCGACTGGATGTTTGCCACACCCGCTCTTGACAAGACGGTTTCACATGTGGAAATCGACCGCGACGAACGCAAGGGCAAGGGCGCCTCAGACCATGTCCCGCTGATTGTAGATTTCGACCTTTAGGAGGTACCGTGCTCCAGCAAGAAAGGTGGCTCACCTGGGCCATGAAAATCCAGTCGCTGGCCCAGGCCGGACTGGCTTACACCCAAAGTGAATACGACCGGGAACGGTACCGGGAGCTACGCGAAATCTCTGCCCAAATTTTAGCTCACAAAAGTGAGGTTCCCGTAGAAACAGTTCGCGACCTCTTTTGCAACGACGAGGGCTACCAAACCCCTAAAGTGGATACTCGCGCCGCCATTATTGCCGACGACAAGATCCTTTTAGTACGCGAAAACGACGGCTACTGGTCGCTACCTGGCGGCTGGGCCGACATCTTGCAGTCACCGGCTTCTAACACCGCTAAAGAAGCCGCAGAAGAGGCGGGAATCCAAGTAAAGGTAACCAAACTGGTGGCCGTCCAAGATCGCAACCTGCACAATACGCCGGTATTTCCGTACTCGGTGTGGAAGTTATTTTTCCTCTGCGAATCTGAGGGCGGGCACTTTGCCAAGAATATCGAGACCACGGCCTCGGCCTATTTCGGCCTCGCCGAATTGCCGCCCCTGTCCGAAAGCAAGAACACCGCGGCCCAAATCCGCATGTGTTTTGAGGCCCACCGGCAGGGCCAGGGCTGGCAGACGCTATTTGACTAAGCGTAGTTGTTCAAGATCGCGCTGTTGAGTCCGGGCCAGGCTCTGACGTGATCCTTCCCGAACGGCTTACTGCCCACAAAAGCCGCCCCCAGTTTTAGGTCGGGATCAAACCACAAAAAAGAACCGGATTGGCCAAAGTGTCCACATACCTTAGCGGAGGCTTCCGGGGCACACCAGTGGGGGTCCTTGCGCCCTCTAATTTCAAACCCCAATCCCCACAGGTTGTCTTCTTGCTTGCCGTACCCCGGCAGAATACCGGGAAGGCCAGGAAAATGCGGGCGCATGGCAAGAGCAGCCGTATCCTTGCTGATGAGCGTGGGAGCCATTATTTCTGTCAGAAACTTGGCCAGATCGTCGGTGGTTGAGACCCCCGAGTGAGCCGGCGAGCCCGGCAGCTGAGTTTGTTCCATTCCCAGGGGTTCTAGAACGCTTTTCTTAATCCACTCCCCCGCATTTTTGGCACCCACCGCCCGAGCTACGTACTCGCCCAACAGCTCGATGTTGCGGTTGGAATAGATGCGCCTGGTTCCCGGGGAGGCGAGAACCTTGTCTGAGTCCATTGCCAAGCCCGAGGCGTGCGAAAATACGTGCTCTACGGTAGCCCCCTTCGGGCCAAGAGGGGCATCGAGGCTGACGGCTCCCTGCTCTACTGCCACCAGGTAGGCCCACGCGGAGAGCAGTTTAGTTACAGAGGCCAGCTTGAAAGATTGATGAATCTGCGGGGTCCACCCAACAGCTTTCCCATCTTTGACCACCACCAGTTGCCAGGGCGCCTTTAAAACCTTCTGTACCTGTTCTAGAGCTTCGGTGAACGCCTGTGGCATGTGACCTTCCTATTCAGTTGGAGTTTGGGTTTCGCCCTCTTGAGTGAACAGATGACGAATGGCTTCCTCACGGCTTTCGCTCTGGTGCACGCCCCACCCTCTGGAGAGCGCCAAATCGCGGTCGGTGACCACGTCTGCAGCAATAATCTTGTCGACCACATGAGCCGGAACGTGGTGCCCGTAGTAACAGTCGGCCACATCTTTCACCGACAAGGCGTCCGACTTTAGGATCCGGTACACCAAATCAATCTGCAGATGCCCCACCCCTATTGCCGAGAGATTATCTGGGGACACGTTCAGCAGACCAATATTCAGAAAATCCTTCAGCCCCAGCCCGGTGGCCTTTTCGATCTGCACCATCGCCTCGGGGGTAGAAAGCCCCAAATAATTTGCTAGCGCCAAGTGTTCCTGATTTAGGATGTCCAGGCTCTTTACCACCTCGCCGCGCAAAATCCCCTGCACGTCGACACTGTGGTCGTACAACCACATGATTCGCAGGCCACGCCACATTGCCAGATGCTTTTGCGCCAGCTCAGCGGCAGGAACGTCAACCAAAAACATCCCCTGGTCTTTGAAAGCCTCGTAAGCCTTAGTCAGCGCTCCACCAATCTTGCGCATGTTGTCTTTGTAATGTTCGCGAGCCGGGTGACCGGTGGAAGCTGCCTCGACCTCGATCACGCAATCCATCTGCGCCAGAGCAGGGTTGTGCACGTGGATGCCAGCCAACACTAAAAACAGGCGCAACACCTCGTGAGGCTCCATGTGCGCCAGCTTGTCCATGGTTACCCCAAATTGGGCTTCGTATCGTTCGATAACTGCAGCTAGCAAAGCCTCTTTTGTGGGGAAATGGTAGATCACCCCGGGGTGGGAAATTCCCACCCGGCGGGCTATGTCGCGCATCGAAAGCCCGTAGTAGCCGACCTCGCCTAGGAGCGTAACCGTGGTGTCGAGAATCTTCTGCCGACGGGCCAGACCACCAGCGTAGGGTCCTCGCTCTTTCTTACGCGCTGGCATGTCTAGCTCCCTTCGACACTGTACTGACAAGTCTAGTATTTCCCAATATCTTTGCCATTATTTATTGCTTTGCATAGACGTGCGGCGGGGCAGCTCAGTACCTGAACCACCCCGCCTCACACACGGTTCTATTATGCCACAGCCAGATTAAGGCCAGAACCATCCTCGCTAACGCGCACGGTTTGCCCCTCTCTCACCTCTCCGGCAAGTAACATCTTGGCCAGTGGATCGCCAATCTCGCGCTGCACCAAGCGCCGCAGAGGCCGAGCCCCGTAGGCCGGATCATAGCCTTCGCGCGCCAAGTAGGCGCGTGCCGAATCGGTCACGTCCAAGCCGATGCGACGATCAGATAGCCGCTCGGCCATAGCCGCAACCTGCAAACTGACAATCTTGCCCAGCTCGTCCTCGCTCAGGGCCTCGAACACCACGATCTCGTCTAGCCGGTTCAAAAACTCTGGCTTGAAGGCTCCACGCACGGCAGCCATAACCGACTCGTGTGCCTCCTCCTTGTCGATCGTGGGATCTACCAAAAACTGCGACCCCAGGTTCGAAGTCAGCACCAAGATCGTGTTCCGGAAATCCACTGTGCGCCCCTGCCCATCGGTCAAGCGCCCGTCATCCAACACCTGCAGCAAAATGTTGAAAATCTCGGGGTGAGCCTTTTCGACCTCATCCAGTAGGACCACTGAATACGGGCGCCGCCTGATCGCCTCTGTGAGCTGGCCGCCCTCGTCGTAGCCAACATAACCCGGAGGCGCACCAATCAGGCGTGCCACCGAATGCTTTTCGGAATACTCCGACATGTCGATGCGCACCAGCGCATGCTCGTCGTCAAACAAGAAGTCGGCAAGCGACTTGGCCAACTCAGTCTTACCAACGCCGGTGGGCCCAAGGAACATGAACGAACCCGTAGGCCGATCGGGGTCGGACACCCCAGCCCGCGAGCGCCGCACAGCATCGGCCACCACCTGCACAGCCTTCTTCTGGCCGACTAGGCGCCTCGCAATTACCTCTTCCATGTGCAGCAACTTCTCCTGGTCGCCCTCGAGCAACTTGCCCGTGGGAATACCCGTCCAAGCCTCTACTACTTCCGCAACTTCGGCGGGGCCAACCTTCTCGGCAATCATGGGATCAGCTGGGGCTTGTTCATCCTTCTCGGCGGCCGCAATCTGGCGTTCGACCTGCGGAATGTCGCCGTTTTGCAGGCGCCCTGCTTCATCCCACCGCCCGTCGCGCATGGCCACATTCAACTGGGTGCGCAACTCGTCGAGCTTTACGCGCAAATCGCCAACCTTGTTGTGTTCAGCCTTCTCGGCCTCCCACCGAGCGGTGAGGCCACGCAATTCCTCGGTCTTGTTGGCCAGTTCCTCGCGCAACTTCGCAAGGCGCTCAACGCTGGCAGCGTCGTCGGCCTCGTCGGAATCACTCAAATAGGATTCCTCCATGCGCAACCTGTCCACCTCGCGGGTGAGCTGGTCGATCTCTTCCGGAGACGAATCGAGCTCCATGCGCAGCCTAGAAGCGGCCTCGTCGATCAAGTCGATCGCCTTGTCTGGCAACTGCCGGCCCGAAATGTAGCGATCCGAGAGCCGGGCCGCCGCAACCAAGGCGCCATCCGAAATGGTGATCTTGTGGTGCGCTTCATACTTAGGGGCAATGCCGCGCAAAATAGCTACCGTGTCATCCACGGAAGGTTCGCCCACATAAATTTGCTGGAACCTCCGCTCCAAAGCGGGATCCTTCTCAATATTTTCGCGATATTCGTCCAGGGTAGTTGCCCCAACCAGGCGCAACTCGCCACGGGCAAGCATAGGCTTGAGCATGTTACCCGCATCCATCGCCCCTTCAGAACCGCCCCCGGCACCAACCACCGTGTGCAGCTCGTCAATGAAGGTAATAATCTGCCCGTCTGCGGATTTGACCTCGTTCAGCACTGCCTTGAAGCGCTCTTCGAACTCGCCGCGGTACTTGGCGCCCGCCAGCATAGCCGAGATGTCCAGGCTGATTAGCCGCTTGTCGCGCAGGGACTCAGGCACGTCGCCGGCCACGATTCGCTGGGCTAGCCCTTCGACAACTGCGGTCTTGCCAACGCCAGGTTCGCCGATCAGCACCGGATTGTTCTTGGTGCGCCTGGAAAGCACTTGCACTACGCGGCGGATCTCGCTGTCACGGCCAATGACCGGATCGAGCTTGCCGTCGCGAGCAACCTGGGTTAGATCGCGCCCGTACTTCTTCAGGGCTTCGAAGGTCCCCTCGGGGTCGGGCGAAGTAATCGGTCCGTTCTGGCGGATCTTAGGCATTGCTTCTTCCAGCGCCTTGGCACTGGCCCCGCCGGCCTTCAGAGCGTCGGCAGCAGGCGAATCCACTCGCGCCAGTGCAGACAGCAAATGTTCAGTGGATACGTACTCGTCACCCATTGCACTGGCAATCTCGCCAGCTTGGGTAATCACGTTTAGCAGTGCTCGCGAAGTGGAAGGTTCGGCCACCGAAGAACCTGACGAGGACGGCAACGCCACTAGCGCGTTGCGCACCTTCGTGCCAATGGTCTTGCGATCGGCTCCGGCAGCCTCTAGGAGGCCGAGAGCGATACCGCCCTCGTCCTCGAGCAGAGCATTCAGCAGGTGCAGAGGTTCAACCTGCGGGTTTCCTGCTGCGGAGGCAGCTTGGAGAGCAGAGCTTACAGCCTCCTGCGATTTGGTAGTGAGCTTGGTGTTCACTTGGACCTCCTCAAGAATTTTCCTATCTGATTAGTCCAACAACTTCTAAGTTGAGTCTATTCCACTCAACCTTGACATTTAGTGTATCTCGGCTCACTTTTGATGAATTTCTCAGGCTTGCCTCCCCGACGGCCAAAAGAACTGCTTTGTTCGCAGAGGGCGGTTCTAAAAAATGCGAGCAAGCATGAGATGTCGCAGAATGGGGGTGTCAACCATTTTCTAACCAAGGAGCAAATATGGGACTCGACGATCTAAAGAACAAGGCCGCCGAAAAGCTGAACGAGGTCAAGGGCAACGAAGAGACCACCGACGCTGGTCTGGACAAAGCCTCTGACGCCGCGAAGAAGGTAACCGGCGGCAAGTTCGACGACAAGATTGACCAGGCCCGCGACGCCGCTGACGAGCGTCTGGGCGAATAACAAACTCTTCTGGGTGGGGCCACACGCCCCACCCTCTTTTTGCTACAAGGACAGGGTAATGGACCTGAACAACCTAAAGAATCAAGCACTGAACAAGTTGCGCGAGGCCTCCCACAACGAGCAGGTAACCGACACCGTATTAGATAAGGCTTCTGAGGCCGCTAAGAAGGTAACCGGCGGCAAGTACAACGACAAGATAGATCAGGCTCGCAATAGCGCCGACAAGTATCTGGGCAGCAAGCAGGAACAGCAGAAAAACGAACAGGCTCCCGCTAACGAACAAAACGAGCAAGATTCCCCCGCACAGGGCGAAGGCAAGCCCAAGGACGAAGCTAAGTAGGCTTTGCCAATAAAAATCTGGCCTGACACACATACCTGTCAGGCCAGATTTTTTACCGTTTTCGGGATCTTCTTCGCACCAGCACTACCGCGCCTATTCCCACCGCCACAAACGAGGCGAACACGAACACTTGGATCCCAATCGCAAATATTGGGCTAAGTCCGCCTTGAAAGTCGGGATCTAAGTACTGCGCCGAATCGGTAGCCACACCCTGGTAGTCGCAGTGGAAGGTGTAGTCTCCAGCCGCCAGAATTGGCGCTATGTACACCTTGGGCGAGAATGGGGCTGGAACTAGTTCGGTACGCCCCTTTCCGTGTTCGAGCGAACACCCGTCGCCCTGGCCGTCCTTTTCGAAGCCCACGTAGGTGATTCCCATCTGCGACATGGCCACCTTTGTTCCCTCGCGAACCTGGCTCGCGGCAGAGGAATGGAAAGCCTCCTGTAGTCCTGCTGGTTGGCGAAACAGCATAGTGGCCCCCAAACCCAGCGGGGCCACAACGAGCGCACAAAACAGTCCCCCCAAAATGAGCACCAGAGGCAAAACTAGGGAAGTCTTCTTTTTCCGCTTTGACTTGGTCGACCACTGGCCCGGTTTGGGCGGCCAGGGTGCAGGGGTTACTTCGGCCGAGGTATCCGCCCGCGGTGGCACATACGTGCTGCCGTCCGGCAAGATGGGCCTACCTTTACTGTCGCGTGGCAGCCGCACCCCGTAGCGGGGCTCTTGAGGATCAGCCATCGAACTACTTCTGCTCTTTTTCTACTAACAGCGACGTATTGCGCGCAGTTCGCACGTTTGCCACCAAGAACTCCAGCAATACTCGCCCAAAGACCAGGTGGAACAGCGAGGGAACAATGCCCAAGAACAAGAACAGCAAAAAGCCCAGCACAAAGCTGCCCCCGACTCCGTCGTACTGGGAGGGAGCAGAGAAGGCAGCCCCGCCCGCTATAGCGAAGATGAGCCAGCACAGCCCAACCCAAATTAGCAGCAGTACGTAGAGCGCCTTAGCGAAGCTGATAGTTACAAACTTTGTGAAGCTGAAATCAAACAGGGCACTAAAGAAACCGTCCGAGTGGCGCTGGTAGCCGTTGTAGGGAGGTTGATAGGGCGGATATTGCCCCGCCTGCCCATACGGGTTAGGCGCCCCCTGCGCAGGTTGGCCCATCGCCGGAATAGAATTCGTGGTTGGCGGTTGCGGCGCCTGCTCAGG
The DNA here is from genome assembly GCF_000420405.1 of Winkia neuii subsp. neuii DSM 8576. Classification (GTDB taxonomy): domain Bacteria; phylum Actinomycetota; class Actinomycetes; order Actinomycetales; family Actinomycetaceae; genus Winkia; species Winkia neuii. The sequence continues at coordinate 79,815 of NZ_ATUW01000006.1, read as the reverse complement.
ACGGGCCGATTCTGGCGGCGGAGGCGGCGGAGTTTGCGAATTGAAGTTTGCCTCAGGAAATTCAGACATAGTCCCCTCTTCTTCCGTTTTCGTAAGTCCAAGCATACGCAATAGCTCTACCGCCTGGCCAAAACAATCACGTACACGAAAGGTGCCCCCTGGAGTATCCAGAGGGCACCTAGTTCGCAGTTAGATATCTAGTACAACCACGGCTTGCGATGCTGGCTGCGTTCCTCGCGAGAATCCGAGGCGGCGCCCGTAGGGAACCAGCGCTCCCCCGCTTGCCGGAGCCCGGAAGCGTTTGCCGAGGGCAGACTCCCAGACCTCCCCAGAAGAGGAAGCAGCAAACACGCGGGAATTGCGGTCGACCAATTCTTGCAAGCGCTCATTTTCAGCTTGCAGAGTACTTAGGCGTTCCTCGAGCTCAATGATGCGGGCAATCCCAGCCAGGTTGATTCCCTCTTCCTGACTCAGCTGTTGAATGCGGCGCAAGCGAGCAATGTCAGAGGGCGAATACCTGCGCCCTCGCCCCTTTGTGCGTTGCGGGGTAACCAAGCCCAACCGGTCGTACTGGCGCAAAGTTTGAGGGTGCATTCCAGCGAGCTCAGCAGCCACTGAGATCACGTAAATCGCTGCATCAAACACGCTTTCACCTCCAAATTACTTCTGCGCTGCCTGAGCCTGCCACTGTGCCCGCGGGTCAAAACCGGCAGTCTCGGCTGCGAAATCCTCAAGTGCAGACTTCGCCTTGCGCGAGAGCTTCTTCGGGATCTCGACCTTAACCTTTAGTAGCAGATCCGAGGCCTTGTTGCCCTTGGGAATCCCCCGCCCACGCAACCTCAAAGTAGCACCAGAAGAGGAGCCGGCGGGAACCTTTACGGTGACTAACTTGCCATCCAGCAACGGCACCTGCACCTTAGCGCCCAGAGCTGCCTCGGTAACAGTTACAGGCAGCACAGCAACTAGGTTTCCGCCCTCGATCGAAAAGACCGGATGGGAGCGCACATGAATAGTAACTACCAAGTTACCTGCCGCACCCCCGTTTGGGGAGGGCCTGCCCTTGCCCCGCAGACGCAGCTTCTGCCCGTCGTGTACCCCCGCAGGAATACGCACGGTCATGACCCTGCCGTCTACCTTCATCCGCAAGGTAGTGCCGTGTACAGCCTGGCGCAAGTCCAACGTAGTTTCGGTTGCTAGATCCTGCCCCTTTCGCGGCGAGGACGAAAATCCCCCGAAGGAGTTTCCGCTACCGAAGCCGCCTGGAGCGCTTCCGCCGCCGAAAAGCCCGGACAAGATGTCTTCGAACCCCGCGCCCTGACCTGAGGAGGTGGAAAAGCGAACCTTTGAGTTGGGACCGCCTCCGCCGAACATTGACGCGAACATGTCTTCGAACCCCCCGGCGGAGGCCCCCTGAGGGCCCGCAGAGAATCTGGCACCTCCCCCGGCCATCCGTCGCAAGGCATCGTATTGGCTACGCTGCTTAGGATCTGAAAGCACTCCGTAGGCCTCTCCGATTTCCTTGAACCGTTCCTCGGCCTTCTTGTCGCCGGGGTTCTGGTCAGGGTGGTACTTGCGAGCGAGCTTGCGGTATGCCTTTTTGATGGCTGCCTGGTCGGCATCCTTTGAAACACCTAGGACTTTATAAAAATCCTTAGAAAGCCAATCTTGATTGGTCATCCCAGCTCACCTCCCTTTAGGCGGGATTCGAAACCATCACTTTGGTCGCACGCAGGACACGCTCGCCGACTTTGTAGCCGGGTTGAAGTACCTGCGTGACTGTAGGTTCGTCGACTTCGTCAGATTCGTTGGCCATGAGCGCTTCGTGCAACTTCGGGTCGAAATGGTCGCCCTCGGCGCCGTAGCGTTCGAGGCCGAAACGGTTCTGCAACGTGTCTTCTAGTTTTTGCGCGATAGCAGCAAACGGGCCGTCCGTTAGGTCCCCGGCCGTGCGTGCCCCCTGAATGTCGTCGAGGACGGACAAGAGGGCCTCTAGCACGTCTATTTGGCCGGCGCTCTTGTGGGCCAGAATGTCGGCCTTAGAGCGACGCACATAGGACTGGTACTCGTTATTCAGGTTGTACAGGTCGGCCTTAGCCCGCGCTAAATCGTCCCCCAGCTTGCCAATAATTTCGTCTGGACTGGGTTCTTTGGGCTTGTCAGCATCGGCGTCCTTCTTGGGCGCTTCTTCCAACTTGGGCTCCTGTTCCCCCTGAGGGTTGGAGTCCTGATCAGCCTGGGGCGAATCGGCCGAGCTCTCTTCTGGGGCTTGGCCGGCCTCGCGCTGAGCGGCAGATTCCTCTGCCTTCGCGTTCTCGGCGTCCGAGACGCCGGGAGCGGGCTGGTCGGCCCGCTCCTGGGGCTCGTTTACTTCACTCACTTAGAGGAGTCCTCGTCATCTACTACCTCGGCGTCGATAACGTCGTCATCGGAACCGGAGTCGTTGGACTGATCGCCGGCAGGGGCCTCATTTGCAGGAGCCTGCTGAGCCTGCGCGTACAGCGCCTGGCCGATCGACTGTGCCTTCTCGTTTAGCTCGTCCATGGCCGACTTGACCGCCTCAGTGTCGTCGCCCTCGAGGGCCTTCTTCACCTTGTCAACGGCTTCGCGAACCGGAGCCACGGTGTCCTCGGGGAGTTTCTCGGCGTTATCCTTTAGCAGCTTCTCGATCGAGTAGACGGTCTGCTCGGCGTTGTTGCGGGCCTCCTGAGCGTCGCGACGCTTCTTGTCCTCTTCAGCGTTTTCTTCAGCCTCCTTGACCATGCGGTCGATGTCCTCGTCAGACAGGGACGAAGTGCCGGTGATGGTCATCGACTGCTCGCCGCCGGTGCCGCGGTCCTTAGCGGAGACGTGGACAATGCCGTTAGCGTCAATGTCGAAGGTGACCTCGATCTGCGGGATACCGCGCGGCGCCGGGGCAATACCGGTCAATTCGAAGTTGCCAAGCGGCTTGTTGTCGCGAGCAAACTTGCGTTCACCTTGGTAGACCTGGATCAGTACCGACGGCTGGTTATCTTCCGCAGTGGAGAAGACCTCGGAGTGCTTGGTAGGAATAGCGGTGTTGCGATCGATCAGGTTGGTCATTACGCCGCCTTTAGTTTCGATGCCCAGCGACAGCGGGGTCACGTCGATCAGCAACACGTCAGAGCGCTCGCCCTGAATTACGCCAGCTTGCAAAGCGGCACCGACAGCCACAACCTCGTCAGGGTTGACGCCCTTGTTGGGTTCCTTGCCGTTGGTCAGTTCCTTCACCACGTCCGTCACAGCGGGCATACGGGTGGACCCGCCTACAAGAACCACGTGGTCAATGTCGGAAACCTTGATGCCAGCATCCTTGATCACCTGCTCGAACGGAGCCTTGGTGCGCTCGAGCAGATCAGAAGTCATGTCCTGGAACTTGGCGCGCGAGAGCGACTCGTCCAAGTGAATTGGCCCCTCGGGGGTCATGGACAGGTACTGCAGCGAAATTGAAGTCTGGGTTGCGCTAGACAGCTCCTTCTTGGCCTGCTCGGCAGCTTCACGCAGCCGCTGCAAAGCCACCCGATCGGTAGTTAGATCGGTACCGGTCTTGGACTTTACCTGCTGGACCAACCAGTCGACGATCCGCTGATCCCAGTCGTCGCCACCCAACTTGTTGTCGCCGTGAGTTGCGCGCACCTGAATAGTAGAGAAGTCGTCCTCGTCCTTGCCAACTTCCAGCAAAGAGACGTCAAAAGTACCGCCGCCGAGGTCGAACACCAAGATCAATTCGTCTTCCTTGCCCTTTTCAAGGCCGTAGGCGAGCGCAGCAGCCGTAGGCTCGTTTACGATGCGCTTGACGTTTAGACCGGCAATCTTCCCGGCGTCCTTAGTTGCCTGGCGCTGAGAATCGTTGAAGTAAGCGGGAACGGTGATGACCGCGTCGGTAACGGTGTCGCCCAAGTATTCTTCGGCGTCGTGCTTCAGTTTGCCTAGAATGCGGGCGCTGATCTCTTGGGCGGTGTATTTCTTGCCGTCAATGTCTACGGTCCAATCGGTGCCCATGTGGCGCTTGACCGAAGAGATCGTGCGGTCGACGTTGGTCACTGCCTGACGCTTTGCAATCTCGCCTACCAGCACCTCGCCAGACTTAGAGAAAGCAACTACAGACGGAGTAGTGCGCGCGCCCTCTGCGTTTGCGATAACGGTAGGCTCGCCACCTTCAAGTACTGCGATTGCCGAGTTCGTGGTGCCAAGGTCAATACCTACTGCACGTGCCATATTATCTTCCTTCCATCTGGCCGCCGCGAACCGAGCGACCATCATTGAGTCCGTTACACTCAAGTTTCTCTTGAGGCCTTCCGACTGTCAAGTCGAAGCCCCAAAAGTTGAGTCTACTTAACTCAACTAACGAGCCCCTCGTTTTATTCCATAAAATTAGTGGGCTCGCTCACACCCGAAACGGCCTAGTTGAGCGCCCTCGGCGCGCGCGTGCGAAAATGCCTACAGCAAAAGAAATCTGGAGGAAAAATGGCAACCGAAATTCTGACCGAAGCCACAGGCGAAGTAGTGGAAATGATGGAAAAGCTCATCCCGCAGCTTTCCCGGTCTTCAAAACCGCTCACCGCCGAGCAGACCGCCACCCTTCTCGCGCAACCGGGAGTCTACCTATTCGGCTTCCGCTCCGAAGCTGGCAAAAGCGAGGGCGAACTTTTGGGAATGCTTTCACTGGCAACTTTCAAGATCCCCACCGGGCTGCGCGCTTGGATCGAGGACGTAGTTGTAGATGAGGCCGCACGCGGACAGGGGGCCGGCCAGGCACTAGTCGAGGCCGCACTCACCTACGCCAAGAAACTTGGCTGCCGTACGGTCGACCTTACCTCAAGGCCTTCGCGCGAGGCCGCAAACCGACTCTACAAGAGGTGCGGTTTCGCACTGCGCGAGACCAACGTCTACCGTTTCGCCGACTAGCGTTGGCCAGCCTGCTGGCAGGATTCCGATTCTGCCAGCAGCACATTCACCTGCTCTATTACGCGCACGATTGCGCGTTCGTCCATTTTCGAGAGCCCATCAAAGAAGTACTTTTGCAGCGCGGGCTCAATTACCACCATGGCCCTGGCGAGGGCGGCCTCGCCCTTAGGGGTCATTACCGCATACATGGCCCGTTGATCTTTAGGGCACACCTGCCGGCAGACCAGTTCCCTATCTACTAGCCGGGACACCGCCCGGGTTACGCCGGAGCGGGTGAGAGCAACAGAATCAGCCAGGTCGCTCATCCGCAACTGCCACTGCTCGGCTTGCTTGAGCGAGTAGAGCAACTGCACGTCCTGCAACGAGATCCCAAGTGCGGCCAATTTCAGGTCGAGGGCGTCGTCAACTTTGCGCAACACCGAACCCAGCTGGTGCCACAGCGAAAAGTTATCAGACACGAGTTCCTCCTTACAGGTCCAGCTAGCCATTGTAAACAAAAAGCTTTATTTCGACTCAGCAATCGTTTAGGCGGGGCCTAATCGGTAACTAAATTTCACTCACCAGGTACATTATCTTATCTATAAAGTAAAGCAATTTTCAATATTGGTTGCGTGCGCAAATATCTATGGTTAGACTGAGGCCAGTCAAGCGAAAGGACTGCAAATGACAAAAGTGGCAATCGTCTACTACTCTGCAACGGGGCACGGCACTTCAATGGCCGAAAAACTCGCCGAAGCCGCCGAAGCAGCTGGCGCCGAAGTTCGCCTGCGCCACATAGCCGAGACCGTTCCCCCAGAGCAATTCGCCTCTAATCCCGCTTGGACCGCTAACTACCAGGCAACCAAAGACCTTCCGGCCGCCACCGGCGACGACCTGGTTTGGGCAGACGCTGTAATCTTCGGCGCCCCCACCCGCTTCTCGTCGCCCGCTAGCCAGTTCCAAGCCTTCATCGACACCTTGGGGGGACTGTGGGCCGAAGGCAAGCTAGCCAACAGAGTCTACGCAGCTTTCACCTCTTCCCAAACCGCCCACGGAGGCCAGGAAACTACGCTGATCAAGATGCACCAGATGGTCATGCACTTTGGTGGCATCATCGTCACTCCCGGCTACACCGACCCACTGAAATTTGTCGACGGCAACCCCTACGGCGTCGGTAAAGTAACCGGCCCACAAAACCAAAACGACATGGATCAGGCAACCGCCGATGCCCTCGAGCACATGGCGAAGCGCGTTGTCGAAATCGCAGACAAACTTGCCTAACCGTTGGGCAAACAAAATGTGGGGAAGGAAAACTTCCCCACATTTTTTGCATCTATTTGCTCTTTAGCCGCCCCTATTCGGCAGCGGCATCGGCAATGGAGTCTACGGCCTGGACGGTAACATCGACGTTTCCGCGCGTGGCCTTGGAATACGGGCACAGTTCGTGAGTGCGCTCGGCGAGCTTTTGTACCTGCTCGAGCTCCACCTGCGGGATTGCCACTTCGAGCTTGACCTTGATGGCGAAGGAATCGCCCTCGGGACCAATGCCAACGGTGGCGCGTATCTTAGAGCCTTCAGTGGGAATATCTAGTTCTTTGGAAGCGATGGCCATTGCTCCCTGGAAGCAGGCCCCGTAGCCAATCGCGAACAGCTGCTCCGGGTTAGTGCCCTTGCCTGTTCCGCCCATTTCGGTTGGAGTGGCCAGCTGCAAAGTGATGTCGGGATTGCGGGAATAGGCTTTGCCGTCGCGGCCGCCTTCGGTAATTGCTACTGCCTCATAGGCGATATTTTCTGGTGTATTCATATGTGTAGCTCACCACGTTTTTCCTCAATATGCAATAGGGCCAGACCGCGTCAGCAAGTAGTATTTAGGCATGAGTCACGAAAACGAACGCCATTTTTTGGTGGATTTTATCGCCCAATCTCCCACCTCGTTTCACGCTGCCGCTAGGGCAGCTCAGCTCCTTGTAGAAGCCGGCTACCGCCTCGAAGACGAAGCCCACCCCTTTTCCAGCGCCCCTGGCGGGCACGTGGTAGTGCGAGACGGAGCATTCATCGCTTGGTTCGTTCCGTCCTCCCCTAAAAAGGGTGCCCGAATTGTAGGGGCGCACACGGACTCACCAGCCTTCAAATTGAAGCCCACCCCCCAGTTCACTACAGCCGACGGCTATGTGCAGCTGGCCGTTGAAGTATACGGGGGAATGATGCCGAACTCGTGGCTAAACAGGGAACTCGGGGTTGCCGGACGCATCTCAGACACGGCGGGGAATACCCACCTAGTGCGCACTGACGCGGTGGCCATCTTGCCGCAATTGGCAATACATCTAGATCGCAGTGCCTCCACTACCCTAGAGCTCGACAGGCAAAAACACCTACAGCCCATTTTAGAGGCAGAGGACATTTTGGGCCTTGTGGCCAAGAAAGCCGGCATCGCCAAAGCGGATATTGTCGGACACGACCTTTTCACCTACCCCACCGAGGGGCCGAAGGTGTTTGCAGGCGACTATTTAGCTTCCGCCCGCCAGGACAATCTTTTGTCTACAGCCGCAGGCCTGCACGCTATGGCCCACCTGGAAGATGCCGAACACGTGGCAGTATTGGCATGCTTCGATCACGAAGAGGTCGGTTCCCAATCTAGGTCAGGAGCTTGCGGGCCGTTCCTCGAATCCGTATTGAACCGCATCATTGGGGCTACCAATGCAGAAGAACGCGAAATTTTCATGGCCGAAAGTACTTGTCTCAGCGCGGATGTGGCCCACGCGGTGCACCCCAACTATGCCGAGAAACATGATCCGAACCACCACCCGCTATTTGGGGGTGGTCCGGTCCTAAAGATCAACGCTTCCCAGCGGTATTCCACAGACGCAGTGGGCGAGGCCATATTTAGCTCGGCTGTGGCTCAGGCCGGGGCGGTCAGCCAGGTGTTCGTTTCCAATAACTCGAGCCCTTGCGGGACTACAATCGCCCCGCTAACGGCAACGCGGCTGGGCATCACCACGGTGGATATCGGCCAGCCGATCCTGTCTATGCATTCTGCCCGCGAGGTTTCCTACCTTCCCGACTTCGAGGCAACCCAGGCCGTAATGGCTGCTTACCTGGCTTCTTAGAAGGCGAAAATTGCCGGAACTAGGATGATCTTGACGATCATGGCGAAGGCAAAGAGGGCGGCGTAGGCGTTTTCTATGCGTTCGTCAGCTACGCGTTCTTGGGCAGCGCTCAAGACCGCGGGCTGGCCTAGCGCCCCCGCTACTGCCCCGGCTGTCCTGGGCGCAGAAAGCCCTGCAAAAAAGCACATCCCAACCGTTGCCAAGCAGGAAAATAGCACTATCGCAAACGAAACCAGAATGCCGCGGATGCCCTCGGGGCTGGTAGCCATGCGTACGAAAGACGGCCCTGCTACTAGCCCAAGGCCCGCCAGGAAGAACAGCAATCCGAGTTGACGCATGGTGAGGTTAGCTGCCTGCGGCAGCGCCCACACCAAAGGCCCAGTGCGGCGCAACCCGCCTAATACCATTCCCACCACTAGGGGGCCGGCAGCGGGCCCCAGCGAAAATGTCATGTCCCCCGGCATGGGGATCTGGGCAGAGCCCACAATCATGCCGATAACCAGGCCGATTCCTACCGCCACCGCATCGATTTCACTTACGCGCCGTTCGGAATCGCCGAAGAAAGTAGAGATCTTTTCGATCTCAGTGCGGGGTGATACTACGGCTACGTGGTCGCCCGGTTCGACGATGGTGTTGTCGGTAGCCAGCAGGTCTAGGTCTCCGCGGCGGATGCGGGTCACCTGGGAACCAAAACGGGCGGGCAGGTTGAGCTCCGCAATGGTGCGCCCCGACACTTCCGGATTTGAACAAATAAACCATTCAAATTCGACCTCGGAACGATCGTCGGCGAGGTGCTCTTCAACCAGCTGACCCAGAAATTCTACCGTTTCTAGAGGAGCGTCGCCCACGCCCACTACCACTACTTCGTCGCCTGGCACCAGATCCTCGCCGGGAGCTACCACGCGCGTATGGCCTCCGCGCCGCAGATACGACATGCGCACTTCGCCAGTGGCCATGCCGGGAACCTCGCGCACTGGGATGTAGCGGTGCACTTCGACCGTGTAGGATACCAGCCCCTGGCCGGCCAGGGAGGGTTCGTCTTTTTTGCCCGCCCACTTGAGCCCCACGGTAACGGCAGCAATCACAATGCCTACGATCACCGCCAGCGGGTAGGCCAACGCATACCCTACAGTTGCCTGGTGCGAACCTGTGAGCTTCGCTGCCGTGTCGAGGGCAGGGGCGGCGGTTAGCGCTCCGGTGAACAGGCCCGTGGTGAGTGCTTTGGGCAGGCCGGCTATGTGCCCACCCACTACGGCAACAATCGCGGCCACCAAAACTGAAGCGGTGGCAATCCCCATAAGTGGCAGTTGCCGCCGAAACTTCGAGACGAACGTGGTACCTGCTCCCACTCCTACCGAGTAGACGAACAGGGCCAAGCCTAGCCCTTGGAGAAGTCCCATCCCCTCCCCGAGCTCCGGCTTTGCGGCCGCTAACGCCAGCCCTACAAACAAAGCTCCTGCTGCCCCGAAACGGATTGGTCCGAAGGGGATCGCGCCCAATATGGCGCCCAAGGCTACTACTAAGAAAACTGTTAGGAGTGGATGCGAACAAAGAAGGTCAAGCACGCTAAAATCTTACCGCGTTTTAACCTGCCTTTAATGCGCGCCTAGTTGGCGTCCTCCCGGGGTGGGATCCATCCGTTGTCGGCGCAGATTCGCTCTAAGAACATACCCGCCCAGTCAGCGTAGGCAGCCGAGTTGGGGTGGAACAGATCGGCGCTATGGCGCCGGAAAAGATAGAACCAGGTAGGTAGCGAACGCGAGTAGGTGCGCAGGTCGATTACGGTGTGCCCGTGCTTGTCGGCCGCCTCATCTAGGTGCTTGGAAAACAGTGCGGCGCGTCGATCCCAGCGACCAATTACATAGCTGGGGATATTGGCCACATAAGCCTTCGCGGGGAGATTAGCAAGAATTTTCTCTACTGCCCCGCCGAAAGTCTTTGCCTCGAGCTGCGCCATCATTACGTCGTTTCCGCCGATGTCCATGGTTATCACGTCCGGGGTAAGGACACTTCCATCCAGGCCCATCCCGCGCAGTTGGGCTAGTTCGTTGCCGAGTACCGTTATAGCCGTGCCCCCAGATACCGACAGGTTTACACAGAGGACTTTGCGCCCACTTGCCTCTTCCAACCCGCGCGCAATGCGGGCCACGTACCCTTCGGATACGTCGGTGGCACCTATCCCCTGTGCCGCCGAATCACCTAACGCCACATATATGAGAGGGCGTTTCGCGGCCTCGAGCTGCCTGATCCGATCCAGATCCACACTAATGCCGAGCTGAGCATCTTCCCAGGCCCTGCGGTAGGGGCGGCGCTGCTTCGCCAATTTGTGCACTGCGGCCCGCCAAAATATAAGGCCGCCTGCTGCTGCAGCTCCGGCGGTAAGACCCAGTGTTTTTCCAGCAACATTGATGAACTTGCGCTTATCCATAGCCCAATCATCGCACAGCCACATCGCCTTCAGCTGGCGCGTGACGACTATAGTATTTCGCCCCACAATTCGACACCATTGCATGACAGGCGAAGAATGCGGCGATATGTTGGGCGCTATCAAAAATCAGAATATAGGCTTGAACTAGCCCTAAGCGTCATACGGATACGAGGCCGAATGCTCCTGAAACTCTCCTGGCAATATTTGCGCCGGCACAAATTTGCCATCGCCATAGTTATAGTTGCCCAGCTAGCTCAGACGCTGCTCAACCTATTTTTGCCGGCACTCAACGCGCGAATCATCGACAAGGGTGTAGTCGTGGGCGATCTGCAGGTCGTAAAATCCTCGGGATTAGCCATGATCGCTTTCTCTTTTTTGTCCGCCGGCCTGTCCTTCTTGGCGGTTTACCAAGGGGCGCGCCTATCCATGGCGCTCGGCAAGTGGTTGCGAAAGATCCAATTTTTGAAGGTGGGCGAATTTGGCCTGCCCGAAATCAACCGGTTCGGCGCCGGCACGCTGGTTACCCGAGCCACTAACGACGCTCAGCAGGTGCAGATGGTTACATTCGTAACCCTGACTGTAATGGTTGTCGCCCCGGTGATGATGGTCGGCGGGATCGTTGCCGCCCTGCGTCAAGCCATGGGGCTGTCATGGATACTAGCGGTCTCGATTGCCGTGCTGGCCGCCGCCGCGGGTGGAGCCATGTTCTTGCTAGCTCCAGTCTTCAAACGCATTCAGTCGCGCATAGACGACGTAAACGGAGTCTTGCGCGAACAGCTCACCGGCGTCCAGGTGATCCGCGCCTTCGGCAGGCAAGAAACCGAAGCCGAGCGCTTCAGCAGGGCCAATGCTCGCCTGCGCCGCATGCAGCTGCGGGCAGGCAACATCTTTGCCATTTTCATTCCGTCGATATCGCTGATCATCGGAGTTTCCAACGCTGCCGTAGTCTGGTTCGCCTCCGGCCAAATAGAAGCAGGCGCCATGCAGGTTGGTGACCTGATGGCCTACATCAACTATCTGGCAATGATTTTGGGGGCCGTGATGATGGCCGCAATGCTATTCATGATGATTCCCAGGGGCCGCGTCAGCGCCACCAGAATTGCAGAAGTTCTAAACACCAGCCCACAAGTGGCGGATGCGCCCTCGCCTAAAGATATGCCAAAGGGGCCCGTAGACTACGTCTTTACCGATGCAGCTGTTACCCATCCCGGGGCCGAACAGCCCGTCCTCAGCGGCCTCAACGTCACCATTCCCGCTGGCAAGACCACAGCAATTATCGGTTCCACGGGCACCGGCAAATCAACTTTCGTCAACCTACTGCCCCGCCTCATGGACGCTTCCGAAGGAAAACTCGAACTAGTAGACCAGAACGGAGGCGCCACCGACATACGCGAAATAGAACTCGCGCAGCTACGTTCGCGCGTCGCCCTCGTCCCCCAAAAGGCATACCTATTCTCGGGCACAATCGCCTCGACCGTTTCAGGTATTCCCGAAGCCCAAATCACCCAGGAGGTACGCGAGCGGGTAAAGCGGGCTTTGGCCGGAGCCGCCGCCGACGAATTCGTAGACAAACTTGCCGACGGCATCGACTCCAAGGTCGAATCCGGCGGAGCCAATTTCTCGGGTGGACAAAAGCAACGCCTAACCATTGCGCGCGCCCTCTACACCGATGCAGACCTGGTAATCTTCGACGATTCCTTCTCTGCGCTGGACTACGCCACCGACGCGCGCGTGCGCACCCACCTGCGCGAATACGTAGGGCAGGCAGCAATATTGGTGGTGGCTCAGCGGGTTTCTACCGTGCGGGGAGCCGACAACATCCTAGTATTTGACCAGGGCAAAATAGCCGCCCAAGGCACGCACCACGAACTCATGAAAACGTCCCAAACCTACCGCGAGATTGTGGCCTCACAGCTGAGCGCCGAGGAGGCAGCATGAGCCCCAGAAACGTGAACAAACGTCCGGGCGAAAAAGCCCAAAACCCGCTGCGCACCATCGGCCGCCTATTCGGCACCCTAAGAGCCGAGAAACTGCGCGTAGGAACAGCCATAGTTCTAACCTTTATCTGCATAGCCGCTTCAGTTAGCGCCCCTCGGCTGCTAGGCAAGGCCACCGACGTTATCTTCGCCGGAATGATCGGCGCCCACATGCAGCCCGGACAAACTAAAACCGAGGTTATAAAGCAGCTTTCGGCCTCGGGAAACCAACAGCAGGCAAAGATGCTCCAGGGCATAGATGTAGTCCCCGGGGCTGGCATCGACTATTCGCTACTGGGCAAAATTCTGCTCCTTGTGGTGGGGCTCTACGTCGGTTCGGCCGTGCTCAACTGGCTTTCCGGACTAGCTACCCGCACGGCCGTACAAAACGTCTCCTACGAGCTGCGGCAGAAAGTGCAGGCCAAGGTAAATCGCATTCCGCTCAGCGCGCTGCACGGTTCCGCTCGCGGCGACATTCTCTCGCGCGTCACTAACGATGTTGACAACGTCTCGCAGTCGCTACAACAGGTGGTAAACCAACTATTCCACTCCATCTTCTTGCTGCTCGGCACGCTCGCTATGATGTTCGCTCTCTCTTGGAAACTGACCATTGTGGCACTGCTGATTGTGCCCGCGGGGCTAATAATTATTTTCTTCATAATGAAGAAGGCGCAGCCCTACTTCCAGCGGCAATGGAAAGCTACAGGAGCCGTCCAATCCACAGTTGAAGAAGCCTTTTCGGGCCACGAAATCATGCTCACCTACAACTTGCGCGACAAATTCCGGGAGCGTTTTGCACGCGAAAACAAAGAGCTATTCCGTTCCGCTTTCGGGGCAAACTGGATGTCGGGCCTCAGCCAACCGGTAACCACTATGGTAAATAACCTAGCTTTCGTTGCTGTTTGCGTCGTGGGCGCACTGATGGTGCTCGAAGGGCGCATGTCCGTAGGCGGAGTGCAAGCCTTCATCCAATACTCGCGTCAGCTACAAACGCCCCTGGGGCAGCTTTCGCAGATGCTGTCTACCGTGCAAAGCGCGGGCGCCAGCGCCGAACGCATTTTCGAATTTCTAGATTCTGCCGAAGAAACCGAAGAAACGCCCAAGACTGACACCGGCCAGGTAACTAGATGCGGGGCGCACATCGAATTCAAGAATGTTTCCTTCAGCTACCAGAAAGGTGTGCCGGTAATCAAGAATCTTTCCCTAGAGGTCGCTCCCGGCCAAACCGTGGCTATAGTCGGGCAGACCGGCGCAGGGAAAACCACCCTAGTGAACCTGCTGATGCGGTTCTACGAGATTGACAGCGGCCAGATCCTCATAGACGGGACCGACATTCGCGACATGACACGCGCTCAGGTGCGCGCCCGCTGCGCGATGGTTTTGCAAGATACCTGGCTGTTCAAGGGATCGATTCGCGACAACATAGCCTACGGCAGTGCTTCAGCCACGGACCAGCAAATCGTTGAAGCCGCCAAAGCCACCCAGGTCGACCGCATAATTAGGCAACTGCCAGATGGCTACGATACCGAAGTGTCAGACGAGGGCGGGTCACTTTCTCAAGGCGAAAAACAGCTAGTCACCATTGCCCGGGCGTTCTTGCGCCACTCAGACGTGTTAATCCTGGACGAGGCTACGTCGAGCGTAGATACGCGCACCGAGGTACTAGTTCAAAAGGCCATGGATAGGTTGCAGGAAGGAAACACCTCATTCGTGATTGCCCACCGCTTATCTACCATCCGCGATGCTTCCACCATCATTGTAATGGAAGATGGCGACGTGGTAGAACAGGGCACCCACGAGGAGTTGTTGCAGGCAGGGGGCGCCTATGCCAGGCTCTACCAGTCCCAGTTCGAGGGCGCAAACGCCTAACCCGAGGGCGGTTGCCTCTGATTCCATCTGGGCGAAGGGGACGCCCGCCCTCGCGCTTAGCAAAGAAGAGCACCCCGGGGCTAGCCCTAAATTTGGATTAGCCTCGGGGTGTTCTTCTGTTATTGGGCGTTAGTTAGGCCCCTTGCTCTTTGAGTTCTTTGTGGGTGTCGCGCCCGTTGCGAGTGTCGATAACCCACGTACCTAGAACGCGATCGAGCCAGTGCCGCTCTGCGCTGTCGCGGCTGGCAAACCAGATGATGAGGAACACGATCACTGCAATACCAGTGCCGTTTAGGAAGTAGTAGATCAGCTGCTTGGCTACGGCCCTCCAGCCGCCTCCCTTACCGGTCTTGTAGTCGATAGTGCGAACTCCGGTAATTAGCCCGCCCAGGGTCCAGCCGGTGAAGTAGTTCAAAATCTGCAGCAAAATGAAAATGATGAACGCGCCCGCAGCAATCGCAAGGAATGTTTTTATCATTTGCGGCCCCATAACCTGGCCTACTTCCTGATCGGACATGCCGTCCAATTCGTCGGCCGAGTAGTTACTCATGGTTCCCGACAGGCCCGCAAATCCAAGCAGGCCGCAGACTAAGAAAGTCAGGATGCCGTTCAGTATTCCGTCTAGAATGCGGGTGCCGATGCGCTTGCCCAGGCTTACCCCCTGTACGCCTGCTAGCCGCGAGGGCACCTGCGGTACCTGCTGGGGGCTGAAGGAATTGTCAACCTGAGGTTCGCCGTCTACAACCGTGTACTGGCCCCCTTGCCCGTACCCTGCGTAGCCAGCGCCGCCGTAGCCGTTTGCCTGGTTACCGTATCCCTGAGGATTTTGGTCCCAGCCCGCCTGCCCCATCTGCCCGTAGTTGGGATCAGCTGTGTTTGGCGAGTACTGCCCGTATTCGCCGGGTTGGGCAGCTTGGCCGGGTTGATTGCTATTCTGACTAGCCCCGTAAGGAGTAGAGCCAGCCTGGTTCGACTGTTGCGGCTGCCAGGGATTTTCGCCTGTGGAACCGCCGTTTAGATTCGGATCAGACATTTTGTCTCCTACACGCATAGATGTACTTTCTAAACCAGTCTATTGCCTGATCTTTCAGCTCGCAGGACCTAGATTTCGGTAGAGTGAAACGGATAGGAGGACCCTTTATGAATTCCGCTCTCAAGATTCCTACTAGACGCACTAGAGGCGGCTATTCGATTCCAGTTTTTGGTTTCGGTACCTATAAGATTGCCCCCTCTGACACTCAGCGCCTTGTGGAAGAGGCGCTCGCGGCTGGCATCCGCCACATTGACACTGCCCAGATGTACGGCAACGAGAAGGAGGTCGGGGCCGCCATTGCGGCTAGCGGGATCCCTCGCTACGAAATCTTTCTTACCACCAAACTGAATAATGGCAACCACATGCCCGACGACGCCCGCAGGTCTTTTGAACAGTCGCTGCAGGCCCTCAAAACGGATTACGTTGACCTGTTTTTGATGCACTGGCCCATGGTGCATCGTTACGGTGGGGCCTACCCGCAGTGTTTTCAGATGATGCAGGAATTTGCTGCCGACGGCAGCGCGCGCACTGTTGGGGTTTCTAATTTCGAGGTCGAACACTTGCGTCGGGTTGAGGACGAAACCGGTTTGGTCCCGCACGTAAACCAGATCGAAATGCATCCGCTCTTTGCCAACAACGAGGTGCTGAATTACTGCCAGGAACGCCGGATTGTAGTGCAGGCTTGGAGCCCCCTTGCTCGCGGCAAGGCGTTGGAGCTGCCCAAGGTGAAGGAGCTCGCCGCAAAGTTGGGGCGCACCCCGGCACAGGTTGTGTTGCGTTGGAACATCGAACGCGGGGTCGTGGTATTTCCAAAGGCCTCATCTAGGGAGCGCATCGACGAGAATGCGCAAATATTTGATTTCCACCTGGATTCGGACGCCCTGGCAACATTAGACGAATTAGATCTGGGGGAGGCTGGGCGTACCGGCTCTTCACCTAGGACCATGGATCGCATCTAAGGGGGCGTTAAAACAGGAGTGCCGGGGAAAACCCCCGGCACTTTCTAGCCCCCGATACTACTCGTGGTCAATGCTCTTCTTAGTAGAGGAAGATTTGACCGCAATCTTGCGGGGCTTGGCCTCTTCGGCAACTGGGATCGTAAGGGTGAGCAGCCCGTTGTCGTATTCGGCCTCGATCTTATCTAGCGCTACCCCGTAGCCCACAGATAGCTGCCTTGCAAAGGTACCCGTGGGACGTTCGTGAGTTAGCCATTCTAGATCGTCGCCCTCTACCGAGTGGCGCTCGGCACGCACCGTCAGGGTGCGGTCTTCGACGTCGATGTCAATGGTTTCGGGATCTACGCCCGGCATTTCGAGCAGTGCAATGAACTTGTCCCCCTGGCGGTACAAGTCCATAGGCAGTACAGGAGTGGAGGCCTGACGCATAGTCGAGTTGAACAGACGTTCCATTTCGTGGAAGGGATCGTACTTATTGACCATTTGAAGCTCCTTTTCCTTTCTTCAAGTTCACCTTGAGTCTATGACACTCAACTTCAGATTTCCTAGTTAATTCACCTCGAGCGAAAGATTGAGTCTAGCCGACTCAGGTTTCCATTTTCTGTGATCGGCGCCTCAGCCGCGCGCCTACTCCACCCACCCCACCTGCAGTGAAAGACTTTATCCATGGAAACGACATATAGGCCCTTCTTCGTTTACGGCACTCTTCGACCCGGCGAGACGAACAACGAGGCCATTCTTGGTTCACACGTCGAAGAAACCGCCCCTGCGATCCTGCACGGTTACCGGCTACTGCTAACCCCGTCCTACCCTATGGCGGTACCCACAAAAGATCAGGGCAGTCAAATACTTGGCGAGATCATTTACGTGGCACGGGAAAATTTCGAATCAATTCTAGAAGACATGGATGAACTTGAGGGATACTGGGGCGAAGGAAGCAGCGAAAATCTGTATACCAGAGTCATTGCTAGACCCGCCCTCGCAAATGGGCCTAGGGCCGGCAAAGAGGTAGAAACCTACTTATATGTAGCTACCCAAAATGCCCTCGAGCAGAACGCTTCCTACACCTGCCCCTCCTCCACCGGGGACTGGACAAAGAGGGAGCAGGATTTTTCGGAATAGTTTAAACAATAAAAATACAGTTTATTTAGTGACTGTATTTATACCAATGGCGGAAAAATGCTGCCTCCAGTGGTAAACACTCTTGTTTGCCGGTAGCCTCATTAATGAGACTGTGTCGTAGCACATAAACATGTTATGGCAGCGCTCTTAATCATCCTGTACGAAAAATAAGGAGCTCAAAGTGGCAGCAACAAATCAGAAGCCGTCGGCAAAGCCTACCGACGTAGCAGCAAAGAACGATGCACGTAAAGATGTCGCCAAGCACGGCGCAACTGCCCAGGGCAAGGGCACTGACGTAACCCAGTCGAACATCGGCAAAGACAACGGCAACGGCACTACCACTATTGCCGACCAGGTTGTAGCTAAGATTGCCGGCCTTTCCATCCGCGAGATTCCCGGTGTTTACGACATTGGCGGTTCCTTCTCGCGCGCCCTCGGTTCGGTCCGCGACAAGATGGGCGCCTCCGAGAACGTCAAACAGGGCATCAACGTCGAAGTTGGCCAGACTCAGGCTGCTGTCGACCTGACCCTGGTTGCCGAATACCCCTACCCGCTCCACGAGGTAGCCGACAAGGTTCGTTCCAAGATCATCGAGGGCGTCGAAGGGCTCGTGGGCCTCGAGGTAACCGAAGTGAACATCGACATTGCCGACGTTCACATCCCCTCGATCGACGACGATGACGACGATGAGGACGAGGTTAAGGAAATCGAGACCAAGAGGGAGCGCGTAAAGTGACTAACACCCAGATGGGCATCTTCGTAGGTGCCATTCTTGCAGTAGTAGCAGTCAAGCTCGGTTTTTGGGCTTTCATCCTGACTGCCTTGTTCATGGTTATTGGCGCCATTTTGGGCCGCGCCACCACCGGCAAGCTCGACCTGCGCGCTGTCGGGAGCGCCTTGATCGGTAAGCACACCACCACTTCTGACTAGTGGCTGAACAAACTACTAACGCGCAGGCCTACCGCGGCCACACCACCATTCGCGCCAAAGCTATCAAAAGGGCTGCGGCGGCAGTGGTTGGCGAGGCCCTGTCAGTTCCGGCTGACAAGATCTCGGTAGATCTGCACGATTCCGAAAGCGCCTTGGGCTTGGATATTTCCACTCCCGTTCCCGAAACAACGGTGGAAAGGGTAACCCGAACCAAAGATGCGAACATTTTTAGCGCTGCCGATTCGGCTCGCGAGGCTATTGTTCGCAACGCTCAGCACATCACTGGTCACACGATAGGCGATGTGCGCATGGTTTTGACTGGTATCCACTTCAAGCCTCAGCCAAAGAGGAGGGTTGAATGAGCACTGACAAACCCAATGCCTCTGCGCCCGCTCCGCTCCAGCTTGCTTCGCAGGGTCCGCACGTGCCGTACATGGTGCGCCGCGAAACCCACTCTTCCAGGGCAATCACCGCCTCTATCGTGGGTTTGCTGGTAGCTGTCGTGCTGGTGTGGCTAATAGCAGAGCGCATTCTCAGCGCACTCGGAAAACCCAATCTACTGGCGTCTTGGGACCAAATCGCCACCGCAGTTACCGACCTTCCTGCCGGAGTACCCCGGTGGGGGCTCATTCTAGGTGGGATCATAGCCATTCTGCTCGGGCTCTGGTTGCTCGGTAAAGCTCTGGGCGGCGGCGCCCTCGACCGGCACTCGCTGGAATCGAATCGCGTTGCCTACATTGTCGACGACAAGGTGACCGCCTCCGCCCTTTCCCGCACTGTACGCGAGCACGCTGGGCTCCCCGAGGGGCAGGTTTCTACTTCCCTTTCGAAGAGGAACGCGAACGTGCACGTCACTCCCACCTCAGGGCGTGATGTAGACACCAGCTCAATCCAGTCTATTTTGAATAACGAAATCGAAGGCTACCGCCTGAATCCTGCTACCAGTGGTCAGGTCAGGCTCAACTCTAACGGGGAGGTCGCAAAGTGAAGCACTTACCTAGGGCTTTGAACAGGTTCTTGCTGTTCCTGCTTGCGGCCTTGCTTTTAGTTGGCGGGGTGGGGGCGCTGCTAATCTCTCTGTGGCCAAAGGCGGCAGAGGCGTACAAGCAAAATGCTCCAGCCGCTCTAGACAACTACTCCGATCTAGCCAGGCGCACCATCGTGGGCAACAGCAACCTCTCGTGGTTGTCAATCGCCCTGTTAGCGCTTGCCGCAATTGGGGTAATAGTTGCCCTCTGCGTCATATTTTCGCAGGGTGGGGGCCGCACTCGGGCCGCGTCGTTGGTGCCCTCCCAGACTTCTTCTGGCACTACCACCGCCAGTATCGATCTAGTCCAACAGGTCATCGAGCACGAAGTGGGCGACGACAGGTGGATAACTAACATTTCCACCTACGGCTACGAGGTCAAGAACGAACCGGGCATCTTAGTAAAGGTAGGTGCCTATAAGGGCGCTTCACCGGCTCACATCCGCCAGATTATGGATCGAGCCATTGCCCGCGTCGATTCGCTGCTGGGCACTACCCCGCCCATATGCGTAGAGATCCAAAACGACTGGCGTTCACTCATCGGCTCTTCCGATCGAGTTCGCTAATTCAACAAACACTTGATTGCAGCCAGCTGCATCACTATAAAAGGAGGAAATATGTCTTTCGAAGACAAACTGAAGAACACTGGCGAGGACCTAGGTGGCAAGGCTAAGGAAGCTGCCGGCAAGGTAACTGGCGACAAAGACACCGAGGCCGAAGGCCGCATGGATCAGGTTGGCGCCGAGGTCAAGGACAAGGCTTCCGAACTTTCCGAAAAGGCCAAGGATGCTGCCGGTGACCTAGGAGCAAACCTAAAGGCTGCTGCCGACAAGCTAAAAGAAGGCTTCACCGACAAGTAGTCCGGATTTGGTTGTGGCGGGCCTCGTGCCCGCCACAACTTTTTTTTAACTAGCCCCAGCGGCAAATATTAAGAACCTTTCATATTCCCTGCCTGCGGGTTTTAATTTTCAGCCTTTGGAACGGGGATGGCTTTTAGAAAAATTTCCCGTTATCTTTGATCCAATGAGTCCGATTAATCTTGATCAAATGCTTGCCCGCCTAGATGCCAAGATCCAAGGCGAGTACATCTACCTAGTTTCCTCTAGGATTCCCAAAGATGTTCACGTGTTTGCCACCGTCGCCGAAGACGAGGGAACCACCT
Organism: Winkia neuii subsp. neuii DSM 8576; assembly: GCF_000420405.1. Classification (GTDB taxonomy): domain Bacteria; phylum Actinomycetota; class Actinomycetes; order Actinomycetales; family Actinomycetaceae; genus Winkia; species Winkia neuii. The sequence goes on along the minus strand of NZ_ATUW01000006.1, from coordinate 59,300 downwards.
GTGTGATTGCCCGCGAAGATGCTGAGGCTGCCGGCTACCCAATAACTGATATCTACACTCGCATAACCCTGCGCGTGGAATCCTCGCCCCAGATGGTGGGCCTCACTTCTGCGGTAGCACAAGCACTTTCGGCCCGCTCTATTCCGTGTAACGTAATTGCCGGTTTCTACCACGACCACATTTTTGTTCCCAAGCGCATGACTGACGACGCGATTGAACTGCTACAAGACCTCTCGAAACAAGCTCAAGGGTGGCTCTGAGTAAACCCCGGGGCGGCCTCGCTCACCTATTTGGAACGATTTGCCTATAGGGTTGAACTATGAGTTCATCGAAGACCGAATCCTCCCCCGCCCTCGTGGCAATGCAGGACGGAACGGTTAAACAGAAGAACATGTTGACCGGCACTGAAGTGTGGACCGTACCGGGCCGGGGGCATCGGCCTCTGACAGTGCCAAAGCCCAACCCCAAACCCATAGACAGTGCCAACGCCGGTGCTCACTGCGCATTTTGCCCCGGGCGCTACCTCGAGACACCTCCCGAAAAAGATCGTCTGGTGCGGCGCGGAGAACGATGGGTGCACGAGGTCGGCCTTTCAGCTGACCAGATCACACGGGAAGTGGCCGATTTTCGTCGCATTCCTAACCTTTTTGAAATCGTTTCCGCTAATTATTGGGCACTAAACCACGGACACCAGGCCTCGACGGCAGAGCGCGAGCGCATGGCTGCCTATTTGGCATCAGATTCTGGCTACGACCACGTGATGGCAGTACTCAAGGCGCGCCTGCGAGCCTACGGGGTGCCCGAAGAAAAGATTGCTGGCCAACGCGACGACGAATTGCTGCCGCAGGCGACCGGATTTTTCACGGGCGGACACGACGTGATTGTGGCCCGCCGCCACTTCGTAGACGGCGCCAGCGACGATTCCCAACTGGCCTCCTCGGGTACGCTCACCCCGGAAGAGCACGCTGCCTATATACAGTTCACTTGCAATTCCATGGGTGACCTATACGGCCTTGATCCGGCAGTGCGCTACGTGGCCGCCTTCCAGAACTGGCTCAAACCTGCTGGAGCTTCGTTCGATCACCTCCACAAGCAACTAGTTGCAATCGACGAACGCCCAGTACAGATCGAAGCCGAGATGGAGCGATTGCGCCGCAACCCCAAGATTTACGACGAAATCCTGTCCGTAGCCGCTTCCCGCGATTTAATTCTGGCCCAAAATGAGCACGCCGTTGCGCTTGCCGGAATCGGCCACCGCTTCCCCACCGTGGCCGTGTGGGCCCTAGGTGACCCGGTAAATCCCTGGGAGGCCAGCACCGAACAGGTACGTGCGGTTTCAGATCTTCTACACGCTGTACACGCTGCTACCGGCCCGGACGTGCCCTGTAACGAAGAGTGGTACCACCGGCCAGCCTCAGTCTCCTCACCGCTTCGGTGGAGAATTCTAGTAAAGTGGCGCATCTCGACTCTTGCCGGTTTCGAGGGCGGCACTCGCATTTACCTGAACACCATCGACCCCTGGGGGGTGCGCGACCGGGTGCTGCCCAAACTGACTTCGCTGCGCGAGCAAGGCCTCATCGCCCCGATGCGCCTGGGTAAGGAATGCAAGGTGGATCCATCCTTGCTGCGAGGCTAATGTCCCACGCCGCACCTCCCCCGCGCGGGCGAAGGGCCTCCCGCATTGGTATCACCTTACTTGCGGTGGCGATAGCCGTAGCCGTTTGTGCCCTCGGTATTTCGGCCTACCAAAAAGCCCACCCCAAAACGGCAGACGTGCACCTGGCCCACGTGTATTCTGCCAAGGAACTCGGGGGATCGTTCTTTCCCCTCTTCGGCAAGTCCAGCCCAGCAGGGCCCGCCAAAATTGGCGACGCCACCGTGGGGCTAACGGCGATTGACGGGCAGACCACCCTAGTGCGGCTCGACCAAAAATCGCCCTGGCGTCTACAGGTGAATGCTCCCATTACCTCGTGCACGTCCACCCTGGTCAACAAGACCGACTTCGCCTGCCTCTCTGCAGGAGGCGCCGGCAGCCGAGTGTTAACTGTAAACGCAACCAATGGGCAGGCAAGTTGGATCTTTGAAACTCCTGCAAAGGCCAATGCGATTGTCGCCTTCCACGGAGGCTTGCTGCTCGGCCTACCCAAAGGCCAATACGCACAAATATCGGCCGCAGGTGAACTACTCACTGCCGCCTGGCCAGCCAATCCCCCGGAGGCCAGCCGTTGCCCCACCACCGCAACCACCCGCCTTACCCCAGATATGGCAGTGCCACTTGCCAACGGCAAGGCGGTTGTTTCCACCAACGGCACGGTGGATGTAGTAGAGCCAGGCAAAGTAGACCTGCGCGTTTCCGGTTACCCACTTTTTTCGGGAAACGACATTTATATTTCCCCACTGCCCGATTGCAACCAGGGGGCGGCCTTGGTGGGCAACAGAATAGTCAAATTCCCCTCCGGACTCACCCTGCCGCGCACGCAAGATCGGCAGTTGCCCCAGCTAGCGCTCAAAGGAAAAGTGCCATATGAATTCCCCGAGGGTAAGATTGGCGCCCCGCTCTTTCATGCAGACAGAGCCACCTACTCGGGTTCGCCAATCTTCATCTCAGCAGACAAATCTGGCCTGCAGATGGGCGTCGATGCGGGGGTAGTGAAAGTAGGCAAAGACGGCCACTTGAAATGGAAATACCAGCTGGACCTAGCCACCGCCGCCGCAACCCCTCTAGGCACACTTGCGGTATCCAAAGCCGGGCAAGTGTACCTTCTCGAGGACGGGCACCCAATTTGGGATTCGCCAGTCTCGGTTGGAAGCGCACCCCGAATAAGCCGGCAGGGCGGACAAATATTGGTGTCGGGGGCCTCCGGACAAATTGCCATCGCCAGGGGTAAGGGACCCACCAAGCGGCTACCCGCAGCACCTGCGCCAAAGCCAGTATCCGGCCGAGCTCCACTCGAGGCGGGCAGATGCGTGCTGATTCAACGCGTGTCCAACGAGAGCGCGGACGTGACCATGATGAAAGCCGCCTGCTCACTAGACGGAACGCTCGAAATATCGAGCGTAGTTACCTCGGAGCAGGCCGATAGAAACGCCGACGTTAATACGCTGAGCGAATTCTGTAAGGGCGATCCTAGGGCACGCACCATGATCTCGGTGCAGTCCCCCACCTACGATCCCAAAGTCTCGGCGGTGTGCCTAGCCGGCGAGCTATAAGCTACTTCTTGGCGTTAGCAAGGGCATTCTTGTTTTTACCGCCATACCACTTCGAGGTGCCACGCACTGCCAGGCGCTGAATTAGCGCCACCGTTAAGCCCGACAAGGCGCCAAACAGAGCAACCTCGAGCATGTTTGCCACGGCCTCGTCCTCGCTGCCACGCGGCGGCTTGTGGCCTGTGAAGCCTTTCCAAACTAAATCAATTAGACGATCTGCAACAAAGCCTGCGCCCGCTACCGAAGCAGCACTAGCAACTTTCCAACCAATGTCCATGTTTCCTCCTAGGGCTACAGTTTTTCACGCTTTAGTACTTCCTGCCGCCTTATTCCTGGTGTTTTCCGCCTCCTGCAGACCTGCCTTGGCCCGCATCTCTTTAACTCTGGCGTGCCCCAAAACCTGCGCTGCCACCGGAGTGGCCACTGCCTGCAAACCCACCGCCAGCACCACCAGCACAGTCCAGCGGGCGGTGTGCATGTACAGGGCTAGGCCCGTCATTAACACACCAAAGGCGAACAACTGCGGTTTAGTAGCGGCGTGCATCCGCGAAAGCGTGTCGGACCAGCGGGCAATGCCGAGGGCGGAAATACAAATCCAGATTGACCCCGCCAACATTGTAAGTGCACCGGCCCATTCGAGGACGATCATTCTGCCTCCTCTTCGACTTGCGCCTTCTGCTCCGGAGTCATGTGCGAAGTTTCTTCGCTCTTGTCCAGTTGCGCCTTCATCTCTTCAGCCTGCAACTTGCGCCGGCGCGCGCGCTCCTCGGCTAAGGTAATAACCCGCCTATTTTCTTCCCCGCCGTGGCGCGCAACACGCCCGATAGTGGCCGAAGAGATAAACCCCACCAGCGCGATAATGACCAGCAAATACATCAGGTCGTCACGCGAAAAGAGGGCGGCGGAAACCGCAATAACCCCCACGAGCACGGCCGTAAGCAAGTCCGTAGCAATAGCCCGATCTGCCAGGGAAGGCCCCTTTTCTAGACGGTATAGCGTGAGCAGTACCGCCACTGCCAAGAAACAACCGGCCGCAACTAATAAGTAGTGCATCATTCCCCCTGCGGCCTCGGAAGGGCGCGGCGAATACGCGCCGTTTGAGCCTCGATCATTTGACGCACTCCCTTCTCGCCTCCCGAAGCTTGCATATCGATGACGTGAAGGTACATCGCCCCCGGGGCGTCGCCCTCGGCCCGCGTAACCGAAATAACCAACGTGCCCGGCACAAGAGACGTCATGGCAGAACTAATCATCAGTTCTACGTCAGAGACTTGCCCTAGTTCAATGTTTACAAACCCACTCCGGTACCTGGCGCCCGTAACAATCAATCTAGAAACGTGCAGCGCCGAAACGAACATATCCCACAAAAAGCGCCCCCCCAAAGCAATTAGTGCACCCAAGCGCACCCTGCCTACTGCGCCCACTCGCATCATAGGGCCAACCCACTGAACCAACAGAGCAACTAACAAGCCCCCAATTACAACCAGAGGCTCCAACGAGCGGAACAGGGCCACCCAAACGAGAAGCAGCCAAACCGTCATCTTCCAAGAAGTATTTCGCAACAGCTTCATTCGGCCTCCCCCACGCGAACCCGCTCGCCATCTTGGGGCTCATTCAAGCGCCACAATTCTGGCGCCTTAGACGGCTGCTCGTTGAGCGGGGGGACCACAGAAAAGTCCGACCGTCTGACCACCTTCGACGAAGCGCCACTTCCGCGCCCGTCGTGGCCAAGCACCGCAGAAATATAGGGGGTGCGGTCAACTAGATCGGAAGCAGCCCTTAGCGCATAACCGTAGATTACGTTCATCCCCCCGGCCATTCCCACTTGCACGAGCAACAACCCCGCAGTGGCAGCAACCATAGCCCGCGGCAGTTTCGGAATTACAGGAGCTTCGGCGCTCGTGGAAGCTTCGCCCTCGGCAGGCTGCCAAAAAGCCATAGACCAAGCTTTTACTACCACGTACAAAGTTAGTAGCGAGGCTATGAGCCCTGCCGCCAGCAGCGCCCACCCGCGTCCGGTTCCGTCCAATACGCTAGCGCGCGCCAGCCCCACCTTGCCCAAAAAGCCAGTAAGCGGCGGGATACCCACCAAGTTAAAGGCCACGATCAAAAACATGCCCGCCAACAGGGGTGATTTGCCCGCCAAACCGCCCAGTTTGGCCAGGGAGGTGGTACCCCCCAGGTACTGCATCAAACCCACTATCAAGAACAGCGTAGTTTGCACCAAAATGTGGTGGGCGGCGTAGACAATGGCGGCCCCCAGGCCTTCCTTAGACGAGATCGAAATACCCCAAACCATAAACCCGATGTGCGAAACGAGCGTGAACGAAACCATACGCTTGATGTCGTCCTGCGCGATCGCTCCCAGGATCCCCACTATCATGGTAAAAATCCCCAAAACGGCCAGTACAGTGTCCCACCCGCCGCCGGGAAAGAGCAAGAATTGGGTACGAATTATCGCGTACACCCCTACCTTCGTAAGCAGCCCCGCGAACACTGCTGTGACCGGAGCTGGGGCAGTCGGATAAGAGTCTGGAAGCCAAGCCGACAGCGGAAATATCGCGGCTTTTATACCAAAAGCTACCAAAAATGTTGCCTGCAACATGAGCCTAGTAGGTTCCGCCAACTCGCTGAGCCGGACCGCCAACTGTGCCATGTTGACCGTTCCCACAGCCGCATAGGTGAAAGCCAATCCCAACAAAAAAACAGCCGAAGAAAACAGTGAGACCACCACGTAAACAGTGCCCGAACGCACCCTAGAACGGGTGCCTCCTAGCGTGATCAGCACGAATGAGGCGGCAAGCAAAATTTCGAAGCCGATGTACAGGTTGAACAGGTCCCCAGCCAAGAAAGCATCTGACACGCCCGCAGAAAGAACCAGATAAGACGGGTAGTAGACGGGCATAGGTGAGCTGGACTCGTCGCGCGAAACCGACTGCGAGGACGAATACACCAGCACCCCCACGGTGACCACCAGCGACACAATCAGCATCATCAGCGTCAGCCGATCTGCAACTAGTGAAACCCCAACTGGGGCCGCCCAAGAACCGACATCTAACACCATAGGGGCAGTGTCGGCCTCGAACGCCATGGCAATGGCAGCACCGAGCGAGGTAGCCAGTGCCAACACGGTAACTACCAGCTGGGCTCTGCGGAAGCGGCCGAGCACCAGCGAAAGCCCAGCCGCAAGCAACGGCAAAATAACGGGAACCGGAAGTAGCCAGGTCACTTCTCCTCCTGCCCTTCGTCGCGGTCCTCTTGGTCTTCGTCGGAGCCGGCCTCTTCGTTTTCGGCAGGAGCATCCTCTACACGCTCGCTCCCGCGGCCAGTGGCGGCGCGCTTAGCCAGACGACGATCCTCGACGTCGTCGACCACTTCGTCTCCGCCCGTAAGAATCCATTCGCGAAAAGCCAGAGCGAGCATGAACGCCGTAGTTGCCATTGTGATCACGATGGAGGTCAAAATCATGGCCTGCGGAAGCGGATCGGCTATGGAGGAAAGCGCTTCGGTGCCAAGCAGCGGGGGTGATCCAGCCGCCCCACCCGCTGCGAGCAGTGCAATATTAGAGCCGTTGCCAATGAGGGCTAGCCCCACCACAATGCGCGTAAAAGTGCGATCAGTTACCAAATACACCCCGGCGCCCACTAAGATGCCGGCTGCCAACACGAGAATCAAAGTTGGGGTCATTTCTGCGGCCCCTTAGAGGTAGAAATAAGTTGTGTTCCCCGTTCTTCTTCGCGGTCGAGGGCGGCTCCCAGAGCCCCCAAGATGTCTACGGCCACGCCCACTACCACCAGGTACACCCCAATGTCTAGGCCCATTGCCGTAGTGAAATGCAGCGTTCCGAGTGGCCCGAAGGGAATGTCAACTGGCATGGTCTGGAAGGGAGCTCCCCCGGCGAACACTGGGATGATTCCGGAGGCGGCAGCCACTGACAAGCCCGCTCCTAAGATCGCGCCCGGGCTGAAGGGGGCGGCAAGCGTCAGTTCGTAGTGGCCTCCTGCCAGGTAGCGGATAGAAAGGGCGGAAGCTGCTAGCATGCCCCCCGCAAAACCACCTCCGGGCGAATTGTGCCCTACCAGCAGCAACCATATGGAGGCAACCAGTAGCGTGGGGTACAAAACGCGCGCGGCCACCTCGAGCATGAGTGAACGCTTTTCGCCCTCGAGCGCAGAGGCACCCGCCAGCCACCGCGAGCTAAAACTGGTTTTGCTGGCTGCCTTTGCCACCTGTGAACGCAGCGAAGGGGCGGACACTGACAAACGCCCGGCCAAATTAGACCTGAAAATCAATGCGGTAACGCCAGTAACGGCAATGAGCAGCACGGACAGCTCGCCCACCGTATCCCACGCGCGCACGTCAACCAGGATCACATTCACGATGTTGTGCCCGTAGCCGAATTGCAATACCTCTTCGGGAAGGAGCACCGAGACGGGATCTTCTAGGCGCGAAGTGGCTGCCAAGAACACTCCCCCAGAGGTGACTGCCCCCACCAGAGTCGCAATAACTATGCGGACCCACCGCGACGAGCGCAGCGGACGATCCGAGAAGTGGGTGGGCAAAAAGCGCAGCACCAGCACAAAAACTATGATGGTGAACGCTTCCACCACCAATTGGGTGAGGGCCAGGTCGGGCGCCCCTTGTACGGCCCACAGCGTGGCCATGCCCACCCCCATTGCTCCTAGGCCCAAGATTGCCTTCATGCGCCTGCGTGCTCGCACCACCACCACGGTGGCGCCCAGCACTATCACCACGGCTAGCACTTGCAGGAAGTTGTCGTAAATGCGCAGTTGCGGCCAAGTTGCACCGGGCAGAGCGTTCACCAGCCCTGCTCCGACAGCCAGCGCAAATACGGCAGAAATAATGGAAATATCGACCGGCAGCGAACCCGACTGGGTGAGGGAAGTAAGGCGGCCCGCCCCAGCCTCGAGCCCGCGGATCAGGAGCCGATACACCGATGGTGCCCGCGCCGGTTCGGGCAGTGCTAGGCGCTTAGCCACCCGGATTATCTTGCCGCGCCAGCGGAAACACAGGTAGCCGCAGCCCAGTATGAGGGCGGTCAGTAGCGCCGGAACTATACCTGACCAGAGGGCCAGGTGGCCGGCCTCGTTGGAAGTGGCCAGAAGGCCTTGCTGTTGGGTTTGGGCGTGGGGGGCGAATAGGTCGGTGACCGAGCCCGGAAAGAATCCTCCAGAAACCGTAATGGCTGCTAAGAATCCAGGCACCGCTATAAGGGCGACGGCCGGGTAAGTACCCACCGGAGCTTCTTTGCCACTGAGCAGGGCGGCAAGTTTGTGCCCGGGCAGGACCTTACCTGCGAAGGCACCAAACCACCAGCGCAGGGAGTAGGCCGCCGTCAATACGGATCCGCCCGTTATTACGCACAGCAGGGCAATCCCCCCACCACCTTGGTGCAGCAAAGTGTGTAGCCCGGCCTCTTTGCCCAGGTACCCCAGCGTCAGGGGGAAGCCCGCCATAGACGCTGCAGCGGCCGCCCCGATGGCTGCCAAGAAGGGGTGTGTGCGCCCAACCCCGGACAGTTCGCGTATGTCGCGCGAGCCGGCAATTTTTTCGACCGTACCCGTAGTTAGGAATAGACAGGATTTGAAGGTGGCGTGGGCTCCTACGAGGGCGAGGGCGGCCAGCATAGTGGCGCGGTTGCCGTAGCCTGCCAGCGAGGTGATAAGTCCCAGTTGGGACACCGTGCCGTAGGCGAGCACGCGTTTGAGGTCTGTCTGCCGGATTGCCAACCAGCCGCCTACGACTAGCGTGGCGCCACCGAACAGGCAGAGAATTAGCGACCACCCCGCAATGCCAGCAAATCCGGGAGTCAGGCGAAGCGCCAGGTAGACACCTGCTTTTACCAGGGTAGCCGCATGTAAGAACGCCGATACGGGGGTGGGAGCTGCCATTGCAGCCGGGAGCCAGAAGTGGAAAGGAATCAATGCAGATTTTGTGAGGATCCCGAAGATTACCAGTATTGCCCCGACCGCGAGTGCGGCGGGATGGCCTTTCAGCAGTTCCCCATTTTGGGCCAAGGTCACCAGCTGATCCACCTGAAATGATCCGCCCGGGCACGCCCCCAGGATCATGAATCCACCGAACATTGTGAGCGACCCAAAGGTGGTGACCACGAAAGCTTGGCGAGCGGCCGCGCGGGCTGCACGGGAACGATAGTGGTGGCCGATAAGCAGGAACGAGAACACCGAGGTCAGTTCCCACGCAGTGTAGATGATCAGGGTGTGATTTGCCCACACCAGGGCCAGCATTGAGCCGCCGAACCAAGTAAATATTGCTGCGAAACGGGCGCGCCCTGCAGCGTTGGGCGGAAAGTAGAAAGCACAGTAGACGACGATTGCTGCCCCTACCCCAGCGACCACGAGGGTCATAACCCACGCCAGCGGATCGAGGCGGAACGACAGCTCGAGCCCCAGATCGCTAACCCAGCTAAGACACGTAGTTAGCGGGGCAGCGAAGGCTCTCCTGGTATTGGCCAGAGCCCACCCCAACGTGGCGACGAAGGGAATAAAGGCGAGGGCGTAGCCGCGCCCAGAGTAGCGCCCTACGGCCAGCCCTGCTATCGCTCCAAAAATTACAAAGAGCGACAGCAATACCAGCACAAGCACCCCTACCCATTGATGAAAGAATCATTAATAATATTAACAAATTTATAACATTCGTGCTTGGCTGCCCGTTAGGCGAATGCTTATTCGCCCTGGTTGCGACGCCGCTGCTGATCTTCTCTGAGTACTTCGGCAACTTGTTCGGATACGGGCTCTTCGATGGTGTCGCGCAGCTCGGAAGAGCGCATCAGGGCAACCAGGATGAGGCAAATGAAAGTGGAGGCAGTACCCACCATGAAGATCGCCCCCATAGCTTCTGCAAAAGAATCTTGTATCAGGTGCGCCACCTGCGGGTTTTCCCCCGCCGCCGCCATCGAATGGCCAGAGGCAACCTCGGGTGGAAGCTTGACCCCGGCCTCGGAAAAACGCCGGCGCAACTGGATTGCCAAGTTGGCGTTGAACACAAGTGAGGCAACTTGCACCCCGATTGCCCCGCCCAGGTTCCTGAAGAAAGTGACCATCGCGGTGGAGGCCCCCATGTCGCGTAGTGGCACGGTGTTTTGCACGGCTAACACCAGGTTTTGCATAGAGGAGCCCTGGCCTGCCCCGAGCAGGAACATGCCCACCCACAAGACCACAAGCGGGGTGGCCTTATCGGTAAAGGACAAGATTGCCAAGCCGGCCACCATCATTACGAAACCACTGACCACGAAGCGTTTCCACCTGCCCAGCGCACTGACGCGCCTGCCCGTGAGCGTAGAGAACACGAAGGAGGCAATCATCATGGGCAACATGCACATCCCCGAAGCGGTGGGGCTCATATGCCGCCCAATCTGGAAGTACTGCCCGAAGTAGACCATGGGGGCGTTCAGCACGAGCCCCAGCCCGATTGAAGCCAACACCGCCAACGCCACGGTTCGTTTTGCAAGCAAACGCACGGGTACGATCGGCTGCGGAGCTGCCAACTCCACAAACACGAATGCCACCACCGCGGCAACGCCCAGCCCCACCATGACGAGCATGGGTGTAGCTGTCCAAGACATGATTTGGTCGCCACCCATCGAAATGTATATGAGTAGCAGCGAGACGCCTGCCGTGCCTAGCGTTGATCCCAAATAATCCACCTTGGGGTCTTTGATGACTGAAGCTGGCACGTGCAGCTTCTTAGCAAGTACCGCCATTGCCAAGAGGGCGAAGGGCACAGAAATCCACAGGCACCAGCGCCAGCCCGCCAAATCAACTACGAACCCACCCACGATCGGCCCAGACACGTTCGCGACTGTGATGACCGCGCCGAAGTAGCCGTTGTAGCGACCCCGTTCGCGGGGGGAAGTAATAACAGCCATTACCGTTTGCACCATTGCCATAAGAGAGCCGAGCCCGGCCCCCTGCACAACGCGCATTGCAATCAACATGTTGGCGTTCACAGAAATGCCGGCCAGCAGGGACCCCGCGGCGAAAATGGCAATAAAGAAAATGAGCAGTTTCTTTTTGTCGTACAAATCGCCTAGGCGCCCAGCTATCGGAGTGGCAGCAGTTGTGGAAAGCAGCATAGAGGTGACAACCCAGGCGTACTGGGTTTCGGAGCCGTGCAGAGACGAAAGCATCACCGGCAGGGCTGTCCCCACAATTGTCAGTGACATAACGGCCACAAACATGACCAGCAGGAGGCCGACCAGGACCTCCATTGTTTCGTTTTTGGGCGCACGCCCCCGCTGCAAAATTCTTCCCATTTATTCCCTCCTCGCAAAGGCTACTCCCGGCTCGGATCATCGGCGCGTTCAAAATGGGTGGAAATTGCGAGGCTTTCGTCACCGCTGCATTTTTTTAGCTCTGAAAGGGAGGGGGCCTTTAGTAGGCTGGAAGGCGTGAAATTGTCGGTATTACAAACGGTGTGTTTGACCCTGGTTGTTATTGCCAGCGCCTGCGGGATCTTCAGCTTCGTTCGCGGACTGCTGCAGATGGTGTCCATCGTGGCGGACGGAAAGCCTGCGCCCTCGCGAACCAAACCGGTGGGGCGGCGCCTGTTTATGGCTATCTGGAAGCCTCTGACCCACTCTGCTTTTAAAGGTAGGCCGTGGATCAAAGTGGCCCACTGGCTCGTAATGGTGTCTTTCCCGCTGCTGTTTTTGACTTTGGTAACCGGCTACGGCCAGGTGGTAAATCCGTATTTCACCCTGCCTCTGTTGGGCTCGTTCGCACCTTGGGAGTGGGTGGTCGAGGCCATCGCCTGGCTGTCGCTGGCAGGAATCCTTTGGCTTATCGGGGTACGTACCCGCGCGGGTAAGGGACGCGAGGGCGAGGCAGCAGGCAAGGGGCGGGACGGTCACACCGAGCCGTCGCGCTTTTTAGGTTCTGCAAATTCGCACGCCCGTTTTGTAGAGGCCGTAATCCTTTCCGTAGTGCTTTGTGTTTTAGCCCTGCGCGTTTTGGAATACGCGCTGCTTTCCAAAACCCCTGGCACCGCCGTATCTGCCTGGCATTTCCCCTTCACCTTCCTCCTAGGCAAGGTTGCAGCTACAGCTTCGGTAGGGGCGTTAGAGAACGCCATCGTCGTAGTTTCCACCGCAAAGATAGTCATCTCGATGTTGTGGATGGTGGTAGTTGGGCTGGCTATCTCGATGGGAGTGGCCTGGCATCGCTTCTTAGCGTTCGTAAACATCTATGCCCGCCGCAAGCTGGACGGCTCCAAAGCCCTGGGGGCGGCCTCCCCCATGTACGTAGAGGGCGAGCCTGTCACCGCCCAGACGATCCAGAATTTAGCTCAGCTCGAGGACGCCCAACTGGGCGTGGGCACGCTCGCAGACATGACCTGGAAAGACCGCCTCGACATTTTCTCGTGCACTGAATGCGGGCGCTGCCAGGAAATTTGCCCCGCCTGGGCTACAGGAAAGCCGCTGTCGCCAAAGCTCTTCATTACCGCCCTGCGCGACCATGCGGTAGCCTCTTCTTCCTTCGTGCAGGCGGCTGCCAAAATGGGTGCGAGCGACACCGACTCGCTAATCGAAGGCACCAAGAATTTCTATCGTGGCTCGCTCATGCCCCACAACGGCGACGTTCTGGGGGCACTCCGCGATTCCGGCATCACCGGCCCTGACGGGGTTGCAATAGAACCAGCCCCCCTAGTGGGCAACGTAATTGCCCCCGAAACCCTGTGGGCGTGTACCACCTGCGGAGCCTGCGTCGACCAGTGTCCGGCTGACCTCGAGATATTGGACCACATTTTAGATTTGCGCAGGCATCAAGTGACAATGCAAAGCGCCTTCCCGTCCGACTTAAACCGCCCCATGCGAGGGCTGGAACGCCAGCAAAACCCCTACAGCCTCTCTGCTAAGAAGCGGTTGGACTGGGCCCGGGAGCTCGATTTTGAGGTGCCAGTTGTAGGGATCGACGTTCCCGACGCCAAATCCGTAGACTACCTGTTCTGGGTGGGGTGCGCAGGCGCCTACGACGACCGCGCCAAAAAAACTACCCAGGCCGTAGCTCAAATGCTGCACCACGCCGGCGTGTCTTTTGCCGTATTGGGCAACGGCGAAACCTGCACTGGTGACCCTGCCAGGCGCGCAGGCAACGAATTGCTCTACCAGACTCTAGCAGCTGCGGCAGTAGACAAACTGAACGAAGCCTCCCCCAAACGCATCGTAGTTACGTGCGCCCACTGCTTCAACACCATCGCCAACGAGTACCCGCAGTTGGGCGCATCCTTCGAAGTAATTCACCACACCGAGCTGCTAACCAAGCTAGTCGAAGAAGGCAAGCTGAAACCCCTACTCGAACAGGGCCCCCACAAGGTGACCCTGCACGACGCCTGCTACCTGGGCCGCCACAACGGCATCTACAACGCCCCCCGCGAGCTCCTAGGCGCCCTCCCAGGCTTCGAAGTAACCGAAATGCCCCGCAACAAAGATCGGGCAATGTGTTGCGGAGCCGGCGGAGCACATGCCTTCATGCAAGATAAGATCGGGGTGCGCATGGCCGATGCTCGCCTCAGCGAAGCTGCTTCAACCGGCGCCGACACGGTGGCTACCGCCTGCCCCTTCTGCTCCACTATGCTCGCCTCCGGCAGGGTCAACTCCGGCGAGGCCCCCCAGGTTACAGACGTCGCCATTTTGCTACGCGACGCCGTACTGGAAAAACCCAAAGAAGTAAAACCCCAAGAACAGCCCCAAGAAGAAGACGACTGGGACGACTTCTTCGACTAGAACAGGGCCCTCCTGGGCCAAAACTTAGAAAACTAAGAACCCGTCCTCGTCAACGGCACGCCCGCCCGCAACGGAGCAGAGCGCCCGAGCTACCGCTTCGATCGTGTCAGCTACGCGCAGGCGCTCAACCCGGGTACTGCGCGGCACCTTAGCAGCACCCGCCTTCCAAGGATCCTGAGGGAGCCAACGCAACAAATAGCTGACTGCCTCGCCCTCGGCCCAAGGCTCGTAGCGCACTGCCGTGGGAAGGTAGTGAGCCGGTTCAACCACCAGCTCGATGCCCGAAGAATGCCCTGCCTTTCCCACCAGGTGATACCCGGGAGCGGTCTGCGCCATAGCTGCCTGCTCGTCGTACTCGTCGGCCCGGCGATGCAGCTCCTGGCGCTCAGCCCGAGTCATCTTAGCCGTAGCCGCAGCCCTGATCCCCTGCACGTCGCCACTCAACTTGTCTGAAGCAGCCTTACTTGGTCCCAAGACGGGCGCATCCAACGTGGGCACAATGGAACCTACTACGTCTACGACCTCGGCCGGTGTCAAAAGTGTGGGCGCATACACGACCATGCCCACAGAAGAATCCGGATCCGGAGTAACCACTTTGGCCGTGTCCGGAACGCGCAACTGCCCAGCCAGGCGCCGAGCTATCTTCCTACAAGCATTCACCGCCTGCAAAAAGGCACCGGCGGGAGCCTGCTCAAACGCATCGATCAGCGGATCCAAACCGCGCAAGTTTGCCGGCACCTTACCCGCCCCCTCGCGTTCGCAGCACAAAATGAAAGCCCTGGTAATATCCGCGTGAAACCCCATCTCGGAAGCCACCAGTTTTTCGACCTGCCACGGCCCAGAAAGGTAGGCGGCAGAAGAGATTTGTAACTTCCCAGGGCCAACCCACCCGGCCTGCTCCCACAGGGAAACTGCGAGCGCCTCAACCTCGCTAGCTTCGACCTCGTCCTCGAGGCCAATCACTACATTTGCGGCTGCCTGAGCCAGCGGAAGTTCGCCTTGCACCTTGTACCACTCCTGCCCAGGGTCAAACGAAACCCCCTGGGAGGAGGAAAGCCCCTTGGCCCCCACCCGGTAGGCGGGAATACCCAGGGCAGTAGACGTTACTGTATTTGGAATGGCCGCAATGTCGTCGCTAAAAGTTTGTTCTGCGGCCCACGCCATTTTTTCTTCTGTAGGGATGCGGCGAACCGGCTTGTTCATTCTAAGTTGCTCCGCGTAAACCGCAGGTACGAACGCGAGGCCGTGGGGCCTCGTTGGCCCTGGTAGTGCGAACCGAGGGCGCCGGAACCGTACGGGTTTTCAGCCGGCGAAGTCAGGTCGAAGAAGCAGAGCTGACCAACCTTCATGCCGGGGTACAGCAGTATTGGCATGGTGGCCGTGTTCGAAAGTTCAAGCGTGACGTGCCCGGAAAAGCCCGGATCGATAAAACCGGCGGTGGAATGGGTTAACAGGCCCAGCCTGCCCAGGGAAGACTTGCCTTCTAAACGGGCCGCGATGGTAGCGTCCAACGTAACTTTTTCCCAGGTGGCCCCCAAGACGAATTCCCCAGGGTGCAGTACAAATGGTTCCTCGCCCTCAACTTGGACCAAATGGGTTAGATCGGCCTGCTCGCGGGCCGGATCGATCACCGAGTACTTGTGGTTGTCAAAAAGGCGGAACCACCTGTCTAGGCGCACGTCAATAGAGGAAGGCTGGATGAGCTCGGGGCTGAGCGGGTCCAGAGCAGCCCTGCCCGAATCCAGGGCACGCCGAATATCACGATCACTTAGCAACACGCCTCCATTATGCCTAATTTTGCCCACTTCACCCGAATTTGGGGCCGTAGGGGTTCAGGAGCTGTTGCCCTTTTGCTGTTCGCGGGCCAGTTGCCGCTTAGTCTTTAGGCTGGGGCGGGCCGTGGTGGGATCTTCTGGCCAGGGGTGTTTTGGGTAGCGTCCGCGCATTTCGGCTCGCACCTGCGGGTAAACATTTTGCCAAAACGATTCCAAATCCTGGGTGAGGGCGAGCGGCCTCCCAGCCGGAGAAAGTAGCGCCAGCTGGATCCCAACCTTGCCCCCGGCTACGGTCGGGGTTTGCTGCCAGCCGAAACAAGCTTGAAGTTTCACTGAGATGCGTGGGGGTGCCCCCGCGTTAGCATCGTATTCGAGTTTTACGCTGTTGCCGCTTGGCACGGTGAGCCGTTCCGGAGCTAACTCGTCGAGTTTGGCTGCCTCGGGCCACGGTAGCAGCCCTTGCAGAGCAACTGTGGTGGGCAGATCTGTCAGGGGCACCCCGCGTTCCATCTCGGTGAGCAAGGGGGCGGTAAAGTATTCGTTTTGGCCAAGGGCCTCCAGCGACGTGTCTGGCCAGGGGTCTCCTAGAGCACGGTGTAGGAGCAACAGGCGGCGGCGCAGATTTTCCCCATTTTTCGAAAACGTGAATAGCCCTGCCCCGCGGGCAGCAAATTCGGCGCGTATTGCCTGCCTAGCTTCCTGGCTGGTGGCAGACGTGGGTGCGGAAGCCAGTTCAATTTGGCCTAGCCGCGTGATTTTTTCGGCCCGAACCCGACCTTTGTGAAAGCCTACCTTGACCTGGGTGCGGGTGAGCGCCTTTCCCAGTCTGCGGGCATCGGCTTCACTGAGAGGAGCAGCTAGACGAATAAGCGGCCCCGAGCCAGTATTGGACAGGTCGGCAACGGCTAGCCACTGTTGGCCTTCAAGTGGCGAGCCTGCCGGCAGTGCAGCCCCACTCCCCTGCGCCAGCAGGTAGTTCGTCGAGTTGCCTCGCCTTCTGGCAATCCTGCCCGGGTAGGCCAGGGCCACCATTTCGCCCTCTGCATTTTCTACCCCGGCCCCCCTCGAGGCGGGCACGAGGGCGGCGAAACGTTTCGCATCCGCCTGCCAGCGGGCGGGACGAGCGCGCAGCAGCTGCCGGTGCAAAGCTGGAAGGTCCGCCCCCGGGCTACGCTCGTCTGAGCTGAGTGTGGCCACTATGCTGCCGGCGTTTTTGCTGCCGAGGCGGGGTGCGCCCTCGTAAAGAGCACGGCCCAAGCGCGGGTCGGCCGGAATCTGGGCAAGTTCGCGTCCAAGAGGGGTGATTGTGCCGGCTTCGTCTATTGCTCCCAGGGAGCGAAGGGTTTGTTCGGCTCGTTCGAGGGCGGCTTTAGGAAGTGGCGAGGGCAAGTGCATGCCGCGAGCGCGGGGGGCTCCCCAGGCGGCGAGTAGCAATGCCATCCCCGCTAGATCTGCGGTTTCCACTTCGGGGGCGGAGTGGGGTTGCATGCGGGCCCAGTCGACTTTCGAAAACAGGCGGATTACCCGGCCGGGACCTAGGCGGCCGGCTCTACCCGCCCGTTGCGTGGAAGCGGCTTTTGAGGAGTATTTGGTTACGAGTCCGCTCATCTGTCTGGCCACGTCGAATGCGGCGGAGCGTTCGAGCCCGGAATCTATTACTAGTTGCACCCCGGGGACTGTCAGCGAGGATTCGGCTATGTTGGTGGTGCATACTAGTCGTTTTTCGCCTTGGGGCAAGGCCAGTATTTCGTCCTGTTCGGCGCTCGTGAGCCGACCGTGCAGGGTGCGCACGTCTAGATTGGCAAAAGCGCTTTTCGCGGCCCCGGCTGCTAGGTTTAGCTCGCGTACGCCGGGCAGGAACAGTAGAGCAACTTGGGCCGGGCCCGCATCCAGGGCGGCCGCTGCGGTTTGTCCCGCGTATTTCAGAAAGTCGCGCCCGGTTCCCCGCTCGTTTAGGCGGGGGAATTTACTGGGCTGGTAGTCGATTTGGAGGGGGTAGGTGTCGGCGTCTATTTCTACTGTGGGCACCCCTCCCAGGGCGGTGGCAAAGCGGGGAGCGTCGAGTGTCGCGGACATGGCTACTACACGGAAATCTTCGCGCAGTTCGCAAATATCGCGACAAATCCCTACTGCCAGGTCGGTGTCTATTTGCCGTTCGTGCACTTCGTCGAGCACTACGGCACTGATTCCCTTGAGTTCTGGGTCTGCTATGGCGCGCCGCAGCAAAACCCCGGTGGTTACGAACTCAACTTTCGTTTCGCGGCTTAGTTTTCTTTCGCCGCGCAGAGTGAGCCCAACCTCGCCTCCCACCTGCTGCCCTAATAGTTGGGCTAGGCGCCTCGCTGCCGCGCGCGCAGCCAGCCTGCGCGGCTGGGTGACTACAACCCTGCCGGACACTTGCTGGGCGAGGGCGGGTGGAACCAGGGTGGTCTTGCCGGTTCCGGGTGGCGCCGATACTACGGCTGCTCCGCACTCTTTGAGGGCTTCTGCCAGTGGCGCAAGAACCGCGAATGCGGGTAGGTTCCCGCTAGCTCGGTTTATTTCTTCTATAGGCAGCACCTCTTTAGCATAAGGGAACTTGGAGGTAAGGAAATATTCGTGGAAATATAGCAGCTATGACGGCAGATAAGAAGGCAAAAGCGCTATCTAAGCAGGGCTGGGTTCCCAACCAGCATGGAGCTTGGGCAATGGTCATTTTGCCCTTCTGGATTGGTGCGCTGCAGGGCGAGTGGGATCTACACATTGCCTTCTTGGTGTTTGCCGTTTGGTTCTTTGGGTACTTTACATTTTTTGCTTGCAGTTTGTGGCTAAAGTCCAAAGGCCGGCGAGGGCGAGCACCCGCCCTCACTTATGGCGCTATTACTGCGCTGGCAGGCCTGGTGGCGGTGATTGCGCGGCCGTGGCTGTTGGCCTGGGCCGTACCCTTCGTGCCACTTACCGCCCTAGCCTTGGACCGCACCGTACACCACGCCGAGAGGTCGCTGATTGCCCGTTCGGCAACTATTTTGGCGGCCGGCATGATGACCCTGGTGGGGTACGCCTGCACTACCGGGGTGCAAACCATTGCCGGGCTGTTCAAGACCGGTCAAATAGGCCCACAAAGTGCCACAAACGAGGCCGAATCGCTAACCGGGTGGCCGTGGGTATTTTTCATGGCGTGTGTACTTACGGTCTACTTTTGGCTGTCGGTCCCCTACGTGAAATCCCTGGTGCGCAACCGCGGTTCACTTGCCATGACTGCGTTTTCCATAAGCTCACATGTAATTGCCTGTATAGGCATAACTGTTGCTGTATATAACACGTGGCTACACCCGGTCAACGCCTTGATATGGTGGATTTTCTTGGCTGGCAAATCGGTAGCTGCCCCCGCCTATTGCGCTATTACCGGCAAACGGATACGCCCCAAGGTGATCGGCTACACCGAGGTAGCCATATCCTTGGCCGTAATCGTTTCCCTGCTCATCAGCTAGGGCATCGGCCCTCCACGTACCCGGCACATTGTCGTCAACTATGCCGCACGATTGCATAAAAGCATAGGCGGTCTTTGCCCCAATTCGCTCGGCCCCGTAAGCGATAAGTTCCTGGGCTAGCAGTTCAGACTCGGGCGACTTAGAAGGGACCTGCCCGCCATCTTGAGGGCGAGGACGCTTCGGATCCCAGTATTTCCAGGCGATGGCGCCCAGTCCCCCATCTGGGCGCATCTTCTGCACGGCCCTAGCTAGGGCTACTACGGCCTGCACTTTGCGCCTGTTGCGGATTCCCTCGCGGTTCGCAAGCACCCGCTCAACGTCGGAGTCAGTAAACCTGGCTACTGCATCTACTGAAAACCCGCACAAAATCTGCCGCAACTGGGATCGTCGCAGAAGTATCTGCTGCCAGCGCATCCCCGCCTGGAAAATTAGCAGCGCCAACAGCTCGAAGAGCCCGGCCTCACCAGTTAGGGGAATAGACCATTCACTGTCGTAGTAGTTAGTTAGGACCGGGTGCCCATACGCCCAGGCAGGGCGTCCGAGGCCGTCCTCGCCAACTACCGCATCAAATCCATATCTCATACTCGCACGCTAGCGAGCATCGTGACGGGCAGCGCGGAACAATCCCCCTTTGCTGTGGATAAGTTCCACAGCTGCGCCTGTGGAAACTTATACGGGCAGCGTTATGGCTGGTGGGGCTAGTAGTCCCAGTCGTCCAAATCGTCCGCCCCGCTTTCGGAGGGCTCGTCCTCGTCAAAACGATCGTCGCGCCAATCCTGGAACCCATCCGCCTCGTGGCTACCCGTCAGATAATCCGAATCCTGCGGAGCATAGGCCTCATCCCACCCCGACTCGGCCCACCGAGCTAACTCGTCGACCTCCGCCGAGTCTTGGTCCGAGTGGGATTCTAAAGATTCCGCACCCGCATCTTGGGTGGACGCCGGCGAGGGCGAGGTGGAGGCATTCGGATTCAAAATCGCTACCGCTGCCGCCAAATCCGCGTCACTCAGATCGAGGTCGGACACGTCAGTGTCTGAACTGGCCTGGTAAACCTCCTCGGGCAGACTCTCGCCAACCAATTCTTGCGAGGCCGCTTCCAACACCGCAACCGCCTGTTCCAGGTCGCCGCACAATTCCTCAATCGCCGAATGTGCCATAAAGGCGAGCGATTCCCCGAAGGCATCAGATTCTGCGTCTACCACAGTCGAATACTGAATCGCCTTAGCCTTATCGCCCTGGTAGGCGGAAGCAAGCGCGTGTAATGCAGGCAGCTCCTGTTCCATTTCCATGGCCTCAGCCAACGCCGCCACCTGCTCGAACGCTCGTTGCACCTGCGCGGTTTCCACCTGCCCAAAAGCCGCCTGCAACACCTGGGCGTAGCCAAATGTCTCTTGAATAGGATCAGAACCAACTTGAAGATTAAACGAGGCCGGCAACATTCCCGCCTCGACACAAATATTTTGCAAAAGCCTACGCGCGCTATCCATAGCTCAATTATGCGTGAAAGGCGCCCACCTTCGCACGGGAATCTACCATTCCTCTTCTTCGTCGTCCTCTATTTCGACGTCTTCAATCTCGGCCTCGTCCTCGTCTTCGTCCTCGACCCCGTCGACTACGTCCGCAATGTCAGCGTCGTACTTGTCCGCCACCTGCACTAGCGCCTCACGCACCTGGGCCGGCTCCAATTGTAGGCGCAGCAGGTGCCCACCCATTTCGCCAACAATCTCGGCAACAATGTCGACATCTTCAATATCTACGTCCTCGAGCGCACGCTGCAGACCCGCCATGTCGGAAGCTAACGCGTTTTCAAGCAGTGTAACCGCCAGCAGGTCTAGATCCTCGTCACCGTCGACCGAATCGCTCAGTTCCTCGGTCCCATGCAGTAAATCGCGACGAGCCAAACCAGCACAATCCGCCACCTCTTCGAGCAACCACGCATACCCCTGCGCAACCCTAGAAAGCTGGCGCCTATTAGAGACATCTACCCAAAGTTCTTCGCCGCGCCTATTCGAAGTCACAATACGCAGATTGCGGACCAATTCAGCTAGGTCTACACCAAGTTGATCAGCGGGAATACGAGGCACTTTCTTTCCTTTCTTACGCACTACCTGTAACGGTAGAACGACGGGCGGAAAAACTCCATCTGCGAGGCAGTGTTTTATTTCGCTATCCCAGTCAGCGTCTATCCCAGTTCGGATCGTGGCCGCGCAATTTATCCAATTGGCGCCGTTCCCGCTTGGTTGGTCGGCCCGTTCCGGGGGCCCTGCGCGCCACCGGCAAATACATCTTCGGGCGCTCGGGAGAGAGATCTTCATAACACGTGCGGGCGACTGGTGCCCCCACCCTTTTCTTCAGCAGCCGCTGCACCACAAATATTTTGTCAAAACCCTGAATGCGCACGCGCACTTCATCGCCCACATGCACCTTAGTGGCGGGCTTGACCGGTTCTTTATTGATGCGCACGTGCCCCGATTTGGCCAGCTGCGTTGCCAGCGTACGAGTTTTTACAACCCGCACGGCCCACAACCACTGATCTACCCGGACGGGGCTAGCCTCTTGCTCGGTCACGACTGCGTCACCCCAGCGAAGGGAGTTAGCGGGGCCGGATCAGGCAGTTTTCTAGAGCGCGCCAGCACCAGATAGGACACTACCAACAAAATCAGGTATGGAATCCCGGCGTACCACACTACCGGAAGCTCCCAGTACAGCAGCACGAATATTGCCACAGACACGGCAATGATTAGGTAGTTCACCAGCGGGGAGCCCACTAAGAAGGCGGGTGGCTTTTGCGCGTGCGAAGAATCCTTGCGGAAACGCAAGTGAGTGAGCATAACCATCACCCAAGTCACCAAGATCGATACAGTAGCACAGCCGTAGAGGTACAAGAAGGCGCTGTCGGGAGCACATATGGCCAGAACCGACGCGATAACCATGCCGACCGTAGCAATCAGCACCGCCCCGCGCGGGGCCCCATGCCTAGAAGTAAAACGGGCAAAGTTGGGGGCCATTTTGTCGAGGGCTAGCGAATGGATCATGCGCGAACACGAATACAAACATCCGTTGGCCGCAGATAGGGCTGCAACAATCAAAATGGCGTTCATGATGTGCCCGGCTGCGGGCACCCCGGAAGCATCGAGCACCTTGACGAAGGGCGATTCTGACACCGACCCGGTATGGGCGGCAGTGTCCTGCCAGTTCTGCAGGGCCACTACCACAGTTACAGCCAACACGTAAAAGATCAGTAGGCGCCAGATCATAGCGCCGGCTGCCCTGGGAATGTCGCGTTCGGGATGCTCAGACTCGGCGGCTCCGACCGAAACATTTTCAATACCCCCGAAGCTGAAAACAGCCATACAAGCTGCAATTAGGATGCCGCTGAGCCCCTTGGGTGCAAATCCGCCATGCTCGGTAAGGTGGCCGAATCCGAGTGGCTCGGAATACGCTGGCCAACCAAATAGCAGCAGCGACAGGCCCAGCAAGATGAAGACACAAATCGCGGTCACCTTGATCATCGAGAACCAATATTCAGATCCCCCGTACAGACGCACCGTAGCCATATTCAAGCCGACAATGAACACGGAGCATAAAACGGTTCCGGCCCCCAACGACAGGCCGGGGAACCAGTGTTGCAAGTATGTTGCGGTGGCAGTCACCTCCGCGCCCACTGCAGTGAGCATGCAGATTGAAAAATTCCAGCGGGTGACATACCCACCCATCTTTCCTAGATAGTGCGCCGCAATGGCACCATGCCCGCCGGGTACGGGGTAGACCGAAACCATTTCCGCAAGTGCCCATACGATTGCCAGCGCACACAGGCCCGCCAGCGCATACGAGATAACAGTGGCAGGGCCAGCTAAGGCAATCGTTGACCCCGCCCCCAAAAAGAGGCCGGTTCCAAGGGCTCCAGACAAACCGATCATCGATACCTGACCAGATGTCAACCTGCGATCCAAGTGCGTTCTATTTTCGCTAGTAGACATGAAATCCCTCAGTTTAGATTGCCGTGACCCGTAGATTCTACGCTTCTCAGAATGTGGCAAATATTTCAGTCCGGCCTATGGAATATTAAGGCCGATAGCCTTAGGCTAGAGCCGTCCCCAACAACGCATCTGCCCCGGCCAACACGGTTTCACTAGCGACTAAGAGGGCAAAAATTGCCGACGCAGTCGCTAAAAGATGAGAAAAACATTATTGTTTTATAATGTACGCAGGTTCCAACTAAGGGAGGTTGAAATGGCTACAACGAAGGGCCATGGTTTCACCCCCACAGGCAGAGGCTTTAGACATTTTCTCCACCTGGTAGGTTTTGTGGCCTTGATGCCCTGCTTCATAGTTCCAGCCACCGCGTTGGCAGATCAGCCTCCCTCTCCCACCGCAACCGAATCTGACGTTCACAGGAAAAGTGAACACTCTGGCAGCAGCAACGGCGAAGCGGGCCCGGCTGCCCCCACGGGAGCCCAGGCGGGAAAGGAACACAAAGGGGCCGGAGTCGACGGCCACCCCCAGGGCGATTCAGTCTCAGCAGAGCCGGCAGACCCCAGCTCGCCTAAATCCCACCTTTCCCCCAAATCAGACCCTAAAGACAGAAATCGACTCGAGGCTGACCCCCACCCCCGCACTCCTCGCGAAATAACCCCCTCAGCCGACGCCGACGCGCTCCCCGAAAACGGCTATGGAAGCTTGGCAACCAACGAATCCGGCCCTGGGACGGGCGGGGCGTCCTCGGCAAGCAAGTCCGTTTCTCCCGGCAGCCTCGCGGGCAATCCCGCCCAAGCTATACCAGACGCGGGATCTGCCCCCTCAGCTAATCCGCGTCCCAAAACTATCGTCCCAAAACGTTCAAATAGTAAGACGGAACCAGACGGTGCCGGCGGTCAAACAGCCACCTCGGATCGCCCCCACGTAGTCTTGCCAACCACCTCAGTCGAAGAGCCAGCACCCTGGTATTTCGACGCAGATCTGCTGATTGTGGGCTTTATTGGGCTCTCGCTCGCAGGCCTCATAGGGCTCGGAATTGGGATGAAGATTCCCGGTTGGCGCAAAAAAGTGCGCCGCTAAGCAGAAACCACCTAGCGGACACGCCTACAAAAGTGCTTGAGGGCGCCACTAGGGTTTGGCTATGAACGCAGTCGTTATAGCAGTGTGCCTCATGCTCCTCCTAGCCGTAGCACGGGTACACGTAGTCCTCGCCCTCTTCATGGGCGCGTTAGTTGGAGGCCTAATGGGGGGCCTCGGGCTAGACGGAACCATGGTGGCCTTCCAAGAAGGGCTCGGCGCCGGCGCCAAAATCGCCCTCTCGTACGCCCTCTTAGGCGCTTTCGCAATGGCGGTAGCCCACTCCGGACTTCCGGATCTACTTGCCGATTGGCTAATAAATAAGCTCAATGCTGCAGAGAGCACTTCTAAGGCACGCACAGTCACCAAGTGGGCCATGCTTGCCGGCATTGCCGCAATGGCAATAATGAGCCAAAACGTGATTCCCGTGCACATCGCCTTCATCCCCCTACTGATTCCGCCGCTGCTGGCCGTAATGAACAAGCTGGCTCTGGATCGGCGCGCCGTAGCCTGCGTGCTGACCTTCGGATTGGTCACCACCTACATGTTCTTGCCCCTTGGATTCGGCAAAATCTTCCTGAACGACATTTTGCTCGGAAACATTCAAAAGGCCGGCCTGGACACCTCGCACCTGAGCATCATGAAAACCATGGGCATACCCGCCCTCGGAATGCTGCTTGGCTTGCTAATAGCGCTATTTGTTACCTACAGAAAACCCCGCCAATACCGCACCGCGCAGATTGAGCTGGAACAAAAAGAAGTCTCCAAATACCGCATCGGAGTTTCTGTGGTTGCTATCGCAGCTTGCTTTTCCATCCAACTGGTGCTGAACACTATAGGCTCTGACGCCGACGCGTTGCTTGTGGGCGCACTGGTTGGCCTAGGGGTCTTCATCTTTACCGGAGCCATAAAAGTGCGCGAGGCCGACGAGGTATTTACCTCCGGGATGCGCATGATGGCCTTGATCGGGTTCATTATGATCAGCGCCCAGGGATTCGCCAACGTGATGAGCGAATCCGGCCAGATCGCCCCGCTTGTAAAGTCCACAGCCGCCTTGTTCGGCGACAACAAGGGCATGGCGGCCTTCGCCATGCTAGCGGTGGGGCTGCTAGTGACAATGGGGATTGGGTCTTCCTTTTCTACCCTGCCCATCATTTCGGCCATCTATGTTCCGCTCTGCGTAACACTCGGGTTTAGCCCCGCGGCTACCGTTGCGCTTATTGGCACGGCGGGAGCGTTGGGCGATGCGGGCTCGCCGGCCTCGGATTCTACGTTGGGGCCCACGGCCGGCTTGGACGTTGACGGCCAACACGACCACATTCGCGATTCGGTGATCCCCACCTTTTTGCACTTCAATATTCCCCTGCTGATTGCTGGCTGGGTAGCGGCAATGGTGTTGTAGCTTCCGTTGCGCAGAAAAGGAAACGTAAGGCTGGCAAACTAGAGACCATGAGAGCCGACTTTCATAAGGAATTAGCGAACGACCCGCGCGCCTCCGTGCTCTTGTTGCACGGCTACGCCGAACACCAGGGCCGCTACAGTCAGTTGAAAAAGTCGCTGGCACTGGGCGGCTACGACGTCTACAGTTACGACCAGTATGGCCACGGGCTGGCTCCCGGGCCTAGGGCTACCGTGGACGTGGGCAAGCTAATTGAGGACCATCTGCAGGCCCGCACCGGATTGTTGGGGCAGCTGCGCACCGAAAAGCTGTTCTTGTTTGGCCATTCCATGGGCGGTCTAATCACGGCCGCTTCCGCGCTTATTAGGCCCGAGGGCGTAGCAGGGGTTGCGCTTTCTGGCCCGGCTTTGTTGAATGCCTCGCTCACGCCAAAGCTGGCGCGTCTATTAATGCCCGTAGCCGAGATGTTTCCAGGGCTGGGCACAATTATGCTCGACCCGAACGCTGTCTCGCGCGATAAAAAGGTGGTTGAGGATTATCAGGCCGATCCACTCAATTACACCGGCAAGGTGCCTGCCCTCACCGCCCTCACCATGGTCAGCCAAGGGGGCGAGGTGCTCTCGCATGCCGAGCTATGGCGCCTGCCGCTGATTATTTTCCATGGCGAAGAGGACAAGCTAGCTGCCCCTGCCGGATCACACTACTTCATGGAAGATGCCCGGGCAGGCGGGGCTACAGATCTGACAATGGTGGACGTGCCTAAGGCTCGCCACGAGGTTTTCAACGAGCCCGAAGCCCCCGTGTTACGCGAAAAACTTTTGATCTGGCTATCGCAACACTGACAGCTACTGCTGGGGCAGAGGATGCCCCAGCAGTAGGCCCCACTTTTCCATTTCTGGGCATCTGAAAAAATTTTTTGGAAAATATTGGCTAAACTTTGGCTACCATTTGGCCACCAGCGATGGTTTAGAGCGGGCGGAAACTATATGGTAGTTAATACGACAAGCTCCCTTGAACTGGGTCTCAGTTCAAGGGAGCGTCTGCGCGCCCGAAGGGACTCGAACCCCCAACCTTCTGATCCGTAGTCAGATGCTCTATCCATTGAGCTACGGGCGCATAAGCGCTGATCGCTTTGATGTAAATACTCTACAGCGGGAACGCAGAACCACCAAACTGAGTGAACGCGATACTCATCACAGCCCCCTCTACCTGCACAGATACGACTTTTTTAGTTCTTTATGTAGCACTTGCCAGCAATAGTGCCATTTGGCTCACAACCCCACCTAACCGCGAGACAATAGAACCATGATTGAAAAGCTGGCACCCATGGTTGCTCCCGCTCACGACGACTTCACTAAGACTGAACCAGAAAGGCCTTATGCCACTTTGCTGGAAGCATTTGGGCTGGCATGGCTGGCTGAGCCGATGTCCGAGGGGGGCGCTTTCGTTGTTCCCCACACGGGCGCTATGGCGGGGCAACTTTCTACCCGAAGGATCCGCGAAACTCGCGTTGACGAACAGGCTGCATTCGAGTTCGGCAGGGCTCTGGCTCGCACCCATGCTGCAGGGGCTGGCGGTTGGGGCGCTCCCCCGAGGGGATGGGAGGGCGACGGTTACATGGGTCGCAAAGAGCTTCAGCTGCCCGCTGCCGGAAGTGAAGACTCCCTACCTACCTGGGGGGAATTCTTCGCCACCCAACGCATACTGCCTTGCCTCAAGTATGCGCGCGACAATGGTTCCATGTCGGCCTCGGAAATCAGCGTCGTCGAAAGGGTTGCCGCCCGCATTAGCGCAGGCGACTTCACCTCCGCCCAACCCGGGTTATTAGCCTCCGACTCCCCCGCGCGCATACACGGGGACCTGTGGACTGGAAACGTTCTGTGGGCTGACAGAGATTCCCTAGATTGGGCCCCGCCAGCGGCTGGTACCGGACAGGCAGACGGGAAACGTTCCGATCTACACCGCGTCGTTGGGGTAATAATCGATCCGGCCGCCCAGGGCGGGCACGCCGAAACCGACCTGGCCTACCTGGAAGTGTTTGGACAACCCTATTTAGGGCAGATATATGCCGGCTACAACTCTATTTCTAAGCTCGAAACCGGCTGGAAACAACGCATGGACATCCACCAGCTACACATTTTGGCCGTACACGCGGCAATATTCGGCGGCGGCTACGGCCACGCGACCGCAACCACCGCCATGCGCTACCTGTAGCAGGCTTCTTGGCCCCTACTCGTCTAAAGCCAAGTCGAATCCCTGGTCCGCAATAGCCTGTACGACACGGCGGCGCTCCGGATAACTACGCTCCATTACGCGGGTGAGCTGATCAGTAAACGAATCTACCCGTCGATTGGCATCGCGCAAATCGTAGTAGCTGGTCATCTCGGAATCGTAATCCTTCAATGTCTGCAAATACGTACCCTCGTCGCCCTCGGCATAAGCGTTTTCGAACGTGCGCAGCTCCATGGGCATACGGGGCTTGAGCTGCGGTTTTTGTGCGGGCTCGCCAAACATCAATCCCAGCACAGGGAAGGTCAGCTTAGGCAGCCGCAACGTTTTGATGAGCTCCCACGGATCGTTGATGACCGACCCCAAAAAGCAGGTGCCCAACCCCAGCGACTCAGCAGCCACAGCAACGTTCTGCGCCATCAGCGCCGCATCGGTAAACCCCTGGAAGAATCCATCCATGGTAGCGGCATTCTTCGGATCGTGCTGCTTCTCTGAAAGAATATGCTGCGAGCGGTTTAGATCGGCAACAAAAATCCGCAGCTCGGGAGCCTCAGACACGTAATCCTGATGGCAAATCTTCGCAACAGCCTTCTTCTGTTCGGAGTCTGTAACACGGATCAACGACGCCATCTGCAGACCGCAAGAGGTAGCTGTACGGCGGGCAACAGCCAGCAGCTGCTCGCCAACTTCCGGATCCAAGTTGCCGGATGCAAACTTTCGAATAGTTCGATGCGAAAGCTGAGTTTTTATCGTTTCATTCATGCTTAGAACGTAACGCTATTTGCCAGCCGCTGCAGTATATTTTCATGAACCGTGAACATGCAATTAGGTGAACCTAATCTCGCTTTACTAAGCCCTCGCGCACCAGCCAATCTGCGGCAACCTCAGCCGGATCCTCCCCGCGCACATCCACCGCCGCATTCAGCTGCTGCAGCGCCTTGGTAGTAAGACGCGGAGTGATCTGGGCGAATACTTTTCCAATCCCCTCGGATTGATCCAGCTTCGAAGTGGCGATCACGGGGGCAACCGCATACGAGGGGAAGTAGCCCTTATCGTCTTCCAGCGCCTTCAAATTCAGTGACAGCAACCGCCCGTCTGTGCTCATTATTTCCCCAACTTTGCACTGCCCATCCGCGAGGGCCTCGTACATGGCACCCTGGTCCATCAATTTGATGTTCGCCCTCGGCAGGTTTTCCCCTATTTTCAACCCGTAGTGTGCCAGAGCCGGTTGCAAGCCGTCGTCGCGGGAGAAGAATTCTGGATCCGCGCAGATAGTCAGTTCTGCCGGATCTAATTTTGCCACGTCTGAAAGCGTTTTGAGGGACTTGGCATCCCTAGCGCGCACGGCGAACCCGTAGCTGTTATTCATGGGTGCGGGCGGCAACCAGGTCAAACCGTTCTTTTTGTCTGCGTCCCGCACCAGCCGGTATTGCTTGTCGCGGTCAGCCACGCCTTTTCCACCCAAATAGATGGTCCAGGCGGTACCCGTGTACTCCCATTCGAAATCTACGGCCCCAGAGGTGTGCGCCTGCCGAGCCGACTGTGAACCGGGCATGCCCGTCTTATCAGTGACCTTGTATCCGGCGGCACGCAGAGCAATCACGGCCATCTTGCCCAACACGAGCCCTTCGGTAAAATTCTTCGAACCGACCGTCACGTGTACGCCCTCGGCACCAGCTTGCGTACGCAGCGAAGCGGGCTGCACTTCGGGGGCAAAACCAGAAGAAGGGGCCAAAGCACAGCTGGCCAAAGTGGCGGCTGCTAGCAACAAAAAGAGAGTTTTTTGGGCTTTCATCAGATTCCCTTCGGCCGGGCCCACGTCTCGATCATTTGCCCAACCCAATCCACAGCCAAGGCGAGCAGAGCAACTAGCAGAGCGCCAGAGAACAAGAGTTTGTACAAAAACAGTGTCATCCCCGTTTGGATTAGTACCCCCAGCCCCCCGCCGTTTACGAACACGGCTAGGGTGGCGGTTCCAACCAACAGGACGAGGGCGGTGCGCAGCCCGGCTAAGATCACAGGGCTGGCCAGCGGAAGCTCGACTTTTGTTAGTACACGGAAGGCGCTCATCCCCATGCCACGGGCGGCTTCGACAGTGTTGCGGTCAACCCCTTGCAGGCCAACCATTGTCGACGCCAGTACGGGCAAAACGGCGTAGGCCACTATTGCTATTAGCGCCGTTTTCATACCAAACCCAATGCCCATTGCAATAAGCACTATCAGGCCAATCGAGGGGGCCGCCTGCCCTATATTCGCAAGGGCGAGGGCAAGTGGCGCCACCTTGCGGAAGGGCTTGCGGGTGAGTAGCACTCCCAGCGGGATCGCTACCACCACCACAGCCACCGCGCCTATGCCCGTTAGCAGCAGGTGTTGGCCGGATATCGCAGCCAGGTTGGTGAGGTTTAGTTGGCGGGATTCTGCGCTGGTGAGCGAGGCGGTGTGAAGCCAAAAGAGGTATGTTCCCAACACGGCTACTAACGCGAGCGGGGTGAGCCAGAGGTTGCGGGCGGGCTTGCCTGATTGCATTATTCCTCCTGGCTGATCTGATCGAGCAGATCGCCGGCACGCAACGCGAAACGGTAACGCCCGGCCGCGTCGACCACCAGTACGCCGTTGTGGGTTGAGGTGAGCATTAGCTCTAACACGTGGGCCGCATTGTCGGTTCCGTGCACGAGCGGGAGTGCCTCATCCCGGCTTTGCCGGCTGGCACCGTTTTTATACTGCTTGGTGCTCAGCCATGCTAGGGGACGATCCGAATCGTCTAACACCACGATGCCGTGTCCGCCAGCCTGAGCGGCCTCGGCAAGGACTTTTTCCCGGTCGTCATTTTGCCGGGCCGTTACCGTGCGCGACGCGGTCAGTTCTTCCACGGGTTTGAGTTTGAGCAGTCGCGTGGCCGCATTGGCACCCACAAAATCGGAAACGAAATCGTCTGCGGGCGACATCAGTATTTCGGTGGGCGTTCCCACCTGGCGCAAACGTCCGCCCTCGGAAAGGATCGCAACCCGCGAGCCTAGACGCAACGCTTCGTCCAAGTCGTGGGTGACTATAACAACGGTGGTACCCAGCCGAGCTTGAGTAGACAGCAGGGTCTCTTGTAGAGAACGGCGGGTAATTGGGTCGACGGCTCCGAAAGGTTCGTCCATTAGGAGAACGGGCGGGTTCGCCGCGAGTGCCCGGGCCACCCCCACGCGCTGTTGCTGGCCTCCTGAAAGGTCGCGGGGGTAGCGGCTCGCGTACGTTTCCGGGTCGAGGGCGACCGTGTCCAACAACTCGTTCACACGCATCTTTATGCGCTGCTTATTCCAACCAAGCAGCTTGGGCACCATGGCCACGTTTTGCTCCACCGACAAGTGTGGCATCAGCCCGCCTGCCTGAATGACGTAGCCGATCTTGCGGCGGAGCTTGTCCGGGTTCATGCCCGTCACGTCGTGCCCGTCGATAATGATCTTGCCGGAGCTGGGTTCAATCAGCCGGTTGATCATCTTTAACGTGGTAGTTTTGCCGCACCCTGAAGGACCAACGAGGGCGAGGATTTCTCCGCCCTCAATATCCAGGTTGAAATCGTCTACCGCCGGAGTGGAGGCGCCGGGGTAAATTTTGCTCATGTGGGAAAGGGTTATAGCTGCCCCACCACTTAGATTTTCGGGCGCGTTTTTGTCAGTCACGAATTCCCCTTGAGATTGTGAGGCGGCCCAGCGTAGCCAAGCCAAGGTCTGCGATCAGGGCAACTGCCACTATTAGGAGCGTGCCCACGAGCGCAGAATGTAGCGCTCCGGCCCCTCCCAGGCGAGCCAGCCCAGTGAAGATCAGGCTGCCCAAGCCCGGCCCTAACACGTAGGCCCCAATCGCTGCTATTCCCATGATCATCTGCGTGGATACGCGGATCCCAGAAAGTATTAGAGGCCAAGCCAGTGGCAGCCGAATTTTGAAGAAAGTGGCCTTTTGAGACATGCCCTGCCCACGGGCGGCTTCGATCACTTGAGGGTCGACACCCGCCAGGCCTACTACCGCATTGCGCATGATTGGGAGCGAGCCGTAAAAAACAAGGGCTATAACGGTTGGAGCAACTCCAAAACCGAAGGGTGCCACCAAAAGCGCGAGTAGCGCAAAGGACGGGATGGTTAGCCCAATTGTGGAAACGTTGTTTAGCAGCGAGCGCAGCAGCGGAGTCTTGTATGCAAGGGCAGCCAGAGCTACCGCAAGAAGAGTTGCCAAAAATATACATTGGGCAACCAACCACGCATGTTGCACGGCCATGAACAATAGTTGGTGCCACCGCTGCGCTATAAAGTCAGCCATTGAATCAGCTCCGCCATATCAGAGTGGTCCCCAGTTTAGGGCAGTTACAGCGGGTGTGCAGAAGATAAGATCAACTCCGCAAAGACGATTCATGTAAGAAGGCACTTTATTAGTTAGCTGCATCGGCTAGGTGCTCGCCAGAGACATATTTGCCCCTCCTGCACCTGCACTGCTGGCTGCCAAAATGTGAGGTTTGCCTTTTGCGTGTGAGTCGGTTTGTGAACAACACGTAAATTTGGGTAGGCTTGCCGGTGGAGACGTCGCATAGTGGCCTAGTGCGCCTCCCTGCTAAGGAGGTTGGGGCGTTCGCCCCTCGTGGGTTCAAATCCCATCGTCTCCGCTCTAGCCCCGGTATTCGTTGAAATACCGGGGTTTTTCGCGCCCTGGCGTGCCCTAACGTGCCCTTAGCACAGCCACGCCAAGCAATCCCACAAAGCTCCGATACTGCCTTATCCAGGACAACAGAAGACTTCGGCGTATCCTGCAGGATTGCTTTTACCTGTTCCGGTGGGATCAGCTGCTCACCAGTTTGGGAGCGCCCAACAATCTTGTTATAAGTACCCATAATGTTCTTTTCTCCTTTTTATGTTCATGGGAAAACTCGTGTTTTAAACACGAAAGGCCACCCAGTTAGGCGGCCAAAACAGTTGACTAAAAAAATTTGCGATTATGAAAGGAAACAGACCTAGCGTGAACGCATAACGCCACCAAGGAAATCATCAGACACAGCCTTGCCGGCTTCTACCCCCTGGGTGGCAGAACGAGCCCGCACCGGGGTAACGGCCTTTAGGCGCTCAGCCAGGGTTTTAGCTCTTTCTTCGAAATCCTCACCCGCACCCAGTAAAGCCAGGTCTTCTTCGGAAAGCCCGTACTTAATAGCCGCGGCCATACGAGCCAGGCTCGCGTTAGCCTCATCGCGTTCCTTCTCGGCCCTCTGGAGGGCCTCAACGCGTTTTTGCTCCTCAGTTTTCTGAGACTCCAAATACTTATCGTACTCGGATGCTTTAGACGCTAGCGCCTTCTCGTTAGCCTCGTGCTTACGTGAGAGAGCCTTCCACTTTTTCGCCTCAGCCTGCCAATCCACCTCCTTGTCAGGAGCGGACTCGCCCTCAGCTACAGCCTTTGCGGGTTCTTCTTCAACCTCAGAGCTGGTCTTCGCCTCAGCCATAATAACTAACCTTTCCTCTCAAAAATGGTTTCCCATGTCGGGAGATAAAGCCCCATGCCGGGACCAATATTTCGGGTAAAACAAAACCCACCCAGGAAAACCCAGGCGGGCAAGAGTAACAAGTAGCCAGCTAAAGTAAGTGGGCTATACGTTCGTAGTCTGGGTGGCCCCCATGGTCAAAATTGCGAATCTCTTCATTGAAACGAGTGGCCACAATGCGATCAGGGTCATCTTGTGGCAGTCCCATCTCATCACACTCGCGTTCGACAGCTCTCAGAAGTTCTTCCGGGACCCTATAGCGCAACCAGTAAGCACCATCTATCGCGCAACACATAGCCTCCCAAAATTCACCGCTATACGCATTGCTACGAACCAGTTCACGCCATTCATCATCAAGATGTGGCCATAACGCATTGACAACGTGTTTCTCTGTAGGAACAGAATCAGGAAAACTCGGTATTTCAAGCATCACTCTGTTTTCCCTCCCCCTATTACAGAGACATCAAACAGTCTAGGAATTTTGTTCCCATCTCCGTCATTGTAGTACACGCCCCTGCCATTTATTGGCACAGTATGCCTGTAAAAGAGTCTTCCATCGTTCTCGTAGTAGGAAACTTCAACAATCACACCGTACAGCTCTCCAAGCACATCAGTCCGATCGCCCCTGTGTCTAATCGCCAAGGGGTTAGCTTTCACCCACTCAGTGGCATAGATTATGTCATCAACTGTCCATGAAGATGGGAATTCAGTCTTATATGGGGCTCCCGTGCCGAAAAGGTGCCCTGCGAGGTATTTGGGGCCGATTTTGCGCATTCTTACCTTGCCAAGGCAGTTTACATCGAAATCTTCTAAGGTCGGATGCAGACCCCTAGCATCTGGCGTAATGCCCGTCACTTTAAAGTCGGCAGGTAGCAAGGATGGCCCGAGCCTTCCCGTGCGGGTTGGGTCGTCTCTAATACCGTTATCTAACAGGTATTCAATAATGGCGGGGTCTTTACGGGCAGCAGCCCAGTCTTTGACAGTGCGTAAGTTGAACTTCTCGGTCAAATCCCACGCCCTGCGGGCAGCTGGCGGCACGTCGGCCTCGTGTAAGATTTCCACAGCCGAACATTTACAGTGCGCGTGGTAGCGACTCCCGCCCTGTGAGCGGGTAGCAGTAGTCTTATCCGTGTATACGGCCCCGCGTGAGGCCAGCATCAGACAGAACGGGCAAGCCCCCGCCTCAGGCACACGCGCCCATTTATTACCAGCCGCCTTAGCTGATAGTTTTACCGTGTTACGCACCCTGTTTAACACCAGGTCCGCGCAGATACCCGCAAAGCGTTTTTCTGCCTCATACTGGCCCTTCGAGGCGAGTACTTCCATTACTGTGCGTGCGTGAGCCCCTAGCAGCTGTTTGCCTTCCCGCTGCGGAATCACCAGCGCCAGGGAAGTGCCAGCGCCTTCTTCCGCGCGGTGAACACTAACATACCTGGCCCCTACATTATCCGCACTCTGGCATAAAGGCCCCTGCGAGAGTTCAACAAGCTGGTTAAACAGGTACTCGTCTAGTTCTTCCTTGTCTCCTGGGCGGGCCTGCCAGGCTTTTTTCGCTCCCTGGGTTGCCCGCGCGAAGAGGACTTCCATTAGGGCTTCCATCTCCAGGCGGGCACTACCGAAATAGCGGCCCTCAAAGGCCTTATACAAGTTCTCTAGTTCTGTCGAGGGATCGGCCATGCCTCCTCCTTACTTATTCGCCCCCAGGGCCCCTATCTACTCCCGCACCCGGCCGATTCAGCTGCCCGCCAGCAAGGGTTGCTAGCATTACCTGCTGGCGAGATATTTGCGCCTGGGCCTGTAAGAGCTGGTTAGTGGCGGCCTCGTCAAAACCGAGCTCATGGAAAGTAACCGGACTATTAGTCGGCAAAATCCCGGCCTGAACCTGTTTAACAACCGCGTCAGTAGTCGCCGCCTTAGTCGGGGTAGAAGCATCTTTCCACCGCACCGCCAACCTGTTATCAGGGAACATGCCCCCACCTAACGCAACAGCGGTAATAAGGGCCGCCTGCCAGGCCCGCCCAAAAGTACGCTGACGACGCTCAGCACGCTTTACATGCCTTGCCTCAGTAGCCCTAATCTGATCCGCTGAAGCCGGATTGTCTGTCACAAACCCCAAATAGGTCGGCGGCAGAGCGGCCTCGCCCGCAACCATTTGCGCATACATCTTGACCATCTCAATAAATGGTGCCGGACTAGAAGCCGCGAACTGGCCCAACTGAGGCACCGGATCATCCGGATCACCCGCACTGAACATCATCATATGACCCGCATACATTTTCAGGGCCTGCTCAGCCATCGACCTATCCGGACCAAACATGTCCTCACTCATGTTCAACACGTACCGTTGCGGGGCAGAAAAAAATTCTGAACCAATCTCCGCCCGCAAAAGAGTACGGATAGCAGCTTGCGTATAAGAAATAATCGGCTCAGTAATCTCCGAACGCCCCCACGGCTGCTGACCACTCAAAATAGGCCTGACCGTCCTCACCCTTCTTGCTTATGCCACGCTCGCGCAGCCGTGGAGCATGGTAGAAGCCGGCATGCCAGCGCCCCAAGTCTTGCGCGGCGTTTGAGGGCGTGGGTGCAACGAACATACTCGCGGTTATTACGGCCCAACTTTTCGGACATTATTTTCACCCCCCAACACACTTACGTCGACCCCATAGACGTCCGTCGTCTAGTGCGGTAGACACCAGCTGTGAAGCGGGCTCAAGTCATCAAGCGTCTCAAGCAGGCAGCTAAGGCAGCCAACCTCTCCTTTGAGGTTCGAGAAGGCACTCGCCAAACCCAGATAAAGGTTGGCTCCACCTCTAAGAGTCTTGGCCGCCATAACGAAATACCTGACATCGCTGCCCGCAAGTTCTTCGAACAGTACGCTCAAGAGCTAGGGAAAGAACAGTAGCGTTAAGGCGCACCTATACAGTAGAAGCTATACGGGTTGATAAGCCAAGATGCTGGGCCTTGCACTGTGAAGAGGCTGGGTGTTTTTCCCAGGTCCGGTCACTTGCCAGCGCTGAGGACGAGATGCGCGAAGCCATTAGTTTTCAAACCGGCTTGCCCGCATCTGCTATTGGCGTGGACGTGAAAGTGATACTCGATGAGGCTACAAGCGCAGAGATAGACGGGCTGGCACAGGCTAGAACCGCTGAGGCAGAGTTGCGAAAGGACGTGCAGGAGCGTTCTTCTAGGCTGGTCAAACAATTATCTAGCTCTTGGCCGTCCAGGCGCGACATAGCCTGCCTTATGGGATTGTCTCATCAGCGTGTGTCTCAGCTTGCCAACGCGTAGGCTGTGGTTAGACCGCATCTCTCCTCGCCTTTATTTTTGTGTGACCATGGTGCAAAGACCCGTCTTCCCCATCCTTCCTCACCACAAGATCATTTCTAAAGGCGTTGTGTACCAGGTACTCAAAGCTATCGATAGGAGTCGAAATGACTAACCGTGTTCGCGTCCAAGCTTCCCGCTTCAGTGGCGGATGGGAACTCGACCTCGGTGAAGGCCGGGTCACCCAAGCCCCCACCCTCGCGAAAGCTCGCAGTGAAATCATTGATTATCTTGACCTGTGGGAAGAAGGAGTAGACCACTCCGACTGGGACATTCAGATCACCCCTAACATCACCGGGGCCGTGAAGCCTTAGCAGCTCACGAGGCCGTCCGCGAAGCAGCCAAAGCACAAGAAGAAGCGGCAGCGCTCGCGGGCTGCGTTTACCCGCAAAGAAGCAGACGTATTCGTAGGGTTGAGGGGACGTGTGCGCTGTGGCAAAGTGACCCGGGTGATTCGCAGAGAGCTTCCTCTTCTGCTGCTACCGGTAACGGAGATGCTGAAGAACCTGTCAGTGGGTCAACGGATCCCGCTCCAGGAAATTACCAGCTCAAACGCAACGATAAAGTTCCCTTTCTTCTGCAAGGCATTTACAAATGGTGTGCCCAAGGCGAATCTTGGCTTCAACTAGTCGACGGGCCGGCAGGACCTCTGACTATCTAAGGGATCCTTCGCTAAGGTGACAAATAGCAAAGACAAAAAGCACCTGCAGTTCAAGGCGGAGTCATGCGTACATGGCAGTGGATGGGGAGCAAGGACTTTATTGCTACCCTTTACGATTCGCGAGACTACGGCGCCTCAACGTGATCCCTCCGCCGCGAGCACGGTTTGATAGCGTGTGAGCCTCACATCGAGAAGAAAGGGGTAACAATGACAGTTCATTATCTATCTCGCAAGCAATTTGCTGAGCGTATCGGCGTGGCCGTCGGTACACTCAGCCGCTACAAGCTACCCGCCCCGGACGTCATAGTCGGACCGCCCAGTAGACCAGTACAGGGGTGGACTGAAAAAACGATCGACGAATGGAATGCGGAGAGGCCACGCAGAAGACAAAAAAGCGCGTTATAACGTTATTTTGGTAACCTTCTTGGTTTTCTCGTGCCCTCCTGCGTGCCCTAACGTGCCCTTAGCACAGCCACACCACGCTGCCCACGCCTTTACCCCTGCCCATAAACGCCCCCTCCCGCTTGCTGGGTCTATTTTAGGTCTATTTAGATGCATATTAGCGGCTATAGACGCACATCAACGCACATTCGGCTTTCAGACTTTTCCGCACTATTCCAAGGGAAAACCCCGCCATTCCAACGGAAGGGCGGGGCACATGCGGAGAGTAAGGGATTCGAACCCTTGGTGCCATTGCTGACACAACGGTTTTCAAGACCGTCTCCTTCGGCCGCTCGGACAACTCTCCAAACGCGAAGCGCACCTATAAGTCTAACCAATTAACCCCCGCAGGGCGAAAATGAGCCACTCGCCCACCCCAACTTGCCCTAACACATACACTGGAGGTGCAGCCTTGCCGAATTTTAGGAGGGGTAATGTCACCGCAAACCGACATTTCAACAGAGCAAGTGCGTTCCCAAGTCGCGGCATTAGTTCAAGAACTTTTAGAAAAGGCCAAACTTTCCGAGGGCGATGCCCTAGTTGTAGGGTGTTCCTCTTCCGAAATTCTTGGAGGCAACATAGGCAAGGCTTCCTCCCCCGAAGTTGGCCAGGCCGTGTGGGCCGGAGTTACCGACGCCACCGAGGGAAGCGGTATCACTCCTATCGCCCAGTGCTGCGAGCACCTAAATCGTGCGCTGGTTGTGCCCGCCAGGCTCGCTAAGGCACGCGGCTTCGAGCGTGTCAACGCGGTACCCCAGCTTCACGCAGGCGGTTCTTTCTCCTGTGCCGCCTACGCCCAGATTCAAGATGCCTGGTTGGTGGAAGAGGTTTCCGTAGAGGCCGGGTTAGACATTGGCGACACCTTCATTGGCATGCACCTAAAACGTGTTGCCAGCCCGGTGCGTCTTGCCCGCACCGAGATCGGACATGCCCACGTTAGTGCGGCACGCACTCGTCCCAAATATGTTGGGGGCGAGCGCGCCCACTACGATCCTGCCCTAAAGTAGGTCACCAGGCGCCGGCCCCAACATTTCCCTGCGTCCTCCCGGGCACCTGCTTTCCCAGCGATTCCGGCCTGTCCAGTAGCCCCTGGTCGATGGCTTGAGCAAA
Organism: Winkia neuii subsp. neuii DSM 8576; assembly: GCF_000420405.1. Classification (GTDB taxonomy): domain Bacteria; phylum Actinomycetota; class Actinomycetes; order Actinomycetales; family Actinomycetaceae; genus Winkia; species Winkia neuii. Next base: position 20,355 of record NZ_ATUW01000006.1, on the reverse strand, counting down.
AGCCGGACTGACTGGAACGCGCCCGGCTAACAGCGCCTGTACCGCATGGTATATGTCGGGCCTGCCCGGCCAAATACTAGTGGCTAACTGGTTGTTTTGATCTAGCTGGTGGTTCCACTTGCCGGGGGAAGCAATAACGTACTGGGCGGCATATTCCATCCACGTGCCGTAGCAGTGCTCGTAATGCTCGACCTTGCCCAAATCGGGTTCGCCTTCGCCATCTAGCTCAGCCCTGCGCAGCGCGACCGCAGCCCCTATAGCCTCGCAAACTACCCAGTGCATGCGATCGGCGATAACCACCTGCCCCCGCGCATCAGTGGTGTAAACAAAGCCGGGCTTGCCATTGCGGGCCCACCCGTCCTGGCCAGCCCTGTCGAACAGTGCTTGCGCCGACTGGCCCACCCAGTGGGGAACTTTCCGCCCGGCCCTGCGCAGGGCTCCGCCAGCCGCGATCAGCAGTTTGGCAAACTCCATCCCGTGCCCCGGCGTGCAACCGTAGGGGCGGAATTGGTCGGCGGGATTGTCCTGGTTGTAACCGAGTTGGCTCTGCCAATCGGACGAATAGTGCTCTGGAATCCGCCACCCGTTGCCCTGTGCGTTCACGCGCATCCGCTCAAGTATTGCCAGGGCCCGGTCGAGCCATTTAGTCTGTGCAGTTACGTCGGCACACGCCAAATATGCCTCACAGGTATGCATGTTCGCGTTCATGCCACGGTAGGAAGAGGTCGAAGAAAAATCGAGGCTGCGATCGTCCACCACCATTTGGTAGTGCCGATCCCACCAATGTTGATCCTGATCTGCCATCGCTTTGGAAAGTAGCTCCTGGGCGCCCGGCCGGTTAGCCACCGCCGCCGAGGCCGCGGCCAACAGCACAAAGGCGCTCGAATAGGCCATCTTATTTGCCGCTAAATTCACGCCATGGCCCTGTGCGTCCAACTTTGGGCTAATCTGGTCGAACCAGCCACCGTGTTCGTGGTCGTAGAACGCCAGGCTGAGCGAACGGATCCCGTGGTCCACCACGGGCCCGCAACCTGGAATGCCCATGAGCGTCCCCAGTGAATACACGTGCACCATCCGGCATGTAATGAACAGGGGCAGCGGATCGGCCGGGTCCACGTTGCCGTCCAAATCCATCTGCCCGAACCCTGCGGGTACCGCAGCGTTGCGCCCAAAATCGAGCAACGCCCTCATCTGTTCTGAAAGCCACCGATTGTGTTCCACTGAATTAAACCAACCCACAGCTACTCCTAATCCACGTCGTCGGGGAATACCACTTAAGGTTACAGTGCCGGGCTGGGTGGCGAAGTTACCTCAACAAAAGTTTCCCAACTAGGGCGGCCCCATTTTTAGTTACCGGCGGCAGTACCGCCTGCGCCACTGCTTTAGTTTGCTCGGAACCGTTTTCCATAGCCAGCCCCCAGTGGGCCCAGTCGACCATTGCCACGTCGTTAGAGCCGTCACCTACCGCCACAGTGTGGGCAGCGTCCACACCTAAAACTTTGGTCAGTTCCGCTAGTGCGGTTGCCTTCGTAGAAGACTGCGACACCACGTCAAGCCAAGCTGTCCAGCCGATGTCCCACTGCACCGTATCGATTCCCAGGCCGGCTACAATGCGTTTCAAATCCTCTGCGCTTAGCGAGGGCGCCCGCAAAATTATGCGCGTAACCTCGCGTTCGCGAAGCGCACTAAGGCCCACTACTTGCTGCTCGCCAATGAGCTCGCCCGCAGGGAAATGCTTTGACACCAAGAATCCGGAGCCCACGGCCTCCACCCCGATGTATGCGTCTGGGATCTGTTCCACCAAGCGATCGATGATAGGTGCGGGCGGGAAAGTAACTGTTTTTACGACCTCGTAAGAGATGGCCCCCGCCGTTTTGCCAGGCCCGGTGCGCAACGTTACTGCTCCGTTTGAACAAACTACGTAGCCGTGACGCAGCTGCAGCAAGGTGAGCACCCCCGCAACAGCGGGAATAGATCGGCCGGTGGCAATAACCACGTGTGCTCCGGCCCGGTCTAGCGCCCGCAGACTGTCCAGTACCGCCTGCGAGATTGAGCCGTCACGATTCAAAATAGTGCCGTCAATGTCGAAGGCAACCAGCATGCTGTTCGGTTCCACATCCCGCAACTCGGAGGGCACAATTAGCCTCTGGCCGGCACTATCCAGTGGGTGTTCCGGCGCGCCCCCAGCCACAACCCGCGGCAGGGGCGCCGTCTTCGATCCGCCATTGACGCGCAGATCCCCACCAAATTCGGGAGGTACGAACGTGCCCGTCACAGGCATGTTGTCCGAGGCCGAAAAGGTAAGCCCCTCTGCTGCCAACGTTCTGTAGAGCTTATGCATTCACCGGTTCCACGACCTCGCGCCCGCCTAAGTAAGAGCGCATGGCCTTGGGAATGTACAGCGAACCGTCTGCCTGCTGGTGATTTTCGAACAGGGCTACTAGCCAGCGGGTAGTTGCCAACGTACCGTTTAGCGTGGCAACCGGCCGGGTGACCTGCCGCCCGTCCTGCTCGATGCGTTCACGAATCCCTAGGCGGCGAGCCTGGAACTGGGTACAGTTCGAGGTCGAAGTGACCTCCATCCAGCGTTCTTGGGTGGGTAGCCACGCCTCGCAGTCGAACTTGCGTGCAGCTGAAGAACCTAGATCACCTGCGGCAGTGTCGATAATCCTGTAAGGCAGTTCCATCTTGGCAAGCATTTCCTGTTCCCACCCCAGCAGGCGCTGGTGTTCGGCCTCGGCCTCTTCGATGCGGCAGTAGCTGAACATTTCCACCTTGTTGAACTGGTGGACGCGGATTATGCCGCGCGTGTCGCGCCCGGCGGCGCCCGCTTCCCGCCGGTAACAGGTGGACCAGCCAGTGTAGCGCTTCGGCCCGTCCGACAGGTCCAGGATCTCGTTGGTGTGGTAGCCGGCGAGGGCTACCTCGGAGGTGCCGGTCAGGTATAGTTCGTCGGCGGGAAGGTAGTAGATTTCGTCGGCATGTGCGCCCAGAAAACCGGTGCCACCCATGGTTTGCGGGCTTACCATAGTGGGGGTGATCATCGGCGTGAAGCCTGCCGCCTCGGCCTGATCCCAGGCCATGGTTAGGAACGCCAATTCCATGCGCGCCCCGATCCCCTTCAGGTAGTAGAAGCGCGAACCGGAAACCTTTGCGCCCCGCTTCATATCTATCGCGTCGAGACCCTCGGCTACCGCCAAATGGTCTTTGGGTTCGAACCCTTCAGCGGCAAAATCGCGGCGAGTGCCCACGTGCTTGAGATCGGTAAAGTTTTCCTCGCCCCCGGTGGGAGCATCTGGACTTACGATGTTGTCGATTTGCATCGCAATGTCGTGGGCCTGCTGGGCGGCCTGGTCGGCCTGCGCTTCGAGTTCTTTTACGTGGGCCGCTAGCTCCTTGGCCTTAGCCAGGATTGCGGGACGTTCTTCGGGACTTGCTTTGCCAACCGACTTTGAAACAGACTTTTGCTCCGCACGGGCAGATTCAAAAGCGCTGAGCGCCTCGCGACGCTTGCGGTCTGCTGCTATGGCCTGGTCGATTAGTGCCGGATCTTCCCCACGAGCCTTCTGCGAGGCGTACCCGGGGGTGGGATCGGCTTCAAGTGCACGAAGATCAATCATGTACCAAGGATAACGCGATCAGTCGCTAGACTGTGAATCGATCCACACCCCGCCAGTTTTGCCTTGCTTAGATGAAGCCCTGATCGATCATGGCGTCGGCGACTCGCGTAAACCCTGCTATGTTGGCGCCCAACACGTAGTCGCCAGCAGCCCCGTAGTGGGCCGCTGTTTCAGCGCAATTGTCGTGAATGTTGGCCATAATGTCCGCAAGTTTGGCAGCCACCTGGTCGAAGGTCCACTTAGAACGGGAAGCATTTTGTTCCATTTCGAGGGCGGAGGTGGCCACCCCGCCCGCATTTGCCGCTTTGCCGGGCGCATAGAGCACGCCAGCCTGCTGGAACACCTCAATTGCTTCGGGGGTGCAGGGCATGTTTGCGCCCTCTGCCACGCACCTTACCCCACCCTTTACGAGGGTGCGGGCGTCGGAACCGTCGAGCTCATTTTGCGTAGCGCAGGGCAGTGCCACGTCAACCGGCACCTGCCAGGGTCGCCCCTCGCTGTGGTATGCCGCCCCGCCTTTGCGGTCTGCGTACTCTTTGATGCGGCCACGCTCTACTTCCTTGATCTGCTGTAGCAGAGCGACATCGATACCGGCCTCGTCGTAGACCCAGCCCGAAGAATCTGAAACCGTTACTACCTTGGCTCCTTGCATCTGCGCGTACTGGGCGGCGTAGATTGCTACGTTGCCCGAGCCGGAGATGGCGACTTTTTGCCCTTCCAGCTGCTGCCCCTTAGTGGCCAGCATGGATGCGGCAAACATGACGGTCCCGTAGCCGGTTGCCTCCGTCCGCCCCAAGGATCCACCCCAACCTAGTTTTTTCCCTGTGAGTACCCCGGCCTCGAAACGGTTGGTGAGCTTTTTATATTGGCCGAACAGGTAGCCGATTTCGCGTCCGCCTACCCCAATGTCACCGGCCGGCACGTCTGTAAATTGGCCAATGTGGCGATAAAGTTCGCCCATGAAGGACTGGCAAAAGCGCATTACCTCGTTGTCGCTTCGCCCGTGCGGGTCAAAATCGGAGCCGCCTTTGCCTCCCCCGATGCCGAGGCCAGTTAGGGAGTTTTTGAAAATCTGTTCAAATCCCAAGAACTTGATTATGTTTCGGTTTACACTCTGGTGGAAGCGCAGCCCTCCCTTGTATGGGCCTAGCGCCGAGTTGAACTCGACGCGGTAGCCGCGGTTGACCTGGCAGGTGCCGTTGTCGTCAATCCAGGGGACGCGGAAGATTATTTGCCTCTCTGGTTCTACCAGCCGTTCTAAAAGGGCGTGCTCAGTGTATTCTGGGTGTTCGTTCAGCACGGGCCCAATAGAGTGCAAGAATTCTGCCACTGCCTGGTGAAATTCCGGTTCTGCGGGGTTGCGCCGCAAGACATCCTGATAGACGGCTTCTGCTGCTGTATGCATAGTCTTCCTTCCTTGGACACCCTTGGCTTTACCCATACTTTACGGATCCATTAGGTGTACTGTAGTTATTTTTACATTGGACGCCTTAGAGGTAAAAATTAATAAAGAACTACCCAATTTTGGATGCGTTTACTTCTCGGCGCGCATACCGACGGGCCGCTGCTAGCCCTAGAGCCCACACTCCCGCCACGATCAGCACGGCCCCTACCCCCGACACCACGCAGCTAAATGCAGTTAGCGAGGGCGCAAGCAGAACTAGGGCCACAATGTTTATTACCGCCAGCACAATAGCGAGCAGGAAAAACACGCGCCCTTCGCGGTGGCCTTCGTGCCAGATGCGCTCGTCAGCTTTGAGCTCGCGCACGGGCAGCCCAAATGGGTGGCCCAGCCTAAAATTTTGCCTACCTGGCGCAAGTACCAAGAACAGACAGTAGAGCGCTTGTAGCGTCAAAATAACCGTAAAGAGGGCGGAAATCGCAATAGGCATGCACTCACGCTACCATCGTTGGCCCCGAGCAGAGCCCGGGGCCAACCGGCCTAGTCAAACAGTTTCGATAGCACTTGGTTGGAAGCTTCGGTGAGCTCCTGCAGATCGAGGGCAATAACGGAGCGATCCCCCGCGGGGGCGGACTCCTCAAAATCAGCCGGCTCCCCCTCGGAAGAGCGCGTGAACGTAACCAGATCCCCGGCGGTAGTACCGATGCGAGCGCAAGCCACGCCCTCGGCCTCAGCGGCTGCGCCAACTAGCGACACCGCCGCCTCGGGCACAACCACCAGCGCACGCGCCTGCGATTCCGAGAACAGGCGGACTGTGTCATCTTGCCCTTCGAAGCCGACGCGGGCCAAATCGATGTTCGCCCCAACGCCGAAGCGGGCTGCCCCCTCGACTACGGCTGCGGCAAGTCCGCCGGTGGAAAGGTCGTGGGCGGCCTCCAGCACCTGCCGCCCATCTACCTGGGCTTCGGCCAAGGCCAAAAGCACGCGCCCCAGGGCCATTTCTGCTTGGAAATCGACCTTAGGGGGTAGCCCACCCAAGTGGGAGTGCACCTCGCGGGCCCAAGCGGACCCATCCAGTTCGTCGTTGGTTTGCCCCAGCAGCAAAATTGCTAGCCCCGGTTTACGCCACCCGGAGGGGATCGCCTTAGTCACGTCGTCAATCAACCCCAACATGCCCACCACCGGGGTGGGGTTGATAGACGAATCAATCTGACCTTTTTGGGTACCAGAGGAGTTGTACAGTGACACGTTCCCCCCGGTAACCGGAGTGCCGAGCACCTTGCAGCCATCGGCCATGCCGGTCATAGCAGTGACCAGTTGCCACATAGCATCGGGGTCTTCCGGGTTGCCGAAGTTCAGGCAGTCGGTAATAGCCATGGGCTTAGCCCCCACCGTGCACACGTTGCGGTAGGCCTCAGCCAGGGCCTGCTGCGCCCCAGCGTAGGGATCCAACTTGGTGTACCAGCCGTTGGCGTCCGTAGAGATTGCGACACCCCGGTTCGATTCTTCGCTGACTCGAATAACCCCTGCGTCGTCCGGTTGCGCGAGGGCCGTATTTCCCCGCACGTAGCGATCGTACTGTTTAGTAACCCATGCCTTCGAGGCACCATTTGGGCTGAGCACGATCTTTTGCAACTGCTCTTTCAGCACCGCCGAAGCAGCGGAGCGTTCCAACTTATCCGAGCTGTCCTTCTGAAGCGCGTCTTGCCAGGCCGGCCGCGCGTAAGGGCGGTCGCATACGGGCCCGTCGTGAGCGACGGTCTTGGGATCTACGTCGACAATACGTTCGCCGAAATGGTCAATGGTCAGCCGGCCGTCGCCCGTCACCTCACCGATCACAGACGCTTCCACGTCCCACTTGTCGATTACGTCCATGAACGCGTCGATCTTGTCCGCGGACACGACCGCCATCATGCGCTCCTGCGATTCCGACATTAGGATTTCGCCTGCCGTGAGCGTGGGGTCGCGCAGCAACACATTTTCGAGGTCGACGTGCATCCCGGAGTTGCCGTTGGAAGCAAGTTCCGAGGTGGCACAGGAAATGCCGGCCGCACCCAGATCTTGGATTCCTTCAACTAGGTCCGCTGCGAAGAGTTCCAAGCAGCACTCGATCAGCACCTTCTCCATGAAGGGGTCGCCCACCTGGACCGAAGGACGCTTGGCCGGCATGCCGTGATCGAAGGTCTCGGAAGCCAAGATCGAGGCACCGCCAATGCCGTCCCCACCGGTACGGGCCCCAAAGAGCACCACCTTGTTACCTACGCCCTCGGCGTTAGCTAGGTGGATGTCCTCGTGGCGCAAAACCCCCACACAGAGAGCGTTCACTAGAGGATTGCCCTGGTAGGAGGGATCAAATTCTGTCTCGCCACCAATGTTGGGCAGGCCTAAACAGTTTCCGTACCCTCCGACTCCTGCCACGACCCCATGCACGACCCGGGCGGTGTCCGGGTGAGTGGGGGCACCGAAACGCAGCTGGTCCATGACGGCTACCGGACGCGCTCCCATCGCAATAATGTCGCGGACAATGCCGCCTACGCCAGTGGCTGCCCCCTGGTAGGGCTCCACGAACGAAGGGTGGTTGTGCGATTCCACCTTGAAGGTTACCGCCATCCCGTCGCCCACATCCACAACGCCGGCATTTTGGCCCATGCCTACCAGCAGGCGCTCTTTCATCTGGGCGGTGGTCTTCCCTCCGAACTGTTCGCCCAAGTGCTTCTTAGAGGACTTGTAACTGCAGTGCTCGGACCACATGACCGAATACATGGCCAGTTCCGCGTTAGTAGGACGGCGCCCGAGTAGCCTCTTGATATCTGCATACTCGTCGTCTTTGAGGCCCAGCTCGGCGTACGGCATGGGGGTATCGGGGCTTGCCGCCGCGTCCGCAACCGTGTCGGGGTGCTCTGTTGCCGGTTTGTTGCTCATCGCTTCTCCGTCTCGTTTCTGAGCTTGGGTGAGGTTTTTCATAAGTGCCTTTAGCCAGGAAAATCTAGCCACAAAAATTCTGTTTTATCCACAACTAGGAGCAGGTAATCCACAGTTATCCCCAGTTTTCCAGGGGATAAGAACGCAAATCGAATCAGCCTCAAGTTTCACTTGAAAGTTGACTTTTTCGCAGAACTGTGCGGTTACCACATTAAGCTCCGTTTAGTTGCAGTTTAGTTCACTAAAGTTATCCACAGGTTTTGTCCACAGGGTTGTGCACAGGTAACGAAACCGCTGCAGAGCCTGTGGGAAAGTTGGGGATAATCAAGAAAGCAGCGATTCGAGGACGGATTTAAACAATCCGAGCCCATCGGTGCCTCCATGCGGTCCGGCTTCAGACTCGGGACCAAAGCCCTGCTCCACCGCATGCTCTGGGTGGGGCATGAGCCCAACCACATTGCCGGCCTCGTTACAGACTCCAGCAATGTCGTTCATAGACCCGTTCGGATTCACCTCGAGGTAGCGGAACACCACCTGGCCCTGCCCCTCGAGCCTTTCCAAGCCCTCCGGATCAAGTTGGAAGTTGCCCTCGCCATTCTTCAAAGGAATGGTGATGGTATCGCCCTGGGAAAATTCGCGAGTCCACACCGTAGAAGCATTTTGCACGAGCAATTTTTGGTCGCGGCAGATAAAACGCTGGTGATCGTTGCGGATAAGGGCCCCGGGTAGCAAATGCGCTTCACACAACACCTGGAAGCCGTTGCAAATACCCAGCACCGGCAAACCTTTCTTAGCTTCGTCAACCACCTGGCTCATAACCGGCGCAAATGACGAAATAGCCCCACAGCGCAAGTAATCGCCGTAAGAAAACCCACCGGGTAAAATAACCGCGTCAACCCCGTGCAAATCGGCATCCTTATGCCAAAGACGGACCGGTTCGGCGCCTGCCAAGCGCACCGCCCTGCGCGCGTCCCCGTCGTCGAGCGTGCCGGGGAAAGTTACCACACCAATGCGTGCCACTATTCCTCCACTGCTTCTACGCGGACTACGTTCTCGATGATCGGGTTGGACAGCAGTTCCTCGGCTGCCTTGCGGGCGGCATCCAACTCCGCCTGCCCCACTTCGCCCTCGGTGGTCAGTTCGAAGCGCTTGCCCTGGCGAACGGCGCTAAAAGAATCGATGCCAACGCGGGGCAACGCCCCTAAGATGGCTTTCCCTTGCGGATCAAGAATTTCGGGTTTGGGCATGATGTCGACGACGATGCGTCCCATGGCTCCTCCAAGAAGGGGTTGGTTTGGACTTTTCTAAGTTTACTAAGGAACTGGGTAGCAACAGCTACCCAGTTCCTTAGGCGGTAAACGTTCTTCCAGTCAAAGTTTCGTAGGCTTCGACATAGCGGGCGCGCGTGGCGAGGGCGACCTCTTGCGGAAGCGCGGGAGGCTGCTTGCCCGAGGCACGGTCCCAACCGGATTCAGGTCCGGTCAACCAGTCGCGCACGTACTGCTTGTCGAAGCTCGGGGTAACTTGCCCCTCCTGCCACTTATCCACCGGCCAGAAGCGAGAGGAATCGGGGGTTAGCACTTCGTCAGCCAGAATGAGCTTGCCGGCTTGATCTGTGCCGAACTCAAACTTTGTGTCGGCAATGATTATTCCCTTTTGCCGGGCTATGGCCGCTGCCTTGTTATAGATCGCTAGAGTTTGTTCCCTAAGAGCACTGGCGGCTTCCTTGCCTACCAACTGCTCCGTTGCAGCAAATGAAATGTTTTCGTCGTGTTCGCCAAATTCTGCCTTAGCGGCTGGGGTGTAAATAGCCTCCGGCAGCTTGGATGCCTCAGTGAGCCCCGCCGGCAATCGCACCCCGCACACTGAGGCGGACTGTTTGTATTCAACGAGTCCAGAACCGGTCAAGTATCCGCGGGCCACACACTCTATGGGATACATTCGCAATCGCTTTACCACCATCGCTCGGCCCGCAACCTGACTGGGCACCTCCGCATCGGCAAGCACATGATTGTCGGTCAGATCAGCCAGTTGCTCGAACCACCACAGCGACAGCTGAGTGAGAACTTTGCCCTTGTCGGGAATTTCCGTTGGCAAAATGTAGTCGTAGGCACTAATTCGGTCAGAGGCAACGACTAGAATTCGATCCTGCTGGCCTGAGTTGGGAATGTAGAGATCGCGAACTTTACCGCTGGACAGATGCTTCCAGCCGGGAATTTCTGGTTGGCTCATAGACCCAATAATGTCACCTGAGCCGACCTACTCAAAGTTCACTAGATATTCTGGACCCCTCAAGCGGGTGGCGCAGACACAAGTAAATGGGAATTGCCACCACTGCAGCCGCCCCTATAGCGAAAATAGCAAACGGTTTCGATCCAATAACGCCCATTGAATAAAGCACGCTTATAACCCACCCGGCGCTAATTACCGAAGCGGACGCTCCCAAAAAAGGCGGCAGCAACCGGCGCAACCTAGCACTGCCCCTGTAGGCAAGAGTCAAAGCGATACCCACAGCTGCAAAAATCAGGCAGATAGCGCCCTCAATCCAATAACTTTGCGAACCCGAAACGTGTATTGAAGAGGCCGCAATCCCCCAGCTGAAAGGGACAATTTGGGGGAGAGATTTGCCTACGAACAGCCGGAAAGCGTACGTGCACAGTGCGGGAAAAAGAAGGAGTAGGCAAGCAAATAGTAGCTCCGGCCGATTCCACCACCGTTCCTGGATTCGCCAGTTAGATGTGGGCCTGCCTGTTGCCTGAATGTTAGCCACGCTTTTACCTCCCGCCTTTGGGTTATCGCAACCATTGTGCCATCTAGTTTTGGTTTTCGTGGCCGATCTAGGAAAAAAGACCTAGTATTCGTCGGGATAGTCTTCCAGATCGTCCTGGTCGAATAGTTCGTCGCGCTGAATCAGCACGTCGCGCGGGGCATCGATGCCGATGCGCACTGCGTCGCGGTGGGCTTCAACCACCGTCACTGTTATGGAATCGCCTATGGCAATCTTCTGGCCTGGGCGTCGCGTTAGGACAAGCATTTCCACCACCGGGAGGTAAACGGGTACTTCGCCTAAGGCTATCCCTGAAACTAATTATGAGCACGCCCTCATATGCGACAGGCAATGAGCGCGGCCCACAACGCGGCGTTAGCGGGGGCATTGTCGAGCACTGCCACGGGCACCGCATCTTGGGCGTGGGAAAGCGGGTGCTGCGCATCCCACACCCCGCTCAGAACCAGTGCGTCCGCCTCAATTTTGGCGGGCAGCCGGCCCACCCACGTCTGCAAATCTGGCTGGGACGCATCACCTACGGCCCAGGTGAAAACTGGTTTGGCGGCCTCTAATAGGCGTTGGGCGGTGCGCTGGTGTGAGGGTACGGCCGAGTCGATTACGGCAAGCACAGTGGTGGCGTGCTCACAGCGAGCTTTTTCCAAGTCCGCTGCCGTGCGCACACGCTCGCCGGTGCCGGGCAGCAAGGTCTTCGCTCCGGCCAACAACACCTGACTATCCCCTTCGATCCTGTGGGCGAGGCGAGAGGCCCATTCGCGGACGAATTCCGCATCACCGGTCTGCCCAATTACCACTTGCACTTCACCCGGGGTGGGTTCCGGCGAGGGCGGAACCGGCAGTGACGTTGCTACCTCAGCAATCGTTTTGCCACTGAAAGTTGCCTGCAGACCTAAACTCGCAGTGTCCTGGGCGGAAAGGACACGCCCAAAGTCAGGAAGCTGCTGAACGGTTGCCCCCACCGGCTTCGGTCTATAAGCCTGGATCGGTCCGATGCGTACCGGTTCGGCCGGAGCCTCGATGCCGCGCTCGCTTCGAGCACGAACCTGCGCCAGCATCTGGTCGATACCGGCGTGCACCTGGCGTTCGGCATCCTCGCGCCGCGCCTCAAACTCGCGGCGCGTCTGCGCCACGAAGGCGGCTAGGTCGGCCTCGTCTTGTTCTAAGCTCACGCTTTTGCCTTTGCAATGTCGCTGCGGTAGTGCCCTTGCGGCAAAGAAATTTTTTCCATGCCGGCGTAGGCGCGCGCCCTCGCAGCAGCGACGCCCTGCCCCAGCCCTACTACTGCCAACACGCGGCCCCCGCTGGAAACTAGCGACTCGCCCTCACGGGCAGTACCGGCGTGAATTACGTGTACCCCAGCCAATTGTTCGGCCTGGTCAATACCGGTTATTTCATCGCCTTTGCGAGCCTTCTTCGGGTATCCCGCAGAAGCCAGAACCACGCACACCGCAGCCTGTTCGTCCCAGGCGAGCGGCCCAAAACCAGCTAGCTTGCCGGTAGCCGCGGCCTCCAGCAACTGCCCCAGGGGCGAGCGCAGCCTCGCGAGCACAACCTGGGTTTCTGGATCGCCAAAGCGGACATTGAACTCAACTACGCGCAGCCCCTTCGAAGTGAGCGCCAGCCCACAGTAAAGCAGGCCGGTAAAGGGGGTTCCCCGCCTGGCCATCTGCTGCACAGTGGGAAGGGCCACCTGCGCGACAACCTGTTCGGCAATGTCGGCGGGAGCCCACGGCAGGGGCGAGTAGGCACCCATGCCACCGGTATTCGGCCCTTTGTCGCCGTCCAGAGCCCGCTTGAAATCTTGTGCCGGCGCCAGAGGCACCACAGTTTTCCCGTCGCATACACAAAATAGTGAAACCTCGGGGCCGTCCAAGAATTCTTCGACAATCAGCTTGCCTCCGCGGGCGAAAATGTCGGCCCCATGCTGGCGCGCCTGAGCCAGGTCGTCAGTCACCACAACGCCCTTACCCGCTGCCAGCCCATCCTCTTTCACTACGTAGGGGGCCCCAAATTCGGCGAGGGCATCGTCCAATTCGCCCTGGTTGTGGCAGGTAAGTGCACGCGCGGTAGGTACCCCCGCCTGTTGCATTACCTCTTTGGCGAAGGCCTTAGATCCTTCCAACTGGGCGGCAGCTGCCGAGGGCCCAAAGCAGGCTATTCCGGCCGCGCGCACTGCGTCAGCAACCCCGGCCACCAGTGGCGCCTCGGGGCCAACCACAACCAAGTCCACCCCTAAGCGTTTAGCGGCTTGCGCCACCTGCTCGCCGTCCTGCCCATTTCCGGGCACTAGCTGGGCCACGGTTGCAATGCCCGGGTTGCCCGGCATTGCGTAAAGGTCGGTTACCTGCGGATCTGCGTTTAGCGCCAGGGCGAGGGCGTGTTCGCGCCCGCCCGTTCCAATTAGTAGGATCTTCACGGCACAACCTTACCGCAGAATTTTTACAGGTCTTTAGCTACCAGCTCCGCAATCTGGATTGCGTTCAAGGCAGCACCTTTGCGCAAGTTGTCCGAAGCAATGACCATGACTAGGCCGCGTTCTTCCGGCACGGAGTAATCCTGGCGGATCCTCCCCACCAACGAGGGATCCTGGCCCGCAGCCTGAAGCGGGCTGGGCACGTCGACTAGGCGCACTCCCGGGGCTGCCTGCAGCAGTTCGGTTGCCTTTGCCACGGACAGCTTCTGGGCAAATTCGGCATGCACCACAAGCGTGTGGGAAGTAAGTACCGGGACCCGGATGCAAGTGCCGGCCACGGGCAGGTCCGCAATCTCAAGAATCTTCCTGGATTCGTTGCGCAGCTTTTGTTCCTCGTCAGTTTCGCCGGTACCGTCGTCAACCAAGTTGCCCGCGAGTGCCACCACGTTGAACGCGATTGGGCTGACGTAGGGGCCGAGCTCGCAGCCAAAGTCGACTGCGCCGCCGTCTGTAACTAGAGCTTCGGGGGATTGTTGTAGTGCCTTTTGGGTTTGTTCCAGAAGCGTTTTTACCCCGGCACGGCCCGAACCGGACACGGCCTGGTAGGTTGCCACCTTTAGGCGGGTGAGCCCGGCGTAGTCGTGAAGTGGTTTGAGGGCGGGCATGGCCGCCATGGTGGTGCAGTTCGGATTGGCGATTATTCCCTTGGGGCGGTTCGGAATCTGATGGGGGTTTACCTCGGATACCACTAGCGGCACCTGCGGATCTTTGCGCCAAGCAGAGGAGTTGTCCACTACTACGGCTCCCGCCTTAACGAACCTGGGGGCGTACTCGCGCGAGACGGCTCCCCCCGCACTAAAGATCGCCAAGTCTATGCCCGCAAGGTCGGCTGTGGCTACGTCCTCGACAACTATGTTCTTGCCGGCGTATTCGAGTTGCCTGCCCGCACTGCGCGCCGAAGCAAAAAAGCGCACCGCTGTGGCCGGGAAGGAACGCTCCTGCAAAATAGTGCGCATGACGCGGCCAACTTGGCCGGTTGCTCCTACAACACCTAGGGTTAGGCTCATCGTCCACTACCTCCATAGACAACCGCTTCAGTTTCGGAAGCGTCCAGGCCGAAGGCGGTGTGAACTGCCCGGACGGCGTCGTCTAACTCGTCCAAATTAGTTACCACCGAAATACGAATTTCGGAGGTAGAGATCATCTCGATATTGATGCCGGCCTCAGAAAGGGCCCCAAACAGTTTCGCAGAAACCCCGGGATTGGTGCGCATACCGGCACCAACCAGCGAAAGGATACCGATTTCGCGGTTATCCAACAGTTCCCTGTAGCTAAGTTCGTCCTTCGCGTCGGAAATTGCCTGCAGGGTACGGCGGGCGTCGGCCTCGGGAAGAGTAAAAGAAACGTTCGCCCTCCCCTGCTCTGAAATCCCCACGTTCTGCACAATCATGTCGATATTGGCACCCACCGAGGCAACAATTTCAAAGAGCTTCGCTGCCGCCCCCGGCCTGTCGGGAAGCCCCACCACAGTGATCTTCTCTTGCGAACGGTCGTGCGCAATGCCACTAATAATAGGTGCTTCCACGGAATACTCCTTACTGCTTGGAAGAGCTACCTGCGGGACTATTCCCCGCAACGTCTGCTTTGCCGGCCCGTCAGAAATCCAGGTTCCTTCCTTATCCGAAAAGGAAGAGCGCACGTGCAAAGGCACGCGGTAGCGGCGGGCAAATTCAACCGCCCGCAAGTGCAACACCTTGGCGCCGTGCGCGGCCAGCTCTAAAGTCTCCTCGAAATCTGCCCTGTGAAGTTGGTGGGCGGCGGGCACCACCCTGGGGTCGGCGCTGAACAGGCCATCCACATCAGTGTAGATTTCACAAACGTCGGCGTTTAGCGCCTGGGCGAGGGCGACGGCGGTAGTATCCGAACCGCCCCGGCCCAGCGTGGTTACGTCGTCAAAATCGTTGATGCCCTGAAAACCTGCAACAACAGCCACGTGCCCGTCTTTGATAGAGCGGGCGATACGCTCCGGGATGAGGGCGGTGATCGAAGCCCGCCCGTACTTTGCGTCAGTGTGAATGCCAGCTTGGGGGCCCGTAAAAGCGCTAGCTGGGATGCCGGCCTCGGTGATGGCCATAGCCAAAAGGGCCATGGAAATGCGTTCGCCAGCGGTCAGTAAAATGTCCATCTCGCGCTGCGAGGGGGAGGCGGCCAATTGCCCTGCCAAATCCAACAGGTCGTCCGTAGTGTCGCCCATCGCCGAGACCACGACCACCACCTGGTGGCCGGCCTTTGCCGTAGCTACAACACGCTTAGCCACACGTTTTATTGCCTGGGCGTCAGAAACGGACGAGCCCCCATATTTCTGGACAATCAGCGCCACTTGAATTCCCCCGTGCAAGCTGGGACAGCCTAAGCCGGCTGTTATGCGATTGACCTAACCTTACGGCTTGCCACAAAAATGGCAAAATTACGCCAATATTATGAGATCACAGCGCTATAGCATGTCCACCATGTCGGCGATCGAATCGAACACTTTAGTGGGGCGGTAAGGGTATTTGAAGATCTCCTCGCGCTCGGTGGAACCGGTGAGCACCAAGTAGGTGCGCAAGCCCGCCTCAATCCCGGCTTGCACGTCAGTGTCCATGCGGTCGCCAACGAAGGCCGTGGTCTCGGAGTGCGCCCCCAACTTGTTGAGCCCCGCCCTAATCATTACCGGGTTCGGTTTGCCAACGAAGTAGGGTTTGTGGCCGGTGACCGCCTGAATCATGGCCGCAACCGCACCGTTGGCCGGCAAAATACCGTTTTCAGAAGGACCAGAAACGTCGGGATTAGTGGCAATAAATTTGGCGCCCTGCTGAATTAGGCGACATGCCTGGGTAATCACTTCAAAAGAATAGGTGCGCGTTTCGCCCAGCACCACGTATTCCGGGTTGCGGTCGGTCATCACATAGCCGGCCTCGTACAGGGCGGTGGTAAGGCCCGCCTCGCCGATTACGAACGCGGTAGACCTAGGCGACTGCTGAGTTAGGAACGAGGCCGTAGCCAGGGCCGAGGTCCAAATGTTTTGTTCCGGCACATCCAGCCCGGAGTTGGCCAGACGGGCAGACAAATCCCTGGGAGTAAAGATCGAGTTGTTAGTCAAAACCAAAAAGGGCTTCTGCTCTTCCTTGAGCTTTTCGATGAATTCGGCTGCACCAGCCAAAGCCGTGTTCTCGTGGACCAGAACCCCATCCATATCCGAAAGCCACGCCTTGGGTTCAGGTAGTTCAGAAACCGGCACAATAGAGTCGAAATCAACCACGGTAAAATCCTTCCCTTACAGTGACTATAAGTCTACCTGTTTTATACCTGGCGACGACCCTCTAAAGCCCTACCCAAAGTAATTTCATCTGCATATTCAAGGTCCCCACCGACAGGCAAGCCCGAAGCTAAACGGGTGACCTTTAACCCTAGCGTCGACAGGGTGCGCGCCAGGAACGTGGCGGTGGCTTCGCCCTCAATGTTAGGGTCGGTAGCCAAAATGACCTCTTGAACCTGGCCCGCGCCTAAACGCGTGAGCAATTCGCGGATGCGGAGCTGATCAGGGCCCACCCCGTTTAGCGGGTCTATAGCTCCCCCGAGGACGTGGTAGAGGCCCCGGTAGGAGCGGGTGCGTTCGATAACCCCAATGTCTTTAGCCTCTTCCACTACGCAGATCAAAGAACCGTCACGGCGAGGGTCGGTGCAGATCTGGCATTCCTCGCCCTCGGAAATATTGCCGCAGGTGTTGCAAAAACGCACCGAAGACTTGACCTTTGAAATTGTGGAGGTGAGTAACTCCACGTCCTGCGAATCCATTTCGAGGATATGGAAAGCCAACCGTTCGGCGGACTTGGGGCCAATTCCAGGTAGGCGGCCAAGTTCGTCAATCAAATCTTGCAGGGCACCTTCGTACACAGTTATTCCTTAATATCTGAAACGACGCGGGCACCCAGAATATCCTCGACGGCAGCCAGCCCCACCACCCCCGTGTCTTCGGCTTCGGGATCGTCTGGGCTGACATTGTCGTCGACGTCTTCGGGCTGGGAAACCGTACGGTTGTGGTTTTGTGCCAGAGTCTGCTCAATAATCTGGCGAGCTCCCTGGTGGGTGGGCACGGGATCAGGAGCAAATTCGGCGACCGGCGGTGGGGCGGGCACCCCGGCAGGAGCTGACTCGCCAGCGAATTCCCTCTCGCGGCCCGCTGGGTGTTCGGGGCTAGGCTTATGCAACGGTGTCACGTTCGAAACCGCCTCCGGCGGCTGCAAGGCGGGCGGGGTAGCTATCGGCCCCCACGCGTCATCGGGTTCGGCAAAGGACGCCGGAGCTGGGGCCGGAACCGGCCCTGAAGTCGATTCAGGTAGCCCGTTTTCGCCCTCGCTATAGGCTGGGCTGGAATCTGCGTGACTATCTAATTGCTGGGGCCCGCTAGGCCGGTCGCCCTCCGAGTCGTCGCCGGAAGCCGGTTCAGAGATAGGCCCCCACCCGGAATCGCCATTACCACCATGGTGTTGGCTATGAGCTGGGCCTACAGGCATATTTTGAGCCACCCCGTTAGACCTTTGTGGGCCGTCCTGGGGCGGAGCTGTAGGCGCCGGCGGATTCGGCTCGTCTGCGCTGAGGGCAACCACCCGCAGCTTGACCCCCAACACCTGGTAGAGCGCATTCTCTAGGGCCTGGGCGTGAGTACCCGAATTGAAGCCCTGAGCCATGCCGACGCTTTGATACCTGAGAGTGAGCTGACCATTGGCTACAGTGCCTAACTGAGCCTGCGTGAGCCGCCCCCAGGTGGAGCGGGCATGATTTTGCGCTAAGAACTCGGTTACCTCCTGCCAGCGGTTGCGAATAGTTTCGGAAAGGTCGCCGTCTGTGCGCCCAGCAGTAGCGGCAGGTTGGTTCGCCGGGGCAGGTGCAGCAGGCACATCCGAGGGCTGCGACTTACCACTTTGCGGTTCCTGGGCCTGCTGAGGCTGAACGTTCTTAGTTTGCCGAGCCTGCTGGGGCTGGGCTGCCTGAGACTTTTTAGCCCGCTCAGAGTGAGCTGCCTGCGCTTCTTGGGCCTGCGGCGATTTTTGCGGATGCGTCTGTTGGTCACGCTGAGGAGGCTGCTGGCCACCCTGAGGGCGCTCCTGCGCCCGCGCGCCGCTTACACCCTCAGGTGCAACCCCATTCTTGGCGGGTTCGTGAACGTGCTCGGTGGGCGCTACAGAACGCGACTGCGCGCTAGGATCGGCAGCTTCGGCCTCGCGAGCCTCAGGACCTGCCTGAGCCGAAGCGCCCCGCTTCTTGGAAAGCATCTGCCGCACGGCCGCAGCAGAATCAGGCATGTTCTGCGGAGCCTGTGCCTGCTGGGAGGGCGCTGTTTGGGGAGCGCTCTGCTGGGCCGGCAACAACAGCTTTGCTACGAGCAGTTCCAGCTGAAGACGCGGGCTAATAGCCCCAGACATGGCCGAGAGCGCATCGTTAGTAAGATCGGCTGAGCGGGAAAGATCCGCAGCCCCCATGACGCGAGCCTGAGTTTGCATCTGCTCGAGCTCAGCCTGTGGGATACCCTGCAAGGCCTCGATTGCGCCCCCATTTGAAACCGCAATAACTAGCAGATCGCGCAGACGCTGCAACAAATCTTCGACGAAGCGGCGCGGATCGTGGCCCGATTCGATGATGCGTTCAACGATCCGGAAAGCACCTGCCCCATCGCGCCCGGCGAGCGCATCGACAGTTTGCGAAAGTAAAGTCGAATCCGTGTACCCAAGCAGGTGAACAGCCATGTCGTAGGCGAGCACGTTAGTGTCGCAGCCTGCCATGAGCTGATCCAACACCCCAAGGGTGTCGCGCACAGACCCCCCGCCAGCCCGCATAACTAGGTTCAGCACACCGTCTTCGGGATCTATCCCCTCTTTGGTGCAAATATCGGCCAAAAACCCACGCATCACCTCGGGAGGCACCAGACGGAACGGATAGTGGTGGGTGCGCGAGCGGATAGTAGAAATAACCTTTTCAGGCTCCGTAGTAGCAAAGATGAACTTCACATGCTCCGGGGGCTCCTCGACCAGCTTGAGCAGCGCATTAAAACCAGCCGAGGTAACCATGTGCGCCTCGTCCAGAATAAAAATTTTGAAACGATCGCGCACCGGAGCGAAAGCCGCCCGCTCACGAAGTTCACGCGCATCGTCGACACCATTGTGAGAAGCAGCGTCAATCTCGACTACATCGAGTGAGCCCGGGCCCCCGGTGGCCAGTTCCCTGCACGAGTCGCACTCGCCACACGGGGTGTCCGTAGGGTACTGAGCGCAATTCAAACAGCGGGCCAAAATGCGTGCCGAAGTAGTCTTTCCGCACCCGCGCGGACCCGAGAATAGGTAGGCGTGCGTAACTTTTTGGGCGCGCAAGGCGGCCATTAGCGGCTTAGTAACGTGCTCTTGCCCGATCACCTCTGCGAAAGTGTCGGGCCGGTAACGGCGATAAAGGGCTGTGCTCACGTCCTCTACTTTAGAGGGCGTAGCCGACATTTGATACTTGGGCATGCCAACAGCGGACACCGCCTCGGCAGAAGCCACCTACCCGCAGAGGGAACTGCCCAGTAGCAGTAAAGGATCCCCCACGCACCCGGCAGAGCTACCCTATCCTTGCTGCCTTCCGGCCCTGGGGAGGTTCAGGTGATACCGTCGCGTGAGGGATCGGCTCTAGTGTACACGGCAGCACCGCAATGGTGGAACCGCAGTAGCCCCCAGCCAGCGTGAAATGATGCATATACGCCATAAATGCGCCGCTAAGACGCATTTGTGGCGCACCTCCCAGCCGCCTGGTTTTACTACTCCCAGAGTTTTAAGTACACTTGTTGAAGCGCGTTTGCGTATCTGGAGGATTCGCATAGTGGCCTAGTGCGCACGCTTGGAAAGCGTGTTGGGTGAAAGCCCTCGGGGGTTCGAATCCCCCATCCTCCGCGTTCGCCCCGCTGTTCCGTTGGAATGGCGGGGTTTTTCGTTGCTAGGACGCGGGAAAAGCTCGGTTGGCAATGTTAGTAAGTGTTGCTAAGTGTAGGGATGTGTGAGTATGTTAAGGGCACGTTAGGGCACGCAGGAGGCACGAAAAATGAGCCGCGCATCATGGGGAAAAGTCCGCAAGCTACCATCAGGAAATTTTCAAGCATCGTATATTGCAGAGGGTGGAAGGCGAGTAAACGCGCCAGCAACTT
>NZ_ATUW01000005.1 GCF_000420405.1 Winkia neuii subsp. neuii DSM 8576 | reverse complement strand
AACTCCGCTGCAAACTGTAGATACTTCTAAGCCTGGCAAGTACGTTGTAGAAGTACAAGTAACTTACGCCTCTGGCGTTACTAGGATAGTGAAAATTCCGGTAACTGTGCTAAACAACCTACAGGTAGATCCCCCAAGGCAGGAGGCGTTGCCTGAGGGGCACCCGCCTTTCTTTGTGCCCACGGTTGCGCCTAAACAGGAGGTATTGCCTGAGGGGCACCCACCTTTCTTTGTGCCCACGGTTGCGCCTAAACAGGAGGTATTGCCTGAGGGGCACCCACCTTTCTTTGTGCCCACGGTTGCGCCTAAACAGGAGGCGTTGCCTGACGGGAACCCACACGCTGCAGGGATGCAAGGCAAAGTCGACCGTAACCAAAAGCGTAAGCACGAAGGCGGGGGGAATAAACCTCTTGCCACTACTGGGGTAGCACCGCACGGCCTTCTGATAGGCGTGGGACTATTGTGCTGCACTGGCTTGATTGCCCTGCGGCACAAACGCCAACAACAGTAACTACGACAAAAAATAACGGCCCTGCGAGTAAGCAAAACAAACGCTCGCAGGGCTTGTGTGTAGTAGAAACTAGCATTTGGACAATGTTAACGGAAACGCTGCGAAATTAATCTTCTGCGACTACTTGTAGCGCGGATGAATCATAAGTTTAGCTTAATATACCCTACATGTAGTAAGTAATTAGTAAGTATTGTAAGTAAGAGGTGCGGCCCCACTAGGAAGGAAAATGAAATAAACCTAATCAGGGCCGCGCCTTGTGCACGTCCATTGTGCATAAAAAACTATATGTGTTTCGTTTGTGTTTTGTGAAATCTAATTTTTTACAATGTTTTGTAATGTGCAGAGGGAAAGTTTACAAAAGATATCCGGCAGAGCCGCGAACTGCTCTGCCGGATATCTACTACAAAGGGGCTAATATTAAATGTAGTCGTTGGTTATTCTATTTACGGTAAAAAGATTGTACAAGTATAAGAATCTGTAGTATCTGCTTTACGATAAGGCGCCTTTTGGGTTGGCAAGGTGGGGTTGGTTAGTGTTGGTAAACCCCAATTATTGGACCCGCATATTATTTCGCAAATGACAATCGCTGCCATTAGTCTAACTATTAATAGTTTTATTGAAGGAATGTCCATACAAGGAGACCACGATGCCAAGACGTGTAACCATCCAAATGGTTGCAGATAAAGCCGGATGCTCGCCCACGACAGTGTCACTCGCACTTAGGGGGGATGAGCGCATTTCCGGGGCCACCAAAGAAATGGTCTGGGAGATCGCGGAAGAACTTGGGTATGTCTCGCCCGCCCTGACTAAGAGGAAAGCGGTACCGGATCCAAAGGTTATTGGTGTGGTTGGCAGATTCGAGCTCGGCTTACACCAGATCATTACCCGAGATATAGTTTCGGCTGCGCAAAAAGATGGCTTTGATGTGATCATAAAAGATGTTGACCTCTACCCACGCCCAATCGATGCGCTCGAGAGCATGTACAACCTGCTTGTAAAAACTGTCATCGTGATTGAGCCTAATTTTGACCACGTTCCAGCCCGCTATAGCCCCCAAGTTGTTATTGGCCAGGAAGTCGACCGGGATAAGACAGCACTCGTCTCCACAGTCCATAAGAACGGTTGTAGCGAACTTATGGCACACTTGCGCAAATATGGTCATCGGCATGTAATTTACCTTGATTCGCCCTTTTCTCCGGCCGCTGCGCAACGTTTAAAAGCGTTAGAGGGGGCAGCGGCAGAAAACAACATAGAAATGACGGTCAAAAAAGGTGGCAACACCGTAACAGATGGCTATGACTCCACAGTGGAGATGCTTTCAGAGCTCTGGAATGAAAACGCCAGGAGTGGTTCGTTCGTTGAGCGCCGCGGGGAGCTTGGACAGTACACCGCAATCCTTTGCTACAACGACGATTGCGCGGAGGGAGCTTACATAGCCATGCTCAAGGCGGGACTGTCCGTGCCCGGAGATATTTCTCTTGCCGCCTTTGGGGATACGGAGTTGGGCAAGTCGAAGATTTTCTCTCTCACGTCTGTGGGGCTAAACCATAAGGAGACGGCCCGCCTAGCGTACCAAGAGGCTAAAAGGATCCATTTTAAAGGTTTTCGCAGGGGAGGAGTTATCGAGGTTCCCACTTTCCTGGTTGAAAGATCCTCAACAGGGCCGGCAAACTTCCTAATTAGATAGCCAAAGAAAATCCCGGGGTATCGGAAAGGCTTACCCCGGGATTTTCGGTGTTTGTATCTTCAGACCTACCTCAACGGTAGGCCTAAATTTTATTTGTACTTCTAAGGTTTTGCAACCCCAAGAAGTTGTAGAATTAAATACTTCTAGTTTGGTAATCCTAAAACTGGGGTAATTAGATTTTGTTCATTAGGTGAAAGGTAGTCTTTATGTGCTCATCTAAATAGACGTGAGAATATATGGAGGTAGCTTCCCGTGGCGCGGACATTTAAGGTAACTGCTGGACTCCTCGCGGCGACTCTTTCTGCAGCTCTTGTCGGCGGTGTATCAGCAAACTATGCCAAAGCTGCCGATGTCTTTTGGGGCCACCAGGGCTACGGGTGGGTTACGTCTAACGGATCCAATGTTTACGCCGCTAGTCGTGATATAGATGTCGATGTTCAGGTTACGACGGACCCGTACGGCGGTAGGACGATCCGGTATGGGATTTCATTTAATAAAAACTTTCGAACGAATGGTTTTGACACCTTTTCAGGACGTCCCTGGCTATATGTGTATCTACCACAGGGATTAAATGAAGAAACTGTGCGTATTGATCGTTATCGAATGCAATTTAATCCCTCGCCCTTTGCGAAAGATAAATATTACGAAGCGACCGTTGCTAAATCGCAAACAATATCTCAGTTTAACGACTCCAATACTCGGAGGTCAGGCCTTTATCCAGAGAGTACCTTTCAAGAGCATTGGAACAATGGCGTTGGCCAGACTGATCTTTCAAATACAAAGTTTCCGCAATATCCCTCAACATCTTGCGAACTTGTTGAATGGAAGGATCAGGGTAAATTCTGGAGGTCGCTCTGGTCTTACGAAGCTGACTCAAACACGCAGCATCGGTGGGTTATTACTGCACAGCTTAAACCTGGCGCGGACCCTGAAAAAATGCCTGTCCTTGCAGGCTTCAACTCCTCGAATACTGTTTCTTCTAAAGAAGACAGGTTCATGGCTTACGGGCCTTTCGACACCGACCATGATGGTTTAACCAACATTGAGGAGCTGCACCGCAACACAAATCCTTTCTCTCCGGACCTTAACTATGAACTGGACAATCAGCCGGTAGTGTATGGGAAGCTCGTTAAGGCTAGTCCCTTCCTGCACACGGGAGAAAATCACAACGCCGCTGGGCAGCACCCCTCCACACAAGGCTGGTATTTCCTCAACACTGGGAAGACCAAAGAACTCCAGCCGGGTATTCGTTTTTACGCCAAACGCGTACCAGCGGGTGTGAGTGAAACTATTTCTAAAACCCCCGCCGAGGGCCAATACTTCTTAGATCAGCTTACTGGCGAATTCATTTACAACCCTCGCAGGGGGGACGTTGGTAAAGATCTCGACTTCGAACTAGGCGCCAGTTATAGGCGCGACAGCGTTTGCGTGCCCGAGAAGCATGATCAAACCAAGCTCACTCTGAAACAGCAAAAACTAAACAACTATCTTGATCCGGAATATGAAAACCTGTACGTGATGGACGGCGAGGTAGGAAAATCTAAAGTTCCCACCCACGAGAGTAAGGAACTGCCCAAGGGAACAAGATTCTGGTTTGATAAAACCTCAGTCAACTCCGATGGAAAACCTAAATATAGCTATCCGTTTTGGGCTGAAGTGGATGAAAAGACCGGCATGATCACGGCTAAGCCTCCTGCAGGTACTCATCCAGCCGGCTACAAGGTTCCTGTGATAGCAACTTACCCAGACGGAACAGAGGACGTTATCAATGCCCATATTTTCGTCCAAAAGTACAAGTCTGGCAAAGGTGAGATGCAATTAGATCTGTCTCAAAATGAACTCAGTTCTATGCCGGGCCTACCGTTGAGCGACACAATAAAAATTGCCGCCACCCAACAGAGAGATAGAAGGCCAATCGTGTTGCGTATGGCCTGCGTGAATGAGCAAACTAACGCAGTATCTATTGGAGGCGGAAACGGGCTCTGGCTTAATAATGACAAGGACAGCTCAAGCTACGTCGAATATGAGGTAGCTGGACTCGAAAAGGAGATTAAATTTCTACAGAGTGGCCAGAGGGAACCGGGTTTAATTTATTCCAAAGATAGAATATTGGCTAAAACTACCTCTGAAATTTACGGATCCTTCGAAAATCCCGGCAAATATAAGTGTGCGGTTTTTTCTACAAACAACCCTGGCGAATTTAAGAAATTTAAGCTCAACCCGAGTGGGCACCTTTCTGGAAATGATGCCTTTCTGAACAAAAAAGGAATCGAGTGGGAGTCAAAGACTTTCACAGTTGACGTCTCAGATAGATTCTCTCTACCTAAGACCGGCGGTATAGGCGCAGCGCTGATAGCTGGCCTAATCGCTCTAGGTTGTGCAGTCGGACTATCTGTCACTGCCTACCGCATGAACAAAAAATACTAATCTCAGATAAGGAGAAATAATGCGAAAGCTGAAGACAATCGGCTGCGCAGCCGCCGTAACCGGTGGCCTCATATGCGCTTCGATCGACGGCGCAAACGCAGCTGATACCACGCTTGCCCCCTGGCAGGCTGGCCACCCGGCTACCGGTAAAATTGTCATCGAAAAAGAGGAAGATGGCGGTAAGGTTCCCAAAAAGATTGAAGGAGCTCAATTCCAGGTAACGCCGGTAACTAAAATTGATGGGAAACCAGTTGATGTAACAACTCAGGCAGGTCTCAAAGCGCTAGCCAAAAAAGTTGAAGCGCTAAACCTCGGAAACGAGCAGGGGTTAGAATTTGGGCAGGCTCTCACCCAGTTTACGGACAACAGAGGTATTGCCGAGTTTCCAGATAAGCCTCTGGGCTTGTACAAAGTTGCTGAAACGATGGCTGCTCCTGGGTATTCCAATTACATTAAACCGTTTTTTGTAACTGTGCCACAGGCGATCACCAAAAATGGTGGGACGGAATGGCAATACGAAGTTCGCGTTAAACCGAAGAACACCAACGAAACGTCTAAGGTCAGGAAGACTCAGGACCTTAGCAAAACCGTTGGTGCGAATGATGACATCAGCTATACCATCAGCGCCAATGTAAATAAAAAGAAGGCAGAGCTGAACAGGAACGTCAACGCTAATGATCTAAACGGGTTCGCAGTATTCGACGATGCCCTAAAGAAGGCTTACCAGAAAACCGATGATACTACCGTGGGCGAAGTTAAGATTGGCGATACAAAGCTAGTCAAGGGTGCCGACTACACGATTGACGCTTCTAAGACAATAGGAACCGATCGGCAGAGGATTCAAGTTAACTTTACGACAACTGGTCTCGGTAAAATAGCCAATGCAGTCAATGGTAATGCCAATCATAAAGTCACCGTAAAAATGAACTTCAAGCTATCACCTACTGTTCGTGGTGAAGTTGAAAATAAGTTCGGCTTTATACCGGGTAAGGGAACGGGAGAGCCGAATCAGAATCCAATTCAGCCGCCTTCCAGCTCAAATCCCAAGGTAAAGTTCGCGGAATTTAAGATCAAGAAGGTTAAGGCCACTAACGCTGGTGCAGGTCTGGCTGATGCACGCTTCAAAGTGTTCGCTGACCAGGCTCAGGCGACGAAATGCGCGTCTGATCCTAACGAGAGTAACTGTGTTGGAGCCTCTGCGTTCGGCGAAAAGACAACGAAGGCGAACGGTGAAACCGAGGCATACCTCGCCGCTGCAGGCAAGGCCATCTACATCGTAGAAACCGTTGCTCCAAACGGCTTCCTCCGCAACACCGAACCACAGTCTTACACTATGCCTGAGGCCGGTGGGACGGCCGTCGTAGAAAACATTGCCAAAGCAGACTCGGGCTTCTGGTTTACTCTACCTAAGACAGGTGCCTCTGGCATCATTGTCTTTGCCATCCTCGGCACAGCCCTTGTGGGCACCGGTGCGTACATGCACTCTCGCAAAAAGGCAGCCTAAGTAGAATAAACTAACAACTGAGGTCCCGATGTGGACCTCAGTTGTTAGCATTTAATAATGAAAACAAAAACATTCCATCCAGCAGTTATAATTATCGTCGGAATTCTATGCCTGGCCTATCCGATTGTTTCTACGCTTTGGAATAACCACGAAGCGAAGGTAGTATCGCAAGAATATATTGGGCATGTACTCAACCAATCAGAAGAGGTGAAACGTGCCCACATAAAAGCAGCAGACGACTATAACGCCGCTCGTACCGGCTTCAAATTTGTTGATCCTTACCAAAAAAAAGATCTCGATAAAAAAGAAAGCGCAGATTATAAGAAATACCTAAATACTCTTGCTGATCCAAAGGAAGCCATGGGCGTGGTGAAGATACCCAAGATCGGCGTAAATTTACCTATTTATCATGGAACCTCACCCGAAACTCTTCAAAGGGGAGCCGGGCATCTGTATGGTTCCGATTTGCCAGTCGGAGGAATAAATAGGCATACAGTGATAACAGCACACACAGGTTTGGCGGACATAACAATGTTTGACCAGTTAACCTCAATAAAAAAGCGGGACTACTTTTACCTTCAAGTACAAGGGGGCACCTATAAATATCAGGTTATTAGAACTAACGTAGTGCGCCCTGAAGATATATCAACTCTTCAGCGTATTAATGGGCAAGATCTCGCAACACTGCTGACCTGCACTCCTTATGGGGTGAACTCGCATAGGCTCCTGGTTACCGGTATCAGAGTACTACCTGATCCAATATCCGCTCCAGCTGACTCTTGGCAGTGGTCCTGGTGGATGTTAGCTTTTTTAGCTGCCATTATTGTTTCGCTATACATCTTTTACACGGTTGTTAGAAACAAAAAGAAAATTGTCCCAGTGCATGAAAAGTAGCTCAGTGGTACTTGCTCTTAGCGCTAATTTTAGCTAAAATGATAACCGTATCCGATAAGAGTTGGTAGGACCGGATACAAAATAGGCTCCAGCCGTGCTATGAAGCTCAGTCTTATTGTAGGGGCACGGCTGGAGCACCTATTATTTATATCCCCAACATCGGCTTGCTAGTAGCATTGAATGCATTATCCGCCACCTACGTTGAGAATCCTTAGCTTTATTCCACTTACGCATCTGCAAAAAAGCCAGCAGCATCGGCAATAGGGTAGTTGCACCTGCCAAAACTAACACCTCGCACGCATATCTTAGTCCTGGTGCAATATGACCACTTCTTGCCTGCTCAACCGCCAGAGGCAACAGGGCAATTAGCAGTGCACCGGTAAAACTTACTACCTTTGTTAGCCAGTAAAGAATACGCTCACCGTGGCGGGGATGGGATACACATATGCAAGGCATCAGTGCCCACAACGGTATTGCTACCATCAGTATACCTACCAAGGTGTCAGGTATGCGGGCACTAATGAAGACGAAGACCATTGCGATCGGGGCTAGCAAAAGTAAGAGCCCCACAAGTGTCCTAGCTCGTATCGAAGCCGGTGGAAAATATGTTGCCTGCTCTGCTTTTCGGGCAATAAATAGCTCAACTTCCCGCATGAAGGTACTTTTGTTTTCCAAAGAAGTGTGCGAGCCTATGAAATCTTCAGCTTCACTTGCGCTAATCCAGTTAGCATCTTTAAGTAGGTCTTCGAAACTTATCTTTTGCACGAGGCAATAATATCCTAGCGAAGTCGAACTTAGACTGTGTCCCTCGTTAAAGCTTGGTGGGCACCCCCACGTAATGCCCGCCAATCTGAATTAGGCGCGTTTATCTATCGCGTTTACCTGAACGCTTCTTGAGCAGTGCGCCAATTCCTCCAAGTAAAACTGGCAGGGAAAGAGCAATGCCTGCGCTGGTACTAGTTCAATAAAGCGAGCTCTGTAGACGAGCCTTCTTGATGCAGACTGGCCCAGACTGGCGCAGACTGAGTCCTTTCAGCTTGGGCGAAGGAGGACGTGTTATCGACCTTAGCCCTTTGCGAGCTTGAGCGGTACCAGCTTGGTTTCCTCGGCTTGTAATGTCCAATAAACAGTCCGCACTCCCTTCAAAAAAGATAGCCTCTAGTAAATAAAGCGCTATTAAAATATTTGTGGCCCAAACCAATTGGTTTGGGCCACAAATGAAAAGTTACTTTTTAGCGCCGCTTGCGGCGCCGTGTAGCTAGCGCTGCTGCACCGGTTGCGGCGCTAAAGCCAGCAAGAGCTACTGCTGTAGCACCAGAGCCGGTATGGGCAAGCTTTGTGTCCGTTCTATGCTTAGAAACATTTCCAACCTTACGAACTTGCTTGACATGCTTATTGGAGCTCGGAGCTGATTTTTCTGGATTCTTAGAGCCGGAAGCTGGATTTTCTAGATCCCTAGCCAGCTTTAGCTTAGCCAGCTCCTGTTCGGCCTCTGCCAGCTTCGCCTTAGCCTCCTTGAGGTCCTTTTCTACCTTGGAGCAGGCAGCTTCAGACGACTTCAACTCTTCCTTAAACTTTGCTGCCTGTTGGGAAAGCTTTGTAACGTCGCCGGCAGCGGGGAGAGTTTCAACCCGGACCTTCGCCTCTTGCAGGACTTTGTGCGCCTCGGCTTTCTTTAGCTGGGCTGCCTTCAGGGCCGCGTTCGTCTTAGGTAGCTCGGCCTTGGCTGCGGCCTCAGCCCGAGCTGCTTCCTGATGCACGGATTGTGCAGAAGCGCTCTGAGCTTTTGCAGCCCCCAGCGCCGTAGAAGCCACCTGGAAGGCTTTTTCCGCGACCTTGAGTTCTGCTACCGCATCCGCGTGGGCCTTGTCAGCGCGCATCGCCGCAATGAGCTCATTTGTTGCTTGGGCCAGCGCCGTCTTTGCTGCTTCAGCCTTGGCAGCGGCGCCCTTGAGCTTAGCCTCACCGGCCGTTACCTCACCGGTCAGACGAGTTACCTCTTTTTGGGCAAGCGTCTTGGCTGCCTCAGCCTCAACTACCTTCGCCGCAGCACTTTGCAGTGTTTTTTCGGCATCTACCTTAGCTGTAGTTGCCTTATTGAAAGCCGGCTTTAGAGAATCGTTGATCTGCTTAGTCTTTTTAGCCTGCTCACCTTGAAGGCCCTGGACGGCTTTTTCCTGACCGGACTTAGCCTTAAGGGCAGTTTCAGCTTGAGCTTTGGCTTGCTTGTAAGCATCGTCAGCGTGGGCTAGTGCCTCGTTGGCCTCAGTCAGGGCGCCCTCGTGCCTTTGGATTTCCCCTTCGAGGATCTCTGCCTTTTTGGTAGCCTGCTCGAACTCGCCTTTAATCTGAGCTTCCCACTTCTTCGAGTTGTTCAGTTCGGTTTCGGCCTGCTGGACAGCTTGGGCGAGAGTGGCGCTATCATTCTGGGCTTTCTGGAACGCAGGCTCGTTATTGTTTATCTGCGTATCTAGGTCTTTAACTTTGGCGGCAGCTTTACCTTGGTTGGTAACTGCCTCAGTCAACTGAACGTTGAGTTTTTCAACCTCCTGCTGGTCAGCTTGCCATTGAGCTTTAGCAGCAGCAGTGCCTGGATCGCTCTTAGCCTGCAACTCGAGGTACTTGGCTTTAGAGGCGTTAGCCTTCTGGTCGGCGGCAGTTAGCTTAGCCTGGATTTCCTGCTGCTGGGCGCCGTACTCGTCGCGTTCCCCAATGGCTTTGGCGCGCTTGGAGTAAAAGTCCTGGCCGAAGGCGATCTTCTTATCGTTCTCCGCTTTGGCAGCCCTGGCCTTTTCTAGATCGTTTGTATCTGAGACGATTTCGGCTTTAGCTGCTTCGTGTTCCTGCTGCTTTTTCTGCACCTCACCTTTAGCTGCAGTCAGATTCTTGCGGCTGTCTTCGAGGACCTTCTCAATCTGCTTGATCTTTTCCTGCTCGCGCTCTTTTACGGCATCGGCTTCCCCTTTTGCCTCCCCGGCAGCTTGGTTCTTCTGATCGTAAGTGTTAGCGAGCTGGTCTAGCTTACTTTTTTCGGTCTGCAGCCGTCCCTCAATCTGCTTCAGCTCGGCATTTGCCTGCTCCAGCTTCGCTTGCGCCTCTGCTAGGGCCGCCTTTGCAGACTCCAAAGTTTTTTCTGCAGCCTCCTTCTTCGGGATTGCCTCTCCCAGTTGCCGGGTGACTTCATCAAGCTTAGTGGTGGCCACGCCAAGGTTGTGCTTGGTGGTTTCGAGATCGCCCTTAGCCTGTTCCGCTTGCTTATCTAGGGCAGCTTTCTGGCCCTTTTTAGTTTCAGCGGCAGCTTTTAGCTCGTCAGCGTTGGTTTTATCTGCCTCGACCTTGGCAGCATCTGCAACCTTCTTTAGGGTGTCCTTGCGTTTGGAAATCTTATCGAGGGCGCCCTGAGCGTTTTCGAGCTGCTTTAGTGTCTTAGCTAGTTCGTCTTTAGCACTATTTAGCTTAGTTAGCGCTTGTGCGTAAGCATCCTTAGCATCACTGTGATCTTTGTGGGCAGTCTTTAGCTCCTCGTCGGAGTTCTGGGCAGCCTTCTCAGCATCCTTGAGGGCTTGTGCAGCCTTGGCGTGATCTTCGGTAAGCTTCTTCGCTTGCGCAAGATCTTGGATCGCTCGATCCTCTTTGAGGGTAGTTTCAGCCAGTATCTTGCGTGCTACCTCAAGCTTTTGAGTAAGGGTGCCAATATTGGCTTTGAGCTCCTCAACGCGCTTTTGTGCCTGGGCAAGATCTTTAACCATGGGGGAGACCTCTTCTGGGCTCGCCTGGACGGGCTGGCTTGCAGGCGCCGGACCGCCCGAGTTAGTGGCAATAGCTGCCCCCGGGGCAGTTAAAGCCAGGGCTGCACCTGCAATTATCGCAGGAGTTAAAAGCTTAGAGTTCATTTACCTCTCCGACAAAATATCGACATCTATATCACGAGTTAACCTAACTTAGCCACGATAAAAAATGGAAGAGTAAAGCGGGCTTTCAAAGACTCTTCATAGAAAAGAAAATAAACCTAATAAATCAGACTCGTATTTGATTGATCAGCTAGAAGGAAAGTTCTTATTATTTTTGTGTACGCCCCTAGGCAGCGCTTCGGTGTTGCAGTGGAAGGGACCAGGGGGCGTGCGGTGGACCCCAGCTCCTCATTTTCTCTAAGCAATAAGAGCTGGGGTTTCACTATTTTAAGGTATTTTCGCCAGCTTCCACGCTTGTCTTACAGAAGAGAATTTCCAAGAAATATTAGATATTGATGGCGCCAATTTACCTATATTCGGGTTTGCGCACGTAGAGACGTAATGCGAATTTGCTCCGATATTTAGGCAGGGCGAGGGGGGCAGTGATAAATGTACTGGCCCTAGGCATTCCTATTGGTGACATTAAAAAGGGTGGTGGACCGGGGGCATGTCCCGACCCACCTAGAAAATAGACAACCATCTGTACGATAGGCACTTTTATTGTGGCAAGTGTTTGCGAAGTTTGGCAATCCCAGCCCTTATACTTTTTATTCGACAGTATCAACTTTCACATGTCAGCCTATTAAGAGTTTTGGCCCCCACCGAAAAGTGGGGGCCAAAAGGCTAGCTACTTATTTCTTCTCAAGTAGATTGCGGCGCCGCCACAACCAATACCCACCAGCGCAAGTACCATAGCAACCAGTGCGATGCTACCGGTTGAAGCAAGCTCGTGAGCCTTTTTGCCTGCCACATGAGTCTGCCTAGTTAGACTGCGACCGTCAGCCCCACCAGGTTGGTTGGGATTAGCCGAATCGTGAACCTTACCTGGTCTGTCAGCTTGAGTGGCCCCGTCTACCTTGCCAGGTGTGCCAGTCTGCGTACCGGCATCAGTCTTGCCCAGTTTCTCTGTCTGGGTACCGGAATCTGCTGTACCAGGCCGTTCAGTTTGAGTGCCACTGTCGGTACTACCGGGGGTTTCAGTTTGGGCATTGCCATCTGTCTTACCCGGCTTAGGAGCTATCTTTTCGGTAGCGATAGCGAGGATATGAGCCGAGTGCGCGTAGCCTTCTTCTTTAGCTGCGGCATCGTCAATAACACCGTCGCCGCCAATAGCCAGAGTAGACTTACCCAAATAGTCGCCAACGAAAGCTACTGAGCGGCCAAAGCGGGCGCGCTCACCAGAGGTAGATATGATCTTGACTTTACCGCCAAGCTTAGCGACGGACGTAATACCTTTGGGAACGTCAGTAAGACGCATAAGGTAAGCCTTCCCGTTCTTGGCCTCCCCGAAGGCGCCAACAGCAAGTAGGCCATCGGAAACGTCGGCTGACCAACCAAACGAACTTCCTTTAGAAGGACCCGTAATAACAGAAATATTGGCATCTAAAGCGCCCTCATTTGCCGGGGTAATAGTGCGCTTACCCCCGGCATCTTTCACCCCATAAACCAGGGCGATACCGCCCTCGGCTTGGTGCTTTAGGGCTCCACCATCGAAACCAATAACAAAGTCGGCTAGACCATCCTTATCTACGTCACCGGCCGGAGCAATGGAGTTACCAGCACCGAGCCTGTAGGATGCATCATCCGAGATAGCTAGTTCATAGCCAATCTTAGGCGCCGACTTCTTAGCTCCGTAAAGCACCCAGGCTTTGCCAGGAACAGTGCTCGCTTTCGTGAAACTGTTAAAATCAGCTACAACATAGTCTTCGTTGCCATCCCCGTTTACGTCGCCCACAGGACTAAAAGCATTGAGGGTATGTCCGGCCGGAGAATCGACGCGCCAAAGCACATCTTCATTCGGTGCATCGAAATCATGCAGTTTTACGATACGCCCATCCTTGTTACCTTTGACCACAATCGCCGAACCGAAAGTCTTAGTAGAATCACCCATCGCCAAAGCGGTATTAGAAACTACGAAACCAACATCACTCAGACCATCGCCATCCAGATCGCCGACACGGGTAACCTGGAATCCCGCGGCGCCCATCTCATGAGGCATATCAACGTAGTATCCCCTGGACTTATCCAGGTTATTTAGGTCAGTCTCAGCCAGATCCTTACCCCCATAAATAACCCAAACACGGCCCATGGTTACCGAAGAGGTCGCAATATCATCTACGCCGTCCCCGTTTACGTCGCCAAGACAAGCAACGGAGAATCCAGCTGCAGCATCGGCTGCAGGATCCTGAGTCTGCTTTGGCCCAAGAATAGAAATTACTTTCTTATTGGGGTGTGCCTTTCCGCCGGGGGTACCACCTGGAATAATCTGGACCTGGCCGGTAACGTTGAAAACCCACCCATGAGTTGGAGTCGAATCCTCATAATACGGATCAAATTTGTACTCGGAGCGAACGGCGCTGCCGGTTATCAAATCGGGTTTACCGTCGCCAGTAACGTCGCATCTACCCTTTGCAAGAGAGCCACCAAAACCGGAAGTGAACTCTCCAAGCCAAGACTTCTCATCAGTTTTATCAACAGGCTCATAGGCAGGCTCAGCCGATGGCGCTGGGGGCTGAGGGTAGCGTGGCTTTACCGGCTTGGTGGTGCCGGTTTGGCGACGCATATCTACTGTCCACACGTCAACCTTTCCCTTAGTGTCTATGGTGTAGACGCCGGTCAGGTCTGTGTCTGAATTATCCGGGGCAACAGTGCCAACGTGGTAGCCGCCATCGCCCGTGGCGCCTTCTTCGCTGGCCAACTGGACCTTCATCTTAGCGCTTATGGCATCTATGCCAAGACCAGAGTTCCAGTTTTTTCCTAAGGCCTTTTCGCTAACAATCACGGCACCGGGGTGCTCAGCGTCTTTAGGACGAGAAATAACCAGTGCACCGGGATTATCGGGATCATACTGGGGAATATAGGCGAGCGAGGTGCCAATTTTGCTAGGCGTTGCGCTCCGAAGTAAAGTCCCAGCCGGCTTAGACTCCCGCGTGACAGCTCCCTCGGAGTTAGAAGACACATCAACGCTTATAGTGCCCGGCCCCTCTTTCGAACCAAAGATCACTGCCACAGCCCCGGTATTGTCGTTGGCTGAAGGGGCGCCAACGGCAAAGTCATCGATCTCGTCCCCGTTTACATCCCCGATTGCGACCATCGATGTACCGAACTCACCCCCGGTAGCCCTAATAGTTGTGGCAACGTCTGTTACCAGGCCCGCATCTGCGCCTGTGGGAATCGCGTAGACGACGTTGTTACCGGGCGTGGAAGCGCCTACCGTTATGTCGTCACCGAGGGCGTAGTTTAGGGGAGTCAGTTGGGTCTTTTCGTCAAAGCCTTTCCATGTTTTTGCTGCGGAAATCCCCTTCTTCTCTCCTTCCTTGATGGAGTCGAAGTAATAGACTTTACCGCCTGAGGCCACGACCATGCCGGGCGCATCGAGACTCGGGGTTAAAGCAGCGATAGAAGACACGTCTGCGTCAAAAGTATAGGTTGAGGCAATAGGGAAGTCCTTACCGTCAGCAAGTTTGTCTACCTGGGCAATGTAGACCTTATTCTTACTTGCAACCGCAATAGTTGGGTTTTCTCCCCGGGCCCGTTTGACACAACTAATCTGCCAATCATCGCCAGGCGGCAAATTAACATGCATGGCTCCAGGCTGAGTTAGGATCGACCGTTCATCCTCTTCTTGATCCAAACCGTAAGGAATGTGGTCAACGATGTGAAGCTTTTTAGCCTTTTTGTCTAGGAAAATCATGTCCGTGCCCCCAACACCCACGACGTTGCAGGACATTTGGGGGCTTATCCCGGCATCAGGATAGGTAATGCGCGCAGTCTTGCGGATACTGTCGCCGTAGCGGGAGCCGTCTATACCGCCCCATCTGCGCTCATCCGAATCGGCAGTACTCGCAGCTTTTTCGGGGGTAGGGGCCGCTGTTGCGGCCAACGTTGCCGGTGCACTTAAACAAGTAGCTAAGGCACAGACGAGGATTGTTCTTTTTAACATGCAAACCTCTTTGTCGTACTTATCTTGAGTGGAAGAAGAATTTGGGCATAAAAGTTGGCTCCCGCAGCCTTGCCGGGGGAGCCAACTTCGTGTGTACTAGGCTCTACGGCGCCGCAGCAGAAGCGTTCCAGCTGTGGCCAGAGCTAGGGATAGGCAAATAAACCCTGCAACACCGGTTCCCGTTGCTGAAAGCCTATTCGAAGTTACCGGCCGCTTAGGTGGCAGGTTCTCCGGCCTATCTTGCGGGGCAGGAACGATCATCGCCTTGGCAACAGGGATGCTTACCTTGCCGAGAAGCCTGCCTTTGGCGTCAAACAAAGTCACAGTGATTTTTTCGCCCGGGGTGGCGTTCGCGTCGGGAGTAACTGTAAGCGAGCCATCCTTGTTCAGTTTGGCAACGCCGGGGCCCTCAACGAGCAGCTTGGTGTGAGGGGGGACGGTACCCTTCTTTTTCTCAAGTCGAACCGATTTTCCGGGTGTAGTTGGAGAAAGAGCCCACTCGACTTTATCGGTTGAGGGCGGAACTACATGTCCTGCCTCGCAAGTAGCTTTTTCCGCACCAGTCATTTCGCGCATCTGAGTCTCGGCCTTGGCGGTGGCGTTATCGCTGTCCAACTCCCACTTATGCGCGGCGGAGTTCCACGTGTACGGGGTTGTAGTTACCTTGCGAGTTTGCTTGACTGTCTGCTTAGTGCAGTCTTTGGCATCGGTCTGGGGCGCATCTGTCCAATCGGTTGCCTCGACCTTAGACTCAGGTGGACCACCGGCACAGACCTTCAGCTCTGCGTCGGTCATGGCACGGGCTTGTTCTTCCGTTATGACCTTGGCCGTAACCGTGTCGAGCACCCAGGCGCGCTTAGCTATATCCCACGTGTACGGGGTAGTGGTTATTTTGCGGGTCTGCTTCACCGTTTTCTTGGCGCAATCCTTACCGTTAGCTGCGTCAGCCCAATCGGTTGCCTCAACCTTAGCTTTAGGTGCATCGCCAGCACACGTCTTCAGCTCTGCGTCGGTCATAGGCCGCATTTGAGACTCCGTCTTGGTTGCGGCAGTAGCCTTATCTAGCAGCCACTTTTTGGCCACGCGGTCCCATTTATGTGAGGTAGTAGTTACCGTTCGGGTCTGCTTCACCTTGCCGGCTTGGCAATCCTTGGCACCGCCATCCCTCGAGTCAATCCAATTGGTAGCCTCAACCTTGTCGGCAGGTTTAGCGGGTATAACAATGTAAGTTACCTGGCGTGGGCGCCGATCATTGGGATAATTCTTCACATCAAAGTAAGGCATCTTATCGCTTTGGAAAACCATCGAATGGTTACCGGCTTTGGTGAAAACTAGCGGATCTGTATCAGAATACTTCTTTAGGCCACTCGTTCCGGCCTCATATTCAGTCTTGGCCATTGGCAGCACTCCGGTGCAGTCGTATACAAGTGGCGCAGGTTTATTCACTTCAGCATAGATGGGAGTGTAAAGAGCATATCCAGGCTGGACCCGAGCGCGGATCGATTTGATATTGATTGGGCAAACCGGGCGCAAGTCGTGAACGTAGTTGTCATCTAGGTCCAAAAATTTCAGCTTACTCAGGCCCTTTAGGGCGCTTACATCCTGGACCGTGTTCCGTTCGAGATCTAGCCAAGTAAGCTTCGTAAGCCCAGCCAGAGGGGAAAGGTCAGTAATTAGTTTGAGGCCGTGTTCTTCGGGTTGTTCCTTGACCTCATAGGTGGTGCTGTTTGGACTATCGTGACCGAGCTTCAATTCTTCCAAGTCGGTAAGGCCGGCTAGCGGAGAAAGATCTGCCACCAGGTTGTTGTTCAGATTCAGTTTCTTAAGCTTTTTCAAGCCGGAGAGCGCCGAGGCGTCGGTAATCTTGTTCTCTGCTACAAGATCTGGCCGGAAAGAAAGGAAGTCAGCATGCAAGTCAAGCTCTTCGAGGTTAACCAAGTCCTTCAAAAACGAGATGTCTCGAATCCCGGCCTTGACCAGTGTCAGCTTCTTTAGCTTTGTAAGTTTCGAAAGCTGGGCTAGATCGTCAACTGGTACCGCGTCATTGTCGTATTGGTATTTTTTCTTGAATTTAAATTCTTCTAAATTGCGCAGCTTTGAAAGACCTTTGAATGAGCTGCACTGAAACTTCTTGACGGCATCTAGCTTGGCCTGGTCGGGCCACTTACCATCTTCTACGGTTATGCTGGCTTGGGTCTTTAGACAGGCGGCAAAATCCTTGTCGACTTTAGCGTCCTCGCTATGAGCTATGGGACTAAAGCCCAAACTGGCAACAAGGGCTAGCAACATTGCTGCCCCGGTAGTTCTTTTCATGAGACCTCCTCGCTGTGGGGTTAGGGGACCCTAACTTAGTTAAGCTTTAGTGCTTGCCGGCTTCAAAACAAGGTCAAATTTCTTAGAATTCTTAGTTTTGGTAAGTCGCTGAGAGTTCTTGTGCTGTAGTAAGACCCCTCGATTTAGATGCGGGGAATGTCAAGGAGGATGGATGTTTGCTGCCGCCCTGCCAGTGGCCATCTTGCGCGTGGTAGTGTTAGGAGTTTGTCCCAGCGCTGAGTTTGCGCACTCGCTCCAGCTTCAGCTTGCATCAGCCTACAGGCGGGCAATGATTGAGTTGCATTTAGTAATATGCATAGCGGTTAGCACCGCTTTTGTAACTTTCACTCATGCTTGAAAACTCAAAGTAGGAGCTGCGTGCACTCTGGCAAGAGTGGGCCTTTGCGGCAGTATTTAGCCTGAAAAAGAGGCAGTATATAAGGTAAACCCGCTCACCTTCGCAGGGATGCGGTGAGCGGGCCAAATGTTACCGATGAAACCCCACACAAGCCGGGACGGAGCCGAATACACATCCAACATGGAAGATCCGCCCCGGCAGGTGTTGGTAAATACCCTAGAAATAACCGGGTATGAAAATCATTGTAGGTAAGGGGCGTAGGTTTTAACAACCTCAACATATTGTATAGATTATAAACAAAATAAAATATGCGCCCGCCATTTTGAGGCGGGCGCAGGTGTGATACGCGGTAGATATTACGCAAGGCGGGGCAACGCTGTGAATATATATCACAGGTAATACTCGCCCCGACTTGCCACCAGTATGTACCCTACGAGGAAGGTACTGGAATGAGTCTACGGGGAAGTAAAAGAGTTAAACAACTATCACAAACTAGATAAATCTTTGGGAAAGTGTGAGCTTATTTTACAAACCAATTCTTCCTCCCTGCAAGGTGGATAGGTCGATATTGGTAGATATGTAACCCCGTCGCTGCGGAGGTTTCTAACGTACGGCCCAGTGAAGTGCCCGACTAATTTAGTAATCGTTAAAACGGGTAAATAAGGCTTGCCGGCCTAATTAGATTTGGATCGTGAACAACTATTAGAATTTGTATAAACCTGTAATTTATATTTGCTGGGCGGTTATGCTGTGAACACTGAGACGTCTTGTGGTAGGTGGCTAGCCTATATGCCTCTGGCTAGGTTGACCACATAAGTTAGAGCGGCCGTAGCCTGGTTGGGGTAATGTCGATGACCTGCCCACCTGAGACAGTCCAGGCGGACAGGTCATATATTCCCCATTGGCCAACACTAGCCAGGATGGAGCCGGAAACACGTCCAAACACGGAACATCCAACCGGCTAGTGTTACCAGTACCAGTGATCGACTAGGTACTGACGCAATGGTAAATGCAATTACTGTATTTCAACAACTGTCAAATCTAAGATTTAAAAATACTGACATTTTACTGGCGGAGCTTGCGAGCTTTAAAGCGCTTGTAGATTTCAAAGGAGGTTGCCCGCCCTAAGATGGTGAGGCCGGCGGAATACCCTGTGAAAGCTAGCCGGTTCGGAGTCCCTATATACACTCCAACCAAGGTGCCGCTCCGACTAGCCTCCTGGGCGTAATCGGAATGATTACTACACCAGACTAATAGCAGCTAAAGATATTAAACAATTGCAATAGGTGAGATATTGACATAGATGGTGTGGTGTAGTAAATGCGATAAGGCAGCTGAGGCGTAATACGATCGGCTTTAATCCGCAAACGTGGAAATGGTCGAAAAACAGCTTTTCACCTCTATGAAGACCGTAGTTATTTCAGTTAGCAGTTCCCCGGGGCTGTAGATGGATTCTGCCGGTTCCTCGCTATCGGATACGACTTCCATAATCGTCGCACAGCGGCATCATAGAAAGTCTTTCCAAGATGTAAGGAGCAAACAGCAAGCGATTGCAAAAGTAGGAGAAGACTTGACTTTCACATGTAGGGCCCTGAGGTATGTGGCCCGGCAACGCATAAAAACTTTGGTGATTTTTTCGATCATCACTACCATGGCCACGCTATTTTTAATCGCAAACGCGATCAGCTCCGCCACTGCACGCGCCACAACCGACATAAATGAGCGCAACGGTAAGGGCTTCACCCTCTCCAACAATATGCGTACAAACATCGGTACCCCGTCCGGGGCAGGAACCGTAAAGGCAAGGGATGTTGACAGCCTTGCCCGCATTGCTGGAATTAGCGGGCATCAGGTACGCCAGAATGCAACCGCGGACCTAGTAGGAGCCAAGATCCTGAGGGTAGGGAAAAATGAATTCGACCCCCGTAAAGAAGCCCAGTTTGGCAACGCAGCTCATATTTGGGGCGTCAACCAAACCAGACAAGACAAGAACATTCGCTCTGGCGCCCTCGCTTTGGTCGCCGGCAGGCACCTTACGGAAGATGACGTTCACAAAGCAGTAATCCATGAAGACTTAGCTAAAGCTAATGGACTAAAGCTTGGAAGCAAACTCACCCTTCGGGCAAACCCCTTCGACGCGGACAACCTCAAGAAATCTAGTACCCAAGTTGAAACAGAAATCGTTGGGCTCACCGCAGGACGCAACATCAAACAAGCGACACGTTCAGCTGAGCTCAACGGCAACACAATATTTACCGACCTGTCTACAACCCGACAGCTTTACCAAGTTGAGCCCAAGAGTGAGATATACCAAGATGCAACGTTCTTTCTGGCTAAGGATGCCAACATCAAGAAGCTCACGAAGGCGATAGGCACAACGAAGATAGATTGGAACAAATACCAACTAACTAATGCAAATGACTTCCTAGCCGGCATGTCGGCATCCATTAGCGGGGTGCGCTCGGCCGTGAAAACGACTATTACCGCAACCTCTGTATTTGCCTTCCTCGTTTTAACGCTTGTCCTCTTCTTGTGGATGCTGGAGCGCAAGAAGGAAACCGGAGTACTCCTAGCGATAGGTAAAACCAAAGCTTCAATTATTGGGCAGTATTTTAGTGAGCTAGCACTAATAGCCTTGCCGGCGATAGGCGGAGCATACGTTCTGGCGAATTTTACAGCCCAGAAGTTCTCAGACTCCGTACTTGCATCTGTAAATAAAGCAGCAATGGCCGCTCAGGCCAAGGCTGGAAATTTTGCTGCCGACATGGAAACAGCAATGGCAACAAAGACCCTGGATGCGCTGAAGGTGACAGTAACGGCGCAAGCCTTTGCATATACCACGGCAATGGTGGCTTCAATACTTGCCTTGTGCGTGCTAATTGCTGCGATTCCCATGTTGCGTAAGCCTGTACGAGAACTGCTGACAACAATAAAATGAGCATCTTATATAGAGCCCGCATATCACTCGTCCGCCGCCCGGCAAGAGGGACACTGCTAGCTGCAATAATGGCAGTTTTATTTGCAGCCCTGGTAGCTGCAGGAGCCATACATTCAACGTTGGGTGAGGTAATCGGCGAGATTAGGTCTTCTACCGGAAAAGTTTTTACCGCCTCCGGGAAGATTACCCCCGATTTGGCGCGCAAAATAGCCGCAATCGAAGGGGTAAAATCATACTCGCTTTACACGCAAATAAAAGCTAAACCTGTAGGTGCAACAGCCGTAGCTGCTGGGACAGTGCGACTAGATGGCGGTGAGCGTATTTCGGTGATCGGTACTACTGCAAGCCGCCTGCATCCGCACTTTGTAGGCCGGGCTTACTCCCTAAAATCCGGGGCACATATAAAAGGTTTTGGCAGGGGAGCCCTCGTGCACCAGAGCTTTGCTAAACAAAACAGCCTACAGACTGGCGATAGGTTTGTACTCTCGAAGGATAGACGGGTAGTGGAGTTAACTGTCGCTGGAATCTTTGTGGGGAAGAGCGACAATAA
This sequence comes from Winkia neuii subsp. neuii DSM 8576, assembly GCF_000420405.1. Taxonomy (GTDB): domain Bacteria; phylum Actinomycetota; class Actinomycetes; order Actinomycetales; family Actinomycetaceae; genus Winkia; species Winkia neuii. The sequence goes on along the minus strand of NZ_ATUW01000005.1, from coordinate 163,546 downwards.
TAATCCCCTAGAGCAGGCTGCTCCTGAAAACCAGATATTCACAACTCTTGAATCAGCATTCAAAATACAAGGCGATAAGCTTGTCGATAACGCCCGATACAAGCTGGACAGCCCCAAAAAGCTGCCAAAAGTGCTAGCTAAGGCCAGAGCGTTAGCCCCAGAGCTAGACTACTCGTCGAAAATGTATCAGCTTGCCTCCTTGGTAGGGGCTATATCAGGAGTTCAAAAACTCTTGACTTTGCTTCTTGGCGGCGTGTGCCTAAGTGGTGCAGGCATCCTCGTATGCACCTTTGTGTTCTGGCTGCGCTCTCGACTACGGGAAATTGGAATCCTATTAGCACTTGGTACAACAAAAATTAAGATCGCAGCTCAGCTAGCTTTCGAAATAGCCGTGACTACAGTTGTCGCAATCACCGTGGGAACTATTGTCGGTCTGAGCTTGACAGAGATTGTCGCTGGCACGGTCTACAAGGTGGCTGGTCAAGAAGGCCTCGGTGGAATCACGCCGAAAGCAACCTTGGTGGAAGTGCTACCAACGGTTGGAATCGGCCTCTTAGTGGTAAATGTGGCGCTTTTAGTAACGCTTTTGCCCATATTGAAAATTCCGACACTAAAAATTCTTTCAAAAACGAACTAGGAAACAATAATGACTATTCTGCAATTAGATAATGTAACTTACGCTTACCAGAAGGGGAGTACTCCTGTTTTAGACCGCGTCAATGTTAGTTTTGAGCGGGGTAAATTTTATGCAATCCTTGGGACGTCCGGGGCTGGGAAATCAACGTTGCTCGCCATGCTAGGCGGATTAGATAAGCCAACTAGCGGGACGGTTAGATTTGAAGGAGAAGATATAGCTAAAAAAGGCTACTCGCACCATCGTCGCAACCAAATATCGCTGATATTCCAAGCGTACAACCTTATCGACTATATGACGCCCTTAGAGAATCTAAGGTTAGTTGATAAAAGGGCAAAGGTTCAGGCTCTCGAAAAGTTGGGGCTCACGCCGCAAGAGGCGAAAAGAAATGTTATGGAACTATCCGGCGGGCAACAGCAAAGAGTGGCGATCGGCAGGTCTTTAGTTTCTAAGGCGCCAGTCATCTTGGCAGATGAGCCAACCGGAAACTTAGACGAAAAAACTGCCAGAGAGATTACCGCTATGCTAAGTGGGGCAGCGCATAAGACTAATAAATGCGTAATAGTGGTAACCCATTCAAAAGAATTGGCGCGGGAGGCAGACCTCTGCTTTAGATTGGCGCAAAAATCATTGGTAGGTATGTGAGATTGTTTCTTGTGGGCCCGTGCTCGTTATATTCGAGCGCGGGCCGCCTCCTTGCGGTTTGGTTTTAGATGACCTATCACTCGTGTGTGGCGGCGAACCTACCTGTCCTCAGGGACGGCAAAAGTGCGCGGTAGGCCTGTTTGGCCTACCGCGCCGTTCGTATTCTAGGTGGTTACTTTAGGCTAGCGGGCATGTCGGCAGCCTTGCCGTCCCATGCCTTTACCAGCCCGGTAACGTTGTGGGTGATGGAGCCGATGTAGGTTTCACCCGCGCTACCTGCCGGTCCGAGCGAGTCCCCGTAGAGGGCATCGTCGCCAATGATCGCCTTCACACCGGCGGCCTTGGCCACGGCCTCAATTGACTTGGAATTGTTGGAGTTTTCGGCGAAGAGAGCGACAGCGCCCGACTTCTTCACGTCTGCTGCAGCCTTTTGAATGTGATCGGCAGTTGCATCCTGCTGATCGCTAAAGTCCGAGAGAGCGGCGCCAATAAACTTGATGCCGTAATCCTTGGAGAAGTAACCGAAGGCGTCGTGCGAGGTGAACAGGACGCGGTGGGCCGGATCAACCGTGTCGATAGAATCTTTTACCCACTTGTCGAGGTCGGCAAGAGTCTTGGTGTACTTTTCTACGTGCTTGTCGAAAATCGCTTTGTTTTCGGGTGATGCCTTCGACAAGATCGCACCAATGTTCTTCACCTGAACCATGGTGTTCTTCGGGCTGGTCCACACGTGCGGGTCGTATTCGAATTCTGCCGGTTCGCCATTTTCTGGCGGGAACGGCCACTTGCGGACGTTTACTTTTTCTACACCGCGATCAATCTTGTAGGGCAGGGTCTTTTCTGCGTCGGCCATCTTGCCGCCGACTTCTTTAGAAGTGAGCACTCCGGAGGTGACGCCCATGGTGCCCTTGAAGCCGGTAGCCTTGACTGCACCGTCGAGGAAGTGCTCCAAGTCTACGCCGTTGACCAGCATGACGTCAGCCTCTGAGAGAGCCTTAGACTGCGCGGTGGTCATATCGTGTTCGTGTGCTGAAGCGTTCGGCGCTAGCAGGCAGTTCAACGAGATAGTGGTCTTAGCCTTTGCCGGATCAGCACCGAGGTTGGAGACCTTGCCAGATGCGTCAGTTTTCTTTAGTGCTAGCTGACTGTCAGCATCCTTACTCCCAGCAATCTGAGTTACGTAGTCGCAGATCTGGGTGGTAGTCGCTACCACGTTCACTTGGTTTTTATCTTTTTTATTTGCGGTGTCTTTTTTCCCGCCATCTGTAGCACCGCAACCGGCGAGGCTGAGTGCGAGCATGGCACATACGCCTGCTCCGAGGATTGACCGTTTCACGTTCTTTCCTTATAGATAGTTTCCGTACGTTGTTGCAAATGGCAACGGTTACCATTCTAAAAACGAAAAGAAACTTAGGTCAACCTAAATTGTGAGGGGCTTTCTAAACCTGCGCGGGTACATAGAATGGTCCACTGGTGTTGGAGGCACGTAACGGGCGCGCAAGAATGATAGGCGTTAGGCTCTTAGAAAGCATAGGTCGGGGAGTTTTTGGGACAAATGGGGGAAACTGCTCAAGATGATAGAGGGCTGCCTGAGCGTGTGCTTGCGGACCGAAATTGCTCGCTCTTACCTGTCTGTGGGGTGGGGAGCCCATCTGGATACGCCAACTCCCGGGATAGGCGGCGAGGGCGTAATAGAATTTAGAGCATGGCTTCAAGGCGGGTGACCCTAAAAGACGTCGCCAAACACACTGGCAGGTCGGTCTCGACCGTATCTTTGGCCCTGCGGGGTGATAGGCGCATAAGTGAGCCTGTGCGCCTAGTCATAGAGCAGGCAGCTAAACAACTAGGGTACCGAGCTGATCTGTCGGGAGTGTTGCTGTCGCAGACGAAGCCAAAGATTCTTGGGATAGTGGCAAGTTTCGATCAAGAGCTGCACACTTCCTACACCAAGGAGATTCTTGCCTTGGCGCACAAAGACAAGTTTCGGGTGCTTACGGAAAATATAGCTTTATATGCGAACCTACATGACCCGTTAGATAAACTCGCGCAGTTTAGAGTGGACACGGTCATTGCTATAAATCCTCCTGATGACGCGCGGGGGCTGCACCCTCAAGTGGTTATTGGGCAAGAAAGCCCGTATGCGCACGCTGATCTGGTGGCAAGTGATAATACGGTCGGAGCCGCAGAACTCGTAGAACATCTGTATTCCTTCGGGCATCGCAAGATTATTTACTTAGATGGGCCAGATGGGGTTTCAGCGCAAAAACGAGCAGCCTCCATTCAAGCCGCAGCAAAAAAAATTGGACTGCAAGTAAAGCGCTGGCGGGCTGGGAACACCCTGAGTGCAGGGTATAAAGCCGCAACTAGCGTTCTAGCTGACCTCTGGGGTACGGCGGCTGCGCCGCTTACCGAATGCAGTGCGATTGTTTGCTACAACGACCAGTGCGCCCAAGGAGCCTATCTGGCACTGTTAAAGTCTGGACTGTCTGTGCCAACCGACGTGTCGCTTGCGGGCTTTGACAATTCTGCAATAGCGGCCTCCTGTGCATTCTCCATAACCAGCGTGGACCGCCATCCGAAAGAGGTTGCAGCTGCCGCGTACGGCCGCGCTAAAGAACGCCACGCCGGAAGCGTCGAAGCCCCTCGCGAACTTCACTGCGCAACCAGCTTGAAGATTCGCTCCACAACCGGCCCCGCAAATTATCTAAATTCATTCAAACGTTTAAACTAGCCTGAAACAGTCTAAATACTCATATATTTCGATTTATTTGGTTGACCTCATTCAAACGTTTGAATAGGCTTTGACCATCACAAACGTGATTTTCTATCGGAACAACAACGGAGTTGACGACATGAAAACCCTAGGCAATTTTTTGGCACTTAAAGACGTGCCGAAGACAACACTTACACTACAAGAGCAAAGAGGCCGCTGGCTGAAAGAGTTCCTAAAAACCTACCTGGTACTCATCGTCGCCTACGGGGCTTTCTACTTGCTGCGCACAAACTTCAAAGCCGCCCAGCCCGAGTTGATTAACCAAGCAGGGTTTTCAACCACCGAGCTCGGTGTGATCGGCTTCGCCTTCTCGCTAACATATGGTTTCGGTGGGCTCTTCTTAGGATTTTACTTCGACGGTAAAAACACTAAAAAAGCCCTCTCAGCACTTGTAATCGCAGCGGGAGTTATCTCAGTAATAATCGGTATTGTGCTGATGAGCGCCAACCACCCCTACGGGTTTTTGATGATCCTGTGGGCCCTCAACGGCCTATTCCAGGCGCCAGGAGGCCCCTCGTGTAACTCGACCATGAACAGGTGGACCCCAAGATCCCTGCGCGGAAGGTTTATTGGCTGGTGGAACGCCTCCCACAATCTAGGCGCGATGATCGCCGGCGTACTAGCAGTATGGGGTGCTAACACCTTCTTTGGCGGGTCGGTTGCCGGAATGTTTATAACCCCTGCTGTAGTTGCAATTCCAATTGGTGTCTGGGGGATTGTCTGCGGCAAAGATGATCCGAAAGAACTGGGTTGGCGAAGCGCTGAAGAAATATTCGAAGAACCAAAGGCAACCAACGATCTTGTCTCTACTGGAATGAGCAAAGGGCAAATCCTGCTAACCTACGTTGTAAAGAACCCCGCAGTATGGCTGCTCTGTATTGCGAACGTTGCCGCCTACTGTGTACGAATTGGCATTGACAACTGGAACGTCCTCTACACTTCAACTGAACTAGGCTTTAGCCAATACACCGCCGTAAACACCACCTTTGCGCTTGAAACAGGCGGGCTCGCTGGATCCTTGTTGTGGGGCTACTTCTCAGACAAACTAGGTGGAAGACGAGCGCTGGCAGGATCCATAGGCATCGGACTCGTCATCCTCCCCATATGGGTGTACTCCCTCGCCACTTCAGTAGTTGTCGTATACGTAGCACTGTTCTTCATCGGGTTCCTGATCTTTGGACCAGTGACACTAATTGGCATCTGCGTAATCGGATTCGCACCAAAGAACGCAACCGTAGTAGTTAACGCAGTGCCCAGAGCATTTGGCTATATTTTCGGGGATTCAATGGCTAAGGTTCTGCTGGGTAGAATCGCAGATCCAGAAAAGAGCGGGCTAAACATCCTTGGCTACACTCTGCATGGTTGGGGGTCCACCTTCACCGTCTTGATCGCATCTGCCGTAGTGGGCCTAGCATGCCTGGCCGGTGTTGCATTACTTGAGGAAAAAATGCTCCGTGCCGATAAGAGGGCAGCGGCAAAATGAGCCTGAAAGAAATCAGCGAAATAGCGCTTCCTGTCCTCAGGCATGCAAGGCAGATTGCTTTAGAGGCCAGGGAGCTGGAAATCTCTGTAAAAGCCAATCGCAACGATCTGGTGACCCAGGTTGACAGAGAGATTGAAAACTATGTTGCCAAAGAACTTATCGCGCTCACAGGCTACAAGATGATGGGGGAGGAATCCCACAGTGTCGAAGACTTTAGAGGCAGAGTGTGGGTTCTAGACCCAATAGACGGAACAATGAACTATGTTGCCACCGGGCGAGATTATGCCATTTCCCTAGCACTGCTAGAAGGGGGCAAACCGATTTGGGGATGCGTAGTAGACGTAACTAAAGACCTCTTTTACGTAGCCGGGCTTGGTCAAGGGGCGTCATGTAATGGAGAGCCTATATGGGAAGTTGATAGCGAACGGAGCTTTGAAGACGCGATCATAATTACCGACATTAAAGAGATCTGCGCAATGCCCCGCCTTGCAAATGCGCTAGTGCATTCGCGGGGACACAGACGGTACGGCTCGGCGGCTCTAGAAATAGTGGAAGTCGCGGCTGGTCGGGCTGGAGCCTTCGTCCATATGTGGGTTTCCCCTTGGGATATCGCTGCTGCAACACTTATATGCGAGGAAGCAGGAGCATCCGTTACGCGCCTTGACGGCACGAGGATGGATGTTTGCCAAAAAGGCTCAATTCTTGCCGGTTGGCCAAACGTTCACCAGGGGCTACTTAAGGAGCTTATGATAAACGCACAGTGAAATGTCGCCCGGGCCTCACATGTGATCGCGGCGTGGGGCCCGTAAGGGCGACAAAAGAAGGTTACTAGTGAGTGGAGTGTTTTGGCATACCCAAGTTATAAGAATGGCGCTCGGTAGCAAGAGCCAAAAGGTGTGCGAAAACTCTTACCATTTGGACATGCCAAACCCTTAAACGTTTATTACCATTTTGAGTGGAACTTTGATTTTCAAGGGTTGTAGCGGTTTAGCCTGCTTGTTTCACTTCTTTCAGGCTAGATCGCTCCGTTGACCTGAACCCTAACTTTGTTCAGAGTTTTCCATATCCGGCGGCTATGTTGCACCTTGACTGAGTCGCCAAAGTGGAGCCCGCGCTTAGGGCAAGTGTTAATACTGGGCGCGGGCTTCTTTTATTTTGAAAATTCCGCCACACATAAGCCGCCAGTAGGGCCTCACGTCCCATTACAGGTAGGCAAGCCGTACGATAAAATTACCTGAAAGAGGTGCCCGCACTGATCAAAGGAGATCGCCGTGGAAACAATAGCCGCTTTAGATAAAGCAGTCGAACAAGTTGACGTCGCAATAGAGAAAATAAAAGACGAAATGGCAACACCAGGGCCAAAAAACGAAGATCACGTTATTCGCCTAGAATATGCGCTAGCAGATTGGAATTGCGCGTTCGCATTTTTGCGAGCTACCCAAAAACAGGTAAAACTACACTACCGGAAAATGAAGCTGCTGGAACAATAGTGCTTTATATGGAGTGTAGTAATAAGCTTTCTGTCGCAGGGCGAATTATTCAAGACCAGACAAGCTGTGGGTTTAGTTTGTCGGTCTTTCGCTAGCGCACCGGACATGATCGTAGCGGTACGGAACTCTCGGCCCGCAGTTGCATTCTGGCGGGGACTTAGCGACGAGCCGCGCTAAACTCGCCGAGCGCTAAAACCATCTGGCCGATATGCTGTGCGAGGAGGAAACATGAAGGTACCTTTTATACTCGACACAGATACTGCTCAGGACGATTGTGTGGCAATCCTGGTTGGCCTACTCGACGAAGTAGCGGATATGCGGGCCATCACTATGGTAGCCGGCAATGTAGGCTTTGAACGCCAGGTGAAGAACGCGCAAATGACCCTAAATGCTGCCGGGAAGCTCGGACAAGTCCCTATCCACGTGGGCTGTTCGCAACCGATGCTACGCGAATGGGTATCTGCTGAGGAAGTTCATGGAGACGGAGCCGGCGGTCTCGGCATGGACTTTTCAAGAACTGAAGTTGCAGACGAACATGCCGTAGACGCCCTCATCCGGATTACGGCAGCCGCCCCTGGCGAGGTGAGCGTAGTAGCAATCGGTCCACTCACCAATGTGGCCACGGCAGCTGTGAAAGACCGCAACTTTGTGAAAAATGTGAAGAGCCTTTTCATAATGGGCGGTTCTAACAACGGGCGCGGAAATACTACCAGCTCGGCAGAATTCAACTTCTACGTAGACCCTGAGGCCGCCCAAATAGTGTTTACTGCAGGCTTTTCAGACATACACGTGCTCACCTGGGATCCGGTTACTTTGCGCGACGCCACTATTACCCGCAAGGAATATGCCAAGCTCACAGATAAGCCCACGGTTCTCGCAAAATTTTTCAAGAAAGTCTGCGACACTACCCTGGACTTCAACGAATCAGTGGGAGTCAATGGCTCCACGCATCCGGATTCCCTTACTCTTTCGTGCCTACTGCATCCTGAATTAGTTCTGGAGGAGAAACAGTATCGGGTTGACGTGGACACCTCCTCCGCGCTCACCAGGGGGTACTCGGCTATGGCTTGGGACAAATTCGACCGCCCTCCAAACGCCACGGTGATCGAGGCAGCCGACCGGAAGGCATACTTCTCCCACCTAGCAACATTATTGGAAAAAGAAACTGAGCCAAATCTTCCCTTCCTAGGCCTATAAAAAATTCAGCCAGTACTGCTAGCTGGGCAAAATAATGATTGTGGCCTTTAGTGTCTAAAGCTATAGACCGGGGAAGCGATATTGAATATTTGTGAAACAGTAGCCTAACAGCGCCGCAACTTAGGGCATACTACCTGGTAGTGCACGTTTCAGAAGAAAATCGCTTTTGAATCAGACACTAGGGTAGGGGCTACCTTTCGTGTTAAAGTCAGGTCATCGATATATTCTCCGAAGGGACGCATATCTATGGAAATCGACATCCGTCACGCCACCATGGACGACCTACCGGTCATCATGGAAATCATTGATTTTGGTAAAGAGGCTTTGCGTGCCCAGGGGGTAGACCAGTGGGAGGGCGACTACCCCAACGAACACACGATTTCCCACGACATCGACCGCGGTATCTCGTACGTGGCTGAAGCCGACGGAACTGTTGTAGGTACTATCTGCCTGGACCCCGAGCCAGAGCCCGCCTACGACAACGACGAATTGGAGTGGAAGACGCCGCGCGAAGGCACACTAGTTGTGCATCGCTTGGCGATTTCGAAGGATGCCCAAGGGCTGGGAATTGCGTCCAAGCTACTGAATTTTGCGGCCCAAATATCTCCCAATGGCAACAAACGTGGGGACACTTCCGAGGAAAACAAACGCATGCGGGCAGTGTTCGAGAAGGCAGGCTACAAGCAGGTGGGGTTGGTCGAATACACCGAGGACGGCGGCCGCATTTGTATGGGCTACGAGTACCTGGCTTAAAGAGTCATTGCAGCTACCATAAGCGCAAACAAAATACTCCCGACGCCAACAACCAGGCCGAATCTCACGTGGGTTTTGGCCTGGTTGCGCGTTCTTGAGCTGCGCTCGCCAATCCAGGTGCGCAGCTCGTTGCTGCAGGCCGGGTGGTGCAAAATTTGGGGCCATAGATGTGGCTGTTTGTGAGCGAGCTCTTCTAAATCGCTGGCGGTGTAGTCCTCGCGGAGCATCCTTGCCTCCTAGTGTCTACTCACACCTTAGTAGCAAAGCTCCGGCGGGCAGGGCTTGCTGGGCCAATTCCCCTACAGGCGATATAGCACCGCTGCAGACCACGGCGGCAACCTCAAGGTGGACTGGTCAAGATGGGCTTGCCAGGGCAACACCGCCACGTTGGCGGGAATATACTGGAATAGATCCGTGTTGCCTCTATTTACCACAAGGCGCAGCTCTGCGCGGTCCAACACTATCTGGTTGGCACTGGCCTGAAGCCGGGTTGGCTTTGAAGGATTAGCCAGATCGAAATCATTTCGCAACACGATCAGTTTTTTGTAAAACGCCCTCAACTCTAGCCCTGCCGGCAAGGCTGCATTCTGCCAATCCAAAACTGCGCTGTCGCGGGTTTTTAGATCTTGGGGGTCGGGTACCTTTTCGTCCCATCCCATATGTGCGAATTCCCGGGCTCTACCTGCGCTTACGCTCTGGGCTACGGTGGGGTCAGAAAAAGATGTGAAAAAAGTAAAGGGGACCTTTGTGTGCCACTCCTGACCCATGAATAGGAGGGGAGTGAACGGGCTCAGCAGCAGTAGTGCACCCTGGCTACCCGCTTGAGCCAGAGTCAGGTTTGGTCGATCGCCCCTTGCCCTGTTTCCGATCTGATCGTGATTTTGAGTGCAAGCAACAAAACGCCACCGTTCAACATCGCCGGCTGGGCGCCCCCAATTCTTTCCCCTGAAGGAAGAATACGAGCCGTCGTGGTAAAAAACCTGCTCGTAAACCTTGCAAAGAGCGCCCGGATCAGCAAAATCCTTATAATATCCCTGCTGTTCTCCGGTGAACGTTACGTGGAGGGCGTGGTGGATATCGTCGTCCCACTGTCCGTCCATTCCCATTCCCCCTTCGGATACTGGACGAACCATCGAAACGTCGTTCAGATCAGATTCTGCGATCAGGGTCAAAGATCTGCCCAGCTCAGACGAAAGTTTTTTCACAGCTACCGAAAGCTCTTGAAGTAGATGAACCTCGGAGTTGTCCTTAATCTGGTGGACCGCATCTAAGCGCAGCGCGTCGACCCCAAATACTGAAAATAATCTGAGTGCCGCCCCCACAAGGTACTGCCGGGGCACCTCGGTTGAGGAGTCATCTAAATTGAGGCCATCGCCCCAAGGAGTGCTGTGTCGTTCAGTGAAGTAGGGTCCGAACTTGGCCAGATAGTTGCCTACAGGGCCCAGATGATTCAAGACCAGATCGATACATACAGCCAGCCCTATTTTATGGGCCTCGCAGACAAATTCTATAAGCCCGTCGGGGCCGCCGTAGGCCTCGTGCACACTGTAAGGGCACACCCCGTCGTATCCCCATCCGTGGGAAGAATCGAAGGAGGCTACGGGCATTAGCTCAACCGTGCTAACGCCCAGATCTTTTAGAAGAGGTAGCTTTGCGGCCGCAGCCTGAAATGTTCCCTCAGGAGTGAACGTGCCCACGTGTAGTTCGTAGATCACCCCGCCGAGGACCTTCGCTCCGCCCTCGCACGGCGGTACAGACGAGGGCGCACTCCAAGTACGCGAGGGGCCGTGAATTCTTCCTGGCAGGCGCGCCGAGCGCGGATCGGGAAGGGGAGGGCCTCCATCTATGCTGAAGGAATAGTCAATGCCATCCGCGAGTGCGGTGGGAGCTACCCACCACCCATTTTTCTCCGCTTCCATGGGGATCCGTCTATCTGCTAGAACCAGCTCCACCCCTCCAGCAGCGGGAGCCCATACGGGAACGCGGGCTCTACCGGCTTCAGCTAACAACATCCATCTCAGTCCCCACTAAAATCTCGACTGCAGACTCTCCCAATACCTCAGCTAGAGACCGAACGCCGCCCGCACAGCGCGAGCCTGAAAAGATCGAAACCCATTCCCCCTTCGGAATCCCTACTGTGTGAGAATCCCAATTGTCTTTCTTGGCGAAATTCCTTGCAGCAATCACTACCACCTGCGCTTTTTCGATGCCACGAGCAAAGGCGAGCGCGTGCGACGTAGAGACCGGCAGAGCCCAGTAGGCGGAAGAGGCCGAAACAAATACCTGCGGAAATTTGGCCCGCAAGGCCAGAATCTTCCGCACCACGTCGAGTTTTTGCTCATCCAAAGTCTCGGGACTTGCCCCTTCCTCGAGACGCCGTAAAGACCGGGACAGTCCAGCAAAATCAACCGGACGGCGGTTGTCGGGATCGACAAGGTTCGTGCCCACTACCTCGCTGCCCTGATAAAGGTCAGCAACCCCTGGCATTGTCAGTTGCAATGCCTTGGTAGCCAAAATCGCCACGCTAGTTGCCCCGGAGGTTTCTTTGCGCCAGCCTGCGACAAGCTTACCTATTTGCGGATCGGCCAAAACCCGTTCGGCAAACTCAACTAAGCGACCTTCGCGGGCAGTGTCTGGACTGGTCCAACTAGTCCAAGTCTTCTGTTCGCGAGCGGCCTTGAGTAGATATTCCTTCAGCCTCTCAAAGCCGATAGGACCTCGATCGGACCAAGTGCCAACTAAAGTCTGCCAAATTATATATTCGCTACGACCATCGAGGTCACGCGGGCGGTATTCGGCCGTTTGCGCGCGCATATCCTCGACCAGCTGCGCCCACTTTTCGGGGAACGAAGCCAACGTATTCAAACGCGCGCGCACGTCCTCACTACGCTTGGCATCGTGGGTGGATCCACAGGTCATTGTTGCCGGCCACTGCTCAGAAATGTAGGCGCCGTGGCGGTGGATCTCGTCGACACTGATGCCAAACTTTTGCGGATCGGACCCCACCTCAGTCAGAGAAAGCAAGTGAGTCCAACGGTAGAACGCCGTGTCTTCGACGCCCTTTGCCATTACCGCCCCGCACACCTGCTGGAAGCGAATGATTACCTCGTCGCGCTGGGCCTGCGACTCGTAGTTCCCCGCGGACCCTATTTCGTCACCCAACACCAGCGCAACTATCACATCCATGGTGTCCGAAAGATCCTCCGGAATCTGCTTCCGGGCACGCCTAGCTGCGCCCTCGACGACAGCACGAGCAAGAGAAGAGGCCGGCTCGGACGGGACCACGTAAGCCCGATAGCGGTCCATTTCGACAATCAAAGTGCGCAAACACTCGATTAAGCCGCGGAAGGTGTGGTCGCGCAGCCGGAAATCCTGTAGACAAATATTCCAAATTATGTTGCCCAGCCGGTGCACTTCAGCGGCAAGCGAGGTGTCTATTATTTGCTCTTTTGCCTGTCTAACCAAGTCGGCGTATTTCGAGGGCGAATCCCCCGTAACCTCGGTCATGACCGCCCCCAGCGACAAGGCAGCAGACTGCTTTACATTCAGTGCGTTCAAACGCCAAGCGGTGTCGTAGCCAGTAGTGCCACACACCGGCCAGTCAGAAGGCATTTGCTCGTCGGCCTCGAGTATTTTCTCGGCTACTATCCACGCCCCTCCGGTGGCTTTGGAAAGAGCACGAAAATAACCACGCGGATCGGCCAACCCATCGGGATGGTCCACCCGGAAACCGTCAATGTAGCCGTTCCTGAATTCCTCTAGCAGCAGTGCATGAGTTGCCTCAAAGACCTCGGGCAGCTCAACCCTGATCCCCGCCAAAGTTCCCACATCGAAAAAACGTCTGTAATTTAGCTCTTCGGAGGCTACCTTCCAATGGGCCAGCCGGTAGTGCTGTCGCTCGACGAGCACCTCCAAAGGCAAAGATTCAGTACCCTCGGCAACCGGAAATACGTGATCGAAGTAACGCAGCACCCACTGCTTGCCGCGTTCGGGCTCTGTAGGTACAACGATCTGTACCAGCTCCAGTTCTCCAGCTGAAAGTACCTGGCCTATGCGGGAGCCCAGAATGGGCATCAAAATCGGTTCATTTACTTCGACGTCGAACCAATTGGCGTATTCAGATTCCGGGCCACGTTTTAAAACCGACCACATGGCCCGGCAGTGCCACACCGGGGTAGGGACAGCCATATGATTTGGTACAACGTCTACAATCACGCCCAAACCACGCTTGTGTGCCTGCCTTGCCAGCTCCTCAAAAGCTTCGCGCCCGCCGATCTCGCGCCAAATATGCCGGTGATCGACTACGTCGTAGCCGTGTGTAGACCCGGGGGCGGCTTGCAAAATGGGGGACAGGTAAATGTCAGTTACGCCCAGGCGGGTTAGGTAGTCGAGCACCCCCACGGCGTCAGCGCAGGTGAAATCTGCATTCAGCTGTAGCCTGTACGTGGTGACGGGAAGGCGTTTTCCAGCTTCCGGCAAGTGGGGGTGACTCATGGCTTCTCCTATTCATTGTGCACTGGCGGCACTACTTTCTCGATGCTAACGGTGGGGCTGTCCTCGCCGGCTGCCCGGGCGTGTTCCATAACTAAAATTGACCTATTGCGCAAACAGATCGTCTCGCCTGCGTGAAATTCAGAGCCGACGTATTGCTCGTCGGTGTCTAGGCGAACAGTCCAGCTTGAACCGTAACCTTGAGCAGGGATGGTGAATTCGATGTCCTCGGGCGCGGCGTTCATCATAACTAAGAAATCAGAATCGACAATTCGGTTGCCCATCTGATCGGGTTCTCCAATAGCCAGACCATTCAAAAAGAACATCAGGGTGCGGGCATAGGCTGCGTCCCAAGACTCGGCAGTCATGTGCGAGGAATCGGGGTTCATCCACTCGATCTCGCCGCGTTCGGACTCGCCACCCTGATGGGGGTTGCCAGCAAAGAAACGCCTACGGCGGAACACCGGATGCTGCTCGCGCAAGGCAATCGCCCTCTTAGTGAAATCAAACATCTCGGTAGACGTGTCAGTTTCCTTCCAACTCATCCACGATATCGAGTTGTCTTGGCAATAGGCGTTGTTATTGCCACCCTGGGTGCGAGCCACCTCGTCACCGTGAGAGATCATGGGAACCCCCTGAGAGACCATCAGCGTGGCAATGAAATTCTTGCGCTGGCGCATCCTTAAGTTCAAAACTTCCGGATCTTCAGTTTCTCCCTCGGCACCACAATTCCACGATTTATTGTCGTCCGAGCCATCTTTGCCGCCCTCGCCGTTGGCCTCGTTATGTTTTTCGTTGTAAGAGACTAAATCATTCAGCGTGAAACCGTCGTGGGCGGTAACGAAGTTGATAGAGGACATGGGCTTGCGACCGTCGTCTTGGTACAGGTCCGAAGAACCCGCCAACCTAGACCCAAACGTAGCTAATGTAGAAAACTGCCCGCGCCAAAAATCGCGCACAGTGTCGCGATAGGAACCGTTCCACTCACTCCAAAGTACGGGGAACTGGCCCACCATGTATCCGCCCTCGCCTACATCCCAGGGCTCGGCAATTAGCTTCACCCGCGAAACGACTGGATCTTGGTGAATAAGCTCGAAGAAAGCCGACAGCTTGTCAACCTCGTGAAATTGGCGAGCCAAGGTGGAAGCTAGATCGAAGCGGAATCCGTCAACGTGCATCTCGCTAACCCAGTAGCGTAGCGAATCCATAATAAGTTGCAGCACCGCAGGTGAACGCATCAACAAAGAATTGCCCGTGCCCGTGGTATCGAAGTAGTGCGCCTTGTCGTCGTCAACCAGTCGATAATAGGAAGCGTTGTCAATGCCCCTAAAAGATAGGGTGGGGCCCATATGGTTGCCCTCGGCGGTGTGGTTGTAGACCACGTCCAAAATAACTTCGATGTCTGCCTGGTGCAGGGCCTTGACCATCTGCTTGAATTCTTGAACCGTGTTATGCGGGTCAGAACTGTAGCCGTTGTGGGGAGCGAAAAATCCTATGGTGTTGTAGCCCCAGTAATTCGAAAGATTGCGCTCCTTCAAATACGAGTCGTTGACAAACTGGTGGATTGGCATCAACTCAATCGCATTTACCCCTAGCTCCTTCAAATACTCGATAGTGGCAGGGTGGCCGACTCCTGCATAGGTGCCACGCAGTTCCTCGGGAATATTTGGATTTTGCATGGTCAAGCCCTTTACATGGGCTTCATAAATCACAAGTTCGTGATAATCGCGTCCCGGAGGCCGGTCGTGGGCCCAATCGAAAAAGGGGCTAGTAACTAAAGACAACATGGTAGAGCCCAACGAATCGTCGTTATTGCGCTGGCCGGGATCGTCGAATTGATAGGAATAGACCGAATTGTTGTTTTGAACTTCGCCCTCGATCGCTCTGGCGTAGGGGTCCAGAAGCAACTTAGAAGAATCGCAACGATGGCCAGCACCGGGATCAAACGGGCCGTGGACGCGGTAGCCGTACCGTTGTCCGGGCGAAATCCCAGGTAGGTAAGCATGCCAGACGTTGTTGTCGCATTCGGTAAGTTTTATGCGCTCCTCGGTTAGATCTTCGCTAATAAGGCAAAGCTCAACAGAACTAGCCACCGAGGTGAACAGGGCGAAATTAGTGCCCGAGCCGTCGTATGTTGCGCCTAGTGGATACGGAATTCCTGGCCTAATATTCATGCCTTTAGGTTCTCACGTTTTAGCAAAGATAGCCGAGGATAGCAGGTGCAAAACAGATTTTGTGGCCGCTCGCGCTAGGGAGGCAGTAAAAAAGCCCCCGGGCGGCGGGGGCAAAACCGGTGGGCCATACTGGGTTCGAACCAGTGACCTCTTCCGTGTGAAGGAAGCGCGCTACCACTGCGCCAATGGCCCGGCGAAGACAAACATTAGCAAACCTCAAGCCTCTACACAAAATCGGCAAATGTAAAACGCGGGTGGTAGCTGTGCAAGGGCGGAAGAATCGTTGCAGTAATGCGGAAAAGCTTTGAGAGTGGTAGGTATCACGGCGGTGTAAATTTTATTTTCTACTTCGAACCGTGCTAGTGTTCTTCTCGCACCTGTTGAGCCAACCGGTTCAAGAGGGCGGCACGCGGATGTGGCTCAGTTGGTAGAGCATCACCTTGCCAAGGTGAGGGTCGCGGGTTCGAGTCCCGTCATCCGCTCGGGCGATTGGCGCAGCGGTAGCGCGCTTCCTCGACACGGAAGAGGTCACTGGTTCGATCCCAGTATCGCCCACCACCATCCGGCAGCAGCCGGATTTTTTGTTTAAGGGATTTGCTCATTGAGCCCTTCGCTATGTTGAATCAGAGTGCACCCGCTGCAGCTTTTTGCAGGTTAAACGAAGGTGAACCTGAGGTTTCTTTTGAGCATGACTAACGCCACACTCAGATTTTTGCGCTGAGGCCAAAAGTTGCGTAAACTTTCATGCGTGCCGAGCGGCACGAGTAACGCGGATGTGGCTCAGTTGGTAGAGCATCACCTTGCCAAGGTGAGGGTCGCGGGTTCGAGTCCCGTCATCCGCTCTGGGATCTATTTAGGTCCTTCTCCGGTGGGTTGGCCGAGAGGATAGGCAGCGGCCTGCAAAGCCGTATACACCGGTTCGAATCCGGTACCCACCTCGGGCGATTGGCGCAGCGGTAGCGCGCTTCCTCGACACGGAAGAGGTCACTGGTTCGATCCCAGTATCGCCCACCACTATCCGGCAGCTGCCGGATTTTTTTATACGTTTTCTGCCGGCAAGGCCCACAGTTTCGAAGCCTTCAGATGCACTGTGACTGCTTCAGCCGGAGTTGGTACCCACCCTGCAGAAGGCACCCTCACCCCAATACGCCCCTGTTCAGTTTCTACCTCAACCAAGTAGGCGCCACCTGTGTAGACAAGGGAAATAACTTGCCCTACATCACCTGCAATCTGAAAGCGCGCCGACTCTGCGGGGGACAATTCGGCAGCCTGCTCGTGTCCCACAAAAACCGCTTTGCCCGAGGTCAGTGTAGGGGCGGCAGGAACTAGCACCTGTTGGCCTAGGACATTCGCCCTCGCTAAATGGCCTGTGGGGGAGCTTACTAGTTCGGCTTGCGCAAAAAGTATCACGCGAGCGCCAAGGTGTTTTCCTATGCTGAGGCGGGCAGGAGACTCAAACACCTCCTCGGGAAGGTCATCTTGCAAGATCTGGCCGTTTTCCAAGTAAATAATCCGGTCGGCGAGTTGCATCGCCTCGCTGGGAGAATGGGTAACCAGGATTGAAGGGGCCCCAAGATGGCGATGGACTCTTAAAATTTCGGAGCGCATACGCTGAGCACTTACTTCGTCAACGTGGGCTAGGGGCTCGTCAAATAGCAGTACTTTAGGCCGGGCGAAAAGTAGGCGCGCCAATGCGACTTTTTGCTTTTCCCCAGCAGAAAGAGAGTGCGGGAACCTGTCGCGCAGAAGATTTAACTCGAGCGTTGACAGTGTAGTTTCCAGTCGCTGCACGTTTTTAGGCTCTACTAAAGATATGTTCTGGGCTACGCTCAGGTTGCTAAACAGTCCGGCCTCGGCGGACATCAGTCCCATGTGGCGCTTCTGCGGGGCGAGGCCGTTCACCTCTTTTCCGGCGCAAAGAATACTACCGGTTGACGCCACAAGGCAGCAGAGGGCACGCAATATGGTAGATTTGCCGGCCCCAGAAGGTCCCAGCAACGCCACCAGTTCGCCGGGGGCGATTTGAAAGGACAAACCGTCTAGCAGTGTGCGACGGGAAGTTTTCACATATAGTCGGGTGACTTCTAAACCTGGCGCCATCGGCTCCTCCTTCGCAATCGGGAGCGGACAAGGTAGTTGGCGATGCCTGCGCTCGCTAAGATTATTGCCCCCACGAACAGAGTGAGTGTAGATGCTTGCTGTGTTTGGGCATGATCGAGCAATTTGAATAAGAGTGGTACCACCAGGTTGACGTCCGGGGAGATCACCCACATGAGAGGAGCAGTGCCGACGGCGGCTATGGCCACTGAAATGGTCGCTGCGCTCGCAAGCAACAGTTGTAGTAGTGGTTGAGACGCTAGTAGTATGGCCCGCCCCTTGGAGATACCAAGTATCTGCGTCAGCGATATTGCATTGTGATCGAGGGAAGCGGCAAATGCGCGCAGAAAGAAATAACAAAGCGGACTTATTACTCCACAGTAGGACAAAATGGTAGCTAGCCAGTCGGAAGTGCCAAGGATCTGCACGGGCGTATCTAGTAAATATGCAAGTGAAAAAGCAGTGCCAAGCGTTGCTCCGGGTGTGGCAGCTAGGAAGAAGAATAGATAATCTGCCCAGCGCAACGACCTGCTCTGCCACGTAAGTAAAAATGCGACGGCGACGATGGTTAGAGAGATAGCTACCGAAATTACGGCAAGCGCGATAGTGGTTGCTACGGGTTCTAAGCTGGTCATGGTGGGCAGGGAGACCTTAGCTGCGAGGGTAAGAGGACATATCCCCAAGAAGGCAGCTATAGCCAACATTGCCAAAGTGTATACGGGTGCGGGGCGCAGGTGAGCTTCCCGCAAAGGTCTGCTCGCCAGAGCGGTAGAAAGAAGGTTTTGGCGTAGCAAATCCAGGCCCCAGCGTCTGTAGTAGAAGGCTGTGGCACCTGCCCCGCAAAGGGTGACTAGTGCAATTGCTAGAGCCAACGTAGCGCCCTCGCCGATATGGGTGGCTGAAGTAGTCGACAGCCAGGTCGCGTAAGCGGCGGAGGGGAAGGGGAGGCGGATTAGGGCCGGTACTAGGGGGTCCGAGATAGTCAGCACAAAACCGAATAAGACGGTTGCCGGCAGTACCTGGGCCGCGGGGCCAGCGGCAGAAAGGAAGTATATTTTCGCTTCGCTTACCCCGAGGACGCGCATACTCGCCACGGCATTCGGGTCGATTTTTGCCAACGCTATTCGCATGGCGAAGTAAGAAATGGGCAGGTAAGCCGATACGTAGGCTGCTCCGGCAAGAAATGTGGCGGTAGCGTTACCCCATATTGCGTAACGTGGCAGAAGATGTTCGCACACACTTTGGTAGGCCTCGCAGTGGATAAATGGCGGGAAGACAATCGCGGCAAGCGCCAAAACATCCAGGCAGCTGCCGTATACCTTGCCGGTGAACCTTACGGCTGTTCCAGCACAAGCACCAGCGAGAGCACTAAGCACCGAGGTAGTGAGCGCAAACATTACCGAAGTAGCCAGAGGGGCGAGTACCTTATTGGGGATTATTGCCCCGGTCACCAAACTTGTTTTGGCGAGGGCCGCGAGTGGGACTAGGACTATCAGTGTGAAAAACGCTAGTAGTAGTAGCCAACCGAGTGCGGAAAAGATTTGTTTCACTGCTGCCACCGGCCTGAGCTAAACCAATCTATCCATTTGTTGCGCTCCTTCGCGGCTCGGGTGGGGGGCTTGGAAACGATTTTCAGGTGTGGGTTGGCAAGTAATTTTGCCAGGGAGTTTTCAAAAGTGGCGTTTGTGGGGGCTTGCTTTAGGTTGCCGACCTCACCTGCACGCTGGCCAGGGGGCGACAACAGCCAGTTCAAAAATGCTCTGCCGCGTTTAGGGTGGGGCGATTTTGCGAGGAGGGCACCCGCGCCGATTTCGTAGGTGGTGCCTTCAGATGGGTAGATCACCTCAAGGCTTTGGGCACGACAGTAGGGAGTGAAGGAAATAGCAAGAGCGCCTTGGCGGCTAGCAATTGCGGAGGCGGGAGCGGTCCCCGAGTTTGTGAAGCGTCCCACGTTGTTGTAAATGCCGGTAAGGATGTCTTTGGGATTTCGGTAGGTCATTTCGATGGTTTGAATTAGGGAAAGCGCAGTTCCAGAGCTCCGTGGGGAAGCGGCGGAGATTACCCCTGAATACTGTTTTTGCGACAGTTGCCTCCACGATTGTGGAGGACGCAGTTTTTTGCGGGCGAGTTCTGTTGGATTAGCACAAATGGCGAGTACAGACCCGTAGACGCCATACCAGCTCCCGTTGCGCGCTTTGAATTGGGAGGGAATTTGACGAGAGGCGGGCAAGCTAGTAGGGGCTAGCAGTCCTTCAGTTTGGGCTAATTCGTAGTTTTCGGCTGGTCCGCCTACCCAAACGTCGAATTCCGGGCGTGTCCGAAGGGAACGGATTCTGGCTAGGGCCGCGCTTGTTGGTAAACGCAAGAAACGTACTTTCTGGCCTGTTTGGGCGGCATACTCGGTGGCCCAGTTGTTGCAAATTCGTTCGTCGTTAGAGCACAGTACGCGCAGCTCCACTGGCCCGGAGCAAGAGCTGAGCAGAGATGTTGGAAGAAGAGCAGCCAGGAGTGCTCCAAGAAACTTGCGCATAGTAATAGTCTAGGTGGGATTTCCCCCACCTAGACTATTACCCGAGGCCGCTAGCGCTGGGCGAGTTTCTTTTCCCTGCTTGCCATAATGGCCTTTTCGTAGCGCCCCACCAGGGCAAAGATGGCCACGGTCAGAACTGCGAATACCACGAATACGGCGAACGTGACGTTCCAGCCGAAGTTATGCACGATAATTCCGACGCCGCTGGAGGCCAGGGTGGCTCCTAGCAGGTATCCGAACAGGCCCGTAAAGCCAGCCGCAGTGCCAGCGACGTGACGTGGGGAAAGATCGATAGCCTGCAAGCCGATCAGCATTACGGGGCCGTAAATTAGGCCTCCAATAAGTGCAACGAGCCCTATTAGCAATGGCATGGGGGTGCCGACGGGAGCCAGCCAGTAGCCGAGAATTGCGAGGGCGGTGGCAACGGTGAAAAATATGCCGGCCCCGGACCGGTAACCCTTGAATACCTTGTCAGACATCCACCCGCACAGCAGCGTGCCGGCTATGCCGGCGAGCTCATAGGCTCCTATACCAAATAGGCCAGAGCCGATCTCTGCTCCGTGCTTTTCGTGCAAGTAAACTGTAATCCAGTTCAAAACGCCATAGCGCAGTGCGTAGACGAACACGTTAGCTATTGCAAGCATGACGATCGTGCGGTTGGTCAAAATGTGCTTGAAGATTAGGTCTTTGGTAGAGATATCTTCGGGATCATCTGCCTCTACTTTTGCCGGATCGTCCCTGTAATCCTCAATCGCGGGTAGCCCCATCGAGGCGGGAGTGTCGCGTATCAGTACGAAGCCTATCGCCGCGACGACAAGGGCAATTACGGCGGGGAACCAGAATGCCGACCTCCAGTCATTTGCTGTCCAGGACAGTGCCGCGCCTACTGCGATGGGAAGGCCGGCTCCGCCCACGTTATGGGCTGTGTTCCAAACTGAGGTCTTCCAACCGCGCTCGTTCGTGGAAAACCAGTGCACTAATACGCGTCCGCAAGGAGGCCAGCCCATACCTTGGAACCAGCCGTTAAAGAACATGACGGTGGCGAAAATCCCCACAGAGGCGGTCGCCCAGGGCACAGCCGCAATAAAGAGGTTAGTAAGAGCCGATAGCGCAAGCCCAATTACCAAGAAATAGCGAGCATTGGAACGGTCGGAGACCATCGCCGAGAAAAACTTCGACAGGCCGTAGGCAAGAAGTACCGCGTTGGCGATGATGCCGACCCCAACCTTGTCAATGCCGGTTTCATCCATCAAAAGGGGAGCGATAGAAGAGATGTTGTTTCGAATCAGGTAGAAACCTGCGTAGCCAATGAAGATGCCGATGAATACCTGAAGCCTCAGCTGCGGATATTTTCTAGCTACTTCCTTTGGTGCTAGCGCGGGTGCAGGCGGGGGTGCCTGTAGCCATCCTGGGAGTTTGCCTTTTGCCATTGTGGCACTCCTTCGTGCAAATAGTGGTTTATTGGACTACTTACAACTATTGGGGCAAACCTGGGAACAAAGTACCTGGTCTAGGTAACGGTTGGTAACAGTGCTGTTACCTAGCTGTAAAACAGTACCCACGTCCTCGGATAGCGCGAATTACCTCGGGATTTGCACCTGCATTCTCGAGTTTTTTCCGGAGCCTATAAATGGTGGTTTTTACCATATTTCGCCCTCCCTGTAAGGCCGCGGTACCCCACACGAGGTTGAGTAAGTCTCGCACGGACAAGGTCTGTCCGGCAGTCTCGAGCAGGGCAGCAAACGTGGCTAGTTCCGTCTCTGTAAGGAACAAGTTTTCGCCCTCATAAGTTGCCGTACCTCGCGCCCGAGAGACACGGAAACCGGCAACTTCAACAAGTGTGGAATCTGACGAATGCGGCTTTGCACGTTTCAGCAGGGCTCGGGCACGCAGCGCCAATTCCTTGGGCGAGAAGGGCTTGGGGACATAGTCGTCAGCTCCCGCCTCAAAACCGGCTACCCTCTGGTCGACCTCGCTTAAAGCCGTGAGCATAATGATGGGTACCGAGGAAACGGCACGTATACGCTGGGCCAGAGTAGTCCCTGAGATGTCGGGCAACATCAGGTCTAAAACCACAAGATCAAAGTCGCGTTCACAAAAAAGCCTCCAGGCGCCAGCTCCAGAATGGGCCACTTGGCATGCAATATCTTCAGTCTGTAAAGCAAAGGCAACGATCGAGGTCATCTGTACTTCGTCGTCTACTACAAGGGCTAGTGGATTCACTTTTGTCTCCGGGGTATTTCCACTTGAAATAGGGTACCGCCCGAAGGGGTGGAATCCACACGCACGTTCCCACCGTGGAGGGCTACGATTTGCGCCACTATAGCCAGCCCGAGGCCGTAGCTGCCGTCCTCGCTAGCTGGGCTCGAGAAGGCGGTGAACAGTTCTCGCTGAGAATGAGGGGTAATCCCGGCCCCAAAATCCGTTACCTCAATGTAGGCGCAGGCATGGCTGGCGTGCGAGGAAATTTCTATTGCGGCGCGGCCGCCGGAATGGCGGAGCGCATTGTTTGCCAAATTCCATACCACCGCTCGCAGTAGAGCTGGATCCGCTTCCACCTGCAGCGGCTCGGTGTCGTCGGTCAATAAAATAGGACGATCGTTGATGTTCCGCAGTGCTCTGGCAGAATCCCGGATGAGGGAGCGCAAATCTACCGTTTCAAACGATGGCGAAAAATCCTTCGCCCTCACCTTTTCGAAAGTTAGGAACGACTCTGCCAGGGCAATGGTTCTGGAGGAATTGTCGCAAATAGTCTGGACCAGCTGGGATTGGGCGGAGTTTAGGGGACCGGTGGATTCTTCTTGTAACAATTCGGCCGCGCCCGCAACCAACGCCAGGGGCGTGCGAATTTCGTGCGTCAAAACGGCGAAGGAACTCACATTTTCCAAAGGCTGGGAGCTTTTCCTGGGCTTGGCTGCAGACTTTCCTATGCAGAAAGCGGTCGCAACCAGGGCCAGGGCAATACCAATCCAATACAGTGAGGGCATTTTCCTAAAGTTAGTACAAGGGAGCCCGGGAAGGAAATAGTTCCGGCGGGGCAAACTGCCTCCTCGGCCCATTCCTTGTATGGTGGGAAGCTGAAAAGTGTCCAAGATGTTGAGGAAAAGATGGTTGACTTTACGCCGGTACTTATAGGTGGAGACATTGGAATCTATGCGTTGGCCCGCGAGTTCTACGAGGCCTTTGCTAAGACCTCCATCTGCCTCAGCGGAGGAGCAATAGGGGCTATTACCAAGTCTGCTTACTGTGAGGTTCGCCCTCTAAAATCGGGGTCTGCGGCCGACGTCATTACGGCTTTGAAAGAGGTCGAAGAGGCGGTACCAGCAGGCAAATTGGTGATCATGGCCAACACCGACGGGCATGCCCGGCTCATCTCCCGCTCGAGGGACGTATTGGGGGAGCGGTGGGTAGTTCCGTTTCCGGACGTGAAGGTAATCGATCGAGTCTCTGACAAGGTGAACTTCGCCCGTATCTGCGAAAAACTAGACATTGCTACCCCACACACCGAGGTCGTTGATTTCTCGGGGGCGGATTCGGCTAATTTTGCAGTACCTGCCACCAAACTCCGTTTCCCGGTAGTAGCCAAGACTGCGGTTGGGGCAGACTACGACGAAGTATCTTTTCCGGGCAAGAAGAAGATCTACTTCGTTGATTCGCAAGCAGAATTGGACGAGTTGTGGGCGCAGCTGGCCCGCGCCGGCTACCGCTCCACATTCGTAGTACAAGAACTCATTCCCGGCGACAATACGCAGATGCGGTCTATAACCGCTTACGTAGATTCCGCCGGGAGGGTGACCATGCTGGGGTCGGCCCGAGTCCTGCTGGAAGACCACCTGCCCACCATGATCGGAAATCCAGTAGCCATGATTACCGAGCCCTTTCCACAGCTGTGGGAAGATGCGAAGAAATTCCTAACTCAGACCGGCTATCGCGGATTCGCTAATTTTGATGTCAAAATAGATCCGCGCGACGGGCGGGCCCTATTCTTTGAAATCAATCCCCGTATCGGACGTAACTCCTACTACATGGCCGCCGGTGGGGTAAATCCCATGGAGCCGATGATCTACGACCTGGTCGAAGGGCGGACACTGAAACAGCGAACGGTTGAAAAGGAAGTACTGTACTCGCTGGTTCCCTTCCCTTTGCTGTTGCACTACGTTTCAGACAAACAACTGCGCGGCAGACTGTGGCGCCTACTGCGCGACCGCAAGGTGGCCGATCCCACGCTTTCCCGCCTAGAGCCGTCACTTGGGCGTCGGCTATTGCTGCACGGGCAGCGGCTGAACCAGTATCGCAAGTTCGCAAAGTACTATCCAAAAGCCACCCAGACCTCATATTAAAGCCGGTTAGGATTGGACCAGAAGAAGCCAGCGGAAGGTAATTTGTGGAGCTCGTTCAGATTTCGGAAGCCGAACTAAAACAACTCGCGTCAGGAATTGACCGCTATCCCATAGAACAAACTGAGCTTTGGGGTAAGTACAACCAGAAGTTAGGCCGCAAACTGTGGGGGCGTTTTGCACTCAAAGCCGGCAAAAAGACACGCGCGGTAATAGCCCTAACCGAATACTCCGTGCGCGGATTTAAATATCTCTGGGCCAAAAACGGGCCCGTGTGGTTCAAGAGCCCCTCTCCTGCAGATGAGGCGGAGCTGCGTGAAAAGCTCGTGCAACTAGTAAAAAAGCGTGACAAGAAAGTAGTTTTTTTGCGCTTGCACGCCACCTACGAGGCGCCAGATCTAAAGCGGGTCCTGCAGTACCTGCCGTACGACAAGACCGTACTAGTGGACCTCTCCTCGGGTACCGAAGAGGGCATCATTGAAGCTCTGCCCACCGAGGGCAGGCGGGCAATCCGCAGAGCCAAAAAACGTATCGCCGATCGCACCGACGTGGAGTTTAAAGAGGTCTCAGCACTCGACAAAAAGGAATTTGCCAAGTACTACCAGATCATGGAAGTTACTGCCCGCCGCGACGGTTTCCGTCCTCACCCGATGGGCGTGTACTGGGACATGCTAAATATTCTTGGGCCGAGCCACGCCCGCCTTTTCGCCCTCCACGTTGGCGGAAAACCGGTTTGCTGGGACCTAGTTGTAGTAAACGGGGCGCATTCGTGGGCCTACTATGGGGCCTCCCTACCGGAAGCCCACGACGTGTTGGGGGCCGACCTCTTGGATTTGTGGACGTGCTCGCAACTAGCATCGGAAGGCATCAAAACCTTTGACCTAATGGGTACCGATTCCTCACGCTGCCCAGAACTTTACGGGGTGGGTCAGTACAAGAAACGCTGGGCCAAAGCACGCACGGAGTTGCCCTGGGCCTGGGATGTGCCGGTGCGCAGGCCTCTTTATGCGGCACTGAAAAACGCCTTGGCTGGGAAGCGGTTCGTTACCGCCCACCTTTCCAAACTAGAAAATAAATAGACTCAACTATTGCCAGTTTTATATGGCTGTAGAATCAATATCGGAATAACCCCTACGAATGGAGATGCAGTGGCCACCGTCCAATGCACAGTAGATGGCAAACCCCAACAGCTCGAGGCCGAAAGCACCGGGTTGACTATCTGGGGCCAGGATCGAAC
The DNA here is from genome assembly GCF_000420405.1 of Winkia neuii subsp. neuii DSM 8576. Taxonomy (GTDB): domain Bacteria; phylum Actinomycetota; class Actinomycetes; order Actinomycetales; family Actinomycetaceae; genus Winkia; species Winkia neuii. The sequence goes on along the minus strand of NZ_ATUW01000005.1, from coordinate 137,705 downwards.
TACCGTTGCCATGCGGCTAAACGGAAAAACAGTTGATCTAGCTACGACTATTAGCGACGGGGATGAAATTGAGCCCATCACTACTGCTAGCGACGAGGGACTAAGCATTTTGCGGCACAGCGCCACCCACGTGTTGGCACAGGCAATGCAGCAAGCTAACCCGCAGGTAAATCTAGGCATCGGCCCGCCTGTGACAGACGGATTCTATTACGACTTTGGCAACATTGCTCCGCTGACCCCCGAGGATCTAAAAAAGCTGCAGAAGGCTATGCAGAAGATCGTCAAGGAAAACCAGACGTTCGTGCGCCGGGTCGTTACCGAGGAAGAGGCTCGGGCCGAGCTCTCCGACCAGCCCTACAAGCTCGAGCTGATTGGCCTCAAAGGAGGTAGCCAGCCCGAGGGCGCCTCGGTCGAAGTTGGTGGTGCCGAACTCACCATTTACGACAATGTGAAGCGCAACGGCGAGGTCGCATGGAAAGACCTTTGCCGCGGTCCGCACGTTCCCTCCACCAAATATCTGGGTAACGGCTTCGCCCTCACTAAATCGTCGGCAGCCTATTGGCGCGGCGATCAGGCGAATGACCACCTCCAGCGCGTCTACGGAACTGCCTGGGCCTCCAAAGAAGATCTGAAAGCCTACCAAACTCGTATAGAGGAGGCCGCCAAACGCGACCACCGCAAATTGGGCACTGAGCTGGATCTGTACTCTTTCCCCGAAGAGATCGGCCCTGGGCTCGTGGTATTTCACCCAAAGGGTGGCATACTGCGACACGAGATTGAAGATTTCGTAACTCGTAAGCACATTGAGGCAGGTTTTCAGCTAGTGCATACCCCAGAAATTTCTAAGGGCGGCCTCTTCCACACTTCTGGGCACTTGCCGTATTACGCCGACACTATGTTCCCGCCTATGAAAGTTGACGAGGAACGCGATCAGGACGGAAACATAACGAAGGCGGGCCAGGAATACTACCTAAAGGCTATGAACTGCCCGATGCACAACCTGATTTACAGGTCCTCCGGGCGTTCCTACCGCGATTTGCCGTTGCGTTTTTACGAGCTCGGTCACGACTACCGCTACGAAAAGTCCGGAGTGGTACATGGCCTCACCAGAATGCGCGGCTTCACCCAGGACGATTCGCACACTTACTGCACGCCCGAACAGGCAAAAGAAGAAATTCAGATGCAGTTGAACTTCTTCTTGGGGATCCTGCGCGATTTCGGAATGAACGATTTCTACCTAGAGCTTTCCACCCGCGACGACGGGGCTCACAAGGACAAATTTATTGGTTCTGATCAGGACTGGGAGACCGCTACTAGAATTTTGAAGGAAGCCTGCGAGGCAACCGGACTAGACCTAGTACCTGATCCGGGTGGAGCCGCTTTCTACGGGCCTAAAGTGTCCGTCCAGGTGAAGGACGCCATCGGGCGCACGTGGCAGATGTCCACCGTGCAATACGATTTCAACCAGCCCGAGCGCTTCGACCTCGAATACACCGCGGAGGACGGCACGCGCAAGCGCCCAGTAATGATCCATTCGGCAAAGCTCGGCTCCGTGGAGCGCTTCATTGGGGTTTTGGTAGAGCACTACGCGGGTGCCTTCCCGCCGTGGCTAGCTCCGGTGCAAGTTCGTCTAGTGCCGGTTGCCGAAGCCTTCTACGATTACGTGGAAAAGGTTGCCGCCAAACTACGCGAAAAGGGCGTGCGGGTCGAGGTCGACCTATCTTCTGATCGGTTCGGCAAGAAAATACGCACCGCCGCCAAGGAACGAGTGCCGTACATTCTGATTGCGGGTGGCGAGGATGCCGAGGCAGGGGCGGTTTCCTTCCGCTACCGCGGTGGCAGACAGGAAAACGGTGTCCCTGTAGATCAGGCCGTAGAAAAGATAGTTGATTCGATCAGGGCGCGCCGCAATGACATCTGAGCTGCCTACCGAAGACTCTAGGGCATTCGCCGGGGTCCCCGACGCTTTCCAGCGGTTGTGGACCCCGCACAGGCAGGCCTACATTTCTGGCCAAGACAAGCCTAAGGACTCAACTCAGAAAGAGTGTCCTTTTTGCGCGGCTCCGGATAAGTCCGACGAGGACGGCCTGATCGTGCACAGGGGAAGGGAATGCTTTGTACTAATGAACCTTTACCCCTACAACGCCGGTCACTTGCTCATCTGCCCATACGAGCACGTGTCTTTGTACTCGGATATCTCTGCCGAGGTGCGCGCTGAATTTGGCGAACTTACGGCCAAGGCAATGCGCGTACTGAATAAGGTGGCGTCTCCACACGGTTTCAACCTGGGCATGAATCAGGGCGCCGTAGCCGGCGCGGGTATAGCGGCTCACCTACACCAGCATGTAGTTCCGCGCTGGTCGGGAGACGCCAATTTCTTCCCGATCGTGGCACAGGTGAAGGCTGTGCCACAGCTGCTCGGCGAAGAGCGTGAGCTCATAGCGAAGGCTTGGGAGGAATAGTTGCTGGGAATTTACGGACGCTCGCTGACTAAGGCAGTTTTTACGCCGGTGGCTCGCTTACTTGCCAGGGCCGGAATATCGCCAAACACAGTAACTGTAGCGGGAACGGCTGTCAGTGTGGTGTCGGCGTGCGTCCTTATTCCTACCAATCACCTGGTCGCGGCTGTCCTTGTGCTCGTTGTAGTGATGTTTTGCGATTCACTAGACGGCATTCTTGCTAGAATGACCGGCAAACAATCGGAATTTGGTTCCTTCTTGGACTCCACCCTGGACCGGCTTTCCGATGGAGCAGTTTTTGGCTCGTTGAGCCTGTGGGCTGCCCTCACCATTCAGCCGGGAGCAGGGCGCACACTGACCGTTGCTGCGGGGTTAGTAGCAACCGTAATGGCAGCGGCGGTACCTTATGCGAGAGCGAAAGCAGAATCGTTGGGAGCGAATGCCACAGTAGGAATTGCCGAGCGCACGGACAGGCTAATAATCGCTGGCATAGGCGCTTTGGCTACCGGGTTAGGGTTACCTTACTGGGGCGTTACCATCGCTCTAGCCCTAGTGGGGATTGCCGGTTTTGTAACCGTACTCCAGCGGCTTGGTGCCGTTAGGAAACAGCTCGGATGAGCTTTTACGACATAGCCCTGCGCGTTTTGGGCTCTGTACCACCCTACTGGCGGGATAAAGCGGCGCGAATAGGCTCGGCCGCAGCTGTAAAAGCGGGCTACCGGGGCGCCGTGCAGCTCCAGAACAACCTTCGCCGAGGTGGGGAAGAGGGAGTTGTGGAGGCGCTGGGGCGCTACTACAACTATTTTGCTGATTTAGGTAATTTTGCAGCTGCATCTCAGTTGAAAATTGACGCGGCTGTAACTGCTTCCGTGCCAAGTCAACTCTATTCGGATTTGAAAAGAGGGCCTGTATGCGTGGCGCTAGGGCACTGCGCTAATTGGGATCTTATCGGTGCCTGGGCTGCAACTAATTTGGCACCTCTGACTACGGTGGCTGAGGTAGTCTCGCCCAGAGCGCTTTTCGACACGTTTGTACGCTTGCGAAGCCGCAATCACATGAATATTGTGCCAGCCCAAAAGGGCCGCCCAGTCTTCGGTGAACTGTTGGCACGGGCCCGTAAAGGCCGGGGTATTTTCGCCCTGCTAGCGGATCGCGATATTACCGGTGCCGGCATCGAAGTCGAGCTGTTCGGCCAAAAAGCACTAGTAGCTGCTGGGCCGGCAGCACTCGCAAAGCAGGCCAACCTGCCCCTCTACGTTGCCGTTGCCGACCAAATCACGTTGCGGGGAGCGCGTCTGCGTGCTGCGGGTACCAAGAACGGGGCAGAACTTGTAGTGCGGGGGCCAATAAAGGTTAGCGACTCAGTCGAAGAGACCACGCAGGCGTGGGTCGACGCCTTTGCGCGCGAGCTTCGCCCTCGTTTGAAATCCTGGCATATGTGTCAACCGCTCTTCGTTTCCGACTTAGACCCAGTCCGCCTCGCTCGCTCCAGAAAAAAGCATGAGCAGATGGAAAAACAATCTTGAAAATTGGAATAGTTTGCCCATACAGTTTCGACGTGTCCGGGGGAGTGCAGGTGCATATACGCGACATTGCGCAGGTACTCTCGGCACGCGGGCACCAGGTGGAGGTACTTGGCCCCGCCACCAAGGATCCCGGGTTTTCTGGCTTCACATCCGCGGGGCCGTCGGTTTCTATTCCCTACAACGGATCGGTGGCTAGACTGTCTTTTGGCCCCCGTTCGGCCGCAAGAGTTCGCGCGTGGCTAGAAGAGGGCAATTTCGATCTGATTCATGTGCACGAGCCTGCTTCGCCCTCGGTATCGTTGCTTGCCCTAGCCCATGCTAAGTGCCCGGTAGTGGCCACATTCCATTCGAATATGACCAGATCGTTAGCACTTAAGATGACATCACCTATTTTGGTTCCGTTGATGGACAAACTTGATGCTCGCATAGCTGTTTCTGACGAAGCACGGCGCACGGTTGTCGAGCACCTAGGTGGGGACGCGGTGGTGATTCCCAACGGGGTTTCTGTAGCAGATTTCCAGGTTAGTCCAGTTCCTAAATGGCAGGGGAGCACCGGGGCCCCTACGTTCGCTTTTTTGGGTCGCCTAGACGAAGAGCGCAAGGGTCTGCCGGTTTTCGCAAAGGCCATTCGGCGCGTTGCGAAAGAAATTCCGAAGGCTCGCTTTTTGATCGCTGGCCGAGGCGAGGCCACCCAGGCAAAAGCTGGTCTTCAAGGCGTAGAGGGAGCCCAGTTCATCGGGGGCGTCAGCGACCGCGAAAAAGCGGAACTGCTAGCGTCTGCGACAGCCTATGTGGCTCCCCAAACGGGAGGGGAATCTTTTGGGATCGTACTAGTTGAGGCCATGGCAGCGGGAGCCCCAGTCATTGCTTCCGATTTGGTTGCCTTTACCGCAGTGCTGAACGGGGAAGAATACGGAGTGAGTTTTAAAAGTGGCGACGGGGCCGATCTTGCGCAAAAGATGCTTAGGCTAGCCACGGATCGCTCGCTTAGGGAAGAGCTTTCTAGAAAAGGGCGCAGGCGAGCCCTGCAATACGATTGGCAAGCGGTTACAGATAAGGTTGAGGCCGTATATAGAACGGTTTTGGGGGCGAAATGAAACTTGCGTTCATTCTCTTTACGATCGCCTTTATCATCATCGTAGTTGGCACCGTTGCAAAAGCCCGCAAGCTCGACAATTTGCACAAGCGGATCGAGCACATGCGCCACCGCTTGGACAGGGCGTTGTTACAGAGGGCGGCCTGTGCCCTTGGTATTGCCCGCTCGGGCGTATTGGATCCGGCTAGTTCCCTACTCTTAGAAGAGGCCGCCCTGGAGGCTCTACATGCGGTTGATGCCCCGGGTAGGCACGGGGAACGCTCGCTCGTTGAATCTAATCTTTCGCAGGTAATAAAGGCTACCGCAGCAGATCCTGGCGCGCTGGGGCGGGGGCTGTATGCCGAATTGGAGGAGGCTGAAACTGAGGTGCAAATCGCCCGTAAGATTCACAACGGAGCGGTAGTGCGCGTACGCCAAATCCGTTCGGGCAAGTTGATCAGCTTGGCCCATTTAGCGGGACGGGCTCCGCTGCCCGAGACAATAAATATTGGGGAGGGGCTCTAGTGAGCACCTGGAAGATTGGGGCGGAGGGCCTACCTTACCGAAAGGCCGCTAGAGTCATTGTTTTTGACAGCTGCGGCAGAGTTTTGCTGGTGCAAGGGCACGATGGCGATGATCCGGGCCGACACTGGTGGTTTACAGTGGGCGGGGGAATCGAAGAGGGCGAAGATCCCCGCCAAGCCGCGCGGCGCGAATTAAAGGAAGAAACCGGCATCGCGGCGACTCTTGAAGAATTGGTGGGACCAGTAATGTTCCGGCAGGGGTTATTTGATTTCGCCAAGGGGCCTGCCAGGCAAGATGAGTGGTTTTTCCTCCTTTATTTGCAACGTACCGAGCGGATACGTACAAAAGGGTGGACGTCCTCGGAAAAGGAGGTCCTAGATGGGCTCGAATGGTTTAGCCTAAGCGACTTAGAAGACTTGCAAGCTGGCGGATCAGCGCTCTACCCGAAGGAACTGTTCAAGTTGCTTCCAAAGTGGCAGAAAAACTGGGATGGGCAGGTAAAACGCATAGGAATAAACGAATCGGGCGACTAACCTGTATCATTGTTGCGTGCCAGGCGGCCCGGGCCGCAAAAAATTATTCGAAATCTAGATAGGGGTACATATGTCGGGACACTCTAAGTGGGCTACGACCAAGCACAAGAAGGCTGCGATTGATGCCAAGCGCGGCAAGCTGTTTGCGCGACTCATTAAAAACATTGAAGTTGCAGCCCGCACCGGTGGTGGCGACCCCAACGGCAACCCGACCCTTTACGATGCCATCCAGAAGGCAAAGAAAAACTCCGTTCCTGCCGACAATATCGATAGGGCAGTAAAGCGTGGATCTGGCGCCGAAGCCGGTGGCGCAGATTGGGAAACTATCATGTACGAAGGCTACGGTCCTAATGGCGTTGCTTTCTTGGTCGAGTGCCTTACCGACAATAAGAACAGGGCAGCCTCGGACGTGCGCGTGGCCTTTACTCGCAACGGTGGCAACCTGGCCGATCCCGGGTCGGTTTCCTACCTATTCTCGCGCCGCGGCATCGTAGAAGTGCCGAAGGCCGAAGGAGTGGACGAGGACACCGTTTTGATGGCGGTGCTAGATGCAGGTGCCGAAGAGGTAACTGACCTGGGTGAGGTTTTTGTCGTCGACTCCGACCCCTCCCAAGTAGTCGACGTGCGCACCGCTCTGCAGGAGGCCGGTATCGACTACAACTCCGCAGAAACTGAATGGGTTGCTTCGACCCAGATTGATGTTGACCTCGAAGGGCTCCGCAAGACCACCCGCCTTATCGACGCTCTTGAGGATTCTGACGATGTGCAGAACGTCTTTACCTCTATGAACGTCCCTGAGGATGTGCGCAAGGCTGCTGAGGCAGAAGAGGAATAGTTACCCTTGCGAATAATGGGCATTGACCCCGGCATAACCAGATGCGGGTTAGGTGTCATAGACACTAACACCGACAAGAGTGCATCCTTGGTTTATGTCGGGGTTGCCCGCACTAACGCAAGTTTGGCCCAGCATTTTCGCCTTCGCCACATCGGACGCGAGATTGGCAGAGTGATTGCTGCCTACAGCCCCGAGGTCGTGGCGATAGAGCGCGTGTTTGCTCAAGAGAATTTGCAGTCGGTCACCACCACAATGCAGGTCATGGGTGTGGCAATGTACCAGGTTGCCGAGGCCGGCTTGCCGCTTGCTATTCATACTCCCTCCGAGGTGAAGTCCGCTGTGACAGGTTCCGGCGTGGCCGGGAAGGCGCAAGTTCAAGAGATGGTAAAACGCATTTTGCGGCTTCCTAAGGTAGTGCGCCCAGCCGACGCGGCGGATGCTCTGGCAATTGCTATAACTCAGTCCTGGCGAGGGACCGGGCTAGCCGGTGAGTCTAGCGATTCTACAGTAAGCGTTTCTCTTTCTGGAAAGGTCTCGGCGCGGACAAAGCTAACGCCAGCCCAGGAGCAGTGGGCAAAAGCACAAGCGGCTTTTAGGCGCACCGGAGCTGTTGATCCCAGAAGGCACAAATCCAGGCGAAGCTAGTATCGTACAAGTGTTCGAATGGGGGTTAGTATGATCGCGTCCTTGACCGGCAGTATCAGTGTGGTTGGGCCCGCTTCGGCGAACATAGTCGTAGGTGGGGTGGGGTATGTGTTTCTCGCTACCGCCGATACGTTGGCATCGCTGCACGTGGGCCAGGAATACACCATTTACACTTCGTTGGTGGTGCGTGAAGATTCTCTGACGCTTTTCGGATTTTTGGACCCCTCGCTGCGCCAGGCCTTTGACATCTTGCAATCGGTGCGCGGAGTAGGCCCCAAGATGGCATTGGGGGCGTTGGGGGTGCTCACGATCGCCGAGCTTAGGGCCGCCATTGCCAATGGTGACGAGAAGGCGCTTACTAGGATTCCCGGGGTTGGCAAGAAATCTGCTCAGCGGATGATTCTGGATATTGGAGACAAGCTTGGGCCAGCCCCTGCATCTGGAATTACATCAGCTTCTGGTCCGTCTGCGCTTCAAAGTGAGGTAATTGCGGCTCTTACTCAACTGGGATGGTCGGAATCTGAAGCTTCCCAGGCTGTTGAACAAGTTCGAGGGGAAGCGACCGAAGCGTCTGCGCTTTTGCGTCTGTCGCTCCAGGTGTTAGGACGTGACCGTGGCTGAAGACGAAGCACGCATTGTAGAACCAGGGGCAGGGGACACCGAGCGAGCCGCTGAGGCGGCCCTAAGGCCCAAATCCCTGGCTGATTTTGTGGGGCAAGAGACGGTCCGCAAACAATTGCAGCTCGTTTTGGATGCCTCGCGCGGGAGGGGGATGTGTCCCGACCACGTTCTCTTCTCAGGGCCTCCAGGGCTGGGAAAAACAACGCTAGCCATGATCATCGCCCACGAGATGGGCACTTCGCTGCGGCTTACCTCTGGGCCCGCGATCCAACATGCGGGCGATTTGGCGGCTATTTTGTCTGCTTTGCAAGAGGGCGACGTACTGTTTATCGACGAGATTCACAGATTGTCGCGTCCGGCCGAAGAGATGCTCTATCTGGCTATGGAAGATTTCCGCGTTGACGTGGTGGTTGGGAAGGGACCTGGAGCTACTTCCATTCCGCTCACGCTACCGCCATTTACGGTGGTGGGAGCCACGACTCGAGCCGGCCTGCTGCCGGCGCCTCTACGCGACCGCTTCGGCTTCACCGGACATTTGGAATACTACAGTGCCAAAGATCTAGTACAGGTGGCGTTGCGCTCTGCCGCCCTTCTGGGGGTTGAGCTGCACCCGCAGGCGGCGTTGGAACTCGCCTCGCGTTCTAGGGGAACACCGCGTATAGCCAACAGGCTGTTGCGGCGCATTGTCGACTACGCCCAGGTGCACCACACCGAGCTCGATCTGGAAGCTGCCCGGGCCGCCCTCGACCTATTCCAAGTGGATGCTCAGGGGCTAGACCGTCTGGACAGATCGGTATTGGAAGTTTTGTGCAAACGCTTCTCAGGAGGGCCTGTGGGGCTCACCACACTTGCAGTCTCTGTAGGTGAGGAAGCTGAAACCATCGAAACTGTTGCAGAGCCCTATCTGGTGCGGGAAGGTTTTGTTGTTCGTTCTGCGCGAGGGCGCCTCGCAACTGCTAAGGCCTGGAAGCATTTGGGGTTGCGCCCGCCGGCAAACGAGGGGACCCTTGATTTGTGAGATTTGTAGGCGAATTGTTACATTCGCGTATTCTCCAATAGACTTCTAGCGTTGTTAGTAAAGGAATGGAGTGTTTTGTGGACCCACTATCGCTCATGTTGATCATGATTCTGTTCCTCGGAGTCATGTTCTTTCTGTCCTCACGAGCCCGGAAGAAGCAGCAACAGCAGCAGGCGAAGATGCAAGCCAACCTGGAACCGGGAACCTGGGTGCGAACTATAGGGGGCATGTACCTGCGATTCGTCGACCAGGACGGAGACCTAATGGTTTTGGAAACTCCCGGCGGACAAGAGCTCTATTTCAACAAGCGGGCTGTTGCTGGTCCCGAGGAGCCGCCATTTGCTGTAGCTACTGAGACGACGGAGTCGGCTGAAGGTCCCCAGGAGGCTGATGATGCCACCGCGGAAGAGGTAGCCGATCCAGAAGAAACTTCTTCGGCTGTGCAAGCAGGGGAAGACCCTAAAGATGAGGATAAGAAGCAGGACTAACCTGCACCGCAGAGCGGTAAGGAACTAAAGTGCCCAAGACAAAAAAGCAATCGCGGCCAGGACGCGTTCTGATCGCCCTCCTTGTCATAACTTTGGCAATGGCTGGGATCCTGGCAGTTGAAATATTTAAGAAGAAGACGGATGGCGTTCCGGATCTGGCATTGGATCTTGAGGGCGGCACGCAGCTAATCCTCACTCCGAAGGCGGAAGAGGGGGCCGGGCGCAATAATGTCACTCAAGATGATATAAACCAGGCGATTGCAATTATCCGCCAACGTGTTGATGCCTCAGGTGTTTCAGAGGCCGAAATTACTGCGTCCGGTGGGCGTAACATTATGGTGTCTTTGCCCGGGCAGCCTTCTGAGGAAACCTTGGATCTGGTTCGTTCTTCCGCTCAACTCGACTTCCGGCCGGTGATTCAAGCTGGAGCCCCACAAGCTATTTCGGCCGAGGCCATAGGCCAGCAGCTGCGCGCTCAGGCTAAAGCGCAGGGCAAGGACCCGAAATCAGTGCAGGTTCCAAACAAGTCGGCTGACGAGCTCGCCAAGGAACAAGCTGATCAGAACCACGATGGAAAACTTTCGGATCAGCTCGAAGGGAAACCTGCCAACCCTTCCGATTCGAAGTACATTACCGAAAAAGTCATTTACGACTTCTTGAAACTCGACTGTACTGACAACAAAAACCGTCAGGGCGGTAGCGCTGGAGATCCCAAGAAAGCACTCGTAGCTTGCTCTACCGAAGGCAAAGCAAAATACATTTTGGGGCCGGTCGACCTCGAAGGTACCCATGTTGCTCAAGCGAACTCCGGGATGGGGCAAACCCAAACGGGTGGTTCTACTGGCAAGTGGGAAGTGTCGCTTCAGTTAGACAAGAAGGGCACTGATAAGTTTGCCGAGGTCTCGAAACGTCTGTACGATTTCAAGGCCTCTGAGCCCACCAAAAACGCCTTTGCGATTGTCCTCGACGGACTCGTCGTTTCGGCACCGACGATGAACGCGATTATCTCTGATGGGCGGGCAGCCATTTCGGGTAATTTCACTCAGGATTCCGCGGCGACTCTGGCTAACCAGCTCCAATTCGGTTCCCTGCCGTTGAACTTTGAAGTTCAATCCGAACAGCAGATCTCCCCGACACTCGGCACCGATTCTTTGCAATGGGGGCTAATTGCCGGCCTAATTGGCTTTGCTCTGATCGTCATATACCTGCTGTGGCAATACCGGGCGCTGGGCCTTATTTCCATTGGTTCACTGATCATTGCTGGGCTACTTTCATATCTCACTATTTCTTTGCTTTCTTGGGCAATGGGGTACCGCCTGTCATTAGCGGGCGTAGCCGGCCTTATTGTTGCGATTGGCGTAACGTGTGACTCTTTCATCGTTTACTTCGAGCGCATTCGCGACGAAGTGCGCGATGGGCGTCCGCTCGATAGCGCTGTCGAACAGGGATGGGCTAGGGCGAAGCGCACTATTCTCGCCTCCGACGCAATCAACATGCTCGCCGCCCTGGTACTGTACTTCCTAGCTGTCGGCGGGGTACAGGGATTTGCGTTTACCTTAGGCGTCACTACACTGCTTGACCTGCTGGTCGTCTTCATGTTTACGCACCCAGTTATGGCACTGCTCATCCGTACTAAGTTCTTCGGTCAGGGGCACAAACTGTCTGGCCTAGATCCGGAGCACTTGGGTGCTACCAGGCGTACCTATAAGAAGCGGCAACGGCGGGAACGCAAGGTAGTACACAAGAAAACCCCCGGTTCCACGACTGCGACAAAAGGAGAGCTAAAGTGAAAAGCTTCGCAACCTGGGGCAATGAGCTCTACTCCGGCAAGACCTCTTACGACATAATCGGTCGACGCAAACTGTGGATTGGCATCGGGCTTGTACTGATCGTTATTTCGCTCATCACGCTAGTCTTTCCCGGCTTGAATCCTTCGATTGATTTCAGAGGCGGTTCTGAATTCACGATTTCTTCAGTCCCCGCCAACCAATTGGATCCGGCAAAGAAAGTTTTAGCTGCTGCTGGGCAGAAGGATGCCAACGTTCGCGATTTGGGTTCTACCGGTGTGCGCGCACAGACGAAGTCGTTGCCAACCAAAGCGCAGCGGCAGATCCGCACGGACTTGGCTAAGGCCTACCAAGTAGACGAGTCTAAAGTAACGGCTACCACGATCGGTCCCTCGTGGGGTGCCGACGTAACTAAGAAGGCAGCGCAGTCCCTGCTTATCTTCTTGGTTTTGGTCGCTATCGTGATGGCCTTGTATTTCCGCACTTGGACCATGGCGTTTGCGGCGTTGTTCGCCCTCTTACACGACATTTTGCTGACGGGCGGTGTATTTGCCCTAACTCAGGTCGAGGTATCTCCTGCAACAGTTATTGGTTTGCTGACCATCTTGGGCTACTCCCTCTACGATACGGTTGTGGTATTCGATAAGGTTCGCGAGCTCACCGAAGGATTCAAATCCCAGCATTTCAACACTTATGGTGAGCTGGTAAACCTAGCGGTAAACCAAACCCTAGTTCGCTCTATAAATACTTCCGTGGTGGCAGTTTTGCCGGTGGGAGCTATATTGGCAATTTCCACTTTTGTACTCGGGGGAGGCACGCTGCGCGACATTTCTTTGGCGCTTTTCTGCGGCATGATTGTTGGTACCGCGTCCTCGATCCTAATCGCTTCCCCGATGCTTGTGGCAGTGCGTTCTCGCGAACAGGCTATAAAGAAGCACACCGCTGCCGTGCACGCACGCCGTAACGGCGACGGTGCGACAGAGATGGGCGAGGGCGGCTCTAGTTCCGCTGAGCATGTAAATGCCACTCCGGTAAAGGCTGGCCGTCATCTTGGCCAGAGTGCCCAACCTAAACGAACTCCTAGGAGTAAACGATGAAGTTCCCCCCTCGAATGCGCGACCTGGTTCTAGAAAATCTTCGCGAAATCCCGGATTTTCCACGAAAAGGGGTGTTGTTTCGCGATATCACCCCACTTTTGGCAAATGGTCCTGCATTTAAGGAACTCATCACTTTGATGGCCGAGCACTACCGCGGCAAAATCGACGCGGTAGCCGGCCTGGAGTCCAGGGGCTTCATCCTTGCAGCGCCTCTTGCAGTTGAGCTTGGCATCGGCATGATGACAGTGCGCAAGGGTGGGAAACTGCCGGGACCGGTCATCGGCGTCGATTACGATCTTGAGTACGGAAGTGCGCGAATGGAAATTCGTCCTGACTCAGTTCCCGAGGGCGCTCGTGTCCTCATTTTGGATGACGTTTTGGCTACTGGGGGTACTGCTCGCGCGGCCATGCAGCTCATAGATCGCTCTGGCGGTTCCGTTGCCGAGATCGCGGTTCTCATGGAGCTGGAAGAATTGGGAGGGCGCAAAGTAATTGGCGATGTACCGTTTCAATCTTTAGTCACCTTCTGAGATACCATAAGGAGCATGAGTGGTGATCAAGATTCAGAAGGACCCAAAGGGCTTGGGTCGTCGTCTCGTGTAAGGTCGTCACTTGCCTGGTTTGGGGCACGCCACCGAAAGGTCCCACCCGCTTTGGAGCCGCTTGTGCGAGCGCTGCGAGCAAACCATCCTAAGGCGGATATTGAGCTGATTGAATCTGCTTATGCTAAGGCGAAGGCGCTCCACGAAGGGCAGATGCGTAAGAGTGGCGAGCCCTATATTACCCATCCTGTAGCGGTGGCAACTATATTGGCCGAGTTGGGGATGACTTCGACTACTTTGGCTGCGGCGCTGCTCCACGATACCGTCGAGGACACTGATTACTCGCTGGAAGAGCTTACTTCCGAATATGGGGACGAGATTGCGTTGCTTGTCGACGGGGTCACGAAGCTCGACAAAGTGGAATATGGGGAGGCTGCCCAGGCCGAGACCGTTCGCAAAATGATCGTTGCGATGGCAAAGGACATCAGGGTCCTCATGATCAAACTCGGGGATCGGTTGCACAATGCCCGCACCTGGAAGTACGTATCTTCGTCCTCGGCGCAAAAGAAGGCGCGTGAAACTCTCGAAATCTATGCGCCCTTGGCACATCGCCTCGGCATGAACTCCATTAAATGGGAGCTTGAAGACCTTTCGTTTAAGACTCTTTACCCCGGGGTATATGAGGAAATAGATCGACTCGTTGCTGAGCGGGCTCCGGCCCGCGAAAAATATCTTGCACAGATCATCCGCGATGTCGAGGATGAGTTGCGGCGCAACAACATTCGCGGAACCGTTTCAGGTAGGCCGAAACACCACTACTCGATTTATCAGAAAATGATCGTGCGCGGGCGCGATTTTGACGACATCTACGACCTGGTGGGCGTGCGCGTCCTCGTCGAAGAAGTCCGTGACTGCTACGCGGTGTTAGGGGCAATGCACGCCCGCTGGAACCCGTTGCCCGGACGGTTCAAAGACTATATTGCAATGCCCAAGTTCAATATGTATCAGTCGCTACATACTACGGTAATGGGCCCCGGCGGGAAGCCTGTCGAGATTCAAGTGCGTACCTTCGACATGCATCAAAGGGCCGAATTTGGCGTAGCTGCACACTGGCGGTACAAGCAGAATCCAAATGCGACTAACGAAAAAGAGGTTGAAAAAACCGAGAACATGTCGTGGCTGCGCCAGCTGGTCGATTGGCAACGTGAGACCCAGGATCCGGCGGAGTTTTTGGACCAACTGCGCTACGAAATGTCCGGAGATCGCGTTTATGTCTTCACCCCTCAAGGCGAGGTCGTGGAGTTGGCACTTGGAGCTACCACAGTAGATTTTGCTTACGCAGTTCACACCGAGGTCGGGCACAAAACTGTGGGAGCAAAGGTAAATGGCAAACTTGTACCTTTGGATACCGTGCTTGAAAATGGCGACTCCGTGGCAATTTTGACCTCTAAGGCACCTGGAGCTGGTCCGTCTAGGGATTGGCTGAATTTTGTTGCCACCGGCCGTGCCCGTTCTAAGATCAAGGCGTGGTTCTCCAAGGAGCGCCGCGAGGAATCCATTGAGGCGGGCAAAAACCAGTTGGGGCAAAATTTGCGTAAGCAGAACTTGCCGTTGCGCCGCCTTCTTACCCGGGAGTCTCTTACTGCAGTAGCCACCGACTTTGGCTACGCCGACGTTTCTGGGCTGTACGCTGCCATCGGAGACGGGCACATTTCAGCCGCGAACGTCACTAGTAGGCTGTTGGAACAGGCCGGTGGTGAGTCGGGGTCCGAAGAGACTCTTGCTGAGGCCGTAACTCCTGCCCGTACAAAGCGTTCTAGGAGTAGTTCCACTGGCGTGCTTGTCGAGGGTGCGGACTCTTCTATTTGGACCAAACTAGCTAAGTGCTGTACTCCGGTTCCTGGGGACGCGATTATTGGATTCATTACTCGCGGCCAAGGCGTATCCGTGCATCGGCGAGACTGTTCGAACGTTAAGAACCTGTCGCGCCATCCTGAGCGGATAATCGGTGTGTCGTGGGAAGAGCATCCACATTCGGCATTCTTGGTTCAGGTGCAGATAGAATCCCTGGATCGCGAGGGGCTCCTAAACGATGTAACGAGGGTACTCTCGGACTACCACGTGAACGTGATGTCGGTGTCGGCCGCCACAAGCTCTGACAGGGTGGCAACCCAGCGGTGGACTTTCGAGATGGCCGAAGCGTCACATCTGAGTGCTATATTATCGGCGTTGACCAGGATTGATGGGGTATTCTCGGCTAAGCGAGTTACCAACTCACGTTAAGGCGGCCAGTCTCTTTGGGCCTATTGAATTTGAAGATGCTAGTGTAATGGCCGCCTCCGGGCGTGCACCCAGCAAACAAAGTTTCTTAGCCCAGGTAGAAAACAATTTCGCTCCGCCGTAGCAAGCTAGGTCCGCTAGTGCCCGATCGGGGTAGCAAAGCTTCGCCGCTCCCAATATAAGTGCGGGCGCGGCAGACCTGTGGATGTTTTTTGCGGCTCTACGCGAGCACGTTCGCCCGGCACACCACAGGGGTGCGGCAGCGCCTCCTCCTAGAATCCAGGCGAGCGTTGGACCCGTGAGCGAAGCGTTGGGTGGAAGCACACTGGCACAGGCGCTGGCACGCCCTATTGGGGTGGTCAGATCGGTTTTGCAGGCCCAAAAATCCTTGCCTAGGTTGGCAAGCAGGTTGGAGGTGAGTAGCGTCCTGTATACACCAACCACTAGGGGAGTAAGTACAATTGTTTTGCCAGAAAAATAGATGAGCTTTTGCATGCTTCTAATCTGGCAACAAGAAGGTGGCGGCTCAACGTGGGGAGCCGCCACCTGTGGATAGTATGCTGTGGAAAATTAAGCCTGCGGGCTAATCTGGTCAAACCACTGCTTGGAGGTGTTGTAGGCTTCCTGAAGTTTCGCCAACTCCTGGGTGTTTCCGGCAGCCTTGGCAGCGTCAATCTGCTGACTTAGATCTTCCAGTTTTGTTTGTAGCTGCCCTAGCATGCCCTGTGCGCGAGCCTTAGTTTCGGGGTCAGTCCGGCGCCACTCGTCCTCTTCAGCCTTGCGTATTGCGTCCTCGACCGCGCGCATGCGGGATTCGATACGCGACTTGTCGGCACGGGGAACGTGCCCAATTTGGTCCCATTCGTCCTGTAGAGGACGTAGTTTCGCCTTGGCTGCCTCGATGTCAGTTACGGGCAGAATGGCTTCCACCTTCTCGAGAAGCTTTTCCTTCAACGCAAGATTCTGTTGGAACTCCTGCTCCAGGGCGGCATTCTGAGCGTTCTTCGCGTCAAAAAATGTTTGCTGAGCCTTGCGGAAGCGCTCCCACAGCGCGTCGTCGTCCTTACGCGAAGCTCGCCCGGCGCGGCGCCACTCATTCATCAAATCGCGGTAGGCCCCGGCAGTAGCCCCCCAGTCGGTGGATGTGGACAGTTCCTCGGCACGACGTACCAGATCTTGCTTAGCTTTTTTGGCTTCAGCCTGGGAGGCGTCCAGTTTCGAGAAGAACTGGCGGCGGTGCCGATCGAAAACGGTGCGGGCTCCAGAAAAACGCTTCCACAGCCCGTCTTCTGTGGGCCTGTCGAGGCGCGGCCCCTTGCGCTGTTCGCCCTTCCACTGTTCTAACAAATCGCGCAGCTTTTGCGAAGAATGCTTCCACTGGGTACGAGCAGGATCTTGGGCCGCAACAGCCTCTGCCTCCTCTACGATTTGGATGCGGCGGGAAAGAGCCTCGGCTTTCTGAGCTGCCCGGCGTTCCTTCGCTGCCTCTTTAGCCTGCCCGGCTTTTTCGGCGAGCTGGGCTACACGCTCGCGCAATGCTTGAACGTTCCCGACCACAGCAGGCTCGCGCACTGCTTCTTGCAACCCGCTCAGAGTCTGATCGATTTCTTTACTATTCAGATGTGGCAGTCGGCCTTCGAATAGCTCGACCTGTGCCTGCAAATCTAAAAAGCGACGCACGTACAAAGACAGCGGATCTTCGGGGAGCTTATCGGGAAATTGGCCTACTGCTCGTTCGCCATCGGCATCTTTTACCCAAACCGTGCCGTCTTCACTCACGCGGCCAAATTCGCGTGCAGCAGTTTCGGCAGGATCGGTGGATTTTGCCTGTGGGTTCTGGGTGGGTACGTTCTGGGTGGGCGAATCGCTCACGGTGCAACCTTCAATCACTTGGACGGGGCGGACCCCGTAGGTTTGTAGTGGCCGAAGCCAAATATTGTCTGAGCACTTGTGCTCTGTGTCATTGTACTGTGTAAAGGCCTCCAAAGTGAAAGGGCAATAATATCTGTGTGCGATAGGATTGCCACATGCAGATAAACACCTTGGTCGCGCCGTTTTTCGCCGCAAACACCTACATTCTCAACGTCGGAAAAGAAGCGTTGGTAGTTGATCCGGGGGCTGGCCATGCCCAGGCAATATTGGACAAGCTGGCTGAAAAAGATTTGGAAGTGGGAGCCGTTTTATGTACCCACGGTCATCCCGATCACGTGTGGGACGCGGCAAAAATAGCAGGTGACAGGCCGGTTTATGTGCCCGGTCCCGATCTTTATCGCATGGATAATCCGCTCGTCGACGAGCTGTTGGCCGCGGCCATGGCCCAGACCGGCAACTCTGAATGGATACGCCCCAAAAACGTGCAAGAATTGCCCGCACAGATGCTCACTGAAGCGACCGAACTAGTTTCCCAGGTTGCTTTGCGTGCGGTGCCCGCGCCCGGGCACACCGAGGGCTCTACGTTGTTCTTTGGGTCTGGCCCGCTAGAGGGGGAAGGGGCGAAGCTGGTCGAGAAAACTCCGGTGTTCGCCCTCGCCGCAGATGTTATTTTTGCCGGATCTGTGGGGCGCACAGACTTGGTGGGCGGTGACTCTACACAAATGCTGCACACGTTGCGGACATTGCAAAATGTTACCGATCCCCAAACGGTGCTGCTTCCGGGGCATGGCCGGGCAACTACGATGGGTCTAGAAAAACGAACGAACCCCTATTTGGTGCAGGCGCGCATCGCAGGTTAGGGATAAGGAAGAGGTATGTCGAAAACTTCACTGTCGGGCTTTCCTGAATGGCTTCCCGAGGGCAGGATCGTCGAAAATTACGTGCTGGAAAAGATTAGGCAGGGGTTCGAACTACACGGGTTCGCCAACATTGAAACGCGTGCTGTAGAACCCGTAAGTGAGCTGCTACGCAAGGGCGAAACATCGAAAGAGATTTACCTGTTGCGCAGGTTGCAAGAGGACCCAGTAAAAGCGGCAGAAGACCCCAGGCAGATTGGTCTGCACTTCGATCTGACCGTGCCCTTTGCGCGCTACGTACTGGAAAATAGGGCTCGCCTAAACTTCCCCTTCAAGCGCTACCAGATTCAGAAAGTATGGCGTGGAGAGCGACCTCAGGACGGACGCTTCCGCGAATTCACCCAGGCTGATATCGACATAGTGGGCGACGGTGAGCTGCCTTTCTTCCACGAGGTCGAAGTGGCGGTAGTGATGGCCAGGGTACTTTCCTCCCTGCCCTTGCCACCAGTGCACATTCGGGTCAACAACCGCAAGATTGTGCAGGGCTACTGTGAGGCGCTGGGTATCGAAAACGTTGAGGGGGCCCTGCGTGCGTTGGACAAACTAGACAAGATTGGGCCGGGCGGCGTGGCCTCAGAGATGGAAGAGCTGAGCTTTTCAACTAAGGCTCAGGAAAAGCTGCTTCAGATGGCCCAGATAAAGGGCGACGGATCCACTGTCCGCTCCCGGATTCAAGAGTTACAGGTAAGCTCTGAGCTACTCGAACAAGGGCTCGACGAGCTCACCCAGCTGCTAGATCAGGCGAGCCGGCGCGTCCCCGGCCTGGTGCAGGCAGATTTGTCGATTGCCCGCGGGCTTGACTACTACACGGGCACGGTCTACGAAACTACCGTTGAAGGGCACGAGAATCTAGGTTCGATCTGCTCTGGTGGGCGCTATGACTCACTTGCTACGGATGGCAAACGCACTTACCCGGGGGTAGGCATGTCGATTGGGGTCTCGAGACTGGTATCCAGGATCATTTCCGGTGAATTGGCCACTGCTTCTAGGAAGGTTCCTTCTGCCGTGCTGGTTGCAGTAACCAACGAGGAACACCGAGAGGACTCGAACAAAGTCGCAGACGCGTTACGCGAGCGGGGGATATGTGCGGATACTGCTCCCAAGGCGGCTAAGTTTGGAAAACAAATAAAGGCTGCTGACCAGCGTGGAATTCCCTACGTGTGGTTCCCAGATTCTAGTGAGGTCAAGAACATCATAACGGGCGAGCAGGTACAGGCAGATCCTCTCTCCTGGAAGCCAGACGAACAATATTTGGTGCCACAAGTAACCGCGAATAACTGAATAGGATAACGATGAATCCCGAAGCTGATCTGCAAGATCTAAAGAATGCGCTGGGCGCTCTTCGATTCGAACTCGATCTGGATCCGGCCGGCCCTAGTGAGCGGGATGCTTTGATTCATCGCCTAGACGACCACATTATTCCTCGCACCAGGTCTTTGGACGCCCCCTTACTTTCGGTCATAGGGGGCTCGACCGGGGCAGGAAAGTCGACTATTGTAAACGCGCTAGTCGGCGCACAGGTTTCGGCCTCGTCCGTAATTCGTCCTACAACTCGACGGCCGCTTCTACTGCATGCGAGTGCAGACGAACACTGGTTTTCAGATAAAAGAATTTTACCCACACTAGCCAGGGTCCGCGTAGCAGCGGAGGCGGCCCCTTCTCCAGCCCAGACCGAGGGAGCCTGGTCCTCTATCGAACTGCGCGAAGCCGCTACTTTGCCCGAAGGACTCGCCCTCCTAGATGCTCCCGACATCGACTCTGTGGTGGACGACAACAGGCGTTTAGCCGGCCAGCTTTTAGCCGCTGCTGACCTGTGGGTGTTCGTAACTACGGCGGCCCGCTATGCAGATGCGAAGGCGTGGGAGGTGCTAGACGAGGCTGCGCGCCGCGACATTGCGGTGGCCGTGGTGCTGAACCGCGTGCCCGCTTCTGCCGAAGCTCAAATACGAGCAGACCTTGCCGAGCATTTAGAACGGTCAGCCCTGCAGGAAGCCCCGATTTTCGTCGTCCCTGAGCTTGAGCTTACAAATGGTGAGTTGCCCACGAAATACGTGCGCCCGCTAAAAGAATGGCTCGAACGGTTGGCCGCAGATGCCGCGTCGCGGGCTGCGCTAGCTAGGCGCACCCTGCGGGGAGCAGTGGGAGAGCTATTAGAACGGACAGCTCGCGTGCTAGAGGGGGCGAGGGATCAAGATGAGGCCCGCCAGCACGCCCTCGGAGAGATTGAAGATGCCCGCCGGAGCGCACTGAAGGCAATTGAAGATGCCACTGCCGACGGGACTTTGCTACGGGGGGAGGTACTGGCCCGCTGGCAAGATATAGTTGGGACCTCGGATTTCTTCCGTTCGTTGGAGTCGCAAATTTCGCATTGGCGCGATCGGCTATGGAATGCTCTGCGAGGTAAGCCAGCCCCTGTGGAGCCTGTCGAGTCGGCTCTAGAGGACGGGCTCACCTCGATAGTCGTCGACAAAGCGGAGGCTGCGCGCCAGCAGGTTCTGAGTAGTTGGAACAGGCGCCCAGAAACGCAACAGTTAGCTCGCGAGCTCTCTCCGCTCGACGAACAAATACTGGTCGAAAAGGGCGCTTACCTGGTGCGCCAGTGGCAGCGCTCACTGCTGAATAGGATTCGCGAACAATCGGATTCAAAGAAAACCACAGCTAGAATCTTGTCAATTGGCGTCAACGTTTTAGGGGTGGCGCTCATGCTGGTAATTTTTGCCTCAACCGGGGGGCTGACGGGCGCTGAACTCGGGGTCGCTGGCGGTACCGCGGTTGTCGCACAGCGGTTACTTGAGGCTGTATTCGGCGACCAGGCGGTGCGTACTATGGCTCGCCAGGCGCGGGAAGACCTGCTGGAGCGAGTAGACGGCCTGCTTAATTTCGTCCTTGCGGATGCGATGGAGTGCCTCCCGGAGAAAGAGCCCTTGGAACCCGTCGTTGAAGCAGCGAACAAAGTAGCAGAGGGGTGGTTGAAGTGAATCTGAGCGAACAAATTGAACACTTTGACCAAGCCATTGCTCGGGCCGGAAGCTTACTTCCCACGGCTAAGCAGGCCGCTTACCGAAGGTGGCGAGAATCCATATCCGGCCGCGTAGATGCTGGCTTGCAAACAACTGTAGTCGCCTTTTTGGGCGCAACGGGGTCCGGAAAATCTTCGCTGTTCAACGCCGTCGCGGGTGCTCAAATAGCTCGCGCGGGGGCTACCCGTCCCACTACTACCGAACCCCTAGCAGCTCTATCCGGAACCGGGGGAGCTACTAAGGTTCTTGACTGGTTGCAAGTGGGGCGACGGGTGCCTGTAAAAAGTCCCAATTTTCCTTTAGACACGGTGCTGCTGGATTTGCCGGACGTGGATTCCTACGCGGTTGAACATCGCCAGATTACAGCCTCTTTTGCATCTAAAGTGGATGTGTTCGTCTGGGTTGTAGATCCCCAAAAATATGCCGACGCAACCTTACACGAAGGGTTTGTGCGTACCTTCGCTGCCCATGCTGACGTGACTATTGCGGTAATGACCCATATTGATCAGGTGCCCAATTCCGAAAGAGAGAAGCTGCTTGCCCACGCCCGACAGGTGTTTGCCTCCGATGGCCTTTCGGTTCCCGTGCTCGCAGTTTCCACAGTCACTGGCGAGGGCGTGGAGACACTAAGGCGGCAGATAGGCGAGCTGGGAGCACAAAAACAGGCCGGGTCTAAAAGGATTGCGGCTGACCTCGAACAACTGCGTTTGGAGCTGGGTGAAACAGTGGGAACTGGGAAGGTTCGCTCACCCCTGAAGCAAAGGGACTTGCGGCAGGTGACCGAGGCCGCCTATCGGGCTAGCGGGGCAAAAACCGTAGCGGAGGCCGCGGCGGGCTCGTATAAGCACCGAGGCGGAATGTGGACCGGCTGGCCGGTGCTTTCTTGGATTCGCCGTTTCCGGCCGGATCCGTTGAAGCGGCTGCGTATAAACGCTGGAAATAAAGTTATTGGACACTCTTCAGTGCCGCAGGCGCATGCTGTCACTAGCTCAGATTTGGCGAGGGCGGTGCGCCGGATCGGTGCACAGTCTACGGCTTCGCTGCCCCCTGCGTACCGCAGTGACATGTCCCAGGTGGTAGCTACTCTGCTGCCAGGTCTTGCCGATCCGCTAGATGCCGCCCTAGCGAAGGCGGAAGTGGAGGGGGATGCGGTGCCGCTGTGGTGGCGTTTCGTAGCCTTTTTGCAGACAATCTTTGCGCTCGTTGCTGCCCTAGGAATCGGCTGGCTAGCAGTGAACTTTGTACTGAAATTCTTTGCACTAGAGGTGACAGCACCCTCTTATAAGGGGCTGCCCATCCCGCTGGAGCTACTTGGCGCGGGACTTTTAGCCGGGGCAATAACAGCTCTGCTGGCTAGCCTCTTTGTACACACCGGGGCGCTCAGAGCGCAAAGGAAAGCCGAACGGAAGCTCCAAAAAGCAATCAGCCAGGAACTCTTGCAGTCTCTGGCTGATCCTGTGAACGCCCGTTTAGACGACTATCGGAAGCTAACTAGGTTACTTAGCGCTTAGGGCCGCGATCTTCGCGGATTCGCAACGCGCGCCCAGCTACCTTAGCCTTACCGATGCGTTTGGCCTCCGGAGCCGAAATGCCACCTGCTATCTCTACTAGCGAGAAGGAGGGGAAGATTTCAATGCGGCCCAGGTCCTTCCCACGCAAATCGGATTCGCCGGTAATAGCACCCACGATAGAGCCGGGTTTTACCCCGTCGCGCCTACCCACCTCAACACGGTAGCGCTTAGCCCCGGGCATTGGCGAATGGCCTTTGCGGCGGCCGTTTTGCTCTCGCCTGGCTGACCTGGAGCGTTTTTCTTTTTTGCCCTCGCGTCCCTCTTCGAAATCGGCGTAGAGGAACTGTCCGTCTTGGTCGAGGTGCTCCTCTTTGCGAATGCGCGGCGAATGCCCGCCACGGGTGCGCAATTTGTCGGAGTCGTTGTCGCCGTCTCCGACAGCCAAGGCCAACAGAGCGGCAGCAACATCCGCCATGTACATGCCCTTTTCCTCGGCCATCTCCTCGATTAGGCCGAAGTAAAGTTCTAACCTGCCTGAAGCAATGCGCTCGGGTAACCTGTTTAGAATGTGGCTTGCCTTGTGAGTGCGTACCTGCTCGGGGGAGGGCACACGCACGGCTTCCATTTTAGTGCCCGTTAATTTTTCTATTTGCCGCAGCTTACCCCGCTCTCGAGGGGTGAAGAACGACAGCGCCCTGCCCTCGCGGCCGGCGCGACCCGTGCGGCCAATTCGGTGCACATAGGCTTCGTCTTGTCTAGGAACGTCGAAATTCACTACCAATTCGATGCGTTCGACATCTAGGCCCCTGGCTGCCACGTCGGTGGCAACGAGGACGTCGAGGGTACCATTTCGCAGTCGTTCCACGATTCGTTCGCGTTCATTTTGGGCAACATCGCCAGAGATAGCAGCTGTCCTAAAGCCACGGGCGGTCATGTCGTTAGCCACTTCTTCGGCGTCGAGCCGGGTGCGGACGAAGACTATGGTGGCTCCGGAATCCATGGTCGCTAGGACCCGAGCGAGGGCGACGTTCTTAAACTTGAACGGTACTACGGCATAAGTCTGGTGAACCGTGGAAACGGTGGTCGATTGACGGGCAATAGAGATCTCGACAGGATCCTTTAGATGTGTCTCGGCTACCTTTTTGATTGCCGGGGGCATAGTAGCCGAAAAGAGGGCGGTCACGGAATCGTCCGGAACGGAGGCAGCAATAGTTTCTACGTCTTCGGCAAAGCCCATGCGCAGCATTTCGTCTGCTTCATCCAAAACGAAGAAGCGAACCCCAGATAGGTCTAGCGCCCCTTTCTCGATTAGATCGATTATGCGACCGGGGGTGCCAACAACAACTTGTGCGCCGTCCTTTATAGCGCCTATTTGTGGCCCGTAGGGGCTGCCACCGTAGACAGCAACTACGTTGGTGTCGCGGCTGGCGGAGGCAAAGTCGCTTATAGCTCCGGCGGACTGCAGGGCTAGCTCACGGGTGGGGGCGAGCACCAGTGCCTGCACGCCCTCGCCATCGATGTGCGCCAGTAGCGGCAGGCCAAAAGCAGCCGTTTTGCCTGTACCGGTCTGTGCAATACCCACTACGTCCTTTTTCTGGAGCAGCGCGGGAATAGCCGCTTCCTGGATGGGAGTCGGGTGGGCGAAACCGAGATTTTCAACAGCTTTTAGAAGGTCGTTGGGCAGCGCAAGGTCAGCAAAGGTTTTTGAGGTCATAAAAATTTCTTCCATTTAGGCCGGCTATCCACCCTACCGCCATCCCCATATCTAAGCTATGGCCTGCGGCTATGACGTTGCCCACGAAAGGCATAGAAGCCGGCGAATAAGCTCACTACAAATGCTACTGCCAATGGCGCAAGGTAGGGGCCCGGATCAGGGGAGTGTAAAAATAGCTGGAAGAGGGAAGCCACGATTCCCATTACAAGAGCCATGCCCAGCGAGTCAGAGACTTGAATATTTGCACTTTGTAGCCCTTGCTCGGCCGGGGCACAAGTATCTAGAACAAGCACCGAGAGGGGCGCATAGGCCATCCCCATGCCGATTCCGGCAACTGCCCAACCCGCTAAAAAGATTATTATTGGCACCCCCGGGAAAGCTGCGGTTGCAGAAAGAGCGATGCCGACAGCTAATACTACGGAACCGCCAACTGGTAGTTTCCTAAGGTAAGGGGCGGCGAAGGGGCGTCCCCCCAAAAACGATCCTGCTGCCCATGTACCTGATCCTAGGGCGAGCGCGAGTCCTGAGATTCCGGTCGAATAGCCGCGCACATTTTGCAAGATCAGGGGAATAAAAACTTCGAGAGTTATGAAGGCGCCGTTGAACATTCCGCGAGCGCCGACCCAGGCGGGAATCGAGGGGCGGGCTCGTAAGATTCCCTCGGGCAGAATTTTGCTGATTCCGATACCCGCAGCTATGAGGCCCACAATCATTGCCCAGGGGCGAAGACGAACTTCAAGGGTAGAGGCTAGTTGGAGGGCGAGTACCGCCAATCCAGCCACTAGTGCCCAGCCTGAGCGCCTTCTGTCCCGCGGGTTGACTCGGTGGTTTTGGGTGGGAATGAATTTGAATAGCACCAAGGCGCCCGCAGCAACTGGAACCAGTGCGAGTATCAGGAGGACGAACATAGTGCGCCATCCCCACAGTTGGCTTATGTATCCGCCAAAGGCAGGGCCTACCAGCGAGGGGAGGACCCAGGCGGCAGAAAAGAGGGCAAAGATGTCGGCGCGCGAGGAAGGGGGCACAAGTTGGGCGGCAAGTACATAGAGAGGAACTAGAACCAGCCCGTTCGCAATTCCATCTAGCGCCCTAGCGATTAGAAATACTGAGATCGTGGGAGCAAACGCTGCCCCCAGCAGAGAAGCTACAAGAAAACCGGATCCTGCAAGTAGAGCCGGGCGTGCGCCTTTGGCGTCGACCCACACACCTGCTAGCACTGTGAATATGACTTGCAGGGCACCTGAAAGCCCGAATATGAGTGGAAATAGGCCTATGCCGTGTAGCTCGCGGCCTATTCGGGGAGCTATGGCGGTGGTGGCCATTGTGGACAGAGCTATAACAGTTAGAGTTGCAATTGCTACCGCCGCAAATATGCGCTGTGCCGGGAAATTCTCTTGCTTAGACACTCGCTTAGTTTGACACATTCGCGCCTGCGTTGCAGATCGCGCTAACCTAGGGGCTAGAGCGCCCGCCGGTCTAGCGGTGTCGCAACGAAGAAAGGAATGGCACGTGCTGCGAACTCACAACATAGGAACGCTGAACGAATCGCTGGTTGGCCAGGTTGTTACGCTGGCTGGCTGGGTTGATCGTCGCCGCGACCACGGTGGAGTTGCCTTCATTGATTTGCGTGATGCCTCGGGCATTGCCCAGGTGGTTATTCACGACGAAGAAGTAGCTAGGGGGTTGCGCAGCGAATTTGTTGTGCAGATCACTGGCAAAGTGGAGAAGCGCCCCGAGGGCAACGAGAACCCGAATCTCCCTACCGGTGCTATTGAGGTGTTTGCTAGCGACGTTGAAGTGCTGAATCCCGCAGCTCCGCTTCCATTCCAAGTGTCGGCCCATGCCGAGGACGCCGGTCAGGTTAGCGAGGACGTTCGGCTGAAATACCGTTACCTCGATTTGCGCAGGTCTTCTCAACAGTACGCGATAAGGCTGCGGTCCAAGGTTTCGCAGGCTGCCCGAAAGGTGTTGCAGGCCCACGATTTCGTTGAAATTGAAACTCCCACATTGACTCGTTCTACTCCCGAGGGTGCCCGCGACTTTGTTGTTCCTGCAAGGCTGAAGCCGGGTTCGTGGTACGCCTTGCCGCAGTCTCCCCAGCTGTTCAAGCAGCTGCTCATGGTGGCTGGCATGGAGCGGTACTACCAGATTGCTCGCTGCTACCGCGACGAGGATTTCCGCGCAGATCGCCAGCCTGAGTTTACTCAGCTCGACTGCGAGATGTCTTTCGTGGAGCAAGACGACGTTATTGAGGTCACCGAGGATCTGCTTCGCGAGATTTGGTCCTTGATCGGCTACGATCTGCAGACCCCGATCCCTCGCATGACCTACAAGGATGCTATGGAAAAGTACGGTTCGGACAAACCGGATCTGCGCTTTGGGCTTGAACTGGTAGATCTGACTGAATATTTCAAGGACACCCCGTTCCGTGTCTTCCAAAATCCGTACGTCGGGGCAGTTGTAATGCCCGGAGGTGCCTCCCAGCCTAGGAGGACCTTTGACAAGTGGCAGGATTGGGCCCGTTCTCGCGGGGCCAAAGGGCTCGCTTACGTAACCGTGGGCGAGGACGGTGCCCTGGGCGGTCCCGTTGCCAAGAATATTTCCGAGGCCGAAAAGTCCGGCCTCACCGAGGCCACCGGTGCGAAGGCAGGTGACTGCATCTTCTTTGCGGCTGGTAAGGCA
This sequence comes from Winkia neuii subsp. neuii DSM 8576, assembly GCF_000420405.1. GTDB lineage: Bacteria > Actinomycetota > Actinomycetes > Actinomycetales > Actinomycetaceae > Winkia > Winkia neuii. Next base: position 110,558 of record NZ_ATUW01000005.1, on the reverse strand, counting down.
GCAGAGTCTCGAGCCTTGCTCGGTGCGGCCCGCCTTGAGATCGGCAAACGCGCCGGACTTATTGACGAGGATGCCTGGAGTTTTGTCTGGGTTGTCGATGCTCCGTTGTTCAAGCCCACTGGTGAGGCAGAAGAAGAGGGCGACGTTGCCCTAGGGCACTCAAAATGGACTGCAGTTCACCATGCTTTTACCTCTCCAAAGCCCGAATGCTTGGACAATTTCGACAAGGATCCTGCGAATGCCCTCGCCTACGCATACGACATTGTTTGCAACGGTAACGAGATAGGTGGCGGTTCGATCCGTATTCACCGCAGGGACGTGCAGGAACGCGTCTTCAACGTGATGGGCATTGGGCCCGAGGAGGCGCAGGAAAAATTCGGTTTCTTGCTCGATGCTTTCAAGTTCGGGGCTCCGCCGCACGGCGGCATTGCCTTTGGGTGGGACCGCATCGTGTCACTGCTGTGCAAGGCTCCTTCCATTCGCGATGTCATCGCCTTCCCCAAGATTGGCAACGGCTGGGATCCGCTCACAGACGCGCCGGCTCCGATATCTGATGAGCAGCGAGCGGAAACCGGTGTTGACTACGTTCCCGAGGATGACGAAGAGGAATGAGCTTTGACGCAATTTCTTGAAATCCATCCAGTCAATCCACAGGTGCGTCTTATTGGAAAGGCAGCGGATGTGGTCCGTTCGGGGGGTGTAATAGCCTATCCCACTGATTCTGGGTATGCGGTTGGGTGCGCTTTGGGAAACAAGCAGGGCATCGACACTATTGCCAGGATTAGAAAGCTGCCGCCGCGGCACGACTACACGCTGATTTGTCACGACTTTGCCCAGGTCGGACAGATGACTATTGTGGATAACAAGACCTTCAGGTTGCTCAAGTCTTTGACGCCGGGGCCCTATACCTTCATTTTGAAGGGGACAAAGGAAGTGCCCCGCATAATGCTCAACGCTAAGAAGCACACGGTGGGGGTGCGCATACCGGCGCATAAGACTACGCAGGCACTAGTGGCAGAACTCGGCGAACCGCTCATGTCCTCGACGCTGATCCTGCCCGGGCAGACAGAGCCTGAGGTCAACGGGTGGCAGATAAAGGACCGGATAGGATATTTGCTTGACGCGATAATTGACGGTCCCTGTGGGGCGGAAGGGCCTACAACTGTCCTGGATATGACTTCGGGGCTGCCCGAGGTCAAGCGTTTGGGCGCAGGGAATACAGATTTCTTAAAATGACGGAAATGGGGTCGGCGCTGCCGACCCCATTTGCTTTGAAAGGTATACGTGAGCAGCAGCCAAATTTTACAGGTCCGTGTCAAATACCCAGTTTTTATTTCAAGTGCGCTAGGACTGACGGCCGTAGCGGTTTGGGCCATGATCGATCCAACTGCGGCAGCTAGCTTGCTTGGTTCTGCAGTAGCCTGGATCTGTAAGTGGTTTGGCTGGTTCTACATTGGTCTGGCCACCTCCATCATTATTTTTGTCTTGTTTTTGGGCTTTTCAAGATACGGCAGAGTGCGTCTGGGGCCCGCGAATTCTAGGCCGGAGTTTTCTCTTTTTTCGTGGGCAGCCATGCTGTTTGCTGCGGGTATCGGCACGGACATAATGTTTTTTTCGGTGGCTGGGCCAATAAGTCACTATATGAACCCGCCCTCGGGTACAGGGCAAAGTCTGCAGGCTGCCAGGCAGGCGCCGGTGTGGACCATCTTTCACTACGGCATAACCGGATGGGGCATGTATGCCCTAATGGGAATTGCTCTAGGCTATTTCGCATACAGGCGAGGTAAACCACTTTCCGTGCGCTCCTCGCTGGCCCCTGTACTCGGAAACAAGATCGATGGCCCAATTGGCCACCTGGTGGATTCTGCAGCCATCCTCGGGACGATTTTCGGTGTTGCCACCACCCTCGGTATCGGGGTAATTCAGCTGAACGTTGGCCTAGAAATACTCTTTGGAATAAAAAAGGGGCTGGGTGCCCAGGTGGTATTGGTGGCATTGGCAGTCGCTATGGCTACGGCCTCGGCTACGACCGGTGTACACAGAGGAATCCGCATACTTTCCCAGCTGAACGTTTTTTTGGCAATATTTCTGATTGGTTGGGTGCTGGTTACCGGGAAGACGGATTTCTTGCTCAACGCAATGGCACAAAATGTGGGAGATTTTGTGCAGAGCTTCCCCTCGCGCACTTTAGAAACGTTTGCCTACGCCAATAAGGGGGCCTGGATGAGCGCGTGGACGCTGTTCTTTTGGGCTTGGTGGGTAGCCTGGGCCTCGTTTATAGGGATGTTTCTGGCTAGAATTTCCAGGGGCCGGACCTTGCGCGAATTTGTGGTGGGAACGATGCTCATCCCATTTACTTACGTGTTGGCGTGGATATCGGTATTCGGGAACGCGGCCATTGAATTGGTGCGCTCTGGCAACCTCAAGTTTGCTGAAAATACTTTAGAGGTTCCGGAGTCTGGCTTTTACGCGCTGCTTCAACACTACCCGGCTCCCTTCTTTACTATCGGGCTAGCCACGTTTGTGGGGCTGTTGTTTTACGTCACCTCCGCAGACTCAGGAGCCTTAGTAATGGCCAATCTATGTTCCTATTTGCCTACGTCGCGCTCCGATGCGAACGCGCCGCTTCGCATCTTCTGGGCAGCTCTGGTCGGTGTGCTGACAGTGGCAATGCTGCTAGTCGGGGGCATCCCTGCGTTGCAAAATGCCACAATCATAACCGGCTTGCCCTTCGCGTTTGTCCTGGTATTTGTGATGGTGGGCCTGGCCAAGGCCCTGCGTGCCGAGCGATCGAAGGTAGTGCTTCTTGATCGTTCCGCCAAAAATATCGTGGCTGGGGCAACCAGCGGGGGAACTTCCTGGCGTGATCGCCTGGCACGAACTTTTGATCAGGTGAGTCCGGCCCAAGCCAGTAGGTACCTCTCCAAAGTTTGCGAACCCGCCCTCAGGAAAATTAGTAGCGAGCTTGCTAGCCAGGGTATTGAGTCGCAGGTGGTGCGTGCCGACCACGATCGGCTCGAGGAAATGGAGGAACGGCGTATCTACGACCGCCTAAAACTGACTGCCTTTAGCGGCGAGGACCAGTTCGTTTACAGAATTTTGGCAGTGGATACTCCCGCTACCTTCTATGCTGGGGTGCCTTTGTCGTCAGCGCGTTCGACTCGGCTCGAGGTACACCTGCCTGATGGAAACCAGGACTACAACGTTATGGGGTATTCCCAAACTGCCATAATTCACGACGTCCTAGACCACTTTGACCGCTACCAGGAATACTGGCGGATGCAAGAAACGGGCGTGCCTGTTTCGCCCCCGTTCCGCTAGGGTGAGGTTATGGATCTTTTCGAAGCTGGAGGCATACAGGCTAGCGGAGTTCCCACTTCTGGGGCCAATTCGCCCCTGGCGGTGCGCATGCGCCCAACTTCTCTCGAAGAGGTCGTGGGCCAGGAGCATTTACTGGGGCCCGGTCAACCCTTGCGCAGGCTATTAGAGCCGAGTGAGGGTGGGGTTTCCTCGGTAATACTGTGGGGGCCGCCGGGAACTGGGAAGACCACTTTGGCCTACCTGGTTGCACGTCAGTCAGGACGCAAGTTCACTGAGATATCTGCAGTGTCTGCCGGTGTGAAACAGCTGCGGGCTGTGATTGATACTGCCCGCCACCAACTTGGCGCTACAGGCGAAGAAACAGTCCTCTTCGTCGACGAGGTGCATCGCTTTTCAAAGTCCCAGCAGGATGCTCTGTTGCCAGCCGTAGAAAACCGGTGGGTGACCCTTGTTGCGGCAACTACGGAAAACCCGTCCTTTTCAGTTATCTCGCCACTCCTCTCGCGGTCGCTGCTGCTGACCCTAAATCCGCTCCAAAAAACGGATCTGCAAAAACTGGTGCACCGGGCGCTAGAGGATCCTCGCGGATTTGGCGGAAAGATGTCTATAGCTGCCGAGGCCGAAGAGTTGTTGCTGCGAACAGCGGGTGCGGACGGGCGCCGCTCACTCACGTTGTTGGAAGCTGCGGCGGGGGCCGCCAAAGACAACGAGCGCACTGTTATCGAGGTACGTGATGTGGAGGTAAGTGCCGATAGAGCCTTAGTCCGTTATGACGAAGACCAGCATTACGACGTTATTTCCGCATTCATAAAGTCAATGCGCGGTTCGGATCCCGACGCGACAGTTCACTACCTGGCCCGAATGATTGAAGCCGGTGAAGATCCGCGCTTCATTGCCAGGCGAATAATGATTGCTGCAGCCGAGGACGTGGGGCTTGCCGACAGGTCCTTGTTACCTGTCGTCGTGGCGGCGGCGCAAGCCGTACAGATGATTGGCATGCCCGAGGCCAGAATCATACTTTCTGAGGCTGCTTTGGCGGTTGCTCTAGCGCCAAAATCCAACGCTGCCATAAACGCAATTGATGCAGCATTGGGGCAGATTCGAAAAGAAGGGGCTCCGCCGGTCCCGCCCCATTTGCGCGACGCCCACTACCAGGGGGCGAAAGATCTTGGACACGGCAAGGGCTATAAGTATCCACATGACTATCCAGCCGGAATCGTGGGCCAGCAGTATCTACCAGATGAACTAGATGGAACCCGCTACTATGAGCCCACCTCTCATGGTAACGAATCCCACATTACTAAAACCCTTCAGGAAGTTCGCAAAAGGTTACAGATGCGCTAGTCTGATGGGGTTGCTTTACCGCAACGCTGGGGTCTTAGCCACAAGTGTTGGCCCCGTGCATTTGCACGCATTGTTTTCGACAGAAAGAAAAGGTTATGTCTAACTCTAACCGCGGCCGCAGGCAGGTTCGCCTCTCCCGCGCCCTCGGCATTGCTCTAACTCCCAAGGCTCAGCGCCACTTCGAAAAGCGCCCCTACGGCCCAGGTGAACACGGCCGTGCTCGCCGTCGCAGCGAATCCGACTACGCCGTCCGCTTGAAAGAGAAACAGCGCCTGCGCGCACAGTACGGTATTCGTGAAGCTCAGATGCGCCACGCCTTCGCCGACGCCAAGCGTCGTGGCGGGCAGACCGGGGAAAACCTGATTGCTTTCCTGGAGACCCGCCTAGATGCGCTAGTACTGCGCGCCGGGTTCGCCCGCACTATTGCCCAGGCTCGCCAGGCAGTGGTGCACCGTCACATCATGGTTGACGGTCGCATTGTCGACCGTCCGTCCTTCCACGTGAAGCCTGGCCAGGTTGTCCAGGTCAAGCCCGCCTCAGTAACCAAGGATCTGTTCCAGGTTGCTGCCGCCGGTTCTCACCGCGACGTTCTGCCCGAGGTACCCGCATACCTCGACGTTGCCCTCGAGAAGCTGCGCTTTGAACTGAAGGAAACCCCCAAGCGCGACGACGTGCCGATCGTCTGTGACGTACAGCTAGTAGTCGAATACTACTCGCGCTAATAATCTTCAAAGGAGCCCCGGAGCCAGCTGGTTCCGGGGCCTCTTCGTATTCGGGTACCCTGTTAGTAGTGCCTTTAGAAGGAGAGATAGATGCAATTGGGATCAATTCCGGGCTATATCGCCGCAATAGCATTTGCGTTGCTCGTGATACTTGCCGCCGTTCCGCTGATTAAACTCGGTTCGCTGATCGACGAGCTCCGCAAAACAGTTCGCGAGCTCACCGTAGATACGCGCTCCACGGTCCAGGAGGCCGCAAAGACGATCGGCGAAGTGAACTCCCAACTTGGCCGCGTGGATTCGGTTACTCGGTCGGCCTCGCAAATGGCCCAGGATGCCTCCGCTTTATCTACCCTCGTTTCCTCGACAGTGGCTCGGCCACTAATTAAGCTGGCCGCGTTTAGCGCTGCTACCCGTGAAGTTTTGGGAAGGAATAAAAAGCAGTGAAAAAGGCCATAGTAGTGGGCATTGCCGTTGCCGCTTTGGCGGCGCTTCCCCCGGTGCGTTCTAAAATTAAAATCTATGCTTCACAGTTTTCTCAGGCTATGAAGGAACACGAAGAATCCATTACGCGAGCCTTGCTTTCGTCCTCGGGCGGCAAGCATGTTCGCACGACTTACTGAAAGGTGCCTAAGTGCGTACCTCTGAAATTAGGCAGCGTTGGCTAGATTACTTTGGAGCTAACGGACACGAGATTCGCGAATCTGTGCCACTGGTGAGCCCGGAACCGTCGATCTTATTTACTATTGCCGGCATGGTCCCTTTCATTCCTTATATCGTGGGCACCGAGAAGGCGCCGTGGCCGCGCGCTGCGTCAGTGCAAAAGTGTATTCGTACTAACGACATTGACGAGGTCGGGAAAACTACCAGGCACGGAACTTTTTTCCAGATGTGTGGCAATTTCTCGTTTGGCGACTACTTTAAAGAGGACGCCTCGAAGTTCGCGTGGGATTTGCTCACGGGCCCTGTTAGCGAGGGCAAGTACGGACTCGACGGAGACAAGCTCTGGGTCACTATTTGGGATCAGGATGAAGAGGCCAAAGACATTTGGCTGCACCAAATAGGCCTAGATCCTGCCCACCTGCAGGGGCTGCCTCGCGAGGAGATCTTCTGGGACACTGGCCAGCCCGGCCCGGCGGGCCCCTGCGCCGAAATCCACTTTGACCGTGGAAGCGAATATGGGCCCGAAGGAGGCCCTGCAGCTGATACCGTTGGCGATCGTTTCCTAGAAATTTGGAACCTGGTGTTCGACCAGTATCTGCGCGGGGAGGGTAAGGGAAAAGACTACCCGCTACTTGGCGAGTTGGACTCCAAATGCATTGATACCGGCCTCGGGCTTGAGCGGCTGGCGTTCTTGTTGCAGGGCAAGGACAACATGTACGAAATTGACGAGGTTTTCCCTGTAATCGAGGCAGCTGGTGCGATGTCGGGACGTACCTATAATTCCGGCAGTGCTCAAGACGATGTCCGCATGCGGCAAGTAGCTGACCATGTCCGTTCTTCGCTTATGCTGATTGGCGATGGCGTCCGTCCTTCCAACGAAGGCCGCGGTTATGTGCTACGTCGCCTAATGCGTCGGGCGGTGCGATCGATGCGCTTGCTCGGCGTTGATGCGCCCGTTATGCCTAAGCTGCTTACGGCCTCCAAAGACGTGATGAAGAGCTCTTACCCGGAGCTCGAGCAGAATTGGCAAACTATCTCGCAGGTGGCTTACGCCGAGGAGGATTCGTTCCGACGCACGCTTACCTCTGGCACTACCATCTTGGATATGGCCGTGGCGGACGCTAAGAAGGAGTCTACCGCCTCTCCTGTGCTATCAGGGGACAAGGCTTTCGCCCTACACGACACCTACGGTTTCCCGATCGATCTGACCCTGGAAATGGCAGCTGAGCAAGGGGTGAGCGTCGACGAGGAACGCTTCCGCGCCCTAATGGCCGACCAGCGCCAGCGCGCACGTGCCGATGCTCTGAAGAAAAAGACCGGACACGTGGACTCGCGTATTTACCACGACTTGCAGAAGCGTGTGGGCGGGAACGTCAAATTCTTGGGTTATACGGATTCGCAGGCCGATGCAAGGGTGCTGGGGATTTTGGTAGACGGCAAGCCACAGCCGAAGGCGGTTGCTCCCGCTACTGTCGAGATAATTTTGGATCGCACCCCATTTTACGCTGAGGCCGGTGGCCAGCTTGCCGATCAAGGCACTATCCGAACCTCTTCTGGAGGGGTTATAGATGTTGCGGATGTGCAGTCGCCGATCAAGGGATTGTCCGTCCACCGCGGTCAGCTGACAGACGGACAGGTTGTGTTAGACGAGACGGCTCACGCTCAGATAGACACTGACCGCCGTCTGCAGATTGCCAGGGCGCATACCTCTACTCACGTAATCCATCAAGAACTGCTCGATCGCCTCGGCGAGGGTGCGACCCAGGCTGGGTCTGAAAATGCGCCTTCCCGCATGCGTTTTGATTTCCGCAACCCGAATGCCCTTCCCACGGGCATGGTTGAAGAAGTTGAAGAAGATGCCAACAGAAGGCTGGGTCTGAACCTTTCCGTCACAGACTACGAGCTGCCTATTGAGGAGGCTAAGAAGCTGGGGGCTCAGGCTATATTTGGCGAGAAGTACGGTGCGATTGTGCGCGTTGTCGATATTGGCGACGGCTGGTCCCGTGAATTCTGCGGAGGCACCCACGTCCCCTCGTTGGGCCACGTAGGGCGAATAGCTATTCTGGGCGAGTCGTCGGTTGGCTCCGGGGTGCGACGTGTCGAGGCCCTGGTTGGCGACGCCGCCTCCGGCTTCCAGGCGAAGGAGCACGCCCTCGTAAATCAGATCTCAGGCATGCTAGGGGTTACCTCTGGGGAATTGGCCGAGCGGGTTGACACCCTGATGTCTCGCCTGAAGAAGGCCGAGAAGGATCTTGCCAACTTGCGTTCGCAGTCTCTGCAAGCAGCTATTCCAAACATTGCTAGCGAGGCCAGGGAGGTCGAAGGCAAGCTCGTTGTTGCACACTTTGCCGGTGAGGTGAACTCCGGCGACGACCTGCGTACGCTTGCCATAGGCGTGCGCGACAGGCTTGGGGAGACCCGTCCGGCACTTATCGCGATTGCGGGAGTTAACTCGGGTAAGCCGGCTATCGTGGTGGCTACTAATGAAGCTGGCCGCGAAAGCGGACTTAAAGCTGGCGATTTTGTGCGCGAGGCCGCCAAGCTCATGGGTGGTGGCGGCGGAGGGCGCCCAGACATTGCCCAGGGCGGGGGGCAAGATGCCACCGCCGTCGACACGGCCCTTCAGCATATCGTTCAATCTCTGCAGAAGTAATGCGCAAGGGTAGCAGGATAGCTTTTGATGTGGGCACAGTTCGCATCGGAGTGGCAGTATGCGACGCCGATGCGGTCTTGTGTTCGCCCAAAACCACCATCGCCAAGGACAGATACGACTCCGATCTGTACGAGGCCGCCGATCTGGTTGACGAGGTGGGCGCCATCGAGATAATCGTTGGCAAGCCGGTAACCTTGGCTGGCAAGGCCGGCAGGAGCGCCAAGATGGCGCTGCGTTGGGCACGCGGATTGCGCTCCTTGGTGAGTGTGCCGATTCGGATGGTAGACGAGCGGCTTAGCTCAGTTTCAGCTCACGAGCAGATGAGCGAGGCTGGACTATCGTCTAGGCAGCAACGCGAACTTGTAGATCGGCAGGCTGCGGTGATTATCCTGCAACAGGCTTTAGAGTACGAAAAAATTAACGAGCGGCCTGCTGGCCAAAAGTTATGAGGACCAAGATGACACCGGATAGTGAAGGCCCTAAACAGTTTCCGTCCCGAGCCCAGATGCGTCGGCAGCGGCGGAAAATAAGGGTTCGCAACGCAAGGGTCGAATCTCGTCATGTGGAGGGCCCAGCGCAGAGGCAGCGCCGCCGCCGCAAGCGCAGAATAAAGGCAACCATAGTGATGTTGGTCGTCACGTTCCTGGTAGTTGGAGCCGCTGCCATTGGGTTGCGGGCAGTTCTGGGCACCGGACTGTTTTCGAAGGCTCCAGACTATCCTGGCCCGGGCACATCCTCGGTCAGTATTCAAGTTCCTGAGGGGGCTACCGGTCAGGACATCGGCAAGATCCTCGAAAAGAAAGGTGTGGTGGCCTCGGCTAAAGCGTTCTCGAAGGCCTTCAACGCAAACGTGCAGGCTCCCGCTATTCAACCAGGAGCCTACAAGTTGAAGAAGAAGATGTCTGCTGCAGGGGCGGTGGCAGCTCTGTTAGATCCTGCTTCGAAGGCGGATCTAAAAGTTACGATTCCTGAGGGATTCACCGTAAAGGAAGCTAAGGAACGGTTGAAAAAGATCGACCAGTTTGATCCTGATGAGGTCGAGAAAGCTTTTGCTTCCGCAACCGATTTGGGATTGCCAAAGGAAGCCGGGGGCAATTTGGAGGGGTGGCTGGCTCCTGATACTTACACCGTTACTCCTGAAACTGAACCGGCCGATCTAGTAAAGACTATGATCGAGCAGACCACTTCTAAGCTGAAAGAACACAGTGTTCCCCCAAGTAAATGGAAGGAAGTAATTACTAAGGCCTCTATTTTGGAGAAGGAAGTAAATGTAGAAAAGTACTATCCGATGGTGGCCCGCGTAATTGAAAATAGACTCGCTGCAGACAACGCTGATACGGCTGGCAAACTGGACATGGATTCCACTGTCCTCTACGGCGTAGGTAAATCTGGGGGACTGCCCACCAGTGAGGATCTGAAGGCCGACAATCCGTACAATACCTACATTCACAAGGGACTCCCGCCTACTCCGATCGGGACCTTCTCGGATAAGGCCCTGCAGGCGGTGCTTTCACCTGCCCCCGGCAAATGGATGTACTACACCACCGTAAATTTGCAGACCGGAGAAACTAAGTTCGCCGAAACTCTTGACCAGCAAAACGCCAACGTCGAGGAACTCAAGAAATACTGCAAGGCGAATCCGAAGGTTTGTGAGAACTGATGTGGGCTGCGGTAATTGGCGACCCCGTAGCGCACTCTCTATCGCCGGTTCTGCACAAGGCAGCCTACAAATCCCTGGGCCTTACCGAGTGGGATTATCGTCTCCTGAAAGTTAGTGAGGACTCGGCGGTAGCTACTATTAAGAAGGCAAGCGAGGATCCTACTTGGGCAGGATTTTCGGTAACTATGCCGAATAAGCAGATTATTTTGCCCGCTTTGAAACTTTCGGAGCTCGCCCGAGGGGTAGGTGCCGTCAATACCGTGCTACCCGGTTTGCGCGGCACAAACACGGATGTCGAGGGCATCGTGCGTTGTTTGGAAGGGTATCCTGCGCGCTCGGCCGTCATCTTGGGGGCTCGCGCTACCGCAAGTTCAGCGCTGGCAGCCCTGAAAAAACTCGGCACTTCCAACATTTCAGTATGTGCCCGCAGCTTTAGCGGGGGCGGCTCGATTACGGGCGCTTCTAGCCGGCTGGGGATCCCAATAACGCAGCTTAGAATAGGCTCAGACCAGATGATGGCGGCTATCGCAAAAGCGGACGTGGTAATTTCTACTCTGCCAGCTGGAGTTGCAGACCAGTGGGCTGAAGGTGCCCATGCTGTAGCGCACGAAGGGCAGGTGCTTTTGGATGTCGCGTATGCGGTCTGGCCGTCGAAGCTGGCTGGGGCTTTTGCTTCTTCTGGAGCAAAAACTATTCCTGGCACCGAGATGCTTTTGCATCAGGCGGTGGCTCAGGTAGTTCTAATGGTTGGTTCAACTCCTGACGTGGAGGCTATGCGTTATGCAATGGATAGGGCCCGCGCTTAGTGTGGCGCTTTGGGCTGTGGGAATAGCATTAGCCACAGTTTATGGTTCGAAGGTTTGTGCTAAATACTGCGCCTCAGTAGGCCAAGGTGCACCTTCTTGGAATCAGCCTAAGGTGTATGCATTTCTCAGTTTAATTTTGACTGGTCTTGGAGCCTGCTGTGCCGCGCGCTGGGTGCTTTGCGCTCTCGCTGGTTATCTGGCGGTTCCACTTCTTTGTGATTTTGCCTGTCACCGGTTGCCTAGACTTTGGGTTTATGGAGGTGGGCTTGTGGCTATTGCCACTTTGGCTGCTAACTTTCGCCAGCGGATCATACCGACTCTTGTTTGGGCAGTAGTAATATTTCTTGGTTTTGCCGCCCTCGCTGGAGTTGCCAAGATTGGGTTTGGGGATGTGCGGCTCGCGCCAATTGCCCTGGCGCCCAGTGCGGCCATAGCTACCGAGGCCCCTGCCTGGGCAATTGCTGTGGCGTTACTTATTGCCGGTGGAGCCGCTTTGGTGGCAATTGCACGCACCAGGAACGCTATGACCCACATAGCCCTCGGTCCCTACCTAATTTTGGGAGGTTACCTAGCTCCGCTACTTTTTTAGCAGGCGGAACGAGGCTGCCCTAAGAGGACAACTTGTGGAAAAATCGGTGTCATGATTTGGCTAACTGCAGGAGAATCCCATGGTGAGGCTCTAGTTGGGATCGTCGACGGCATCCCCGCAGGGGTTGAGGTTCAAACCTCGGACTTAGAGGACGCACTTGCTCGGCGTAGGCTCGGATACGGGCGGGGAGCGCGGCAAAAATGGGAAGCGGACCGCGTACGTTTTCTAGGCGGGGTACGGCATGGACACACAACCGGAGCCCCCGTGGCTATCTTGATCGAGAATTCTGAGTGGCCTAAGTGGCAGATCGTGATGAACCCCGATCCTGTTTCTGCCGAAGCTCTACAAATTGACGCTGGAAAGGGGGACGCGAGGGAAGTGGCGCGCAACAAGCCGCTAACCCGACCTCGCCCCGGGCACGCAGACCTGGCTGGGATGGCAGCCTACGATCTGGATGACGCTCGCCCAGTTTTGGAACGCGCTTCCGCCAGAGAAACGGCAATGCGAGTGGCGCTCGGAGCTGTCGCACAAAAGGTACTAGAGCAGGCTTACGGGGTGCACACCGTTTCGCATACTGTAGCTCTTGGAGGGGAACACGTGCCCGAGGGCGCGCCCGTTCCAACTTTTGCAGATACTCCAGCTTTAGATGCAGACCCGGTGCGCTGTTTTGACGCTAAGTCTTCAAAGAAAATGGTTGCGGCCATAGACGCTGCCAAAAAATCGGGGGATACTTTGGGGGGAGTCGTAGAAGTTATCGTCCAAGGGGTTCCACTAGGCTTGGCCGGCACCCACGTGCAAGCTAGACGGCGCCTAGATGCCCGTCTAGCCGAAGCTTTGATGTCTATCCAAGCTATAAAGGGGGTCGAAGTCGGCGACGGCTTTTCTACCGCCGACAGGCTAGGATCGCGAGCACACGACGAAATAGTTCTAGAGTCCGGCCACCCGACCCGCACCTCCAATCGTGCGGGAGGCATTGAAGGAGGCATGTCGGACGGAGAAGATTTGCGTTTGCGCGCAGCACTGAAACCGATCTCTACTGTGCCGCGAGCGCTGCGTACAGTAGACATAAAAACCGGAAAGGCCGCCACCGCAATTCATCAGCGCTCGGACGTTTGCGCAGTGGCACCTGCCGCGGTAATAGCGGAGGCAATGGTGGCACTTACACTCCTGCAAGTCCTCCTCGAACACACCGGTGGTTTTTCGTTGAAACAAGTGCAAGACTCCGTAGCTGCCTACGTGGCTACTTTGCGCTCTAGGGGGCTGGCATGAGTGTTTTCTTAGCCGGTATGCCGGGGGCAGGCAAAACCTCCGTTGCCGCCTATCTTTCCGATAAATATGGGCTCACCAGTGTAGATACGGACGATTTAGTTACCCAGATTGCGGGCAAAACTATCCCAGATATTTTCGCCCACGAGGGGGAGGCGGCGTTTCGGCAATGGGAGTTAGAGGCCATTCACCGGAGCCTGGAAAAAGGCTACGACCTGATCGCTCTCGGCGGTGGAGCGCTTAGCTACCCGGCCTCGGTGGGGCTGGTTCGAGGCCATGAAACCGTCTACCTCAAAGCAACCCCAAGAACCTCGGCGAAACGTGTAGCAGGGGCGAACGGACGTCCCCTGCTCGCGAAAGATCCGTTGGAAGCGCTCCAGCACCTATACGCGCAGCGCACGAAGACCTTCTCTGAACTTGCCACTGCCCAGGTAGAAACAGATGGGCGAAGCATAGCTTCCGTAGCAGAGGAGGTGATGAGCTGCCAACATGAGCTCATAGCGGTGGATGGTCCTACCCCATATGCAGTCCGCATCGGCAGGGCAATTGCAAAGCAAAAGCTCCTGCTATTGCTCGCAGCAGGCAACTCGAAGGCCTTCCTAATTGCGCCGCAGGATTTAAAGTGCCATTACCTGCCCTTAGCCAGCGCTCTGGAAGCTCACGGGATCTTTGTGAAGGGATTCATTGCGCCAAATGCTGAAGCACAAAAAACCGTTGAATGTTTGAGTAACTGTTGGGACACCCTAGGGCTGGAGCGCTTCGGTCGGAAGGACACAGTTGTGGGCCTGGGGGGAGGAGCAACGACCGACCTGTCGGGGTTCGTAGCAGCAACGTGGATGCGGGGAGTCGATCACATTGCGATTTCGACCTCGCTACTAGGGATGGTTGACGCTGCGGTCGGTGGCAAAACTGGCATAAATACTTCTTCCGGAAAAAATATGGTGGGGGCATTCTGGACCCCGCGCGCTGTAGTGTGCGACCTTGATTATCTGCAGACATTGCCCCCGCAAGACTTTGTCGAGGGCTTAGGGGAAGTGGTCAAATGCGGATTTATAGCAGATCCCCGTATTCTTGAGCTACTGGATGAGGAACATATTTGCCCCACGAGCCAGAATCTTCCCGAGATAATTTCTCGAGCAATTCGGGTCAAAGCCGACGTGGTAGGCAAGGATTTGCGCGAAGGCGGACTTCGCGAAATCCTCAACTATGGACATACTTTTGCCCATGCAATCGAAAAAGTGGAGCGTTACCGCTTCCGCCACGGCAACGCGGTCTCGGTAGGCATGATGTTCGCCGCTCACGTGGCTCACAAGCTAGAAATGATTGATACAGATCTACTGGAGCGCCATCGAAAGGTGCTCGCGGCGGCTGGTCTACCAACCAGCTATCGAGGCGGGGACTTTGCGACGCTACTTGACGCAATGAGGGCGGACAAAAAGGTTCGCAATGGCAAAATTCGGATGGTTCTGCTGCGGGATTTGGCTCAACCTGTTACGGTTCCGATCGAAGATATAGCTGTACTCGAATACGCGTTTAGGAAGGTAGCAAAGTGAGCTTGGTGTTGACAGGCCTTCCTGGAGCCGGAATAACCACCGTGGGAGCTTCGCTTTCCGCTAAGGTGGGGCTCACTTTTATAGATGTCGGACAAAACCTGGCTGCTGCCGGTGGCACAGACATACTTTTGAACGAAGGGGAGGCCGCCTACCGCAAGCTTGAGAACAAACTGGCCGATAAAGCTCTGTCTGAGGCGTGGGGAATTGTGGGGTTGCCTTCGGGCTCCGTAGTGCATCAGCAAGCTCGCATCAAGTCTTTCCGGGTTGTGCTGCTAAACGCCAAAACCCATGCTTTGGCTGTGCGAAATGGGCTAAATGCGCCTAGATCCATTGCACTAGGCACGCCCAATGCTACATTTGGCGCTCTGAAGGCCGCTCGCGAGGGCGAGCTGCGCCCTCTTGCAGAGGTCGAGATCGATACTACGCAGACCACACCCGAACAGGCTGCAGATGTGATAATCCGAAAGTTGTGCCTTTAAATAACGGTTTTCGCCCTAGAACAGGTAGTGTTTAAGGCCGGAATGAAAAATTTGGAAAGGACATACTAATGGCAACTACGAACGACCTAAAGAATGGCATGGTGCTGAAGATCGACAACCAGCTGTGGCAGGTAGTCGAATTCCAGCATGTCAAGCCCGGCAAAGGCCCGGCCTTCGTGCGTACCAAGATCAAGAATGTTCTATCCGGAAAGACCGTGGACAAGACTTTCAATGCCGGCGTCAAAGTCGAAACCGCTACCGTCGACCGCCGCGACATGTCCTACCTGTACAACGACGGGGAATTCTATGTCTTCATGGACGACGACAATTACGAGCAGGTCGAGATCCCCGCTGACATTGTGGGCGACGCAAAGAAGTACATGCTCGAAGGGCAAAAAGTCATTGTTTCCTTCAACGAGGGCAACGTGTTGTTCATCGACTTGCCCCCTCAGGTAACCCTCGAGATCACCTACACCGAGCCGGGTTTGCAGGGCGATCGGTCCAACGCTGGCACAAAGCCTGCCACTGTCGAGACCGGCGCCGAAATCCAGGTTCCGCTATTCTTGGAGCAGGGCACCAAGGTTAAGGTGGACACTCGTACCGGCGAATACATCTCGCGCGTGACCGATTAATAATGTCAAAGAAGAAATCTAGGAAGTTCACGGGGCGCACTCGCGCCAGAAGTAGGGCAGTCGATACTCTGTTCGAGGCCGACCAGCGCGGCTTTGGTTCGACTCCCGATCGCATCAAGGATTTGGCCAGGGCGAGACAGGTAGTTTCTACCGCGCAGACCGGAATCCCACCCTACGCCTACGAAATTGTCGTGGGAGTAGCAGAGCACGTGAGCGAAATCGACGAGGCGATTGCCGCTAATGCGACCAACTGGACCATTGATCGCATGCCTGGGGTAGATTTGGCGATCTTGCGCGTGGGGGCTTGGGAGATCTTGTTTAATCCCGAGATCGACGGGCCTATCGCTATCAAGGAGGCAATGAACATAGCTGAAGTCATTGCTTCCGAGAAGACGCCTGCATTTGTCAATGCGATTTTGGATCGCATCAATAAGGTTGCCAAAGCTCGTTCCGCCGTTTTTGGCTCAACCACGGTTCCTGAAGATTTCGGGGAGGGCATAGATCTCCCTGACTTAGCTAAGTTGCCCGCTGGAAGTGTGCTGGTCGATTCGCAGGACGCGAATCCTTCTGGCGAGGGCGAGCAGGACCTAGGGCAAGATCGCGCTGATTCACCTGGTGGCAGCTACGAGCAAAATGCCACTGCAGGTAATGAACCTGCTAGTGCGAATGCCGATGCCTCCCTTGCTTCGCCTACCGCATCTTTGGATGCTCCTTCTCAGGCGGGACCCGAGCCGACTTCTGAAGGCTGCCCGTCTAACCAGCCGGATGCCCAGTCCGGTCAGGAGCAAGCCTCGGCTAACAAACTTGACGCTTCGGAGCCGTCATCCTCTGTTCGCTCCGAAGACCAGCAAGAGCTAGTTGCTCAGGCTCTGGCTAATCTCGCTGCCGGCGATTATATTGCCGATCAGGAGGAAGAATAGTTTGCGAGGCCACCTTCGGGTGGCCCAAACTTTTTCTGTAGCATTTTTCACCGTAGCTGCGCCCTTTCATTCGTGACAGTGAGGCGCCGCAGCGATATGATTTGAGACGTCCAAACCCTTTAATGACCGTCCTGTGAGGCGGAGAAGGAGGCGGGTGTGGCTCACGCTACCCTGGGGGCTAAAAAAGTCCTGTCGCCCGACGACATTTCGCGTTCGTTGAAACGCATTTCCTACGAGATTTTGGAGCGCAATCAAGATGCCTCTGAAATTGTTCTGCTGGGCATCCCCACTGGGGGGGTTCCCCTCGCAAAACGCATTTATGAAGTTCTGAAGCACGAGCAGGCCAATGTTTCGCTCGGCATTATAGACACCACGATGTATAGGGATGACCTGTCCAGAAACCCGGTTCGGAATCCTCATCCCACGTCTATCCCCGCGGGGGGGCTAGATAGTAAGACTGTGGTTTTAGTTGATGATGTCCTCTATTCGGGGCGCACAATTCGAGCTGCCCTTGACGCACTCGTTGACATCGGTAGGCCGGCCGTGGTGCGCCTTGCGGTTTTGGTTGATCGAGGCCACCGAGAACTTCCGATTCGAGCTGACTACGTTGGTAAGAACCTGCCTTCTTCTAAAGAGGAATCTATCGTGGTTCTTACCCGCGAAGTAGATGGCGAAGATGCAGTTTTGATCGAGAAGGACAAGTAAATGGACCATTTAATTTCTATAAAAGATCTGTCGCGCGAAGAGGCCATCGAGATTCTCGATACCGCCGAAACTATGGCTGCAACCCAGTCCCGAGCGGTAAAGAAGTTGCCTACCTTGCGCGGAAAAACAGTTGTAAACCTCTTCTTTGAAGATTCCACTAGAACGCGCCAGTCTTTCGAGGCCGCGGAAAAGCGACTGTCGGCTGACGTGATAAATTTTTCGGCTAAGGGTTCTTCGGTCTCAAAAGGAGAATCACTAAAGGACACAGCATTAACTTTGTCGGCTATGGGAGCTGACGCCATTGTTGTACGGCACAACCATTCCGGAGCCGCCCATAGGCTGGCCCACGCTGGTTGGATTGGGCTACCGGTCTTAAATGCCGGCGATGGCACCCACCAGCATCCCACTCAGGCGCTGCTCGATGCCATGACCTTGCGCAGGCACTACCGGTGCGCAGGGGCTCCCGCTCCGGCAGGTGCGGATATCGAGGGCGCTCACGTCGTGATCGTTGGCGACATCCAGCATTCTAGGGTTGCGCGTTCAGATGTCGATCTGCTCACCTTGCTTGGAGCCAAGGTGACGCTGGTCGCGCCGCCCACGTTAGTTCCTTTTGGAGTGGAAACCTGGCCCTGCGAGGTTACCTATGATTTTGACGAGGCTCTAGGTACTGACCCTGATGCGGTAATGATGCTCCGGATCCAACGCGAGCGAATGTCTGCTGCTGGTGGGGGGTATTTCCCGTCTCCGGAAGAGTATAGGCGTTTGTACTCATTGAATCGGGAACGCTTTGAACGCTTGGCGGAGCGGACCGTAGTGATGCATCCAGGCCCCATGAATCGTGGTCTCGAGATCTGTGCGGAAGCGGCAGATTCGGACAAGTCTGTAATTGTCGAACAGGTAGCCAACGGTGTTTCGGTTCGGATGGCAGCCCTTTATTTGCTGCTAGCTAAGGAAAAGTAAAAATGAGTGAAATTCTAATTCAGGGCGCAAATATTGAGGGCAACGGGAAAGCAGATATTGCCATTCGAGACGAGAAGATTGTGGCAGTGGGCGCGGGGGCAGAAGGTAGTCTGCGCGAGCCTATTCGTATTGACGGGAAGGGGCTTATTGCCCTGCCAGGTTTGGTTGACCTGCATACTCATTTGCGGGAGCCGGGGCAAGAGAATTTTGAAACTGTTCTCACCGGTAGCCAGGCCGGCGCGATGGGCGGTTACACCTGCGTGCATGCGATGGCTAATACCACCCCAGTTGCCGACGATGCTCCGGTAGTTGAACAGGTTGAAGAGCTCGGTCGCGCAGCAGGGTATTTGCAGGTGCGCCCGGTGGGGGCAGTTTCTGCGGGGTTGGCCGGAAAGCATATGGCTGCCCTGGGGGCGATGGCTACTTGCAAATCGAAGGTTAGGGTCTTTTCTGACGATGGCAAGTGCGTACACGACGGTCTTTTGATGCGTCACGCTCTTGAATACGTGCGTGCCTACGACGGGGTAGTTGCCCAGCATGCGCAAGATCCCGAACTTACCGAGGGCGCGCAGATGAACGAATCTGCTCTTTCGGATGAACTGGGTCTCAAAGGCTGGCCCGGTGTTGCCGAGGAATCGATTATCGCCCGCGACGTTATGCTTGCGGAGCTAACGCAGTCTAGGCTCCACGTGTGTCATCTTTCTACTGCTCGTTCGGTAGAGTTAGTGCGCTGGGCAAAAGACCGCGGCGTCAATGTCACTGCCGAGGTTACACCTCACCACCTTTCTTTGACTGAAGAGGAAGCACGCAGCTACGATCCAACCTTTAAGGTCAATCCGCCGCTACGCAGCGCAGCCGATGTTGAGGCAGTGCGCGCTGGCTTGGAAGACGGAACCATAGACATTGTCGGTACGGACCATGCTCCGCACCCCATCGAAGATAAGGACTGCGACTGGCAGTCCGGAGCTTTCGGGATGACCGGACTCGAGACAGCGCTTCCCGTGGTAATTGAAACAATGGTAAATACCGGCAGGCTCAGTTGGGCTGATGTCGCTCGGGTTCTTTCCAAGGCCCCGGCAAGGATCGGTCGCGTAAGTGAGCAAGGTCAAGATCTTGTAGCGGGATCTTTCGCCAACGTCACCCTGGTAGATCCGAACGTCGTGCGCACTATAGACCCTGCAAAGCAAAAATCTATGTCTACCAACACCCCGTTCGCCGGCAGGCAATTGCCTGGCCAAGTTATGTACACGTTTTATCGCGGCAAAATGACAGTTCGCGATGGAAAACTGATCGAATTCAACTAACGGTGGATTATTCACCCGAGAGGACAAAAATGGTTCGCGACATCGCGATAATAGTTTTCGAGGACGGCTTCTATCTTCCGGGAAAGGCTTATGGTGCTTCCGGGCGCGCCTTGGGAGAGGCTGTATTTGCCACCGGAATGACCGGCTATCAGGAAACACTTACTGACCCGTCCTACTACGGTCAGATTGTCATTCAGACCGCCCCACATATCGGAAACACCGGGGTGAATCAGACCGACAACGAGTCCCGACAGATCTGGGTGGCTGGCTACGCCGTGCGTGAGGCCTCGCGCATTTCTTCTAATTGGCGCAGCCAAGGCAACTTGGAAGACGAGCTCAAGAAACAGTCTATTGTTGGTATCTGCGAGGTAGATACGCGTGCTCTCACTCGGCATTTGCGCGAGAAGGGAGCGTTGCGGGCGGGGATATTCTCGGGCGAGGCACTGCCTGCAGGAGCCGAAAACCTGACGGATGCAGCCTTGCAAAATCTAGTCTCTATAGTCTGCGACCAACCCGCTATGGCCGGTGCTGCTCTGGCTGGGGCGGTTACTACTAAGAAGGCTTATGTAGTTGCGCCGAGCGGAAAGTTCCAGGGAATGAAACCACTCGCAAAGGTAGCAGCTCTTGACCTTGGTATTAAGTCGCGCACTCCGGAGCAGATGGCTGCTCGGGGAATTGAGGTACATGTTCTTCCTCAGTCGGCCAGCCTTGCCGACATACTTGAAGTTGACCCAGATGGAGTATTTTTCTCGAATGGTCCGGGTGACCCCTCAACTAGTGAACACGAGGTGGAGCTGCTGAGAGCTATCTTGGATCGGAAGATTCCATTTTTTGGAATCTGTTTCGGCAACCAGATCCTCGGCCGGGCGCTAGGATACGGGACCTATAAATTGGTTTACGGTCACCGCGGGGTCAATCAGCCGGTGCTGGATCGTACCACCGGGAAGGTCGAAATTACTGCGCACAACCACGGCTTCGCCGTAGATGCGCCAGTCGAGGGTACCTCTGTGGCTCCTTACGAAAATGGGCGCTACGGTCGCGTCGAGGTTTCGCACGTGGGCCTGAACGATGGAGTTGTCGAGGGATTGCGGGCGCTAGATATTCCCGCTTTTTCGGTGCAATACCACCCCGAAGCTGCTGCTGGCCCCCACGACGCAGAGCACCTGTTCGATCGTTTCTTGACCATGATGAAAGACAATAAGGAGTCCAAGTAATGCCACGCCGCAAAGACCTAGAATCCGTTCTCGTAATTGGCTCTGGCCCTATTGTCATTGGCCAGGCTTGCGAGTTTGACTATTCTGGTACCCAAGCTTGCAGAGTCCTGAAAGAAGAAGGACTGCGCGTAGTTTTGGTAAATTCGAACCCGGCTACCATCATGACTGATCCTGAGATGGCCGACGCCACCTATATCGAGCCACTTACTACTCAGTCTCTTCGTCGCATCATTGCCAAGGAACGGCCCGATGCATTGCTGCCTACTCTGGGCGGACAGACCGCGCTAAATGCTGCCATTGCGCTAAAGAACGAAGGCATACTCGACGAATTCGATGTGGAGCTGATTGGGGCCTCGGCCGAGGCGATCAACGCCGGTGAGGACCGTGACGAATTTAAGACTGTGGTGGAACGCTGCGGAGCCGAGGTAGCCCGCTCCTACATTGCCCACAGTTTGGAAGAATGTCACGCTGCAGCTGAAAAGCTCGGTTACCCACTCGTTGTGCGTCCCTCTTTTACTATGGGCGGGCTGGGAAGCGGATTCGCCTACACTCCCGAGGATCTTGAGCGCATTGCCGGAGAAGGCCTACACGATTCTATTACCAACGAAGTGTTGCTCGAAGAATCCATTCTGGGGTGGAAAGAATACGAATTGGAGCTGATGCGCGACAAAGCTGACAACGTGGTCGTGGTTTGCTCCATCGAGAACGTTGACCCGGTCGGAGTCCACACCGGTGATTCGATCACGGTAGCGCCCGCCCTCACCCTCACCGACCGCGAGCTACAAAACTTGCGCGACATCGGCATTGCAGTTATTCGCGAGGTCGGAGTCGACACAGGTGGGTGCAACATCCAATTTGCGGTAGATCCTAAGACCGGACGCGTGATAGTGATCGAGATGAATCCGCGTGTATCGCGCTCTTCGGCTCTGGCCTCGAAGGCTACCGGATTCCCAATCGCGAAGATGGCGGCGAGGCTAGCGGTGGGATACACCCTAGACGAGATCCCAAACGACATTACTGGTTCTACCCCCGCTTCCTTCGAGCCCACTTTGGACTACGTGGTAGTCAAAGTACCCCGTTTTGCCTTTGAAAAGTTCCCGGCAGCGGACCCACGCCTGACTACGTCCATGAAATCGGTCGGCGAGGCAATGGCGATAGGGCGCAACTACTCTGAGGCCCTGCAGAAGGCGATGAATTCAATCGACAAGAAGGGGACTCGGTTCACTTGGAAGGGGAGTGCCCCTAACCGCGAGGAACTGGCTCAGCTGCTGGAAAAGATTAAGACTCCTACGGAACACCGTATGGTTCAGATTCAGCAGGCTATCTGGGCTGGAGCGAGCGCCCAGGAAGTAGTTCAAGCAACCCAGATTGATCCCTGGTTTGTCGATCAGATTGTGTTCCTAAACGAGGTAGCAACGCATCTTTCGGAGGCAGACGCCCTCGACAAAACGGTAATGACAGAAGCTAAGCGCGCTGGATTTACGGACGTGCAGATTGCCGAGATAAGGGGGCTGGAAGAAGATACCGTGCGGGAGGTCCGCCATGCCTACGGCCTGTACCCGGTTTACAAGACGGTGGATACTTGCGCCGCTGAATTCGCAGCCGACACCCCCTACCACTATTCGACCTACGACTACGAAAATGAGGTTTCCCCGCGTCAGCGCGAGGCAATTATTATCTTGGGTTCGGGGCCGAACAGAATTGGCCAGGGCATTGAATTCGACTACTCCTGCGTGCATGCCACGATGGAGCTGGCCAAGGACTATGACACGATCATGGTCAACTGCAATCCCGAGACAGTCTCTACTGACTACGATATTTCCTCTAGGCTCTACTTCGAACCGCTGACGTTTGAACACGTCCTCGAAATTTATCGCGCGGAGCTGGAGGCCGGTCCCGTAGCTGGCATGATTGTCCAGCTAGGTGGGCAGACTCCGCTTTCGCTCGCAGCCCGATTGGAAAAGGCCGGGGTGCCAATTATTGGTACCAGCCCCGATGCTATCGATGCTGCCGAGGATAGGGAAATTTTCGGTGCGGTACTGGAACGGGCCGGGCTCGATGCGCCGGCCCACGGCACTGCTCACACGGTCGAAGAGGCTCGGGCGGCGGCACTGGAAGTTGGCTATCCCGTGCTGGTACGCCCGTCTTTCGTGCTCGGCGGTCGCGGCATGGCTATCATTTATGACGAGGACGCCCTCGACGAATACTTGGCTTCTTCAGGTATTGCAGCCGAGGGCGCGGGGCAGGGCCCGCTGCTCATCGACCGTTTCTTGGATGACGCAATCGAAATCGACGTCGATGCTCTATACGACGGCAGCGAACTCTTTTTGGGCGGAGTCATGGAGCACGTGGAGGAGGCCGGGGTGCACTCTGGTGACTCCTCCTGCGTGATTCCACCGATGACGCTCTCGCAGGCTCGCATCAGGCAAATCCGCAAGGCTACTGAGGCCATTGCCAGCGGTGTTGGCGTTCGCGGATTGATAAATATACAGTTCGCCCTCTTATCTGGTGTGCTTTATGTAATCGAGGCTAATCCACGTGCCTCTCGCACAGTTCCGTTCGTCTCGAAAGCCACGGGAGTTTCGCTTGCAAAAGCCGCTTCACGGGTTATGGTAGGCAGGTCTATTTCCGAGCTCAAAGACCAGGGGATGCTGCCTCCAGAAGACGCCACCCAGATGGTCCCCGGAGACCCAACTGCGGTCAAGGAAGCTGTCTTGCCGTTCAAACGGTTCTTGGATTACGAAGGCCGAGTTGTAGATACGATCTTGGGGCCCGAAATGCGTTCCACAGGCGAGGTGATGGGCTTCGACAAGAATTTCCCCATTGCATTTGCCAAGTCTCTGCTCGCCGTTGCAGGTGAGGTGCCTAGGTCTGGCAAATTATTCATTTCGGTCGCTGACCGCGACAAGCGTGCTTTGGTATTGCCGGCACTGCAGCTTTCTGAAATGGGATTTGACTTGTGCGCCACTCGCGGCACTGCAGCAGTGTTAGAGCGAAACGGCATCGACTGCGAGGTGGTTCGAAAGGCTTCCGAAGGCCGCGGTGAGGACGGCGAGCCCACAATCGTCGATATGATCCACGACGGACAAATAGCTATTGTTGTGAATACTCCTGGCTCTCAGGGATCGCGGGCCGACGGATACGAAATTCGCACGGCTACAACCAGCGCCGGTGCTCCGATTATTACCACCATGCAGCAACTGACTGCTTATGTGCGAGCTCTTTCCGTCGATCCAGCAGATTTTCAGGTAGCTTCCCTCCAGGAACACGCAGCAGATCGCGCAACTAGGAGGGCTAAGTGAACTACGGAGAGCTGCTAGAAAAGCGAATAGAACGGGCGGGGCAAGTATGTGTTGGAATCGACCCGCACCCCAATTTACTCAAAAAATGGGGGCTCGAACAAAGCGCTGCCAGCGTTGAGGAATTTGGCTTGCGAACCGTCGAGGCTGCCGCAGACAATGCGGCTGCAGTAAAACCGCAATCCGCCCTCTTTGAATGCTACGGTTCTAAGGGGATAGCGGCCCTAGAGCGTATCTTGCATGAAGCAAGGCAGGCTGGTTTGGTAACTATCCTGGATGTGAAACGTGGCGACATCGGCTCTACTATGGCTGCTTATGCCAGAGCATACCTGTCGGTTGGAGCACCTTTAGAAGCCGATGCAATTACCGTCAGCCCCTATCTAGGGTTCGGCTCGCTGCAGCCGGCTATAGATCTTGCAATTGAAAATGGAAAAGGCCTGTATGTGTTGGGACTAACGTCCAATCCAGAAGGGCCCGAGATCCAGCAGGCAAAGACCAAAAACGGCGATTCCGTCGCTAAATATGTAGTTGAACACGCAGCTAAGGTGAACAAATCAGTATGTGGCAATAGTCACATAGGGCCTGTTGGTATAGTTGCAGGCGCAACTATAGGTGATGCCTTAGCGAGACAGAACATTAATCTTTCTAATGCCGGGGTATCAATCCTTTCGCCCGGTTTTGGCGCACAAGGCGCAGGAAAGCAAGAATTGGCTCGTGTTTTCAACGGAGTGCAAGAAAAGGTGCTGGCTTCGGCTTCCCGCTCAATTTTAATGAATGGGCCCACAGTTGGAGGGTTGGCACTAGCTATACAAAACTTCCGCTCGCAACTGTTCGAATAACCATATCTGGGACTGGCCTGGTCATAGCTTTGGCTATGGCCAGGCTATATCGTAAGATTTTGCGCGTCTGTACAACTAACTTTTAGAGAGGTTTATATGGCTCTGCCTCCGCTAACTGCAGAACAGCGTTCAGCTGCTCTGGAAAAGGCTGCCGAAGCTAGGCGCGTGCGCGCTCAGATTAAGGTGGAATTGAAGAAGCACCAGACCACACTGTCGAAGGTGCTGGAAGATTCCAAGGAAAATGAGGCCCTCGGCAAGATGAAGGTTGTCACCCTGCTTGAGTCACTTCCGCGCGTCGGCGCTACTACAGCCCAAAATATTATGGAAGAAATCGGCATTGCGCAGTCGCGCCGCATTCGTGGGCTGGGTGTGCATCAAGCCCAGGAGCTGATTCGCCGGTTTGGCTAAGTGGACCTATTAAAAAGGGGGTGCGAATCACTCGCACCCTCTTTTTTTGGGCTGAACGCACCAGATAGGGCATGATTGAGGCTATGGGTGCAAAACTTACGGTACTGGCAGGACCTACGGCTGTAGGGAAGGGGACTGTTGTAGCGGCATTGCGTGAGCAGTACCGTGGCCTCTACGTTTCTATTTCTGCAACCACACGCGACCCACGTCCCGGCGAGGTAGATGGAAAACACTACTACTTTGTTTCGGACGCGAAATTTGACCAGTTGGTCGCCGAGGGCAAAATGCTCGAGTGGGCGCAAGTGCACGGAGAGCATCGCTACGGCACTCCGGCCGCTCCAGTCGACGAAGCACTAGCAGAGGGTAGACCCGTGCTAGTAGAAATCGATCTGGACGGAGCCCGCCAGATCAGGGCTAAGCGTCCCGACGCTCAGCTTGTGTTTTTGCTGCCTCCCTCGTGGGACGAGCTGGTGTCGCGGTTGCGGGGTAGAGGCACCGAAGACGCCACCGAACAGCTCCGACGCCTGCAAACCGCAAAGGTCGAATTAGCTGCCGCCGACGAGTTTGACGTCAAAATTGTAAACGATGAGGTAAATACCGCAGTTTCTAAGCTAGCCAGCGTAATGGGACTGGCATAAAATAGGGCAGTTGAAGGAAAGGAATCAAATGTCCGGAATTGTCGCACATCCCGAAGGAATTACTAATCCTCCAATCGATGATCTACTCGAACGCGTAGATTCCAAATATGCTCTCGTAGTGTACGCAGCAAAGCGTGCCCGCCAGATAAATACCTACAATCAGCAGGTTGCTGATGGCATGATCTCCACTCCTGGGCCGCTTGTCGAGGTTTCTCCAGAGGATAAGCCCTTAGGTATTGCCCTCCGAGAAATTAACGAGGGGCTTCTTTCCCTGGACAAGGGAACTGACAAGGATTAGCAAATGGCACATGCGCTAGTCGGAGTTACCGGGGGTATAGCCGCCTACAAAGCTGTCGGCATCGTCAGAAGGCTGATGAAATTGGGCTGGCAGGTTAGGGTTATTCCAACCGAAGCGGCGTTGCAGATGGTGGGAAAGGCAACCTGGGAGGCTCTCACTGGCGAGCCCGTGCGCACGGATGTTTTCCAGGATGCTCAGCATGTCGACCATATCGAGGCAGCACGGGATGCGGACTTCGCTATCGTTGTTCCTGCCACCGCTAACTTCATTGCCAAGCTAGCCAATGGGATTGCCGACGACCTTTTGTCTACCACCTTGCTGGCGGTTGAGTGTCCCCTGATTGTAGTCCCCGCCATGCACACTCAGATGTGGAACCATATGGCTACTCAGGCCAATGTTGCCACGTTGCGCGAGCGGGGCGTGCGAGTTGTCGAACCAGCTCAAGGGGAATTGTCTTCAGGAGATTCGGGTAAGGGCAGGCTGCCCGACGAAGAAACAATCTTGTTCAACTGCAAAGCAGCTCTGCGGAAGCAGACCCTAACGGGACTAAAAGCTGCTGTTTCAGCCGGTGGCACCCGCGAACCTTTGGATCCGGTACGGTGGGTAGGGAACCGCTCTTCGGGGCGGATGGGCGCCGCTATTGCGAGCGAGTTGGCTGCAGCAGGCGCAGAGGTCACATTCGTCGCGGCTAACGTCGACCACTCGGTGGTCCCCGCCGGTTGCCGCCTGGTAGAAGTGTCCACAACCGCACAGCTGCAAGAAGCTATGCGAGCAGCCCAGGATTACGCCGAAATCCTAGTTCAGTGTGCTGCCGTATCCGATTTTGCTCCTAAATCCGTGTCAGAGAAGAAGATCAAAAAGACTTCTTCGAACACTATGATGCTGGAGCTGACGAAAAATCCGGATATTCTTGCCGGCCTAGTTAAAGAGCGGCGCGAAGGGCAGCTAATTGTCGGCTTTGCTGCAGAAACTGGTACTGCTGCCGAAGTGGCTGAATTGGGCGCTCAGAAAGCACGCAGAAAAGGTGCCGATCTACTTGTAATCAATCAGGTTGGTCAGAGTTCTGGTTTTGGCAATGTCGACACGTCGATTTCGGTGGTTGACGCTGAGGGCGAGCAAGTAGGTAGCGCAAGTGGTCCAAAAGATGTTGTTGCGCGCGCTATCGTCGAGGAAATTAGTACGCTAGCGGGCATACGCTAGTTCGCACTAGGAAACACGAGTGAGTCTTATGAATCGTCTGTTCACATCTGAATCTGTAACTGAAGGTCACCCCGACAAGGTGTGCGATCGTATTTCTGACGCTATTTTGGATGCGGTTTTAGAGCAGGACCCTGACGCCCATCTTGCAGTTGAAACGTTGGCTACTACGGGCCAGGTTCACGTTGCCGGCGAAATCACCACCGACGCTTACGTCGAGATTCCCCAGATTGTTCGCCAGGAGGTTGCCTCCATCGGCTACACTTCTTCTGATGTCGGTTTTGACGGCAATTCCTGTGGCGTGCTCGTCTCTATAGACCAACAAAGTCCTGACATCCAGGCCGGTGTTGAAAAGTCTTGGGAGGTACGCGACGATCTAACCGGTGATCACGATGCCTACGACATTCAGGGGGCCGGTGACCAGGGATTGATGTTCGGTTATGCCTGCAACGAAACGCCCGACCTCATGCCCGCGCCCATATGGCTTGCCCACAAGCTTGCCCGGCGTTTGGCCCAGGTGCGCAAAGAGAACCTCGTTGAGGGGCTGCGCCCGGACGGCAAGACTCAGGTAACGGTTGCCTACGAGGGCGACAAAGCCATTGGTTTGGATGCAGTGGTCGTCTCTAGCCAGCATTCGCCGGATCTCAGCCTCGACAAGTTGCGCCCGGCCTTGGTCGAGACAGTGATTGAGCCAACGCTAAAAGAGGTTGGTTGGAAGATGCCAAAGGCGGATTCTATCTTTGTGAATCCTGCAGGGCTATTCACCGTGGGCGGGCCTATGGGCGACGCGGGCCTGACAGGGCGCAAGATCATTGTCGACACTTACGGAGGCTACGCGCGCCACGGGGGAGGCGCCTTCTCTGGTAAAGATGCCTCTAAAGTAGATAGGTCCGGTGCATACGCGCTGCGATGGGTAGCCAAGAATATTGTAGCGGCGGGACTCGCGTCTAGCTGCGAGATTCAGGTTGCCTACGCAATTGGTAAGGCCCGTCCTGTAGGGCTGTACATCGAGACTTTTGGGACTGCCTCTGTTGGGGAGGAAGCGCTCGAAAAAGCCGTTTCTGAGGTATTCGACCTGCGTCCTGCTGCAATAATCGATGCGCTCGATTTGAAGAAGCCGGGTTTCAAGGCAACCTCTTCATATGGGCATTTCGGACGCGAGGAGTTCGCGTGGGAGAAAACCAACAAGGTTGAGCAGCTGCGTGCAGCCCTTTAGTTTCATCTGTGGGTGCCGGGAGTTTTAATTAGGGCATGATCCAAGACGCACTCCTGGCACTTCCAGATCCCACCCCTCGTCAGGTTAGTGTGCCGGGGGTAGACGATCCCGTGGTGGGGGTGCTGGTGGATCTTTCTGTGCCCCACTTGAATCGCCCTCTAGATTATCTTTTAGATAAAAAAACTAAGGACGCCCCAGTAGGGGCACAGGTTCGCGTAAATATGGCCGGCACTCGGCGAAATGGTTGGATCATATCGCGGGGCCACACCACTACTCATGCTGGTAAATTGGCCACGATTGCTTCGCTCACATCCAGGCGGGCGGTGTTAGCTCCTTTTATTTATGCACTCGCCGAGCGGCTAGCCGACAAGTATTGCGGCTCCATAGCGGGTATTCTGGCTGAAGCTATCCCTAAAAGGCACAAGGGCACCGAGGATGCTTTTACTGCTAATTTTGTCACTCCTACAACGCCGCGATGCGACGGGGATGCCTTTGCCCACACTGATTCCGGACAGGCTCTTTTTGAGCACATAAAGGCCGGTGAATCTCCCAGGGCGGTTATGCAGGGGCTACCTGGAAAAGGGAAACAGGGTTGGCTCAGCCAATTTGTTGCGCTTATTGCAGCTACGGCAGTTTCGGGGCGCGGAGCCTTGGCGGTTCTTCCCACCGTGCGTCACGTTCAAGCACTTTCTAGTGCTTTAGAACGCGCAAAAATAGACCATCTGAAGGTAACTTCTTCGCTGTCTGAAGCGGAACGCTATCGGGCTCACCTTACGTGTCTAGCAGGGGGCACACAGGTGGTAATTGGTACTCGCAGTGCCATTTGGGCTCCGTTGGAGGATGTGGGCACTATATTAATTTGGGATGAGGCTTCAGATTCGCTGGCCGGTAGACGCAGCCCGTATCTGCACGCACGAACTATCGCTGTTGAAAGGGCTGCGCTGCAAAAGAGCGCCTTAGTACTCGCAGGGTACGTTTTTTCCGCCGAGGCACAACTTCTGTTAGAGGCAAACTGGTGTGCACTGGTGCGGCCGGAACGCGCCAGTTTGCGCGCAAATACCGCCACGAACCAGGCTCCCACCGAGCAGGAGCTAGAGGCATACGGACCCAGCGGGCATATGCGTATTCCGCCCCCTGCACACAGGCTACTGTCTAAAGGGCTGCAGTCGGGGCCAGTTTTAGTTCAGGTTCCTCGAGCTGGGTACGTTCCGGTGGTCTCGTGCTCAAAGTGTGGGATGCTTTCGCACTGTGCCTCGTGTGCGGGCCCAATAGCATTGTCAGGGACCGGTATTTTAGAGTGCAGGTGGTGTGGCAAGAAACAGGCCAACTACGCTTGTCCACAGTGCGGTTCTAACGCGCCCAGATCTGCCAAAGTTGGGGCGGGCCGCGTAGGCGAGGAGCTGGGGCGGGCCTTTCCCGGCGTGGCTGTTACAATTTCCGGATCTGTGGGTACCGTGGTCGAACAGGTAGACGACTCGTCGCGGCTGGTAATCGCTACCCCGGGGGCAGAGCCCTTGGCTAATGGTGGATACCGGGCAGCAGTACTACTCGATGGGGCCGCTCTAGCCTCGCGTCCTGAGCTCTGGGCTCCAACCGAGGCTTTGCGTAGGTGGCTGAACGCGGCTGCTCTCGTCCGTCCCGACGGGCGGACTCTACTTTTGGGGTGTGCTGATCGTGCTCTGGCCGGGGCATTTATACGTTGGGACGGGCCCGGCTGGGCAAGACGCGATCTAAAAGAACGCCGTGAGCTACATCTTCCCCCAGCAGCGTGGTTGGTAGCCCTCGACGGGTCGCGCAAAGGCGTATACGAGGTAATCAGAGCGTTGCAGGAGTATCCCAAAAAACTCGATTTTGAGGTACTTGGCCCGCTGGAGGCTGATGGGGGTTGCCGAGCTCTTTTAAAGGCAACTACCGGCACTCACAGGCAATTGATGACCGGTTTAAATGCGGTGCAGGCCTCGCGCAGTGCAGCTCGAATGCCTAAAGTGCGCGTCCAAGTGAGCCCAGCCGATCTGTGGTCTATAGACTAGCTAGGTGCGTTTAATTTTTGCTGGAACTCCGGAAACTGCTGTGCCCCTTCTCGAGGCGGTGAACGAACTAGGCCATCAGCTTGTAGGAGTGCTGAGTAGACCTGACACCGCTAAAGGGCGCTCGAAGAAACTGCGCCCGTCGCCAGTGGCGAGACGGGCGGAAGAACTGGGGGTACCCGTATACAAGCCTGCCGCACTGCGCGGGGCCGAGGGCGAAGACCTCATTACTTCCCTTCATCCCGACCTAGTAGTGGTGGTGGCCTACGGGATGATCATTCCCAAGAACTTGCTGAGCATTCCTAGGCACGGTTGGGTGAACGTACACTATTCGCTGCTGCCTAGGTGGCGGGGCGCCGCCCCGGTTCAGCGAGCGATTGAAGCCGGGGACACGGCAAGTGGAGTTAGTATTTTCCAGATCGAGGAGGGACTCGACACTGGTCCGGTGTGGGATAGGCAAGAAATTCCCATCGGAATGGCAACAGATGCCCCGAAACTGTTCGAAGAGCTCAACGACGCTGCCTGCCGAATGGTCGGCAGGGTGGTGGGCGCAATCGAGGCGGGTGAGACCGAACCTGTTCCTCAGGTTGGGCAACCAACCTATGCGCACATGTATTCAAAAGCAGATCAACAGATCGACTGGAGTAAGCCTGCGCAGCAGGTGAGCGCTCAAATTCGCGCTTTTACTCCCACCGCATGGACATGTTTCGAGGGGACGCGTATGAAGATTGCTCTCCCTACGGTTACCTCGAAAATTCTGCCCGTCGGGGGAATTGAGGCTACTAAGAAACAGTTGTTTGTGGGTACGGCCTCTACTGCGCTCGAGCTTGGGCAGGTTTCCCCGGCGGGTAAAAAGTGGATGGGCGGTGCTGCCTGGGCTCGCGGCGCCCACCTAGATGCTAGTTCGAAGATGGGTGAAAAATGAGTTACAGAGCTAAAGCGAGGCAGCTAGATCCCGCTCGAGAAGCAGCTTTCGAAGTAGTTAGCGCGGTAGAAGAACGCGATGCCTACGCCAATTTGCTTTTGCCAAAAGTTCTTTCTCGGCTGGATCTTTCCGGTAGGGACGCTGCCTTTGCAACCGAAATAACCTATGGCACTCTTCGTGAGCGAGGGCGTGTGGATGCGATTCTTGCTTCTGCCTGCGGGCGGGCAATATCTAAACTCGATGCCAGCGTGCGCAATTTGTTGCGAATAGGCGCCTACCAGCTGCTTTACATGCGGGTTCCAGCTCATGCGGGAGTTGCTGAAACCGTTGATCAGGCCCGCGTGCATACCTCTGCCGGGCCTGCAAAGTTGGTAAATGCTGCCTTGCGCCGCGTTAGCGAAAGGTCCAACGAAGAGTGGGATAAGCGGATTTCGGAGGGTCTCAGTGAAGTCGAGGCTTTGGCTGTAGTTTCTTCGCACCCAACGTGGATAGTCCGGGCTCTTGGAGAGGCTGCTAAGGCAGCGGGACGAGGCCGCGCATTACCCGATATTCTGTTTGCCGACAACGAGGCTCCCTACGTTACTCTTTGCGCTAGACCAACGCTTATAAGTCGCGATCACTTAGCAGACCTAGCCGAGGATGTACTGGGGACTCAGGTGGCGTTTTCTGAACTTTCGCCGTGGGCGGTTATTTTGCAACACGGCGATCCTGCCTACCTGGAACCGGTATGCCAGGGGCAGGCAGCTGTTCAGGATGCGGGCTCTCAGCTAGTTGCAGCGCTACTTGCCAAGGCGCCGGGCAGGCAATCCGAATCGCGTTGGCTCGACATGTGTGCAGGCCCCGGCGGTAAGGCCGGATTGCTCGGGGCTTTTGCGGCCGAGCAGGGAATTAGTCTACTTGCAAACGAGATTTCGCCCCATCGCGCTGCCCTGGTAGAAGAATCAGTTAGGGCGCTCGACAACGTCGAGGTCCGCACTGGCGACGCCACGGAAATTACCGAGGGTAATTTTGATCGAATTTTGCTCGACGCTCCTTGCACGGGGCTGGGGGCATTGCGCAGGCGCCCGGAAGCTAGGTACCGCAAATCCAGTTCCGATCTGGCTGTGCTAACCCAAACTCAGCGCAAACTCGCTCGCAAAGGACTCGACCTGCTGGCGGCCGGAGGGGTGCTGTGTTACGCGACCTGTAGCCCACACGTATGGGAGACGCGTTTAGTTATAGCCGAAGTCCTCGCTGAGCGGGACGATGTTGAGATTATCGACGCCACTAAAGTTGCTGCCCAAATTACGGGTCAAGACCTAGGTCAGGGGCCTTTCGTGCAGCTTTGGCCGGATCGCGACGAAACAGATGCGATGTTTGCTGCTCTGCTACGCAAGAAAGGTTAGCCTGAAGATATGACTACAATTTCTCCCTCTATCCTAAACTGCGACATTGCCGATTTACGGGGCGAGCTCACCAAGATAAAAGCTGCCGACTACGCTCACGTCGATGTAATGGACAACCATTTTGTACCGAACCTTACCTGGGGATTGCCAGTTGTTGAAGCGGTAGTGAATACGGGCATTATCCCCGTCGACGCGCACCTTATGATCCAGAATCCTGATTTGTGGGCGCCCAGGTATGCTGAGGCCGGGTGCGCCTCAGTCACATTCCACGCTGAAGCAGCTGCAGCTCCGTTGCGACTAGCCAAAGAGATCCGCCGCAGGGGGGCCAGAGTAGGTCTCGCTTTGAACCCTGCAACCGCAATTGAACCCTACATTGACGTGTTGGGCTACTTCGACATGATTTTGTGCATGACTGTGGAGCCCGGATTCGGCGGGCAGTCTTTTATCGACGAGGTATTACCCAAGATAGCTCGTACTCGTTCAGCAATTAAAAATGCCGGTCTTGACATTTCCATACAGGTAGATGGGGGAATTTCAGCAAAAACCATCGAAAAAGCAGCCGATTTTGGAGCGGACGTATTCGTAGCTGGTTCGGCAGTCTTTGGAGCCGAGGACGCGGCAGCTCAGGTTGAGCTATTGCGGTCCCTGGCCAGCAAACACACCCATTAGCTTTGCTGTAGGGCTAAGTTCCCGGCGGCCCAGGCAGAAATAAAAATGGCTGCGTCTTGTTCTAGGGATCGTCCCATCGTGGAAAGCTTTACTGGGCATTTCAGCAAGCTTTCCCAGGCACCAGCAGCATCTACAGGAACGATCGAGTGTCTATTGGCGCTTGCCCGCTCCACCTGGGCGCGTACCTTGGCATCGAAGTTGCGAGCAATTCCGGGCAATCCTTCAAATCTTGGCAGGGGCAACAGCGCTGGTTTTGCCGTAAGTTCTGCAAGAGCTGTGTGGGTGTGATGTGAGAGTCCAAAGTGGCGGGAGCGCTTGTCTGCTCCTGAAATTCTGAGGGCGGCGATAGGTTTTGCCTCGAGCGCTGCTGCCGAAGTAAGCGCCCAAGCTACATCTACGCCGGAAAACCCGAACTCGGTATCGCCTCCAAGGTTTCCCGGACCCTGGCTGACGATGATCAGGTCGGGGTCGGCTTTCAGCTTGGCTATCTGGATTGCCGATGGAATAGACACAGCTTCATAATCGCCGCCCCAGGCTTGCCCGGCGGTGACGGTGGCATCTATCCAACCGGCCTCTACTAAGGCCGCCACCTGCATGGAAAGCGGGAGCGGGAGGGACGCTCCGTCGGTCATGACATAGGCGATTTTAGCGCCGGGATTTTCCTGTTTTGCCCCAGCAATTATGGCCGGCAGCTGTGAATGCAGATCCGCGGCCACAACGGGAGTGCCTTTTAGACGGAGGTTCGCCAATTGCTCGTGTCCGCTTGCGTCTTGTTCATCCGAGGCAGCAACCATAACCTGGGTAGGCATATAGCGGGCTTTTACCATGTGACCCTCAGGAAGATAGTCAGGGGGGAGGGCTGAAAGATTTGTGACCACTGATGCCGATCCTCCTGTTCCCAAGCGGCGGGCGAGGGCGGAACATTCCAGCCGCACTCGTTGCCCCACGCCTAGGGGACCGACTATTCGCTCATACGAGATAGCCCGTACGCTTTGTCCGGTCAGTGGAGGTATCCCCTTGGTGGGGCCTTCTTCGATAGCTACTTCTACTTGGCAGGCGCCCCGCCAAGTGCGAATAATCTTTGTAACCACGCCATCTCGATAGATCATAAAGACTAGTTTAGGCGGTAGGCTAAGACCGTGGCGGATTACAAGGTAAAGGGAACTGAGCGGGTAGCTAACCTACTTGTCACGCTGGTCAACGCCCCCCAAAAAGGGTTAACAAAACGTGCTCTCTTGCAATCTGTAGCCGGCTACATTCCTGGCGACGAACGGGCTTTTGAGCGGGACAAGCAAACTTTGCTAGACGCCGGTATTGCTTTGCGCGCAACTGTTGACGAAGTATTTACAAACGAAGTCTACTATTCCGTGGATCTGGCTAGTTCCGACCTAAATCTGACTTCCCTCGAGGCAGCGGTTGTATTGGCTGCCATACGAATGTGGTCCAACGATGCGCATTGGAACGTGCGCGAAGTCGAGACCAAGGTTCCTTCTGCGAGTCCTATTGCCGTCCCTAAATGGAATGTGTCGGGCACCGAGGCTCTAAGTGGATTCATGCAGGCCTTGGTTGAGGCTAAATCAGTTTCCTTCACTTATCGCAAGGGCTCTGGTGGTACCTCCGTGCGGCGGGTGGACCCGTGGAAGCTGCACGCTGCGAACGGGGCTTGGTATTTGGTGGGTTTCGACCTCGATCGACAGGAGCCAAGGACATTCCGCATTTCTAGAGTTAGTGGAGAACCCAAGCTCGAGGGGTGTATAACCCATGCGGCAGGCGATGTAGCCCCATTTCAGGACGAGGTATCACCGGTGGTCTCCATCGCTCCGGGTACAGAACACGCTCTGCGGCTGCGGGGAAAAGAAGTTATAGGTGGGGGAGGGCCTGCTGGTTGGCAAACTTACGAACTCGAAGAGGGCGAGGCGCTTTCTTGGTTGTCCGATTTGGTTGCTTGCGGGGCAAATGTAGTAGTGCTTGACCCACCTGAGCTGCGCAGCGCAGTGATTTCTCATTTCGAGGCGATGGTTGAAAATGCCTAGTATTTCTACAGCGAAACATATCGTCCGTTTCGTCTCTATCCTCGCCTACCTGCGGGCCCATCCGGGCACTACTTTGCGCGCTCTGTCCAAGGCTTTCGACACAGATGTGCGTAGTATGCGACGCACGCTAACAACCATGGTTGGCGTTGGACGCGGCCAGCGGGCGTACTGGGAATCGATAGTGGTAGATATTCCTTCTGATCCAGACGAGGTCGTGCATGTTGACGAGGACCAAGGTATTACTAAAGCGCTGTCTCTCAGCGCTACCGAGGCAGCCACAATATTGGCTGGGCTTTCGGTGCTGGCCCAGACTCCGGTGCCGGAGTTTGCCGAGCTTGCTAGGCGGGCTGCGGCTAAGATTTCTGCTGCGGGCGCCGGCCAGGCCGAGGTAAGCACTGCTCCTACGCCCTCGCGCGTCGGATATTTTGGCGGGCTAGCGCAGGAAGCTCTAACTTCGGGAACCTGTGTCAAGATCCGCTACGTGGACGGGGCAGACAAGATCTCTGAGCGAATCGTAGAGCCTTGGCAGTTGGAGCATTCATACGGACATTGGAAGCTGGACGGATGGTGCCTGTTAGCAAATGGGCAGCGCACCTTCCGTCTCGACCGGGTGTTGGACATGGAAAAGACTACTCGCCCCGTAGATGCGTCGCGTCCACAGCGTCCCCAGCGGCCTGCGTTGCTGACGGTCCGTTTGCGCGTTCGTACTGATCTTGGCTGGCTTACCGACACCATTCCTTCAAAAGTTTTGCGGCGGGGCGAGGACTTTCTAGACATCGAAATAGTCGTAAAAGATGTCGAATGGTTTACTAGGTTATTGTTGCGTTTAGGTTCCGGGGTGCTCGAGGTCGACCAGAAAGCATTTTCGCTGGCAGCGGTTGAGCGGGCCCAAAGGGCGCTAGCTCATTACAGGTAGGTTTTATGGCTCTGATTTGGACAGTACTGGCAATAGCGGCCGTCGTTAGCCCGCTATTTTTACTCTTCAAGCTCTGGAAGAAGTTGCGCTCTCTGTGGGCACAAGTGTTGGATTTGCTTGCAGCATTAGATGTCGAGGTGGAAGAAACCAAAAAGTCGGATCCGCCGGTGGTGGGTCCTCTGGCTGACAGACAGGCGCGCATAGATGCACAAACATGCAGATTGCGGCTAAAGAGGGCGCGCGCCTTAGCCAGGCGCTCCCGCACCGAGCAAGCTCTGGCCAGATGGCATAGCATTGGCCTTACGGATTAGGAATATGAGCAAGCACAGGCGAACACGACACCCCGACACCGAGCCTTCACCGGCCGAGCGTTATAGAGCATTTAAGGAGCGGCAGAAGCGACGAGATACGCCCCTGGGCCGTTTTGAGTCTTCTCTGTCGTTTGCACTCGACGATTTCCAGCTCAAAGCCGCTCAAGGCGTTCAAGAAGGACGAAATGTGCTGGTAGCTGCTCCTACCGGGGCAGGCAAAACGATCGTCGGCGAGTTCGGTATTGAACGTGCCCTTTCCTTGGGCAAACGGGCATTTTACACCACCCCCATCAAGGCCTTGTCGAACCAAAAGTTCTCTGATTTTTGCGAAAAATGGGGCAGGCAGCGGGTAGGTCTATTAACCGGGGATACCGTAGTAAATGGCGACGCCGATGTGGTGGTAATGACTACTGAGGTGCTTCGCAACATGCTTTATCAGCGGCACCGTGCTCTGGAGGGCTTAGGGGTTGTCGTATTAGACGAAGTCCATTATTTGGCGGATCGCTTTCGTGGTCCTGTTTGGGAAGAGGTAATTTTACATACTCCCTCCCAGGTACAGATTATTTCTATTTCTGCCACCGTTTCTAACGCCGAGGAGTTTGGCAGGTGGCTTGGCGAGGTGCGTGGGGACTGCCTGGTGGTTGTATCCGAGGAGCGTCCGGTTCCACTTGAACAACACATGGTAGTGGGCGATCGCCTATACAGTTTGTACCGAGCTGGCTCTACCCGCCCAAATCCCGCCCTAACGCAGGCTGTTTCGCAGTCTTTGCAGCGCCGTCCGCGGGTCTTTCCCGAGGACGTGATGCTTACTCTAGGTAAGGAGGATCTACTTCCAGCTATCTTCTTTGTTTTCTCTAGGGCCGGCTGTGACCGGGCTGTTTCTTTCTGTCTGCGAGCGAATATTTCCATTACCAGTCCGAGCCAACGCGAACGGTTGCGCGAGATATGCGCCGACGTCGCCGACAAAGTTCCCGGCGAAGACCATGCGGTGGTCGGTATGGACCGCTGGTCTAAAGCCATGCAAAACGGGTATGCAGCCCACCATGCAGGTATGCTTCCTGCGTTGAAAGAGGCAGTGGAACTAGCTTTTTCCGAAGGTTTGCTGGGGGCTGTTTTTGCTACCGAGACACTGGCTTTGGGAATTAATATGCCGGCACGCTCAGTAGTAATCACACAGCTGCGAAAGTGGAATGGCGTCGATCATGTAATGCTCACTCCCGGCCAATACACGCAGCTTACAGGCAGGGCTGGCAGGCGGGGCATCGATACGGTGGGCCACGCCGTGGTGCCTTACCAGATCGGTGCCGAGCCCGCTATAGTCGCTTCGCTTGCCTCTAAGCGTACCTATCCGCTCATCTCGGCTTTCCGACCTACTTATTCCATGGCCGTAGGTTTGCTGGAGCGTTTAGATATGGGGGAGGCGCGAGCAACTATGGAGCGCTCGTTTGCCCAGTTCCAGTCGGATCAAAAGGCTCGAGTCAACGCTCAAAAGGCGCAAAACTGGAAACAGCAGATGTCGGCTGCAGAGGCTGATATCCACTGTTCTCGCGGCGATTTCAAGGAATATGCACTCGCTCGACAGGAACTTTCGCGGGCGCAAAAATCAGCCGCTAAGGCCTACCATAGGGCGCGTCGCATGCGTTTTCGGCAGACGATTTTAGAGCTCGATCGTGGCGACGTAGCACAGCTGAAGATCGGCAAGCGCCAGCGTGCAGGACTAGTGCTCAATGCTGCCAAGCACCACGGGTTACCCACTTTGCTGGTTCTAACCGACGACGCGAAATTGCGCCATATAAGTGCCGACGACGTTTCCGGTGGGATTGCCAGAGTCGGGCACATCAAGATTCCACCTTCACTTACGGGCCGAAAGCCTCGAGACCGCAAAGAGCTGGCATCGAAGCTGCGTCACGACGGGCGGGCGGGCAAGTTCAAAGCTAAAGAACGAAAAGAGCCAGAGCTCGAAAAATTCGATCTTTTGAAGCAAAAGATTTCCTCGCACCCTTGCAACTCGTGTCCTCGGCGCGAGGAACACTACGCTAAGGCGCGCTCCTGGGTACGAGCCAAGAGCGAGTACGAACGCTATCTGAAGAAAGTTAGCGAGCAGACTTCCGCCCTCACAACGAGGTTTGAAGGGGTCTGCCAGGTGCTGACTACCCTAGGGTATTTAGAGGGCGAAAAGGTAAGTGACAAGGGAGTTCTGCTCGCTGGGATCTATTCGGAACACGATCTTTTGCTCGCTCAATGCCTTTCTGACGGGGTATTTTCTAAGCTTTCAGCACCTGAACTGGCAGCCGCAGTGAGTGCGTGCATTTACGAATCTCGGGGAGAGCTGACTACGGCTCCTTTGCACTTGCCAGGGCGCGTGCGTGGAGCCCTTTCCCAGATAGAGTCCCTTCAGGCAAAGATCTCGAGGCTGGAAAGCGCTAACTCACTTCCCGAATCCTTGCAAGCATCCCCGGCGCTGGCTGAGGCAGTACTGGCGTGGGCTAGTGGGGCTTCGTTGACTACCACTCTCGAAAGTACTGACCAGCTGCCTGCTGGTGACTTCGTGCGTTGGGCCAAAATGCTTATTGATGTGCTTGGGCAGATTCGCTTGCTTGCCGATCCGCAGCTGGCTAGCAAGGCACAGTCGGCGGCCGACAGGATACGCCGTGGGGTAGTGGCATGGACAGAATACTAAAACCGCGCAAAGGATTTTTGACCTATGCGAAGGCCCTTGTCCTTTCCGTAGGCGGAGGAATCTGCATGTATTTGTCTTTTCCTCCGACCGGGGCCTGGTTTTTGATGCCTCTCGGCCTGGGTGCACTCTTCTGGTGTACTCGCGAGCACGGGGCTGCGCTAGCCGGTTTTTCTGGCCTGGCCTGGGCTATGGCTTTTTTCGTTCCGCACATCGAGTGGGTTTCTAAGTCCGTTGGTTGGGCAGGGCCGTGGATTTGTCTGGCTTTGATTCAGGCGTGCTTTGTCTCGGCGTGGGCTGTGGGCAATTGTTGGCTTTCGCGCTGGCTAAAAGCCGATTTTTCGAGGGCTGTACTGGCTTCGTTGACCTGGGCTGGTTTTGAACAACTGCGCGGGCACGTCCCGTGGGGCGGATTTCCGTGGGGATATGCTGCTTACGGACAGGTGGATTCGCCACTCGCTAATTTAGCTCCCTACGGTGGGGAAGTACTGGTAAGTGCTTTCGTCTTTTTAATAGGTGCTCTATTCTTTTCAATATTCTCTTCAGGTGTACATCTTTTAGTTCGCCTTGCTCTAGGACTTATCTGCTTGGCCGCGGGAATTTTTCCGCTGGCGGTGCCTACTCCGGCCACGCCGGCTATTGGGCAACTCACGGTTGCAGCTGTGCAAGGAAATGTGTCTCGGCCGGTGGCTAAGGCATATGCCCGCGAGGGTGAAGTAACGAGCTCCCACGGCGAGCAAACTAGAAAGATCTCTCAGCCGGTTGATCTAGTGCTGTGGGGTGAACAGGCTGCCGATCGAGATCCCCGTAGCAACCAGAAGGCAGCGGGCATTGTGGCTGGAGCTCTGCGCGCAGTGGGCGTACCTATAGTTGTGGGGGCGGTTCGATATCAGGATGGCGTGCGCTACAACGACCACTACGTGGCCTACCCGGACGGACGAATTGGCGACACTTACACCAAGCAGCGGCCGGTACCTTTTGGCGAGTACGTACCAGGGCGCGAATTTTTAGGAAGATTTTTCGCCGATGTCGATAAAATCCAAACCGACATGGCTCCGGGCAGGGGAAGAGCTGTCCTCTCGGTGGAGGGGAAAAAACCTGTTCGGCTGGCGGAGGCTATTTGCTTCGAAGTAGCTATTGACGAAATCGTCCGGCAGGGCGTGCAAGAAGGAGGCACTCTGCTTGCCGTGCCAACCAACAACTCTTCGTTCGGGTTTTCCGCGGAGTCTACTCAACAGCTGCAGATGTCGCGATTTCGGGCTATTGAATACCATCGGGCGGTTGCCCAGGTGTCTACGAACGGTGTTTCCGCACTGATTCTGCCCAATGGGCAGGTGGCGGAACAGTCTCAGCTCTTTACAGCTGACGCTCTTGTTGCTTCTCTTCCATTGCAGAGGGAGCTAACTGTGGTGGCGACGATCGGCGGGCGCATACAAACTGCTTCCATGGCGTTTGCACTGTTGTGCTGGGCAACAAGCGCAGGTGTTGTCTACTCCAGAAAGAAGAGGGCTTCTCGTGCCTAGGACTTTAGTTATCGTTCCTACCTATAACGAGGCGAGGGCGTTGCCGGTGTTACTCGAACAGCTTGCGAAACTCTCGGTGGACGTTTTAGTTGTAGACGATGACTCGCCGGATGGAACCGGTAACATTGCCGCTGCTTTCGCTAGCTCTTTTCCTCGCATCCACATCTTGAACAGGACGGCTAAAGCGGGTTTGGCCAGCGCTTATAATGACGGGTTTCGGTGGGCGCGCGGGCGCGGGTACGACTTTATAGCCCAGATGGATGCCGACGGTTCACACCGAGTCGCTGACCTTTTAAAGCTGCTAAAGCGCGCAGCCGAACCAGATCAGGTGGATTTGGTGATTGGTTCACGTTGGGTGCGCGGTGGCAGGGTAGTGGGTTGGGCGAAGTGGCGGGAGTTACTTTCCAGAGCCGGGAACCTTTACATCCGTGCGGTGCTCGGATTGCCCCAAAAAGATATCACCGCCGGGTTTCGCGTATATTCCAGACGAACGTTTGCTTTACTGGAGCCGAAAACTACCGGTTATGTGTTTCAGACCGAGCTAACTCGGGCGGTGTATAAGGCCCATTTGCGTATCGTCGAGGTACCCATAACCTTTGTCGAGCGACGTGCCGGACAGTCAAAAATGTCGGGAGCGATATTCTTAGAATCTTTGGTTCGGGTCACTATGTGGGCACTGGGAAAATAAAAAAATGGAGGGCGAATACCCTCCATTAATTATGTAAGTTTCTTACCGCCGCCTGTAATGAACGCCCTCGCGAAGACGGCCCTCGTGTAGCATTTTCAGTTGTTCATCTAGCAGCACTTGGAGCTCCTCGAGGCTGCGACGTTCCAGCAGCATGTCCCAGTGGGTGCGCTGAGGCTTCGACGGTTTCTCGTCTTTCGGCTTGGAAGCTCCCTGCAATAATGCTTGCTGACCAGTCTTGGATTCCCAAACGGCTGGAGGTTCGGCCTCGGAGGAAAACGGGACAGTGAAAGTCTCACCAGTCATCGGAACAACGTAAGTGGCCTCGATACGGTCGGCAAAAACAACGCCATCTTCAGTTTCAAGAGACTTAGAACCGATGGAAGTTCCACGGAGTGCGCGATCAGCCATGCATCATCCTTTCTATCAATGCCCAGCCATTGTACCGTTCTAAGCCGAGAGTAGCTAGCTAACCCGCCTCTATCACGTTACGCCGATAATGTACATTATGTAATATTGCGGTTATTTCGTTCTTTCTCCTCTCTAACTTGCAAAACACGCACTACCCCGTCCACGCGAAATTTCACTTCAAAACCAGAAAAAGTGAAACCATACACCCGCTCCGGATCGCGATGGTAAGCAGGTCTGGGATCTTCAGCTAGCACGTCTGCAAGTGTCTGTAAGAAATCTGCTGGCAGTGCTGCCTGAACTGCGGGCGGAAAAACTACCTCATAGGTGGGCTTTTCTTTTGCGGTAAATCCAAACTTAGCGTCTTTGTGCACGTCCTCGCGAATGTAGGGCTTTATGTCATAAATTGGTGTGCCGTCCAACAAGTCGATCCCAGAAACCACCAGGTCACCATTTACCACTTCTTCTAGTTTAACTGAAGAAAGGCCTAGCCGATTGGGGCGAAACGGAGACCTGGTGGCGAATACCCCCATGCGAACATTGCCAGACAGTCGAGGCGGCCGAACCAGCGGTACAAAACGGTCGGAATGGACTACCTCGGAAAACTGCCAGATCAGCCAAAGATGGGAAAATCCTTCCAACCCACGCAAGGCCTGGGAAGAACGAAAACGAGCAGTGAACTCGATTCTCGCGCGCAGCGAGTTTACTCTTCCAGATTGCCTGGGAATGCCAAATTTCTGCGTAAATCCCGTTCGGGCATAGGCAATAGGTTCGAGCTGGCTAAAACCAGATGAATCACAAGAGGGGTACGAGTTCATTAAACTAGCTTAGTCCTTACATTAGGCGATATGATCTATCTTAAAAGGTACTTTTTAGCGAAGCGGAAATGTCAGTTTACAAGCAATTATTCTCTATCCCCGGAGCTGCGCGGTTTTCGTTGGCGGGAGCACTAGCTCGCTTCCCCATGGCCATGACCAATTTGGCCGTGATCATGATGATCACCTCGATGTACAAAGATTATGCCCTAGCTGGGCGGCTGTCTGCTGTTGCTGCGGTGAGCTTTGCCCTCATGGTCCCACAGCTTTCGCGACTTGTAGACATATACGGTCAAGCCAAGATCATGTTCCCCTCTGTCCTGCTTTCTGCGTGTTCTTTCACCGGATTAGCAATAACTGCGCAAGTAGGCGGTCCACGTCCGCTTCTATACCTGCTCACCATTGTGGGAGCTGGATTTTCCGGTTCCATTGGGGCCCTGGTTCGAGCTAGGTGGGCCTACGTATTGAAAGAGCCTGGAAAACTTCAGAGCGCCTTCGCGTTAGAGGCTACCTTTGACGAGGTCATCTTTATTGTGGGACCCGTTCTAGCCACCGTCCTTGCAACCGAAATACACGGTACCGCGGGCATATTTGCCACGGCGATAATATCCGTGGTTGGCGCATTTTTACTGTTCCCCCAGCGGGATACCGAACCAGTCCCCTCGGGGCGTAAACCAGCCCCTACTACCCCATCTAAGCCGTTGCTGAAGAACCGCACCCTGCTGATGCTAATGGTCGTCTACATAGCAATGGGAGCTATCTTTGGCGGCCTTGACGTTTCCTGCGTAGCCTTCGCCAGTGAAAGCGGCTGGCCCTCGGGAGCCGGAGTAATACTGGCCGCGATGTCCATTGGCTCGCTGATAGCTGGGCTGATTTACGGCGCCCGTTCCTGGAAACCATCGATTTTAAAACTTTACCTGTTGGGGGTCGCTTTCTTGGGAATCGGCTGTTCGATACTGCAGTTTGCGCCCTCGGTAGTATGGTTCATAATTCTTGTCTTTATTACCGGTTCAGCTTTTGCTCCTACAGCCACCAACGTCATGACCATGGTCTCGCAGGCCGTCCCCAGCTCACGCCTGACCGAATCTATGGCTTGGATGGTCACCGCCTCCAACGTAGGTGCCTCCATCGGCTCAGCAGTAGGCGGGCAGGCAATTCAGAACTCTGGCGCTCACGGAGGTCTATTCACTGTCGCCGTATCCGGCTGGGCAATGGTCATATTGGCACTACTCACAGCCCCCTACCTGCGCAAGACCAGAAACAACGCGTTGCGCGTTCTGTAGGGGCAAGATCACAGGAAGCGGATTTGGGGTTAGGCTTT
This sequence comes from Winkia neuii subsp. neuii DSM 8576, assembly GCF_000420405.1. Lineage (GTDB taxonomy): Bacteria > Actinomycetota > Actinomycetes > Actinomycetales > Actinomycetaceae > Winkia > Winkia neuii. Next base: position 66,180 of record NZ_ATUW01000005.1, on the reverse strand, counting down.
CCCGTTAGCCAAACTATGGGTAAGAACGTAAAGGAGCCCCATGGCAACTGTAAAACACCCCGTCAATCAAGTTCCTGCGCCCGGTAAACTGACAATGCTCGGACTCCAGCACGTGCTGGCGTTTTATGCAGGTGCAGTCATAGTTCCCCTTTTGATCGCTCAGTCGCTCAAGCTGGATGCGGCCACCACCATTCACCTTATTAATGCCGACCTGCTTACCTGCGGCTTAGCAACGCTTATTCAGTCAGTAGGTATTGGCAAGTGGGTAGGCGTGCGGCTACCCATTATTCAGGGCGTAACCACTACGGCGGTTGCGCCCATCATTGCAGTTGGATTAGGTGTGAGTGGCGGAAAGGGCGGAGTACAATCGTTGCCGGCAATCTACGGCGCAATTATTGTATCTGGCCTATTCACATTCTTTGCAGCCCCACTTTTTGCAAAGCTGGTGCGCTTTTTCCCATCTGTAGTCACGGGTTCCGTGCTGTTAGTTATGGGTACTTCCCTATTGGCAGTATCTGCCAACGATTTCACAAACTACGCTAAGTCAGTTCCGCAGATAAAAGACCTCGCCTACGCCTTCGGTACTCTGGCCGTAATAGTTTTGGCGCAGCGCTTTTTGCGTGGGTTTTTAGGTACTATCGCCGTACTGATCGGCTTGGTTGGCGGAACAGGAGTGGCTCTTCTTCTGGGCGATGCAAACCTCCAGAAGGTGGCTAGTGCAGACTGGGTGGGGGTAACTACCCCGTTTTACTTCGGCATGCCCCAGTTCAACATCTCTGCGATCGTCTCGCTAGTAATCGTCATGATCATTACTATGGTCGAAACTACCGGTGACGTGTTCGCCACAGGTGAGATTGTGGGAAAGCGAATTCGAAAGATCCACATAACTCGAGCTCTCCGGGCAGACGGGATTTCCACCCTGCTCGGTGGCATAATGAACTCTTTTCCCTACACCTGTTTTGCGCAAAACGTAGGACTGGTCCGCATCACACGCGTGAAATCGCGTTGGGTGGCAGCTGCCGCGGCAGGCTTTATGATCTTACTGGGGCTTCTGCCTAAGGCCGGTGCGATAGTGGCGTCAATTCCCTCCCCGGTATTAGGCGGGGCATCCTTGGCGCTGTTTGCAAATGTCGCCTACGTAGGTTTGCAAACGATCGCTAAAACCGATCTTTCGGATAATCGCAATGCTGTAATCGTGACGACCTCGCTTGGGCTTGCGATGCTTGTGTCTTTCAAGCCTGATATTGCCAACGCGTTCCCCTCCTGGGCACAAATTTTCCTTTCTTCTGGCATGACCATCGGAGCTATAACCGCAATAATTTTGAACCTGCTTTTCTTCCACGTGGGTAAACAAAAAAGCACTTCTCTTGCAGAAACTGCCGAGGGCAAAGAGGTTTCGATCGAAGAAATCAACCAGATGAGCCGCGAGGACTTCGTAGCGACTTTGCGCACTTTATTCAACAACAAAACCTGGCCGTTAGAAGAAGCCTGGCAGTCGCGTCCGTTCAAGAATGCTGTAGAACTGCGCGGAGCGATCCAAACTGCGGTGCTAACTGGATCCGAGCCCCTGCGTGAGGAGCTAATTCACGATTACCCGGATATGGCCCAACTAATTCTGGCTTCCCCTGAAGAAGCTGCTGTAATAGCTCGTGATCGTGGTTCACTAGGCCTTGAGCGTCTAGACGATACTAAAAAGGCCAAGCTTGAATCTGTCAGCCAGGAATACCAAAAGCGCTTTGGCATGCCGTTCGTTGCCTGTCTAGGTACGGCAGATACTGTCGATTCCATAATTGCCGAGGGCGTGCGGAGGCTCGAGAACTCCCCCGCCCAAGAACACCGAGTGGCCTTGAGTCAAATTGTTGAAGTAGCAAACGACAGATTCGACATTCTGATGGCGAACGCAAATCCAATTAGGTCTTCCTGGGATCGTAAATTCACGCAGGTGGAAGACGACTAGCAGTAAGCAAATATATTCTAAGGAGGGGCGAACCGGTAGTTCGCCCCTCCTTAGAAACCTGCCAAGTTAGCCGGCGTGCTTTTGCGCCCGGCGCAAAGCCAATTCGTCTACTACTGCGGGCCCCTGCGCAGAGTCAGAAGGCAACTCCGAGAGCGTCCCTTCCACCTCACGCCAAACGCGTCCGACCGCGATGCCAAACACTCCCTGGCCGCCTTGCACCAAATCTATTACTTCGTTGGCATTAGTACACACGTAGACCGAAGCCCCATCAGACATAAGCGTAATCTGAGCCAAGTCCTCGACGCCCCACTCTTTTAGAGCAGCGATCGCCTGGCGAATTTGTTGCAACGAAACGCCGGTATCCAGCAGCCGCTTTACAACTTTTAATACAAGAATGTCGCGGAACGAATAAAGGCGTTGCGAGCCCGAACCGCGCGCTCCCCTAACGGATGGTTCCACGAGCTTTGTGCGCGCCCAGTAGTCAAGTTGCCTGTAGGTGATGCCTGCGGCCTTGCAGGCGGTGGGGCCACGGTAGCCGGCGTTGGGATCAAGTTCGGGCAGGCCGTCGTTGAATAACAGTGGTTGCCGACGTTCGGGGAATGCGACCATGGCCGTAGGGCTCCTTCTGAATAATAAGGGGATAACAAGCTCTAGATTAGTTGCCCCCGGCACCACGGGTCAACGACACACGCGCAAAGTCTGAACCTTAACTTGAAAGTTACCTTTTGTTGCATGGCGAGGTGGAATCTAGTACGAACTGGACTGGTTCGTGCCGCGGCACACCAGGTGCTTCAATAGGGTGCTCATCTGGGACGACAAAGCAATCGCCTGTTCAGCTCCGGCCTCCCCCTTGTCCGTTACAACGTGGTCGATAAGCTCGCAGGCTCGTTCAGCTGCTACTCGAACAGAACGCAAATTACGCGTAGAAATACCAGCCTCGTTTAAAGCCTTTACTGAGCGAACTATGTCTAAAGCCGACTTGTCGAAACGGCCACACAATTGCAAGTTTATGAGTCCTGCCGAAACCATGGCCTCCAGAGAATCGGAGTCGACACCGGTGAGGGAGCTAAGCTCTGCAACAGTAAGAGTGCCGTCGGCACGAGCCGGCGCAACTACTTCGCCCCCATCTGAAATCACGCGAGCAACGGGCACTGGAGCAATGTCGTATCCTGAATCCATTTTGGCTAGCTGGGCGGCAATCACCCGGATGGGCTTGTACCTGTCGCGCTGCTCAGTAAGACAATAACGGATCCGTGCCACGTCGGCCTCTGAATACTTTCGGTACCCCGATCCAGAGCGCGTTGGGGAGACGATTTTCTGCTCTTCCAAAAAACGCACTTTAGAAACGCTGAGCGAAGGGAACTCTTTCTTTAGCCTGCTCACCACCTGGCCGATAGAAAAGCAGACGGTACGGTCGACTCCTCGCGGCCACGGCTCAATTTGTTCAGGCTTAGATTTCCTAACAGCACTCACTTAGTAACACCAGAAGGATGGAAAGTCATGCGATATTTGCCAATCTGCACCTCGTCCCCCGCGTTTAGCACTGCAAAGTCAGTGCGTTCGCGATTTACGTAAGTCCCATTCAGCGAACCTGCATCGCGCACTGCCCACTCCTGCCCCTCTAACGTGAACACAGCATGTTTACGCGAGACAGTGACATCGTCTAGAAAGATGTCGGACTTCGTGGAGCGACCAGCAGTGGTATCGGAATGGTCCAGCAAGAACCTAGCACCAGAGTTTGGGCCACGGTGCACAACCAGTAGGGCTGAACCTTCGGGCAGCGCATCTACAGCAGCCTGTGCGGCAGCGCTAAGCGGGACTCGCTCAATCTTTTCGTCAGCCGGCTTAGAGCCGAAAATCGCAGTTGACTGAGGATCCTCATCGCCAAATGGTAAACCCATCTTTTCCTGCTTCCTAAGTGCCAATGTATATACCGACTATGTTACTAAATGATAACGGCGAGAGGGAAGTCGACCAAAACACTAAGCCCATTTGTTTTGAATACGAACCCGCCTGCGAGCTTCGTCTAGGTCTTCAACCATTACTCGTGCCAGCGTTGCGGGTAGATCGCCAACCCATTCCTGCCAGGCCGCGAGCACAGGAGGATTGTCTGTGCCATCGGTATCGATGTTGTGCGGGGTTAGGGTGTGGGCAATTCTAGTTGCAATCTGAATCACGCGCCTCGGCCAAAGCTCCTTAGCAAGATTTAGATCGGCAACTGCCTGTTTCGGCTCGGTCACCGCTCGCCCCGCAAGTTCTACGCCCTCCATAAGGGCGTCTATGGTCGCGTTCGTGGCCTGCTCGTCCTCAACAATGCGTTTCTTAGCTTTGGCCGGATCCAAGGCAGCCAGTACCGTGAGGAACCGCTGGCGTGAGCGACCCGTGTCTGAGCTGGCAAGCTTCATCTGTGCCTGTTCCCGGGTTATCGAACCAACTTTCGCTGCTAGTGCCAGCAGCCGCCAATCGTCGTCTTCGGTGAGCCCGTACCCGCTTGCAACCTCGGCAATAATTTCCTCGTCTCCGGCAATCGCGGCTAGCTCCGCCGCGCATTTTGCCCAAGCTGCCTTCGCCTGGCCTAGAGGGGCATCGCCTGCGATTTGCAGGCAGTTGCGAGCTGCCTTTAGTGCGAGCTGCTCGCGCTCAGCCGGGGAAGTATAACTGGAGAGAGCTTTTTGAGTTTGGCTCAACAAAGTCTCGAGAACCGTTCCTCTCTCGCCAGGTCCTGCACTCAGCACTGCCGAGGTGAACGCCGCGGGCGAAAGTACCCCGTCGCGGACTTCTTGCCAGGCAGAGGCCCAGAGAGCAGCCCTGGCAGAGTTTTCCTGTAACGAGCGAAGCACGTCAGCCAAGTTCTCGCGAACAGTATTGGTCAAACCGCAGTGCGCATAAGTTAAATCGTCTTGGTTCAGTACTACCCAATCTCCCTTATTTTCAAGGGTTACTGAACTTCCCGAGAGCTCAACCTGTTCCTTTGCTAGGCGGGCACCAGTCTTGTCAAAAAAGCCCACATTTAAAACGTGAGGGCGCGTGTCAGAACTCGTACGCACCACCTGCCCGTCGCGCACCTCTAAAAAGGAGGGGCCGGTGGTAGTCAGCCACGTTTTCACCCAGCTATCCAAGTCGCGTCCGCTAGTTAGCTCCAGTGCCTTAGTTAGATCCGACATTTCAGTGTTGCCAAAGGCATGGTCCGAGAAATACTTGCGCGCCCCGGCGACGAACGCATCCGGGCCGACGTAGGCGACCAACTGCGCGAGGGCGGCGGCGCCTTTTGCGTACGAGATACCGTCAAAGTTCTGCTTTGCCTCATCCACGTCGACAATACTGGCTTGGATGGGGTGGGTAGTGGGGAGCTGGTCTGCCTGCAGCGCCCAAGTTTTGCGGGCGACCGCAAAGGAAGACCATGCATCCTTAAATTCGGTTGCTGCTATTAGAGCCGAGTATCCCTCGTGGTCGGCGAACGATTCCTTGAGCCACAGACCATCCCACCACTTCGGGGTTACCAGGTCCCCAAACCACATGTGGGCCATCTCGTGCATAAGAGTGTTGGCGAGTTTCTCGCGTTCGGCCTCAGTTGGACCGCCAAGACGCAAATATTTTTCGTTAAAGGTTACGCAACCGGGATTTTCCATTGCTCCCAGGTTGTATTCGGGCACAAAAATCTGGTCGTATTTGCCCCACGGGTAGTCAAACTGGTACCGCTCGTGGTAGAAGTCCAACCCGGCTTTAGTCCAGGTTTCAATATCTTCAGCTGGCAGAGAATCGGCGAGTTCACGCCTACAAAAAGCCCGCAGTGGCACTTCGATGTTTTCTTTGCCACCGTGCCAAGTACCCAAATCGATCTGGGCGTAAGGTCCGGCGACAACCGCTGTGAGATAGGAAGACAGCGGGGGCGTTTGTTTGAACACATGCCGGATGCCGCCTGCTACAGGCTCCTGCGACACCTCTGCCCCGCCCGTGAGAATAGTCCAGTCGGCCGGCCCGTCGATTGTGAAGTTCCAACGAGCTTTCAGATCGGGCTGGTCTAGGCACGGATAAACAGCACGGGCGTCGGCTGGCTCATATTGGGTGTACAGGTAGGTTTCGCCCTGCGCATCCTGATATCGGTGTAACCCCTGCCCAGTGTGGGAATATGTCATCTTCGCACGCACCCGCACCTGGTGGCGGCCTGGGCCTAGATTAGTAATCCACAACTGGTGCTCATCCTGATGCCAATTAGGCTCTACTGAATCCACCTCAACGGCCTCGACTATGCCCTCCTGCACATCTAGGGCCAACCAGTCCTCGGTGAGCTCAACTTGCAGACATACGGCTACTGGGAAGTGGTTGTCCGCCTCTTTGGCGCCCGTCAAATCCAGGTAGACGGACTGGGTGTCCACTTTCGCGGTGGCGCTGCGTTTACCTGCTAGAACGCGGGTGAGTTTGGACATTACTGCTCCTTCTTTCGCTTTTGCGAGGCGGATTTTTGCTCAGCTTTAATCTGCTTACCTATTGTTACACTTGCCTTGCCCGAAGGCTTGGCCGGTTTAGATTTTTCAGCTCGAGCCTTGTTTTTTGCCAAGATCTCGGCGCCGGGAACGTGGTCGGTAATATAAGCCAACAGCGGCATGAGTAGTACTGAGGCAGTTCCTGCAATCACTAATGTAGAAGCAGTCTTCTGGCTCATGGCATCGGCTAACTGGGCCACGTGTGTCACAGCAACGATAATAGGCAATGCAGTGGTCGAATACAGGCCAACTGTAACCTTTTGACGGTTCGTCAGCTGGCGCTCCAGATCTGAGGGTGCCAAGAACGTAGATAAAAATACTGGTAGCCCGCGCACTCCTATTAAGAAAATTAGAAAGGTCGCCGCGCCAGCCGGCGAATCTAAAAGAGCTGCCGGATCGACTTCCATGCCCGAAACGATAAAGAAGGTAGGAATGAAGAAGCCGTAGGCCAATCCGTCCAGTTTTTGCTCCAATTCGGCGCGTCCGTTGGGCAGGGCTTGCCGCATCACGAATCCTGCGGCAAAAGCTCCTAGAACTATGTCTAGGCCAAGGCTGGAAGCAAGGGCCACCAGACCTACCAGGAGGACAAGCATGATACGCACAGTAGCTTGGGCTGTAGTCTCGGCCCCCCAATTAATGCCTGCAATTATGCGTCCTCCAAATTTTTGAAATGGTTTCGGAATAACTGCTAAGAGGACAGACAGGGTCAAAAATAGCCCTAAAAGCGTTGCCGACACCCAAGTCGCGCGGTAGCCAAGCAGCAGCGCCATGGCGATTACTGGGCCGAGCTCCCCGACCGCCCCATGAGCCAAAACTAGCTTTCCCACGGGACGGGCTGTAGCGCCGCGTTCTTTTAGCACGGGCAGCAAAGTGCCTATTGCCGTTGAGGTCATAGCAATAGCTATCGCAGCTCCCTCAACCGAGAACGGGTCTACTTTATGCCTAACAACAACCACTACGAACCCCAGCGACAGCGAAACTAGCCACACCAGGGAAGCCTTAATTCCCTTGCCCTCTTTTAGATCCTGCGGGTTGATCTCGAAGCCGGCGAGCAGAAATAGGAATGCGACCCCAAGCTCACGCAGCAACGACAGCTCAGGACCGACCTCAACTAGCGCCAAAGCATAAGGGCCTATCAGCATGCCGCCGGCCAGCAGAAACACGACCTCGGGAATAACGCCGCGACAAAGGATCTTCGAGCAAATAGGCGCGGCCATAGCAACACCCACAACTAGGAATAGTTGGGTAAGTACGTTCATGTGCTTCTCCTAGCCCTCTAGACGATCCTATGCACATTTGTACGAGCTGCAAAAGATTAGGCTATCGGCGTGGGACGGGGGAAAACCTCTGTAAAGAAGGCTACATTGTGGTATGTGAACGAGCAGCCCCCGCAGGAGTTTGTCGAAGCATTACTCTCGCTTAGACAGACTGGCAAAAAGTCTAGATGGCAGATCCAAGAGGTACCTGCCCCTGCTAACTTGGCGCCGTTTTCTGCCGCACTCGCACTTGCTGGCGAGGGCGTTCACGCCCGCTTCGTGGTGCTTTACGACCCTCAGGGGCAACCGGGTTGGGAGGGGCACTTCAGGATTGCAATAATGGCGCGCAGCGAGATTGAATACGAGTTTGCCTCGGACCCACTGCTCGCTGACGTTGTCTGGGCATGGCTCGGCGAAGCTTTAGACGAGGCTGGAGCCGGCAGGCACGCCATCACTGGTACCGTAACCCGCACCGAATCGCAGTCTTTTGGGCCACTGCAGTTACTTGGCGGGCGGTTACACGTTGAACTGAGGGCGTCGTGGAGCCCTAATAGTCAAATTTTGGGACCTCAATTGCAGGCGATAGATTACTTATTGATGTCGCTAACCGGAACTCAATTGCACGAGGTCGTATGAACGAGGAAGCTGCCAAAAAGCTGGTCGAACGCCACGCCCAAAGGTTGCCGGTCGACGGGCAAGCTGGCATTGAAGCAGCCCGGCAGGGTGTTAGCGAGGTCGAACTGGTACGCGCTCCGGCCGAGGGCATTCCCGAAGTAGTCTCGGAGTATTGGCAGATCGAAGAGGTGGGCAGAAGGCTGGCAAAGGGGCGTGGTCCTGTTGCCTTTGACGCCGAACGTGCCTCGGGGTTTACTTATTCTCAACGGGCATATCTGGTACAAATTAGGCGCGAGGGCGCGGGCTCTTTTTTGGTTGATCCCGTTCGCTCTGGGGATCTCTCCCCCATAGATTCGGCCTGTCAGGGAGCTGAATGGATTCTGCATGCGGCCGACCAAGATTTGCCGTGTCTGGCCCAAGTTGGGATGCTTCCGGATCAGCTCTTCGATACAGAAGTTGCCGCCCAGTTGTTAGGGCTCGACCATATTGGGCTCGCAGCAGTTTGCGAATACGCTCTAGGTAAGTCATTGCTCAAAGATCATCAGGCCGACGACTGGTCGAAGCGTCCCCTCCCCAAAGACTGGCTGCGCTACGCCGCCCTCGACGTGGAGCTACTTATTCCATTGCGCAACAAACTCTCGAGGGCACTCCAACTTGCTGGCAAGGCTCATTGGGCCCGCCAAGAGATGGAGGCGATCCGTACTGCTCCCCCAAAAGAAGCCCCGGCGGAGCCTTGGCGGAAGGTCCCTGGGGCCGGTAAAGTGCGCACTCCCCGCGGTTTGGAGGTCCTCCGACAGCTGTGGGTCGAGCGCGACGAGGTAGCCCGCGAACTCAATATCGCCCCTACCAAGATATTGCGAAACCAAGCGATGGTGGCTGCCAGCCAGGCTGAAGCGACCTCCCGGCGGCAGCTCCTTTCTATAGGAGCATTCCGGGAAAAGCGCGCCCGCACGCGCATAGCCATTTGGGCGCGGGCGGCGCGGGCGGCTGGGCGCACGGCAGAATCAGCCCTGCCTAAAAAGAAACATAGCTCAGGTAAGGGGCTTCCAGGACGCAGGCAGTGGGCAAAGTTGCGCCCCGGTTCGTCAGAACGGCTCGAGATAGTCCGCTTTTGTGTGCATTCGCTCGCCGACCACCTGAACATCTGGCAGGAAAAACTGCTCGCGCCGGCAGCTCAGAAGGAGCTGGCCTGGGCCTACAACGAGAGCAAGGACGTTGCCGAGATCTTAGAGCATGCCGGCGCCCGGCCTTGGCAGGTCGAAACCATAGCGAGCCTGCTAGATGAGGCCTTAGCTACTCTTTAGACTCTTGAGCGCCCCGGTTATGACGCTCACAACTTGGGGTGGGGTAAGTTCTTGCTCGACTAGTAGCTGGTCTCGGGAGGCGTGCTGCAGGAACTGCTTCGAGATACCAAAATTCTTCACCGGTGTGAAGCAATTGTGTTCTTGCATCCAAGAGGCTAAGACGGCGGCAAATCCTGATTGGGCAAGCCCGTCTTCCAAAGTGACTACTAGATCAGCGTCTCTGGTGGCCTCCCCGAGTCGTGTATCCAAGGGCATTGCCCAAACTGGATCTACCACTCGAACAGAGGCAATATCGGCGAGCTGGCGGGAAACCTCAATCCCCGTTCCAACCAAGGCTCCGAGGGCGATGATCAAGATCTTTGGTCCGTTTGTGCCTGTCTCGGCAACGACCTGTGGGGCGCTGGCGTGAGCCGCCCACTTTCCGCACGCTTCCCCCTCCAGATCACCTAAAGAATCAATGTCGGCACCAATCGAGCCTTTGGGATAGCGCAGCAGCGTAGGGCCGTCTTGCCACGACGTGGCCTCGCGAAGGCACTGGCGTACGCGCACTTCGTCGCGCGGCGCTGCCACGGCCAGACCGGGCACAATTGCACCGATGGAGAGATCCCACATGCCATTGTGCGAAGGCCCGTCTGAGCCCGTAATACCAGCTCTATCTAGCACTACCGTCACGGCTTCTTTGTGTAGCGCCACGTCCATCAAAAGCTGATCGAAGGCCCTATTTAGAAATGTGGAGTAAAGCGCTACCACCGGGTGCTTGCCCCCGTATGACAGACCGGCGGACATGGTCAGCGCATTCTGCTCGGCAATCCCCACGTCGATGACTCGCTCGGGAAACTCTTTGTGCATGGGAAGCAGTCCGACGGGCTGCATCATGGCGGCAACCACTCCAACTATTTTCTCGTCTTCGCGAGCGATCTTCACGATTTCGTCGGCAAATACTGCGGTCCACCCGAATCTAGCCGGCGCGATTGGCAAACCTGTTTCGGGATGTATCTTGCCGACTGCGTGGAAACGGTCGGCAATATCCTGTTCGGCCGGAGTATAGCCGCGTCCCTTTTCGGTGATCGTGTGCACAATAACCGGAGCGCCGTATTCTTTGGCCCTAGCAAAAGCAAATTCGAGAGCAGAAATGTCATGCCCATTTACAGGCCCGGTGTATTTGATCCCCAAGTTTTCGAACATCATGTCGGGAACCAGTACATCCTTCACCCCGGCTTTCAGCCCGTGCAAAGCATCGTAAGCAAGTTCGCCGGGCATGCCCTTAGAGCGGAGGTGTTTCTTTCCCCAATTGAGAGCTTTCTCGTAGCGTGGATTGGTGCGAATTGCATCTAGGTGGTGGGCAAGCCCACCAATGGTAGGGGCGTAAGAGCGGCCATTGTCGTTTACAACGACAATTAGCCGTCCCCCTGCCTCCTCAGCGATAGTGTCTAGAGCTTCCCAAGCCATTCCCCCCGTGAGTGCGCCATCGCCAATAACAGCCACAACCCAGTTTGCGTTGCCGTCAATTTTTCGCGCTCTGGAAATTCCCTCCGCCCACGACAGGGCGGTGGAGGCATGTGAGTTTTCCACAACGTCGTGAGCAGACTCCGAGCGGGACGGGTAGCCGGACAGTCCCCCTCGTTGGCGCAGGTGCGAAAAATCTTGCCTGCCTGTGAGCAGCTTGTGCACGTACGCCTGGTGCCCGGTGTCAAAGACAATAAGGTCGCTCGGGGAATTGAACTGTCGATGCAGAGCGATAGTAAGCTCAACTACGCCCAAATTGGGGCCGAGGTGCCCGCCAGTTTTCGATACGGACTGGACTAAAAAGTGCCGTATTTCTGCTGCCAGCTCGACTGCTTGGGCTGAGTTCAAGCGTTTCAAATCTGCGGGAGACTTGATGTGTTTTAGATGTTCACTCACGTTTCCTCCGACTACCTAGGCACTCCAGTCTAAACGCAGGCGCTAACTGCGTAAAATGCACACCCATGCAATAGTAGATTTTTCTTCCACCTTTTGGCGGCAGTAAACCTCGCGAGCCAAAATTTCTAAATGAGCTCTAAACTAGTGGTATGAGCGAAGAAACATTGCAAGTGGCCCCATACGGATCTTGGCCCTCTGATCTAACCACCGACGTGCTAACTAGGCGCTCCTTCCGCCTCTCGCAGGTGCGAGTTTGCGGCAATGACACTTATTGGGTGGAAACCCGCTCTGCCCAAGAAGGCCGCAATGTACTTCTTCGTAGGCAACTGGATGGGCGAACCGAAGAAATTCTTCCCATGACTGCCGACTCCGAACTGATGGATGTACGGACCCGAGTCCACGAACACGGCGGCAAGGCCTACACCGTTGTAGATAATCTGATTGTTGCCTCCCACGGAGGCGACGGCTGCCTCTACAAGTACGATCTGGAAAACCCCTCTGCCGGTCTGCGCCGTTTGACCCCTAAGGTGGCCTACCGTTTTGCGGACATGACAGTAGATCCCGTGCGCGGCATTGTTTTTGCAGTAATGGAAGATCACACTGATTCTCAAAGAGTAGCCAACAAACTAGTTGCAGTTCCCCTCGATGGGACAGCAGCCCGCGAGGCCTCCAACATCAAGGTGCTCTGGGACAAGGATGATTTTGTGGCCTCCCCTGCCCTTTCAAATGCCGGCGATTTTTTGGCTTTTATCACCTGGAATCACCCGCAAATGAACTGGAACCAGTCTGCCCTCCATGTGGCGCCTCTTACTTTCGAGGGCGACTTCGCCGACCACACCGTACTTTTGGACGATCCTAAGGTGTCCATAACGCAGCCGCGCTGGTCCCTAAAAGACGATCTAATCCACGTCGACGATTCCTCAGGGTGGGCCAACCTCTACCGCACCGAGGGATTTCGTGGCGCCAATACGAGCGAAAATGTCTCTCGCGGCCTCTGGAAGGAGCAACTGCGCACTAGGGCATTGCACCCGGCCACCAAAGCTTTCTCGGCGCCGCAATGGCGATTAGGCTTGCACTCTTACGACAATCTCGACCACGATCACCTGGTAGCTGGGTGGAGTGAAGACGGCAACTTCGCCCTCGGAGCGATACGCCTCGACAATGGCCAACTCGAGACTTGGGAAACAGGCTGGAGCCCCGCCGGCAACGTCTGTTGCGACAACGGTCGGGTAGTTATGTTGGCAGACTCCGCCTACGAGCCGGCCTCCATCGTACAGATTCGACATGCGAAAGCCCAAGTGATTAGGCGGGCAATCGAGTCGCCGCTCCCCAAGGGCGACATTTCGCGCGCGGAAACCTTAACCTGGTCCACATCCGACGGAGCACTGTGTCACGGGTATTTCTTTGCTCCCACCTCGGCAACCTACAAGGGGCCGAAACGCGACAAGCCGCCACTCATCGTCACAGTTCACGACGGCCCCACCAGTGCCCACCGGCCAGGCCTAAATTTGGCGAGGCAATTTTGGACTAACCGGGGCTTTGCTATCCTCGATGTCAACTACCGGGGCTCTACCGGATACGGGCGAGCTTACCGCGACTCACTCCTGGGCAACTGGGGCGTATACGACGTTGACGACTGTATTGCCGGCGCTAAGAGCCTAATTGATCAAGGGAAGGTAGACCCCAAGAAAATTGCTATCCGCGGTTCCAGCGCGGGGGGCATGACAGCTCTGCTGGCGGCCGCTAAGTCCGATGTTTTTACCGCCGTGTGCTCCCGCCACGGCATCACAGATCTAAAGGCACTAAGTACAAAGTTGCACAAATTCGAGTCTGAATACTTAGGGCGACTTCTGGGAGCAGATTCCACCAACGATCCCCGCTGGGAGGAACGTTCTCCCCTGAGCCACGCTGAACAAATCCACGCCCCTGCTTTCTTCGTGCAGGGACGCGCAGACCAAATCGTGCCGGCCGAACAGACGGACGCAATGGCAAAGGCACTGAATAAGAACGGTGCTGTTACGGTTCTAGAATTTGAGAACGAGGGCCATGTGCTTAAATCCGCCGCAGCAATTCGCAAGGCACTGGATTCCGAGCTCGCCTTCTACCGCGAAGTCTGGGGAGTCAAGGAAGCATGAAAGCACCCCGTCTTGGGTTTGTAAGAAATTCGCTTTCCACACTAATTCGGGATCATAGATTTGCACTGGCACTAATGGCGGCCGTTGTAGGGCTGATCTGTGGGCTTGCTTCGATAATATTCCACTGGTGTATAGCCGGATGGACCTACCTAATGACAGGCTATACGGACTACACAACCCACCTGGGTGAGCCGCATGGTTTGCTAGGAGTATCCAAATGGTTCTTGCTCCTAGTTCCAATTATCTCGGCCATAGCCTACGGGCCACTCATCCAAAAATGGGCCCCTACAGCGCGGGGGCACGGTATTCCCGAGATAATGCTTGCGGTAAGACGCAAAGGCGGAGTAATTCCCGGGCGCGTCGCCATAGTAAAAATCGTGGCCTCAGCGCTGACGTTAGGAGGCGGCGGCTCGGTAGGCCGAGAAGGTCCTATCGCCCAAGTAGGTGCCGCTATAGGGTCGAAACTCGCCACTGCTACCGGGCTTCCCACACAGCGCATTATCCTGTTGGCAGGAGTCGGGGCAGGTGCGGGCATCGCAGCTACATTCAACGCTCCTCTGGCCGGCGCAATGTTTGCCCTAGAAGTTATTTTGGTGAAATTTTCTGCCGAAACGTTTGGGATGGCAGTAGTCGCCTCAGTGGCCGCCTCGATCGTCTCGCACTATTTCATTGGTAACGCACCAGTTGTTGCGTTACCGCAAAATCTATCTTGGGAAAGTGACATAGCCCTAGCTCCCGCAGCTGTAGTGGGGATACTGGCAGGCCTCGCGGGACTTGCCTTTTCTAAGATTCTGTACTCTCTTGAGGACGTGGTGAATTGGGCCTACAGGGGTCCTGAATGGGCGCGCCCTGCACTCGGCTCTATCCTGCTTGGAGTTGGGCTATTTTTCTTCCCTTATATGTATGGCTCGGGCTATCCCATTCAAGTTTCCGCCCTAACTGGCAAGTACACCATTCCCCTGCTGATTGCGCTGCTGCTGGCACGCATATTCTTTACCTCTTATACCATCGCAAATGGCGGTTCGGGCGGCGTGTTCGCCCCCTCTCTATTTGTCGGCGCAGTAACCGGGGCTATAGTGGGCCAGGTAATTTCGCCGGAGGATCCGCTATTTATTGGCACATTGGGGGTAATCGGCATGGGTGCGGCGTTCGCGGGTGCGGCGCGCGCTCCCATAACCGCAACTCTAATAATCGTCGAAATGACTGGCCAATACGACCTAATCTTGCCGGTTATGTTAGCAGTTGTTATTGCCGTTGGGATCTCGCGCTTTTTGACCCGAGAAACGATTTACACGGCAAAGCTGATTCGCCGCGGGGACACCCTAGATGAGCCCGTAGATCACACGCTCGTAGGCAGGCACAGTGCGCGCGAGCTGATGGAACCGGTACCTCTAACTCTCGCGGCGGCAGACTCGGCTACCAGTGCGCTAAGGCAACTTCACCGCACCGGTGAATCTACTGCCCTGGTAGAAGATAACCACGGAGGTTTCGTTGGACTGGCAACTCCCCTAGCGCTCAGCGCCGTCCATGGTCTGGACCGCGACGCCCACGTCGGGGATGCCAGTTTAGATACTTCCCACGTCTTAGCGGGCGATTTGCCCTCTGAAGTTCTCTCCGTACTGTTGAGCTCACGCATGGATGCCCTGCCTGTAATTGAAGATGGGCGGGCCATAGGGTGGATATCGCAGAGGGCGCTTGTCTCGCGCATGTACCGCGAACAGCGGCGCGCAATAGCCGCGGGCAAGCAATCCTCCTGGGGGTCTCGATGGCTAGAAAAGCATCCCGGCGCCAAGCGGTATTTCAAATGATTAGCTAGTGAGCTTCCGAAGCACGTAGGGCAGTATGCCCCCGTTGCGGTAATATTTGGCTTCCCCGGGAGTGTCAATTCTAACAATCGCCTCGAAGGTGATTGGCTTTAGCGTTCCCCTATTAGCTGTAACCGTAACTGTGCGCGGAATGGTCCGATTTAGCGCCTCGAGCCCTGTTATATCGAACCTTTCGTTGCCGGTTAGGCCCAAGCTGTCCGCAGTCTGCCCACTTGGAAACTGCAAGGGAAGCACTCCCATACCAATCAGATTAGACCGGTGGATGCGTTCGTAAGAGGCTGCAATCACAGCCTTTACACCAAGGAGCAAAGTGCCCTTTGCCGCCCAGTCTCTAGAGGACCCGGAGCCGTATTCTCGTCCTCCTAAAATTACTAAGGGAACTCCCGCCTCCCGGTAGTGTTGGGAGGCCTCGAAGATACTTTCCTGAGGCCCGCCTGGACGAGTAAAGTCGCGCGTGAAACCTCCCTCTACCCCGTCTAAAAGCTGATTTTTTATACGGATATTGGCAAAGGTACCCCGCATCATAACCTCATGGTTGCCGCGCCTCGAACCGTAGGAGTTAAACTCCGTCCGTCGCAATCCATGCGAAAGCAAATACTTTCCCGCTGGGGAGGAAGACGCAAATTGCCCCGCCGGCGAAATATGATCGGTAGTCACAAAATCGCCCAATTTCAGCAAAACTCGAGCCCCCTCAATGTCTTCGACGTCGGCTGGTTGGCGGTCCATATCCGCAAAGAAATGGGGCTTGCGTATATAGGTCGACTCCGGATCCCAGGAAAATAATTTCCCACTTTCTACCTCAAGGTTTCGCCATCTTTCATCCCCACTAAAAACGTCTGCGTAGTCGGAGACATACATAGACCTGTCAATGCTGGTGGCGACCACCTTTTCCACCTGGGATGCGCTAGGCCAAATGTCAGTTAGGAAGATCTTGGTACCGTCTGGACGCGTTCCCAGGGGATCTTTAGCGAAGTCGAAATCCATGGTTCCCGCCAGAGCATAGGCAATTACCAGCGGTGGAGAAGCCAAATAGTTCATCTTTACATCGGGGTTAATTCTTCCTTCGAAATTACGGTTTCCGGAAAGTACTGAAACCACCGCTAGATCACGTTCGGAAACAGCCTGTGAAACCTCTGGTAGCAGCGGCCCAGAATTCCCAATACAGGTAGTGCAACCGTAACCCACCAGATTGAATCCAAGAGCGTCCAAATATTTCCACAAGCCGGCCTCGCGATAGTAGTCGGTAACTACCTTTGAGCCCGGAGCCATAGTTGTTTTTACCCACGGCTTAGAAGTCAGACCTGCTTCGACTGCATTTTTTGCAAGTAGGCCGGCCGCTACCATAACTGACGGATTCGAAGTATTTGTGCAAGAAGTAATCGAGGCTATAGCTACTGCACCGTTATTTAGAGTGTATTTCTTCCCTCCGAGGTCGATTTCAGTAGGTTGGTCGGCCGTTGCGGTATATGTGGGAGTTAGAACTTGTTTGAAGGCCTGCTTTGCCCTACGTAGTTCAATTCGATCCTGGGGGCGCTTAGGTCCTGCAATCGAAGGGACTACGGTGGCTAGGTCTAACTCTAAATATTCCGAATACTGCACCTGCCTTTGGGGATCGTGCCAAAGCCCCTGTGCTTTAGCGTAGGCCTCTACCAAGTCGACTGTCTCTTCGCTCCGGCCAGTTATCCGCAGGTAGTCAACCGTAACCCGATCTATTGGGAATATTGCAGCCGTAGAGCCAAATTCCGGGGACATATTGCCTATAGTGGCCCTATTTGCTAAGGGCACAGAACTTACCCCCTCTCCGTAAAACTCGACAAACTTCCCCACCACGCCGTGTTCACGCAACATCTGCGTTATAGTCAAGACCACATCCGTCGCAGTAGCCCCGGGCGGTATAGCACCTTTGAGCTTGAAGCCAACAACCGGCGGTATCAGCATCGACACGGGCTGACCGAGCATTGCCGCTTCTGCCTCAATACCGCCAACTCCCCAGCCCAACACCCCAAGGCCGTTAACCATGGTGGTGTGTGAATCGGTACCAACACACGTGTCCGGATACGCCAGCACCTGCCCATCTACCGTGTCGGTGAACACTCCCCTAGCCAAATACTCAATATTTACCTGGTGAACGATGCCGGTCCCTGGCGGAACCACCTTGAAATTGGCAAACGCACCTTGCCCCCAACGCAAAAACTGATAGCGCTCGCGGTTGCGTTCGTACTCGGCGTCAACGTTGTGTTCGAACGACTGCGAGCTTCCAAAAGAATCAATTATGACTGAGTGGTCGATCACCATCTCGGCAGGTACCTGGGGGTTTATACGCTCAGGATCGCCACCCAGCTCCTGAACCGCCTCGCGCATAGTCGCCAGATCCACTATGCAAGGCACTCCAGTGAAATCCTGCATCAACACTCTCGCAGGGGTAAATTGAACCTCGGTTTTGTCACCCGCGCCAGGCTGCCAATTTGCCAGGCGAGCAATTTGGTCGGCGCTAACATTTTCCCCATCTTCGTTTCGCAGCAGATTCTCGGCTAGAATTTTCAGACAAAACGGCAGCTTTTCGAGGCCAGGGACACTATTCAGAGAAAAGATTTGGTAACGTTTTCCTCCGACCTTCAGCTCTTGCTTAGCCTGAAAACTATCTAGAGATTTCACGGCGGCCTCCTTCGAAAGATGCGCTGATATCTTGATATCAAGATATATTTAACGCCCTCGGCCAGCAAGTCGAAGGGAATTACTCACCGCTCGAAAAGGGCCACCTGCTCTACGTGAGAGGTGTATGGGAAGAGGTCGAAAGCCCTAATTCTGCGCCACTTATAGCCCTGAGCTAGGTAATAGCTGGCGTCGCGCGCTAAAGCGGCAATATCGCAAGCTATATGTAGCACTTTATTGGCGCCAGTGGCCGCTATCGACTCAACCAGCTTTCTTCCGGCTCCCGAGCGAGGCGGGTCCAGCACCACCGTATCTAATCTTTTTCCCTCTAGGGTCTTGGGACCGATGCGGCCTTGGTGGACCCTAGCGTTTAGGCCTAAGGCGGTTAGATTTTTCTTTGCCGAATTTGTTGCCGAGGTTCCCCCCTCGAATGTCTCGAGCCTGGAGGCGCGGGTAGCTAATCCCACGCTAAATAACCCCGAGCCCGCAAACAGCTCAACTGTATTGCCAATGTCGTCGCCAAGAGCCGCCATCACTTCGCCAAACAAGATATTTGGCGCATTCTTATGGGTCTGCCAAAAATCTGTTGCCTTCGCAGCAAGGGTTATTTGCTGTGGTGAATTAGGGAAAATATAGCCGGTCAGGGGATAGTGAACTGTTTTTGAGGCAGGCTGGCGATCGGAATCGAAGGCCTTGCCAGCTACAACAACTTTTGTTTCCCCACTACCGGAAGCTACCACTCGAACACGGTCGCCCGGAGTAAATTGCCACGTGTTAGTTCCAAACAGCCCCAAAGAATTTATCTGCTCGCACGCAAGTGGCATGGAGTCGATAGGGACCAGCTCGTGGCTACCTGCCCTATACATCGAGGCAAGCCCCTGTTCATTTACTTCAAACTCGACACGAATACGCTGGTGCAAACCAGTTTCTGCACCACTCTTGACCTCTAAGCCGAGGCCGGCGAGAGCCTCAGCAGTCTCACCTCCGCCTATGCGCCTGGTCTGATCCAAGATAACCGCACGCTTCCAATCTAGGCCACCCCGTAGCGAAACGTGGCCAAGTTCAACCCCTCCAATACCTTCTTTTTCAGCTAGAGGCCAAATATGAGCGATGCGTTCGCCGGCCGGGTGCAGAACCTCAATAGTTTTAGCCCACGCCAAGGTTTTTTTCGACTTGTATATTTCTGCCTTCACCGTCTCTCCGGGGATAGCGCCCGAGACCAACACAACCTTGCCGCCCAGCCTCCCGATACACTCCCCGCCGTGAGCTGGGCTTTCAATATTTAGTTCGACGATTTCGCCCATCAGAATTCTTTCTTCGGTTGTTCTGGAGGTTTGATCTTGGCGTTTGCTCCGGGCTTGGCAACGTGGTCGTAGGCCCCGGTTAATTGCCAGGGCACGGTTGCCATAACCACGCCGGGTACGAATTGAAGTCTAACGCGCAGCCTAGTGGCAGAGTGGTTGTGCAGTGCGGCCTCCCACCAATGTGCCACTAAATATTCGGGAATATAGACCACAACCAAATCGCGCGGGCTGGATTTGCGAAGATTTCGTACGTATTTTACAACCGGACCAGTGATGTCGCGGAAAGGCGAGTCTAAGACGGTTAGCGGTACCGGCACGCCCGACTGCCGCCACTGTTGCTTGAGGTCACGAGTGCCGTCGGCATCTATGTCTACAGTCACTAGTTCGAGAGTAGAAGGCGAAGTTGCACGGGCATAGGAAATTGCTCGCATTGCAGGCTGGTGCAAGCTCGAGACTAAAACGATCGCGTGCACGCGCGAGGGCAGCGCTAGTGCCCTTTGGAAGTCGGGTACTTCAAGCTCCTTTTTGGCACTGCGGTAATGCTTGCGGATTCCCATCATGACAACGAATACCAGCGCCATGAGCAGCAGAGCCATCCAGGCTCCGTGGATGAATTTTGTAGCCATCACAATAATCAGCACGGATCCAGAGATTAGAAATCCAATCACGTTTACCACGCGCGAACGTTTCATTGCTCGCCGCTCGTTGGCGTCCGTAGATACCCCTAACGAACGGGTCCAGTGCACGACCATACCTAGCTGAGAGGTGGTGAAGGCAATAAAGACTCCGACGATGTAGAGCTGGATCAACCTAGTCACCTGCGCGTCGAACGACAAGACCAAAACTATTGCTCCGATTGCCAATACCAAGATGCCGTTTGAATAAGAGAGACGATCCCCTCGGTTATAAAGCTGGTGCGGCAAAAAGGAATCGCGGGCGAGAACTTGAGCCAGTTGCGGGAAACCGTTAAAAGCCGTGTTCGCGGCAAGAACTAGAATCAGCCCAGTAACAATGGTCACTAGGTAGAACATGGGTTTTGCGTTGGCAAAAATAGTTGCTGCGAGCTGTCCGATTACGGGATCAACAGTAATTGCTCCCCCAACTGGTTTGCCGTGTAAAAGCAAGTCCGTAGCTGGATTCTCGACAGAGCGGACTCCTGTCCTCCCGGCTAGAAACAGGATGGACATAAGCATTACTGCCGAGATAGTACCAAGCAAGGCTAGCGTCGTGGCGGCATTTTTTGATTTCGGCTTGCGAAACGCCGGCACTCCGTTAGCAATTGCCTCCACCCCGGTGAGTGCTGCACATCCAGAGGAAAAAGCTCGCAAGATCAATATGAATCCGGCCACACCTACAAGACCCGCGGAGTACTGCCCCTTGGCGGCAACGTCGTAGGCAGCAGTGGGAGCCTGCCCTAGCGAACCGGTCGCCCACTGGTAGAAGCCGGTAAGTATCATTGCCCCAACAGCTATCAAATAAAGGTAGGTGGGAATAGCGAAAGCCTTCCCTGATTCCCTCATACCGCGCAGGTTCAGCAACGCCAATATGGCAATGATTGATGCCCCTATGAGAGCTTCTTTTCCAATGAGTGCTGGGAAGGTAGCAGAAAGGTACTGCGCCCCAGACGAAATCGACACCGCAACGGTCAGCACATAGTCGACTAACAATGCTGAAGCCACCACTAGACCCGCAGTGCCTCCCAAATTCTTAGTGGCTACTTCGTAGTCGCCGCCTCCTGATGGGTAAGCCTTCACTGTCTGCCTGTAGCTTGCTACAACTACAACTAGTAGTACCACCACAGCGAGCCCCACCCACGGAGACAGTGCAGTTACAGCTAAACCTGCGAACGAAAGCGTAAGCAGAATCTCGTCGGGGGCGTAAGCTACGGACGACAGCGCGTCAGAGGCAAATACGGGTAAAGCGATCCGTTTTGGCAAAAGTGTGTTGCCAAGCGCATCTGAACGCATTGGCCTGCCAAGTAGAACGCGCTTGATCCCGTCTAAGTATTCAGTCACGCCGATAATCTACCCTCTTTGCCGCCGAAGCGAAACAACGCAGCGCCTTGCTTTCGTTTTTTTCTGCGCCGCGGTAGGTTAGAGCCGTGCATTTTGTGATCATGGGATCCGGCCGTGTTGGGGCGGCCATGGCGATTGAGTTGGACCGGCAAGGTCACTCCGTTGCCGTAGTAGACCAAAATCCCGCGGCATTTCGCCGCCTAAAAAAGGACTTTTCGGGGCAGAAGGTAAAGGGGGTCGGTTTTGATCGCGACACCTTGCGGCAAGCCGGTATCGAAGATGCCTATGCCTTTGCGGCTGTTTCTAACGGCGACAACTCCAATATTCTTTCAGCTCGGGTAGCTCGCGAGACCTTTGGAGTAAAACGAGTAGTTGCAAGGATTTACGATCCTCGCCGCGCCGAGCTATATCAGCGCCTAGGGATTGCTACCGTGGGGCCTGTAAAGTGGACCACGCGTGCAATGTTGCGGCGCATGCTGCCCGACAATTCCGAGGTTATCTTTGCCGATCAAACTAATGGCATCGAGCTCTTGAGGGCGCGCCCGGCCAAGATGTGGCTAACCCGTCCATTCTCGGAACTCGAGGACGCCCTCGGCGTTAGAGTTGCCTACCTATCGAGGCTTGGAAAGCCAATCCTGGCGCGTCCGGAGTACGTGGTTCAGGAAAATGACGAGTTATTTCTAGCGGTGCCCCACAGTGAGCTCGCCAATGTTTCGCACCAGTTGGCGAACGGCCAGAGCGAGGAGAAGTAGATGCGGATAGTTATTGCTGGTGCCGGATCAGTCGGACGTTCTATCGCAGCTGAACTTCTTTCGCACGGACACCAGATCACTCTGATGGATAAATCCTCAGACAAGATGCGAGTGGCCTCTGTGGCTGAAGCTGACTGGATTTTGGCAGATGCCTGCTCCCCTGACGCCCTAGCACAGGCTAAGGCTGACGAATGCGACTTCATGGTTGCAGCGACCGGAGACGACAAGGCAAACCTGGTCATCTCGTTGCTTGCAAAATCGGAATTCGGGGTGCCCCGCACGATCGCTAGGGTGAATAACCCCAAAAACGAGTGGATGTTTGACAAAACGTGGGGCGTAGATGTGTCTGTTTCTACCCCGCGGATGATGACGGCGCTGGTAGAAGAGGCTGTGGCCGTAGGATCACTAGTAAGAATATTTTGGTTCCACGAATCCACCACTTCAATGTATTCAGTCACTATCCCAAAGGACGCTCCAATTCACGGTAAGCGTTGCGGCAGCATAGCACTCCCCCCCGATGTGGTCTTAGCTGCTATCTTGCGCGACGAACGTCCCTTCAATCCGACTGACGACGACACTGTGGAAGCCGGGGACGAACTGCTCCTACTCTTCGGCGACAGGCAGGGCCCGGACGTGTTGGCCGAGGTTAGCGCTCTGGTTGCCTCTCCCGTTGCAGATGAGGAGCCAGAAGACGCCAGCTGACGTAAGCAATTGCCACGTAGGGTGGCAGTCCGAGGGCGAGGCGCACGCTTCCCAGGGCTGCCACCCTATTTGCTAAGTAAAGTGGAGCTTCAGCACCTAGGCGCAATACAAAAAGCCCCACCCAGAGCCAAGTAGCTGCTAGCCCAGCTTTGCGCAGTTGCCCGGAAGCGGCCGAGATGGACTGACCGCGGTAAAGGCATGTAGCAATCGTAAAGAGCGGCCGCCTAACTAGAATCGACCCTAAAAAGATAGCTCCATAAATGAAGTTGAGCCACAGGCCAAAGGCGAAAAAGTCCTTCGGATTACCTGTTAGAAGGGCCCAGATCAGTCCGATGGCTACACCGGCCACACCCACCAGGGCCTGTTTGACCGACTGGCGTTGAATTAGGCGCGAAACTAGTGCGAGACCAGCGCAAATACCCGCTGCTAGAAGCGGCGGCTTTAGCGAGAAGGTGATCACATAGACGATAACAAACACTAGGCCGGGGGCTATAGACTCTACCGCTCCCCTAACACCGCCCATGGCCTGCAGAATCGAAAAAGAACCACCGGGGGTAAGGCCGGGAATCTTAGCGCTCATAGCATGTGGGCCAATAGCGAATAGTCAGGGTTCACCACGCGCAGATGATCCCGGTGCAGGCTGGCAGTTCCGCTGAGCAGCAAACGTGCCCCGGGAACTATGCCAGGAATATCGTGCCTGCCCATCCAGACCAATTCAATGGTGGCACTGCCGTCAGAGAGGGTGGCGCTCAAATCAGCCAGGCCGGTACGCGCAGGGTAGGTTACAGACGTTATTACGCCTGCAATCTTTATTTCCTTGCGCTCGCTAACCTGACTTATTGGTTGGGTTCCGACTCGTTCAGAAAAAGCTTTTTCGTCAGCCGCACCTATGTCACCACGAGAAAGCCAAAGAGAGGCCAGAGCCGTGCGAACCAGACGTATTAGACGAGACACTATGCCTGCTCGTTCTGCTCGGCAATCTGCTCCGCTAATTCGGGAGGCAGGGTTAGAAGCAGGCGGTCGCCAGGTGCCTTGGGCTCACTACCCCGGTCGATCACAATTCCAGTGAGCACAGGATCTAAAGAACGCCGGGCAGATTCTTCTAACGCCGCCGAGCCCAGGTAACAAACGCGTAATAACCAGCGAGGACCTTCAACACCCACAGTAAGAGAAGGCAGTTGCTCCTCGCCTTTGGGCGGGCGCGCTAGGACGGCGTCCCCCTCAGCCAACGAGACTTTTTCGGCATGCCAGCCCATCTGGGTAAAACCTTCAAGCATAGCCGGCGCCGAAGCGGCCCAGGCCCCACCCGATCGGGGTGCCGCAAACGCCCCCAGCTCAAAGGCTGCGGTCCCCAAGATTACGCGCAAGCCAATAAGTTGGTTTTCGTGAGGCAAGGGGTTAATTTGCATACCCTGCACGTAGGGTAACTTGATGGGCCCAAAATCTATTAGCTGAACAGAATCATCGACCTGCGAAATATCAAACGGGCCCACGTGTGGCCGCTCGACTTCGGCAGATAGTGCCTCGGCCTCCGCCGCCTTGTCGGCAACCGGCTCCTCAGCAAGTCCCTGTTTCTTTTTCCTTCTAGAAAAAAGGCCCATTTACTTCTCTCTTCGCGTTAATCTGCACAATCAGTACAGACGGGCTGTCCGTCCTCTTCATATGCTAGCTGCGAAGTGTGGTGAACCAAAAAGCAAATCGAGCAGGTAAACTCGTCGTCCTGGCGCGGCACAACACGCACCGAGAGTTCCTCGCCAGAAAGATCTGCACCAGGAAGCTCGAACGACTCCGCAGCTTCATTCTCGTCTTGTTCAACCTCAGAAGAACCGGCAGCATCAGCGCGGCGCGCTTTCAACTCCTCAATGGAGTCCTCGTTATTCTCGTCATCGCGCTTGCGAGGGCTGTCGTAGTCAGTTGCCATGAAGGGTCCTTTCGGTCCGCCGTCAATTTAATGGGTGCGCCGGGATATTAGCACCTATTGTTGAGCTAATCTACTCCATTTTTTTGATACGGCTTCAGACTCGCCGGCCCCTAAGGAAAAAATGCCTCTAAACTGTGGCAACATCATGGTTGTCGGACCATAGGTTGGACTCACATAGTAGGACGGATTTGGCAATGGTTGATTTGGAAGTTTTGGGCGCTACTCCCGACGGAACGGCCGTTATTCTAACCGACAGTGACGGCGCCCGATACGCCTTACCGATCACCGACGACTTGCGTATAGCTGTGCGCCGCCCTCTAGCAGACGCAAACGCCGGCGCAGGTATTTCGCCCGACAAGAAAATTCGCCCAAAGGAAATTCAAACCCTAATGCGAGCTGGAGCCACCGCAGCCGAGATTGCTTCCAGTCATGACATGGACCTTGAATCCTTACAACGCTTCGAAAGCCCAATTGTTGCCGAACGCGACTTTGCTGCAGAGCAGGGGCGCAACGCCCGAATTTCCAGGGACGCCACTGCCCCCACCTTGGGCGAATTGGTGGTTAACCGACTCGCGGCTCGGGGCGTCGATCCCGAACTCACCAAATGGGATGCAACACGCAGCCCAGGCGAAGACTGGCACGTACACGTCACCTTTGTACAAGACGCCACCGAACATATTGCAACGTGGAAACTCGACGCGAATGCCCATTCCGTAGAGGCAATAGACCAGGAAGCTACCTGGCTTACCGAAACCACAACCCCCGCCGGCCCCGAACGCGGAGCAATCCCTTTGCACCCCGCGCCCGAACCTGAAGAAGAAAGCCCCCGGGAGGCTGCCGGCACCGAAGCGCTGCTCGACGAGCTCAACGCCAGACGTGGACACAGGGTTGAAGTCGCTACGGGGACCGAGGACGAAGATACCGATGCGCTGCCAGGAATGGAGCACATCGAGCCTATAGAAAAGCCCGAACCGAAGCCCGCCAAGAAGAAGGGGCGCAAATCCATGCCGTCGTGGGACGAAATAGTCTTCGGGGCGAAGTCCTAACTCGCTAGTACGTTCGCAGTAGCGGGATAGACATCTCTGCCTCCGTGAGCGAACCGTGCACTCCCACCAACGACCTTGCTCCTGCAGAGTGCACGCCCTCGACATAACAAACCCAGCGCCCGCGCATCCAAACCTGGACCTGCCCTGCCGCCTGGTCGCGGACAGCTCCGAGCGGGGAATCCTTAGCTAAGGTAACGAGTGCTCGCTCACCTACCATCCGCTGCCACCGCCTCGCGACTTCGGCAGCATTTTCGCAGTGAAGGTGCAACGCGCGCGGTTCACCCCCGACCGCGTAAACGCCCTCGAGTGAATCTGCCCCGACTTCAAACACGTGTTCTTCATCAGTGTTGACCATGCCGTGGTCTGCCGTAACTACCAGCGCTGCCCCTTGTGGCAATCCGTCTCGCAGCTGGGATATTGCCCCGTCAACTTCCTCAAGCTGGCCGATCCACTGTTCTGAACCCACCCCGTGGCTGTGGCCCGCATGGTCTAGCTCAGACCAGTACATGTAAACAAAATCAAAACCATCCTCGAGAGCTTTTAAAGCCTCGGCAGCAGTTTCAGAAAGCGAGCGGGCACCTATGAACTGGCTACCTCGCAAGGCGGCGCGAGTAAGGCCAGAATTGTCGAATTTAGGCTTCCCTACGAAGGCGGCTCGTTTTTCCCGTTCGGCAAGTACCTCGAAACAAGTTGGCTGGTCCTGCCACTTCTCGGCCCTAGTGCCGTTGGCAAAAGTTATGAGGTTTTCACGCCAATTGCGCCCCGCAACTTCGTAGCCGACCATTCGCGTTTGCCCAGGTAAGAGTCCTGTTGCAAAAGACGTTATAGCCGCGGCCGTAGTGGAAGGGACACAAGTTTGCACCCCTTCTATCTGCTCGAGCGAAGCTAATCTGCGCGCATGAGCACGGTAACGGTCAAGCTGGAGCTTCCCCAGCCCGTCGACAAGGAAAACCAACACCTGTTGGCATCCTGGGAGCAGCCAATTGTCACTAGCTTGCAAGGACTCCATCAGAGCCGGAAAAATCTGGTAGATGCGCCTTCGGGGAGGCATTCCAGTCCAGGCGGCACCTTGTACCGAAGTGGAAATGGTCATTTCGCAGTCCTTTCCGGCGTGTGAGCGGGCCCAATTTACAGATATTTCCGATAATAAGCCCATGACCTCGTCCGAGCACGCAAACACCGACACCGTAGTAGATATCGACGTCTCTGAAGAAATGCAGACGTCATTTCTGGAATATGCCTACTCGGTCATTTACACCCGTGCTTTGCCGGATGCACGCGACGGTCTAAAACCAGTGCAGAGGCGAATCCTGTACACCATGTCGAATATGGGCCTACTGCCTTCTAAAGGACACGTTAAGTCTTCACGCGTCGTAGGCGAGGTAATGGGCAAACTTCATCCCCATGGAGATTCTGCAATCTACGACGCGATCGTACGTTTGGCGCAGGATTTCACTATGCGTTTGCCCTTAGCAGACGGACACGGAAACTTTGGTTCGCTCGACGACGGACCCGCGGCCTCGCGTTATACCGAGGTGCGGATGGCTGAAGGCTCCTTGGACATGGTAGCCAACATTGACGAGGACACGGTCCAGATGGAGCCGAACTACGACTCCACTCTTATGCAACCAACTGTGCTGCCGGCTGGATTTCCCAACCTCTTGGTGAATGGCGCATCCGGTATTGCGGTCGGCATGGCCACCAATATTGCTCCGCACAACCTAGGCGAAGTAACCGCCGGAGCTCGGTATCTACTTGCCAATCCCGATGCCACTACCGAAGATTTGATGCGCTTTATTCCCGGCCCCGACCTACCTTGCGGGGGCATAATTGTAGGGCTCGATGGGATAAAGGAGGCCTACGAAACTGGCCGCGGGGTATTCAAGACTCGTGCCAAGACTTCTATAGAACGTGTAAGCGCTCGCAAGCACGGAATAGTTGTAACTGAGCTACCGTACATGGTTGGTCCTGAAAGAGTCATTGAAAAAATTAAGGAGGGAGTCAAACGCGGGCGCCTCAAAGGTCTTTCTAATGTCTCGGATCTTACCGATCGCAATCACGGTCTCCGACTGGTAATCGAAGTGAAGAACGGGTTCAAACCCGAAGCCGTATTGTCCCAGCTTTTCCGCCACACCCCTATGGAAGACTCCTTTGGTATTAATGCGGTTGCTTTGGTAAACGGTCAGCCGCAGAGGCTGGGACTAAAGAAGATGCTGCAGGTCTTTTTGGACCACCGCATGGACGTGGTTTTGCGGCGCTCTAATTTTCGCCTGAAAAAGGCCCAGGAGCGACTGCACCTGGTGGAGGGCCTACTAGTGGCAGTTCTGGATATAGACGATGTGATTGCCATCATTCGTTCTTCCGAGGACGTGGCTACAGCGCGCGAGCGTCTGAAAACGGCATTTGACCTCGACGAAGCTCAGGCCGATCACATCCTGGCTCTCCGGTTGCGGCGTCTTACCAAGTTCTCGCGCCTCGAGCTTGAGTCTGAACGCGACGAACTGACGCGTACTATCGGGCAACTGCTACAGATAATCGAGGATGAGCAGGTGCGCAAGGACCTGGTGTCCAAAGAGTTAGCGGAAGTCTCTGAGCGCCTCTCCACTCCCAGACGCACGCTTCTTTTAGAGGATGCTGGATCGTTAGTTCCCACTGCTTCGGCAAGGGGGAAGTTAGATTTAGAGGTCGCCGACGACCCCTGTCAGCTAGTGTTATCTACTACCGGCAGGGTGGCGCGTTTCGGAGGCGCCGAGAAAATCCCGCGAACCGGCGGGCGCAGCCCCCACGACGCCGTCGCAGCTTCGCTAGCAACTACCGCTCGAGCGCAGGTGGGACTTGCGACCTCGGCGGGGCGGATGTTGCGCTTCGACGTACTAGACGTTCCCGCTTTGCCAAGAACCGAGAATGCCCCGTCCCTTGAGGGGGGCGCTAAGGCAAGTGCGCTGGTGTCTCTAGATCAGGGCGAACGCGTAATTGGCTTTGCCAGCTTGGATCCGGGCTCGCCAGTGATGGGCGCTATATCTCGAGAGGGCATGGTGAAACGCATTCGCCCTGACTATCCAGTGAGCAAAGATGAGTGGACCTATATGGGGCTTGCCCAAGGCGATGCGGTAGTTTGCCTCTGCACCGCCCCTGACGAGGCCGACGCCGTACTAATTTCTTCAGCAGGTTCTTTGCTGCGCACGCCCGCCGGAAAAATTCGTCCGCAAGGCCCCGCAGGACACGGCGTAGCGGGTATGTCCCTGCCAGACGGGGCACATGTTTTGGCAGGCGGTTTCACCGCCAATGAGGCCGACGAAGTAGTTACCGTCGCTTGCGACTCTAGCGCTCTGGAGGGCACGGGACAGACGTCAGTGAAGGTTACCGCTCTAGCAGAGTTCCCCCGAAAGGGACGCGGCGGGCAGGGTGTACGTGCGCAACGGTTCTTAAAGGGAGAGGATCGCCTAGAGGTGGCCGGTATCGCGCCTTCCCCGCGGGCAGTTGACTCTGGCGGGGTCAGCATTGATCTTCCGGATCCCAATCCGAAACGCGATGCCTCCGGCACCCCAGTTGCCGGGCAGATTCACTCAATTGGGTAGTTGCATCGAATACGAGCGAGTCCGGGCGACGGTTCTAAATCCGAGTGAATGGTAAAGGTCCAGTGCCCCTGAATCGTTCAGAGAGCTTATCCCGGCTCCGATTGCCTCCAAACCGTCGGCAGCTCCTTTTTCCATTACTGCAGCAAGCAGCCTTCTGCCCACGTGAGTTTCCCTCCAGGGTTCCCCCACAGCAAAGATATCTATGTAGCATTCGCGCACCCCTAGAGCCTGCCAGTCTTGCCGATAGAGTGAACACATGGCTAGACCGGCTATCTGGGTGCGATCAGTGGACTTGTCCAGAGCAATAAACGAGTTTTGGGCGGAAAAATGCGGTCGCCCCTGAGCCCACTCCTGTGCGCTAAGGGGCGTAGATCCCCAGGTCTGTTCAGTTATCGCATTTATCGCTAAGCGCAGCTCGTCGTCTAGATCCACGCTCCACGGAACGATCGTAATAAACGGATCGGCGGGAACAGCGCCAAGTGAATGCAGCGGGGCCCTCAACTCATAGTAAGTTTTTGTCCAGGAAAATCCTCTAGAACGCAGCACTTCTACCAATTCGGCCATGCCCTCATCTACGTGCATTATGACCTCACCCTGGCTAGCACCTAGCAATTCTTGTGCGGCCTGAACCTGCAAGTCGACTATGTGCCCCCCGAGTTTCTGGCGACGGAAGTGGGGATCTACTCCCCCGATGCAGATAACTCGGGCAGGATCGGAAGGCCTAAACAGCGCATGTCCGTACGCAATGAGTTTTCCTTGCACAAAGGCACCAAAAGAGCGCCAACGCTGGTCAGCAGAAAAATCCGCTTCTATTTCGGCTCTAGATGTGCGGTAAGGGGGATTGTCTACACGCTGTATCCGCTCGGTCAGCTCTGCTACGAGCGCCGAGTCTGCGCGAGATAGCTTCCTCCACTGCACATTCATGTCACAACTCTATTGAATAGACCTTGCGGGCACCGACTTTTTCGAATTCCAACTCCTGCAAAATCGGGTCTAACGCCCATTTTGAGGCTTCGTCCAATTCGAGAGCTATGCGCCTGCCGCCCTGGCAGGCAGCCTTTTGACAGATAACAGATAGCAGCTGCGCAAGCGCATCGCCACGATGCGGCTTGCGAGCGGCTGTAACCTGACACTGTACGTCGGCATCTTCTTGCCCTAAGCGAAGCCCCTCTTCGCGAGTTACTAAAACCACTGCCTTCAACTTTTCAGCTTGCAAGAGCGCCAAAGAAAGATCCGGATCCATACGCTCAAGAACGTCCTCGGCCCACCCACGTACCTGGTCTGCAGTAGCTCCCAGGGAGGTGCGTTCAGAGATCACAAAATCCATCAATTCGCCCCGGTCTATATCTGAGGCGGGCACAACCCTACCTTGAGACCGGGCAAAGTCACAGGGGACGTCAGCTAAAGAGCGGGACAGACAAAGTAGAGTCGACTTGGCAGAAAAGCCGCCGGCGATATACATTCGCCTGCGATCTTGTAATTTCACATCTACTACGTTCAGGATCGAGGCAGGCACCTCAGATAGGTCACCAAATACCTGGACGAGCAACTGGCGCGCGCGAGCATCCTGCCATGCGAGCAGGGCCCTGCCAATTCCACGCCCCCGCCACGTCGGCGAGGTAACTGCAAACAGCTCTGCCCGCGCAGGCAGCTGATCCTGGTTAATTAGCGTTACGGCTGCGAAGGCAGCAATGTCTCCACGAGCATCTTGCCCGACTATTGCATCCTGGAATTGATCTGGCTCAACTAACCGTTCCAGGCGGGATGAAGGGGTAGGCCGCACAACCCTATCGTGATTTTCGCAATAGTAAACGAACCTGGAGAGCGCCGGCAGGTCGCTTGCAGAAGAAAAACGCCACGTCAATCCCAGGTGTGGGCCAGGCAAGGCAGCCCGAAACGGCGGATGCACACGGTTAACTAATGGTTCGGACACGTTTCTCATTGTAATAGGTCTTTAGTCTTTCACGGTAACTGGTCTCAGCTAGGCATCAATGCGCTCGCGGTCGAATTCGTGCGACCCTGCCACGATGAAATCACGCCTGGGAGGGACTGTAGACCCCATGAGTAGTTCGAATACTTCCTCGGCCTTTTGCAAGGCCGCCTCGTCCTCCAATGTAACCCTACGCAACGTGCGATGTTGCGGTTCCATAGTGGTTTCGGCAAGCTGGTCAGCATCCATCTCGCCAAGCCCTTTATAGCGTTGGATTGGCTCCTTATATGTCCTGCCTGCCTTTTTCAATTCGGCTAATTTTTGATGCAATTCAGCCTCCGAGTAGGTGTAGATGTACTCCCGTGGCTTTCGTCCCTTGGCGGCTACCTCAATGCGGTGAAGCGGAGGTACCGCAGCATAGACCCGCCCCTGCTCGATTAGCGGACGCATGTAACGGAAGAAAAGCGTTAGCAACAAGGTCCTGATGTGCGCTCCATCCACGTCCGCGTCGGTCATCATCACGATTTTTGAATAGCGAGCGGCGTCGATGTCAAAGCTACGCCCGGATCCGGCTCCTACAACCTGGATAATTGCCGAGCACTCGGCATTCGACAGCATGTCGGAGGTAGACGATTTTTGAACATTTAAGATCTTTCCACGGATGGGAAATAATGCCTGAAATTCGCTATTTCTAGCTACCTTTGCCGTTCCTAGGGCGGAATCGCCCTCTACAATAAACAGCTCCGAGCGAGAGACTTCGTTAGTGCGGCAATCCGCTAACTTCGCGGGCAGCGAGGAGGTCTCCAACGCATTCTTGCGGCGAGAAATCTCTTTTGAGACGCGGGCAGAAACGCGTGCTCGCATCTCGCCTACTACCTTCTCGAGAATCGTGAAGGTCTGCGACTTATCCTCGCGATTACTTGACGTAAAACGTTTCTTCAGGCCCTCGGTAACTATCTTGTTTACGGCCTGGCGCGCCTGCACGGTGCCAAGTATTTCCTTAGTTTGCCCTTCAAACTGGGGTTCAGGCAGCGAGACGGTAACCACCGCAGTAAGCCCGGCGAGGACATCATCTTTTTCTATTTTGCCGTCGCGTGAACCTACCTTCAATTTGCGCGCAGATTTCTCGATCTGGGCGCGCACCACCTTCACCACAGCCTGCTCAAAACCAGTTATATGGGTGCCGCCCTTGGGCGTAGCAATAATATTTACGAAACCTCGGATGTCAGTTTCGTAACCTGTCCCCCAACGTAAGGCTACAGAAACGTGGCAGTTGCGCTCGCGTTCCACGGGAGCAAGATGACCGGTTTCGGGACTGATCTCCTGAACCATTTCTTTGTAGGGGTAGTCGCCCTCGATCGACCAAGTGTCACTGGCGGCGTTATCTTTGGCATTAAATTCGACAAAATCAGCAATACCGCCAGAAAAATGGAAAGTCTCTACGAGAGGATCGGCTCCGCGCTCGTCGCGACACTCGATCGTGACCGTAGGCACCAAAAAACAGGTTTGTCGAGCTCTAGCAAGCAGCAATTCCCAATCGAATGATTCAGTTGGCGGAAAGATTTGAAAATCATCCCAAAACCTAACTCGAGTGCCACTCAGTGTTTTTTTGGTTTTCCCAACCACGGCCAGCTCAGATTTTTCCCCGAAAGGAGTGAAAGGAGATTCTGGGGTGCGCCCGCTAGAATCGTCAAAGATTCCGGCCTGCCCTCGTTTAAAACACATTTGATATGTTTTACCGCCCCTGTCAACCTGCACATCCAATCTGGCAGACAAGGCGTTTACTACCGAGGCCCCGACCCCGTGCAGCCCGCCTGCAGCCGCGTAGTTCCCAGAATCAAATTTGCCGCCCGCATGCAGTTTTGTGTAAACCACCTCGACGCCGCTTTTACCGGTGCCCCGCACATTGTCGACGGGGATACCTCGACCGTTGTCGCTGACTGAGACTGAATGATCTGGGTGTAAAGTAACCACAATCTTGTCGCAGTAACCTTCAACGGCCTCGTCGACGGCATTGTCCACGATCTCCCAAACGCAATGCATAAGCCCACGCCTGTCGGTTGAACCGATGTACATGCCGGGACGCTTGCGTACCGCATCGAGGCCTTCCAGCACCGTGAGGTGCTGGGCATTATATTCCTGTTTCTTCTTCTGGGAGGCACTCACCTGGACATTCTATTAGCAATTCACTCCAACTTCCGTAGCGACTCGAGCGGGCCCCTAACCCATTGCGCCCCTGGCGTAAATAGCCACTTAGAATAGCCTAGAGAGCGTTTTAACGTCCACAATAGGGATATGGAAACGACTATCGAAAGAACCGAACAGACACAGACTTTCACGGCTGCTGATCGTTGCGATGCCTGTGGCGCCCCGGCCCTAGTCCGCGCAAACCTCATCTCAGGGCAGCTACTTTTCTGCGGCCACCATGCCCGCAAGTTCGAGGCGAAGCTGCGCCAGCAGGCGGTTTCACTCGACGACCCAGAACATCTACTAAAAGCCTAACTAGGCTACACAGACTTAGTGCCGGGGCCCGTGCAACGGGCCCCGGCACTGTTATAAATGCTGCTCAGTCCAAGTAGTCGCGAAGAACCTGAGACCTGGAGGGATGGCGGAGCTTCGACATAGTTTTAGATTCGATCTGGCGAATGCGCTCGCGCGTAACTCCGTAAACTTTGCCGATCTCGTCCAAGGTCTTCGGCTGACCGTCGCCAAGGCCAAACCGCATCGACACCACCCCGGCCTCACGTTCTGAGAGCGTATCCAGTACCCTGTGCAACTGTTCCTGCAGAAGCGTAAAGGAAACCGCGTCCGCGGGGACCACGGCCTCGGAATCTTCGATCAGGTCGCCAAATTCAGAATCTCCGTCTTCCCCAAGCGGAGTGTGCAACGAGATTGGCTCGCGACCGTACTTTTGCACCTCGACGACTTTCTCGGGAGTCATATCCAGCTCCTTGGCAAGTTCCTCGGGAGTGGGTTCGCGTCCCAGATCCTGTAGCATCTGCCGCTGCACTCTGGCTAGCTTATTGATGACCTCGACCATATGTACCGGAATGCGGATTGTACGAGCCTGGTCGGCCATTGCCCTAGTTATAGCTTGGCGAATCCACCAGGTTGCATAGGTTGAGAACTTGTAGCCCTTCGCGTAATCGAATTTCTCGACCGCGCGAATTAGCCCAAGGTTGCCCTCCTGAATCAGATCCAAGAAAAGCATTCCTCTACCTGTGTACCGCTTAGCTAAGGACACCACTAGACGCAAATTCGCTTCGAGTAAGTGATTCTTGGCGTGCTGGCCATCAATGCTAATTGCCCGCAGGTCACGCATTTCCTTAGAAGTCATGGTCTGCGCATCTTGCTTCATCTTGTAGTCAGCGTAAAGACCGGCCTCGATGCGCCTGGCCAAATCCACCTCTTCTTCCGCATTTAGCAGAGGTACCTTACCGATCTGTTTCAGGTAGTCCTTTACCGGATCCGCGGTGGCACCGGCTACGGTTACCTGCTGTGCCGGCTCGTCGGCCTCGTCCTTTTCTGAAATTGTGAAGCCAGACTTCTCGTTTCGACGTCCGCGCCTGTGATGGCCCTTTAAAGCTGCTTTCCCCCTGGGATGGGTACCTGTTCCACGTGAGCGACGCCCACTCGAAGTCGAATGAGTCAGCTCAGCAGCCTCAGCCACATCCCCGGTCTTCTTCTTTGCTCCGGAACTTTTTGCCGAAGAGGCCTTGTTTCCGCTAGTTTTACTGGTAGCATTTACTTTGGCTGCTGCCTTGGAAGCGGTGTTCTTAGAACGCGAAGTTGACACGAATGCCCTTTCGTAAACCAGTTTCCGCTGTGCGGATCAAATCGTCTATCGTCTCGCCATGCGGCGTACTAAGCACAATTATAACAACGAAAACCTCTTTGTCCCTCCAAGAACCCTAGCTGAGGGTGCGATAGGCTGAGGATTGTGACTTTTAACAGCCAAGAATTAGATGCCTTTTTGGACCACTATTTGGCCACCTGGCGGGCCAAATGGCCGTCCTCGGCACTGTTAGATGCCCTCCGTGACGGACTTCGCCATTACACCAAGGGCGGAAAAAGACTCAGAGCCCGCGGAGTCGAACTTGGCTTTTCGCTGGTGGCCGATTCGACCACCCCTGCTCGAGCCTCACTGCTAGGACAGGCGGCAGTTGAAATATACCAGGGCAGCGCTTTAGCTCACGATGACATAGTAGACAACGCAGATAAGCGCCGCGGAGCCGCTTCCCTACACCGTTTTTACGAGTACTTCCATGCCGCCTCCAACTTCCGCGGCAACCGCGAGGCATTCGGAAAAAATTCGGCTCTCTTAGCCGGGGATCTACTACTTTCGCTTTCACAAGAACTAGCAAATGAGGCCTCTGACCTAGCCCCCACAAACCAGCCCCGAGATACTTTCGTGCAGATGACTGCCGAAGTGGCCATGGGACAGTTTTTGGACTGCGCTTTAGAAGATGCACCGCTCATGGACGATCCTGAACTAGCCCTGCAAACCGCGCTCGAAGTTATAAAGCATAAGGCGGCCCGATACTCGGTTTGTCTTCCGGTCGTTTTCGGCGCGCAATTAGCAGGGGTTCAGCCCCAAGTGAGGCAAGTTCTAGAACAAATCCTCGAGCCGTGGGGATGTGCCTTCCAACTGCGCGACGACCAACTCGGCACGTTCGGGGACGATTCCCTGACTGGCAAAGTTACCGGGGGCGATTTGCGCGAGGGCAAACGCACTGTTCTAGTTGCCCTCACCATTCGCCGCCTACAGGATTCAGCCGGTGAATTCCTAGCTCACCTTGGCACAGACCTTACAAGTGAGCAGGTTAAACATATGCAGGCCACCATAAAAAGGTGCGGGGCCTACGAAGACCACGAAGAACTTATAACCCAGCTCTTGGAGCGAGGCAACGCCCATCTTCGCAACCTGCAAATCGACCAGGCGCACAAGCAGGCATTAGAAGATTTTCGCGATTTGTTGATAAACAGAAAATCCTAAAATGCAAGAGCACTGGCGTAGGAGTTGACCTGCTTCTTCCTACCCTGGCGGAGCGCGTCAATCGGGCGGCCTTCAAAAGTGTCATCGCCTTCTAACAGCCACGAGGTTGCCTCAGCAGCACTCATTCCGGAGTCCTGCAGCACAGTCATCGTCCCTTCAAGACCGTCTACCAACGCATACCCGCCCTCGGCGTGCACTAAAAAATCCTCAGGGATACACAAAATCCCCTGCGCGTTCCTTAGGGATCCAATCTTTCCCTCGCGCACTGCGGAACGCAGCTTCGAATACGGAATTGCAAGACGCTCAGCAACGTCTGGAAGAACAAGTAATTTTTCGCTCATGCGCTTAAGCCTACATTGAGGGCATTGGCGTGTGTAAACTAGCCAGAGGCGCTATAGCCATAGAATACGACCATGGAAAGACCTATGCCGCAAAAGAAGGCCAAGGGGGCCCGCACAGTCCACTTTCCATTTAAAAAACCCAAGGTCACCGACACGAAACCCTTACCCGACAGTGCTGAGGCTAGTACAACCACTGTCGATCCGTTATTAGGAAAACTCGTTGACGGGCGCTACCTGGTCCTAAGCAAAATCGCCTCGGGGGGAATGGCCACCGTATATAAAGCTCGGGATGAACGGCTGGACCGGCCCGTCGCCCTGAAGGTTATGCACCCACACCTTTCAGGTTCGGCAGATTTGGTTGCACGTTTCCGCCGCGAAGCCCGAGCCACCGCTCGAATAAATCATCCCTCCGTAGTGGCAGTTTTCGATCAGGGAATTGTAAACGGGGCTGGCTATCTAGTTATGGAGCTCGTCAACGGCACAAACCTCCGCGAACGCCTACGCAAAGAAGGCGCACTACCTCTTGGGGAAAGTCTTTCCATAATCGCGTCCGTTCTAGAGGCACTGGCCCCCGCCCACAGATCTGGTCTCATTCACCGCGACGTAAAACCTGAAAATGTCCTGCTTCCTGCCGCAGGTGGGGTGAAAGTTGCTGATTTTGGTCTAGCTAGGGCCGTCTCCGACGCTACGATGGCTACTACAGGCTCAGTTTTGGGAACAGTGGCATATATCCCGCCTGAGCTCGTAACCTCTGGGGAAGCTGATGCCCGCTCCGACATTTATTCGGTCGGCATTATGGCTTATGAACTGATTGCCGGCCATCCTCCCTACGAAGCCTCTTCACCTATAGCGGTCGCCTGGTCGCACGTCCACGAGGATGTACCTCGTCTGTCCACCTCGCTTCCATGGATTCCCTCCGAGGTAGACGACCTAATCTGCGCTATGGCTGCACGTGAAGGCGACGATCGTCCTCAAGATGGGGCCTCTGCCGCACGCTACGTGCGCGAAGTACTTGCCACCCTGGATCCCAAGACTCTTGAACGGCGAGCAGAGGTAGCCCCCGCGGAAGAGCCCGCAGAGGTAGAACCTGCGCAAATCGCTAAGTCATCGTCAACCGCCGCGCTAGACTACGGCTCAGGAACTTCCGCGTTGCCTCTGGGGGCAATCGACTCACCTAAGAAGGCCCGCCCCACCAAGAATTGGCCTGCGCTCATCGGCGTAGCAATTATCGTGGCCACCCTGGTAATTGGAGGTGTTTGGTATTTCGTATACGGGCCAGGCAGGCACGTTACAGTACCCGACGTGGTGGGGCTACAGGCCCAGACTGCCGAAAAATTGGTACAGGATGCCGAGCTCACCCTCGACAAGAAGCTGGAGTATTCGGACACGGTCCCGAAGGGCATCGTAGTCTCATCTTCTCCCTCCGCCAAGAAAAAGGTGAAACTGCACACAAAGATTCGGCTGGTAGTTTCGAAGGGCGTGCATATGGTTTCACTACCTGATGTAGTGGGAATGGATAAAGAGCAGGCACTTGCCACTTTGAGGAAGGCTCCCCTATCGATAGGCAAGGTAAGTGAGGAGTATTCGGATTCAATTCCAAAAAATAAGGTAGTTTCTACTACGCCTACTGCCCCCCAGTCTCTGCGTCATCACACTAAGATCGCACTGGTGGTCTCTAAGGGGCGCGAACCGGTAAAGATTCCCGACCTCACTGGGAAAACTGCCTCCGAGGCCAATAAAATAGCAGCTGATCTAGGGCTACGCGCTACGGTGACGGAAGAATACTCCAACGAGGTAGAAAAAGACAAAATCATCCGGCAGGATCCGAAAGGTCCGACCGATGGATTCAGGCGTGACCCAATTTCCTATGTAATTTCGCTCGGGCCAGAAGAGAAAGAGGTGCCGAATCTACGCGGACGCAAAATGGAAGATGCTAAGGCTGAGTTGGAAAAACTAGGATTCAAGGTGAATGTGCAAAGTAAGCTTCTAGGCATAGATCCACACCACGTTTATGACCAAACTCCAAAGGCTGGTCAAAAGGCAAAAGTGGGCTCTACTGTGATTTTGATACATGTTTAGATCCGGGAATTTGAGCTCAAAGAGTTACTTTTGCCAATTACTCTAATTAGCGATTGCCTCTTCAGTTCGTGGCGAAATACTCTACCTGGAACCACAGCGGTAACGCCCTCGAAATCGCATATACTCAGGTTCTGTCTGCGGATTGAAGCCCAGATCAGATTATTCTTTTAGCTGGGCAAAAGCAGGTATGGGTTCCCCTTCACTCGCCAAAATGGTTTTTGTGTGGGCAACCGTCACCTCCGCTAAGCGCATACGCAGCGATGGCTTACCCGCCCCTATCCGTTTAGCAACGAAGCTACTTGGAACGCCATTTCGAGCGATTGCTGGTGATTTAGGCGGGGATCTACAAGCGTTTCATATCGGGAGCCCAGATCGGCTTCGCAGATGGGTTCTGAACCTCCAATTACCTCGGTTACATCGTCGCCAGTGAGTTCAACGTGAATTCCTCCAGGAACTGTGCCGGCCTCACGGTGAACTTCAAAGAATCCGCGCACCTCGTCCAAAATCGTGTCAAAGCGACGGGTCTTATAGCCCCCCGAGGTAATCGTATTGCCGTGCATTGGGTCAGTCAGCCAGGTAATCGGCCGGCCGTCAGCCTTTACAGCTTCAACCAGATGCGGCAAGCGCTCTCTAATATTTGCTGCCCCCATACGAGTAATAAGGCTTATGCGCCCTTCCTCACCATTGGGATTGAGCTTGTCAAGGAGGGCGAAAATGTCGTCGGGGCGGGCATTAGCCCCGATCTTAATTCCAATTGGATTTTTCACCTTGCTCAGTAGTTCCACGTGCGCTCCGTTTGGATCCCGGGTGCGCTCGCCAATCCACACCATGTGCGCCGAGGTGTTGTACAGATCGTTTGTGCGCGAATCAACCCGCGTGAGGGCAGCCTCGTATTCGAGCAACAGTGCCTCATGAGCGCTGTAGAAGTCAACGTATTGCAAAGCGTCGAAATCCACCCCGCAAGCTTTCATAAAGCGCAGCGCATGATCTATTTGAGCAGCTAGCTGCTCAAACTTCTTGTACGCCGGGTTTGAAGTAAAGCCACGGTTCCAAGCGTGTACCTCGCGAAGATCGGCGTAACCGCCCTGAGTAAAAGCACGTATTAGATTGAAAGTGGTCCCCGAGCGCGTGTACGCTCCCAAAAGCCTGGTAGGATCCGGCACCCGGGCCGACTCAGTAAATTCGTGAGAATTTACCGAGTCGCCCCTGTAAGAGGGCAGCGTGATTCCGTCGCGGACTTCCACGTCACTTGAGCGGGGCTTGGCGTATTGGCCCGCCATTCGCCCAATTTTTACTACCGGGATACCGCCTGCGTAGGTTAGGACTATAGCCATCTGCAAGATGGTTTGGATTTTTAGACGCACATGGTCAGCAGTAGATTCGGCGAACGTTTCGGCACAATCGCCCCCCATTAGCACGAAAGCCTCTCCGCGCCCGGCTTCGGCTATCTGAGATTTTAGCTTGTCGACTTCCCCGGCAAATACAAGCGGAGGACGTTGCTCCAGATCGGCAACCACCGTACGCAGGGCCTGCTCATCGGGGTAAGTAGGCTGCTGGAGGGCAGGAAACCTCCGCCACGACTGTCTGGGATCTTCGCTAAGCATGCAAAATATAATAGAGGGCGCACGCCCATCTTCGCGGTGGATTCCGAAAAGCGGGCGTGCGTGAGCAAATACTCGCTAATTATTTCGCGAGAGCCTTCCCGCGTGGTTGACCGATCTGCTCGAGCATCTGGGCAAACCAGTCAGTGTCAACATCAAAGGGCTTGCCCCCCTTGATGCGGGCAAAGTCGATTACCGACAGCTTGTCGCCATTATCTTCGTCTTGACCGATGACGCCAGGCTTCCCTGCGTGTGCAGATTCTACCGCCAGATCACACATAGACTTGATGAGCTCCAAATCTTCCTTATTCGCAGCCGCAGAACGCGCGAAATACCCGGACTTTTGCACCATAACCTTCTCGGCACCAATGCGCTTTGCAAACTGGCCAGCGAACCAATTTCCGGGGTTAATAGTGTCTAGCTTAACGTGACCGAAAGCATCCTTTTGGACCTCTTCGCCGGCCTCTTCCATTTCGCGGACTATGTCATCAACGCCAGCTCCCTCTGAAAGGAAGATGTTCACATTGCCGAGCTCGTCCATGATCGCCTTTAAACGCTTAGATTCAGCCTCGATATCGATGGACTCTTCAGGGATGTAAACCGCATGAATATCCCAGCGTTCCTTAGAAAGGCCAATTGAAGGAACCCAGTTGCGCTCATTCAGCCGTTCCCGGTACACCTTCGCAGTCTGGGCTGTAAGGTAACCACAGTTCCGCCCCATTACCTCGTGGACAATTAGCATGCGCGGGCTTACCCTGTGTTCGCCAATTATGTTGGCGGCGAAGGTAGCCCCCTGCTCTGCTGCTGTCCACGCCCCCAGCGACTGGCGAATGGGGTACACGTCGTTGTCGATGGTTTTGGGGAGCCCCACCACCGTTAGTTCGTAGTTGTGCTCGTGCAAATACTGGGCCAGATCCGCAGCAGTGGTATTCGTATCGTCGCCACCGATAGTGTGCAAGACGTCTACATGGTCCTCTTTGAGCTTGTCGGCCGCATATCCTAAGGGGTCTACGCCCTCTGGAATAAGACCGCGCTTAAGCAGATCTTCCTTGTTAGTGAGCTTTACGCGCGAATTGCCAATGGGCGAGCCCCCGAACTCGGTCAGGTTCAGCGCATTCTTGCGGGCTGCCTCGTCCACCACGATGTAATTACCCGTTAGCAAACCGTGGTAGCCATTCTGATAAGCGATAATCTCGACGTCCGGATCCGACTTAGTGTAATTGTCGATCAAGTACCCAACAGAGGCAGACAGACAGGGTGCGAAACCACCGGCAGTTAACAGGGCCACGCGACGCATAGTCATCAATTCCTTCCAAGAAAAATATCTTCTATGTCAGGGCCCATTGTACGGGTTTTGTGTAGGCTAGCGCACACCGCCCCAGTTTCCCACCCTTTACTTCTCACCTGGGACAGGACCGGCAAACTTGCCCTCCTCAGAAAGCTTACGCTTCACGTCAGCAGCATACTTGTCGACATATTCCTGTTCAGAAAGTGACATCAACGAGTACATGATCTCGTCGGTTATGGCACGCAAGACGAAGCGGTCGTTTTCTAGGCCTCGGTAACGCGAGAAGTCGAGGGCAGCACCCACTTTGATGCCAACCCTATGAGGACGAGGAATAACGGTGCCAATAGGTTGGGCGACGTTTGTGCCGATCATAGCTACGGGCACTACGGGCGCTCCAGACTCTAAAGCCATTCGCGCCACCCCAGTTTTACCCCTGTAGAGCCTTCCGTCAGGGCTACGTGTCCCCTCGGGGTAAATGCCGAATAAACCGCCCTCCGCTAGCCGGCGCAGACCGGTGCGCAAAGCCGCCTGACTCTTCTTACCGCCGGTTCTATCGACCGGGATTGTACCTACAGCGCGCATAAACTTAGCGACCAGTTTGCCCTTTATGCCCGTGCCGGTGAAATAGTCGGCTTTGCCCATAAAAACTACTTCACGTTCAATCATCAACGGCAGGAAAAAAGAATCTATAACTGCCAGGTGATTAGAGGCAAGAATCGCAGGGCCCTCCTGCGGAATGTTGTGAGCCCCTTCAATCCACGGTTTATAGACAATCTTCAAAATCGGGCCCAAAATAGCCTTCAGCAGTCGATAAAACACGTCTTTCCCTTCGAAATTGCCTTGCGCCAGCTTTCACCTGTGGGTGCAAGGCGCTAGTCTTCATCGTATGACGGGAAAGCAGAACTCGGGGCGCGGCGAGCCGGAAGATATGTCAAAAAGCGAAATAGATCGTAGGTTTGCCGACATTGTTGGAGACGTCGACATGTCCAGTGCCGCCGGGATGGGGGTGCGCATGGACAAAGCAACACCTTCTCC
This sequence comes from Winkia neuii subsp. neuii DSM 8576, assembly GCF_000420405.1. GTDB lineage: Bacteria > Actinomycetota > Actinomycetes > Actinomycetales > Actinomycetaceae > Winkia > Winkia neuii. Next base: position 23,461 of record NZ_ATUW01000005.1, on the reverse strand, counting down.
AGGTGCAATGGCCGGCCGAGGGCCGCGCGACTACTCACTGGCCGAGCAGAATTTTGTTCCCGAAAGGCCATCTGGGAAACTGATGCCTTCGTGGCCTATGGTGGCTTTTATCTGCATGTGGGCTGTGGTTATTATCACAAGTTGCGTTTACTTTTTTATAGGCCGCACCATGCCCCCTCTTCTAGGGGGAGCACTTATAGTTATCGCCTTAGCTACCCCCATTCCGCTCACAATTGGGCTGCGTTCTGAGCGCAATGGCAAGTAGTTTGGCTGCGAAGCTAGCTAGAGTTCGTCAGCTAGATTCGCTGGATGGAACACAATGCGTACAGAGCTCTTTCGCGCAGATGGGCACTCCCCTAAGTGAGGCTACATTTGTTGTTGTGGACCTCGAGACCACCGGAATGGGAGCCGGTGCCGCCATCACGGAAATAGGGGCCGTGAAAGTACTCTCAGGAGCAGTCGAGGGCGAATTTTCCACGCTGGTAAATCCTGCCCAGTTCATTCCGCCCAAAATTACGGCTCTGACGGGCATTACTAATGCCGCAGTGGCGCGTGCACCAAGACTGGCAGAAGCATTTGGGGCGTTTCTGGAGTTTGCCGGACTTTCTAGCTCCACGGTGTTGGTTGCCCACAATGCTTCTTTCGACGTCGGGTTTCTAAAGAGGGCAGCAGCCCAGTTGGGATACGCTTGGCCAAACCCGCTAGTTTTGGACACTCTTGCTCTGGCCCGCATGCTGCTGCCTCGCCCTCAGGTAAAAAACCACAAACTCTCGACGCTAGCCGGGCTGTTTTCTAAAGCTGCTCCCCCGGATCATAGAGCTCTAACCGACGCTCGTGCTACCGTTGACGTCCTGTACGGATTACTCGAAAAGGCGGCCCCTGCGGGTCTTACTCACCTAGAAGATATAGCCACTTTTTCGGCTCCGATTCCACTAAAACGCAGGCGCAAAGTAAGACTTACCAAGGACATTCCAGCTAGGGCAGGAGTCTACTACTTTCGCGCCCAAAACGGCGACGTGCTGTACATTGGCTCCTCGAAAAACCTGAGAGCTCGCACCCGCAGTTACTTCACTGCTTCAGAAGGGCGAGGCCGAATACGCGAGATGCTAGATATCGCGGCTTCACTCACCTACACCCCAACCGTTTCTGAGCACCAGGCACGAATACTAGAACTGGAGGAAATAGATCGCTATAAACCGCCATACAACAGAGCTTCCAGGAACCAAAAACGTCATTGGTGGGTAGAACTTACGCAAGAGGCCGTTCCACGCCTCAAAGTTACGCGAGTGCCCAAGGGAGTTCGGCTCGGCCCATTTTCGTCTAAAAAACGCGCTAGTGCGAGTGCCTTAGCCATCTGTCGAGCTTCCCGCATAAGGCAGTGTGCCTTGCCGCTGCGGAAGGTAGATACGCCTTATCACAAGGACTGTTATCTTGCCCAGACGGGCGGTTGCAGTGCACCCTGCCATGGCTTTACCGAGGCCGATGAAATTGCCTGTGCTGATGCTAAGGAGCTACTAAATGGCCATCTCGCTAGTTTGGTAGAGGCGAGTTTAGAAACAATAGGTGATCTTTCTGCAGCCGAGGAGTTTGAGGCTGCGGCTCTGGAGCGCGACCATTTGAAAGCACTTCTGGATGGGGCTTTCGCCGATTTATGGACTCGCCCAGTGCGCGTTTGCCCAAAAATTATTGCGGCTCGAAAGCTACCAAAGGGAGGTTGGGAAATACTTGGGTTGAGCTACGGAATGGTAGTTGCAACTGCACAGAGCGCCCCCGCAGCCAGTCCTCTTCCTACCATCGAAACACTCGAAGAATGCTGGCCGGATGTGCCAAGCTGTAGAGCGTTTTCTAGGGAGGAGCTCATAGCGAATTCCAAATGGTTACTTAGTGCACCCACAAGAATCATTGTTTGGCAGGGTACACAAACCGACCCCGCCGCATGGCATGTGGACGGGGTCGGCAGATATCTGGATCTCTACAACAAGCTCAAACTGGCTACTTCGTAAGTTCGATCCAGCTTTGCAGTAACTCGGCTGGCCTGCCCGACTGCAACGTATCTTTCGCTATCTGCAGACCATGCTCCAACCGGGTGAGGAGATTTCCGTCGCTGAGCTCGGGATGTTTGCCGTATGCCACGATCCCCCCAGCCGCGTTGAGCAGTACGGCATCGTGGATGGGCCCTGTCTCCCCGTCGATGATGCGCCTGAATACCTGCGCATTGTGCCTTGGGTCTCCCCCGCGCAGGTCCTCTAACGTTGCTTTCGGCAATCCCAGTTGGGTGGCGTCTACCTCGTGGTAGGTAACCTCGCCATCGCGAATGTCCCAGATCTGATTTGGCTCGATTGCAGAAAGCTCGTCGAGCCCCCTGTGGATTCCACGAAACACCAAACCGCGCATGCCACGGGCCACAAACACGCCGGCAACTAGTGGGGCATTCTTTTCGCTAGCCACGCCCACTGCACAAGCTTCCGGTGCAGCCGGGTTGGTCAACGGGCCCAGAACGTTAAACGCCGTGGGGATGCCGAGGACCTTTCGTACCGGTGCTGCGAAGCGCATGGATGGATGGAATAGATTTGCAAAACAGAAGGTAATCCCGATCTTGTGGAAAACCTCGGCCACTTTAGCGGGTTGAAGGTTTAGGTTGACTCCCAACTCCTCGATTACATCTGCTGCGCCGCAAGAGGACGTAGACGCCCGGTTTCCATGTTTTACAACGGGAACGCCGGCGGCCGCAATGATCAAGGAGGCCATCGTAGAAATATTTACCGTATGGGCACCGTCTCCGCCCGTACCCACAATATCCAGCACATCGGTGGGCACGTCTAAGGAAACCGCATGGGACTGCATTGAGTCGGCCAGGCCACGAATTTCGTCGACAGTTGCCCCTTTGGCTGCTAGCGAGGTCAAGAATCCAGCTAACCTAGCATCCCCGGCTTCACCGGTCATCACCTGGTCCATAACCCAGCTGGACTGTTCGTAAGTTAGATCTTTCCCTGCAACCGTAGTTGCCAGAATTTCTGGCCATTTGTTAACGTTCATTGTTTCTGTCTCAGTACTTCTGCTATTGCTTCTTGCATCTGTTTAGGATCAATTGGAAATGGCACGCATGCCGCTGCTTTAGAAAAGTTCGCCAGCCATTGATCCTGGGGGCGGGCAATCGTAAAGACAAAGGCCGGAATATGATCCTGTGAAATAGTATCTGCAATCGTTCTAGCAACGACCAATCCCGAGCTCTTTGCGGCCTCTCCGTCCAGCACCGCCAAGGGGAACACTTTTTCTTCGACTGCCTCTAGCGCTGCAGCGGGAGTAGCTACCTCATGCCATCGAACCTCTGGTAGCCCTTTACCTGGTCTATTTCCAACGGCCCGGATGATGGTTTCGCGGGTTTCCTTGTCGTCGGAGTAAACCAACAGCTCTACCGGGTTCTGTTCGCTAGCCATTTTCTTCCTCTCGAATACAACGTTTACAGGCAGACGCCCGTAAGCAACATGATAGTCAAAAATGTCCAGGGAACGCTCACCTGTCTGAGTTTGTTCCTCTGCTCAGGCGAAAAGTGCTGATCACGACTAAGGTTTAACACAAGGGTCTTTTGACCCACCGGTACATTCCGGTACTTCACTAAACACTAAGGAGGCAAGAATGGCCGAATACACATTGCCGGATCTTCCCTATGACTACGCTGCCTTAGAGCCGCATATTTCAGGCAAGATCATGGAACTACACCACGACAAGCACCACGCCACTTACGTAAAAGGCGCAAACTCCGCCCTAGAAAAGCTTGCAGAAGCCCGTGAGGCAGGCGATCTGGCAGCAATTAACCAGTTCGAAAAGGATCTGGCATTCAACTTAGGTGGACACACCAACCACTCCATCTTCTGGACCAACCTAAGCCCAGATGGCGGAGATCAGCCCGAGGGTGAGCTGGCAGATGCAATTAAGGAATTTTTTGGTTCCTTTGACAAATTCAAGGCACAGTTCACTGCTGCTGCCACCGGCATCCAAGGGTCTGGCTGGGCAGTGCTAGCATTCGACACTATCGGCCAGCGCTTAGTCACCTTCCAGCTCTACGATCAGCAGGGCAATGTGCCTGTAGCTACAGTGCCGCTATTGATGCTAGACATGTGGGAACACGCCTTCTACCTCGATTATCAAAATGTCAAGGGAGACTATGTGAAAGCTTTCTGGAACATAGTCAACTGGCAGAACGTTGCGAAACGATTCGAGTCGGCCAAGCAGAACTTCGGTGGGCTAGTGATCGCCTGAAGGCAGTTCGTTAAATAGTTTTGGGAGGCACCTAGGTGCCTCCCAAAACTATTTAACGCTACTTGGTTGCTAACTTACCGGTGATATCTAATATCACGACCCTCGCATCAATCGGGTTACCGCTCGCCCCTTTAGAGGCAGGCATCAGCAAAAGTACCCTAGAGCCTACCTTTTGCCCAAGAAACAGCTTCATTACTTCGCCGTTTGAGCCTATCGACTGCGGAGTAGTTTGTACGCCGCCCATATCCCAGGAGGATTGTGGAGAGTCCTTTGGCCCATCAGAGCTCACCAACTGGGCAGTGATGTGGTAGCCGACTATGTCGTCAGCTTGCACAGGCTCGCCAGTACCTTCGCTCAAAACTATGGCCTTGAACTCGGAGGGAGCAGCAAAGTTCTTTTCGATCTTCAGCTCGGGCTTGGCACCGGGTTTTCCAGCAACTGAGAGGCCCTCCGGCAAAGATGCCCCAGTGGCCTTCGCCTTGTTCAAAATTGAGGTATCGGCCATATTCGCCGAATCCTTGATGTCTACTACGAACACCAGTGTTGAATTGGCAGGAATAGGACCATTCTCTTTTGCCCCATACCCCTTGTCCGGGGGGATAACCAGCTGTACGCGGTCGCCGACGTGTTTGCCTGCTAATCCCTCTTTCCAGCCAGGGATTACCTGATTTAGCCCGAACGCCGCCGGACCACGGTTATTTTCCCAAGTGGAGTCGAAAACCTTGCCGTTCCACAATTGCCCGCTGTAGGAGGCCAAGACTGTATCTTTTGCGCCAACTTTGTGGCCGCTCCCCTTCTTCAGCACTCGGGTCTTCAGCTCCTTGGGGGCCGTCCCTACGCCCTTCGCAATAGTGGGCTTTTGTCCCTCTTTGCCGCTAACGGCGGGAAAGCCCTTCTCGGACTGCGAACTGCTCTGCGAGGAGCACGCGCTCAGAGCAAAAACAATAATCGAAAAAATGGCGAGGATCGCCAGCAGCCGGCTAGTGCCGGCGAGGGTTTTGTAGCGCATATTTCCTAGTCTTTTAGTGGTTAGTGGAAGGACTGCCCGCAGGCACAAGAGTTCCCTGCATTCGGATTGTCAATTGTGAAGCCCTGCCGCTCAATCGTGTCGGCAAAGTCGATAGTCGCGCCCGCAAGGTATGGTACTGACATCTTGTCGACTACTACCTCTACTCCCCCAAAGTCCGCAACAGCGTCCCCATCTAGCAGACGCTCGTCAAAAAAGAGCTGATAGATAAGGCCCGAGCACCCTCCGGGCTGTACTGCAACGCGCAGCCTCAGATCATCCCGGCCCTCCTGCTCCAAGAGAGAGCGTACTTTCTGGGCGGCAGCGTCAGTCAATGTTACTTCGTGAGTGGGAGCCTCAGTTGTGCTCTGGCTCATGTGATCCTCCACGTTCGACTTGTGCATTCTTACCCCATTACCCTACGGCCTCACGCCAAGAATGTCGCTACATATGTGACCAGGTACGCGCTAAGCGTAGGCCAATTTGCTCCGGGGAAAGTTCCGGATGAAAGAATATTGCGTTAATGCCAAAATGGGCGACCTCTGCCCTTGACAGCGAGCACTCCCGGGGTGCTAGCACCGTAGCAATAGCGTTCTCGGTAGCCTTCTCACCTACCCAAGCCGACAGAGAATCACGCATAGTCTGCGAATGAATCTTACCGTCAAAAACCACTGCCAAATCAGCCTCAGCTAACCCCGTACTCGCGCCTGCCCGCTCCATAATCCACGAGGAAGCAGCTCTTAGCTCTGCTCCTAGCAAACGAAATACTTCGCCTGCTCCGCCGCCAGAGCCTGACCCGGCACAAGTACCTACAGTCGAGATGAGTTTCGCCCTCTCCCGCTCGGCTTCGAGCGACCTAAGGAAGGCACTTCCTTCAAGCAAGTGCTTTTGCAAAGCGGCGGCCTCTTCGCGGCTGCTTCCGCGGTAGTCAGTTGCAGTCCCCGAAAGCCCCAGCAGCGGACGTTGCTCTTCCACCAATACAACCACCCGCTTCGAGAAGCTATCAATGCCAGATGCAGCTAGCTCCGCGAATGCAGCCTGTCCCAAATCGACCGCACAGGCACCTCCGAGTGCCACGTAGATCGTTTCGTGTTGGCTAGCGAGGGCCTGTGCCAAGATGCTGCCTAGTCCTTTAGAGCCCTGCCCCTCGCAAATCGCCCCTTCTGGGGCCTGTCCATCCGGATCGGTAATCGCAGAAGCATCTACGAACAGCTCGCCGCTTTTAACCAAGCAGGGAGCTCCAACTTCTCTATCCAGAAAATTTGTGGCAACCAGCTCGCCGCCATCCATCCAGCCCTGCTGGAGAAGACCTTCGCGTAGTAGACCGCCGCTAGGACCGCCAACAAAAAAATCAAACCGATCCGTTTTTGCGAACTCTTGCCAGCCCGAGGCGACCCGCCTGGTAAATCCTGCAGACGGGTCGCCTTCATAATCAGCGCAAAAAAGAGCTATTTTCACTTGCCTGTTTTGGCTAGTAACAGAGCCTCTGCCAACACGGCATTGTGTAGATCGCCAAGGTGTACTGATTCGTCCTCGGAGTGGGCGTGAGATTCAGGGTCTTCAACCCCAGTTACAAGCACGTCTGCCTCTGGAAATACTGTAGCGAAATCCGCGATAAACGGAATCGATCCACCCTGCCCAATGTTTACAGAATCGGTTTGCCAGGCCTCGTCGAGTGCCCAGTGCAAATCTTTTATCGCTTGGGTTTGGCCAGCCTTATAAGACGGCCCCATCTCGTTTCGGGTGATCTCAATATGAGCACCGAATGGAGCGTGTTCGCGCAAATGCTTTTCGAGGGCCCGATTAGCTTCTTCAGAAGGCACGCCCGGAACCGTTCGCATAGAAATGCGGAAGGTTGTGGTGGGAGCCAAGGTGTTTGAGGCAGTCTCGAGCGGACGAACATCCCAACCAATAATAGAAATTGCTGGTTTCGTCCAAAGGCGGGCAGCCAAATCACCGGTACCTGCAAGCTTTACGCCCTCCAGCAGTCCGGCATCGGACCTAAAATCATCCTCTTCGTAGACCACGTCAGCCTTGTTCGAGCCCCCTAAACCTTCAACTGCGACGTCTCCGTTCTTGTCAAACAGGGAAGAAATCAATAGGGAAGCCAGAGTTACGGCGTCCAATATCGGCCCGCCAAATTGCCCGGAATGAGAGGCATGTTTAGCCACGGACACGGTGACATCTGACTGAATAACCCCGCGTAGCGTAGAAGTTACCGCAGGCACACCCACCTTCCAGTTTCCGGAGTCAGCCACAATAATGCGATCGGCGCGCAGCCTATCTTTGTACTTTTCAAGGAAATTCCGGAACGAACCAGACCCAATTTCTTCTTCGCCCTCAACATATACAGTGACGTTCACAGGCAGATCATCGCCCAAGGCGCGCAAAGCACCAATATGGGCGATGATGCCAGCCCCATCGTCAGCTGCTCCTCGCCCATACAGACGATCGCCTTTTTGTACCGGCGTGAATGGATCGGTCGACCAGCGGTCTACCTCGCCTACAGGCTGAACGTCGTGATGGGCATAAAGCAAAACCGTGGGAGCCTTTTCGTCAACCTGCTTGTGTGCCAGCACGGCCGGGCGCCCCTGCGTGCCATCGTCGTAGTTGGCATAACAAATTTCAGCCTCAAGCCCAGCCTTCTCTAGCTGGTCCTTCACAAAGTTTGCACTTTCTAAGACCTTATTTTGCTTCTGCAGATCTGAACTTACTGAAGGAATGGAAATAATTTTCTTTAATGTTTCGACCAACTCAGGAAATATGTTGTCGACACGCTCGCGTGCGGTAGTTGTCTTGATCATGGCACAAGCTTAGCGCGGAAGGCTTTTTGGTTCTAAGCCTTCCTCCTATAGTCTTCAGTATGTGAGTGAGCGAAATATTGACAATGAATCCAAATCGGAGCCAGCCGGCAAATCTGAGGCGAGGCAGAAATCGAAGCCCACGCCCAAGCGCCGCGACGCCGAGAAGCGCAATGGACGTCCCCTAGTAGTTGGGAAGCGGAAGCTGACCAAAGAGGAAAAGGCAGAGCGCAAGAAAAAGCGCAATGAGGCCATAACCAAGCAGCGCCTGGCTATGGATGGCAAGGCTCCCGAACGCTACCTCCCAGAAAAGGATCGCGGGCCGTTGCGTCGAGCTACCCGCGACCTTATCGATTCGCGCTGGAGTTTGTCGGAGTTCTTGGTACCTATCATGTTCGTAGCGTTTATATCGACGTTCTTTTTGCCACGCGGGGGAAAACTAGCCTTCATCCCCCTGGGTATCATCTATGCAATTTTCTTTACCTGCATGCTGGAAATGTTCATTACTAACAGGCAAATAAAAACAAAACTTGCCGAGCTCTTCCCGGGGCGGCAAATCCCGCCAGGGCAAGGTATGTACGTTGCCTCCCGCATGATGCAGCTGCGCCCCTGGCGACAGCCGAAACCAGGAATCAAACGCGGTGAAGACATACGCTAAGTAGTATTCCCCAGAAACACCTGGGGAATACTACTGCGCCTGCAACCACTACCTACTAAGAGCCCTATTAAGGCGCCCCGGCCATGCGGGACCTCCGTATATGAGTGCAGTGAAGCCCTCAAGAAAATCCGCTCCTGCAGCAAGCATTTGCTCGGCATCTGCAACCGAAGAAATCCCGCCGCAACCAATGATGGTGAAATCGCTAGGAAGCTCGCTTCTGAGCAGACGCACGACCTCGAGAGCACGTTCCTTTAGAGGTGGCCCGGACAGACCGCCTTCGCCAAGCGAGTGGTTGATAGTGGTATTAGTGGCAACTACCCCAGCCAACGAAAGCTCGCGCACCAGCTGAGCCACCTCCACTATGTCTTGATCGGCTAGGTCCGGCGCAATCTTCACAAATATCGGCAACTCTCGCTGGTCGCTCTGGTGAGCGCCCTCGCGAGCCGCCGTCAAGATAGGACGCAACGAATCTACCGCCTGCAGGCTGCGCAAGCCCGGAGTATTTGGGGACGACACATTTACCACCAAAAAATCGGCGTATGGGGCCAATTCGCGGGCGCAGTAGCGATAGTCCTCTGGGGCGTCCTCGAGTGGAGTCCACTTATTTTTGCCGATATTGGCCCCCACAATGCACGCCCGTCCAGATGGTTTACTGCGCAGTTTCCTTAGCCTTTTCGCCGCTTCTTTTGCCCCAGCGTTATTGAACCCCATCCTGTTCCTGATGGCCCTAGACTCTAGGACTCTCCAGAGCCTAGGACCCTCGTTTCCGGGTTGTGCCTTAGGCGTAATAGTCCCAATTTCGACAAATCCGAAGCCGAGTGCACACATCCCCTCAATCGCCTGGGCATCCTTATCCATTCCAGCAGCCAGCCCGAGCCGGCCCGGAATTGGGCGAGGCAAAAAACTTTTGCCCCCACCCGAAATTCCACGCCCCAAAATAGACAGAGCTGCCCTGCCAGGGCCAATGGAACCAATCACCCCCAGCGCAATCACAGAAAGATCGTGAATTTTTTCAGGATCGGTCCTTTTCAAGACCGTGTCGTAGAGAAGTTCGTAAAGCACTCTCCCAGCTTAAACTAGTCCCACCAAAGCCACCATCCCCCCAACCCGTTATGCGCACAAACGGGAGCGATCTCGTCGGGGGTAGTAATCTGCTGGTCCCCGAACAATTCCTCCTTCAACCATTCCCACGGTGATTCGTGTGGCCGAACCGGAGGATCGTTCGGAGAAAGAATCCACGTTAGAGCTTCTATAGTCACGCGCTCATCGGATCGAGCCGGCCCTATCATGTACCCGTCCAAGCGCACCTGTTCCGGGTGCGCTTGTGCCGCCGTTACCATTTGCAAAAAAGTCGGCGAATAGTTCTGTCTATCTTCAAACTGTGATTTTGGAACTTCCAGCGCTAATTCGTACGCGGTGTCAGCCTCCATATCGAAAAAAGGCAGATAATCGTCGCTACCGATGCAAAATGGGCGCGTGCGAGTGCGGCCAACAATAAGCTCCTTTACCCTCCCCTGGGTCCACCCCCGCTCGCCATAGAGCCGAGGTTCTTCATTCGCAATTTTTGCTGTCATGTGTGCCTTTCCAGTAAGCGCCTTTAAAGGCTCGCACCCGAAAGGCCCTAGTACCACTGCCGTCGAGGACACATGTGGAAAGTCGAAATAGGTGGAATTGTGGATAAGTGGCAGAATTGTATGGTGTTTATTCCGGTTGAGAACCTAGCTGACCCCCGCCTGAACGACTACACCAACATGACCGACGTGGCTTTGCGCTCCAAAGTTGAACCTGAGCGCGGTCTATTTATGGCCGAATCCAAAAATGTTATTGCTCGGGCGATCGAGACCGGACACCGTCCTCGTTCTTTCCTAATGGCCGAAAAATGGCTAGATTCAATGACCCCTCTTATTGAGGAAGCGACTGGTTTTGCAGATGGGGGTAACGTGCCAGTCTTTATAGCCGATGAAGAGACCTCCTCCAAGCTCACAGGTTTTCGGCTCCACCGGGGAGCCCTGGCAGCCATGTGGCGCCCGAGCTTAAAGACGGTCTCGGAAACGATCTCAGGCGCACACCGAATAGCAATACTAGAAAACCTCGTAGATCACACCAATGTAGGTGCTGCGTTTCGGTCGGCAGCAGCTCTAAACGTAGATGCAATTTTAGTTACCCCCTCGTGTGCCGACCCCTATTACCGTCGTAGCGTTCGAGTTTCTATGGGAACGGTCTTTCAGGTGCCCTGGACCAGATGGCAGGCCTGGCCTGACCCTGCAGAAGTTAAGGAGGCCGGGTTTCACGTAATAGCAATGGCTTTGAGCAATGAATCCGTGCCCCTGGACGAGCTTGAACATTCGCAGTTAGTGCAAGACCCAAATTCTAAATTGGCCATCCTACTCGGCACAGAAGGAACGGGTCTAACCTGCAAGGCCATCGAAAATGCTGATACTGTGTGCCGTATTCCGATGGGGCACGGAGTTGACTCGCTAAACGTCGCTGCAGCATCGGCTGTCAGTATGTGGGCTCTGCGTCGAAGGATGAAATAAACTCACTAATCCATTTTGCAGTTTCCTCAGGACTCGCCACAGATACGCAGGGTATGCCGGTCGATACCACCGGATAGTCGTTGCCGCCCTCGTCTAGACGATCGCCAACAAATACCATCTGTTCTTTGCCGATCCCACTCATTTGTACTAGCCGATTCATTCCGTAGGCCTTGTCAACCCCCTTTAGAGTGATGTCGACGCTGGTGGACCCACCCGAGCGTACTTCCAAATCCGGCAGTTCCGGAGCGAGTGCAGCTGCCAATCTTGCTTTTTTCTGCCCACTCGGGTCCCACGCTCGCTTAGCCTCTATAGGGGCTAGCTGCCCTAAGGCAGAAAAAGTCACTTGAGAACCGCGGTCCTCTATCTTCTTGCCCCAAGTTTTTTCCTCCCAAAGACCGAGTTTTTTTGCCTGTTTTTCAATTGCTACAAATACTCTTTGCCTCTGGTCGGTAGAAAGATCGTTGGCATATAGCATTCTCCACTCACCTTCATAGCGGTAATACCTAGTACCACAGGTAGGCAGTATGTGCAGTTTTTCTAGATTCGTGGACAGCCGAGACAGCACTTGTTTTTGAAATTGTTCAAATCGTCCTCCCGAGATAACAGCTACTTCGACCCGGTCAAGTAGCTCGGTGAGCGCTGCAGCCATGAAATCGGGAAGTGGAGATTTGGAGGGGGCTAACGTGTCATCTAAGTCGAACGCAACAAGGCGCATTGTTCCTGCTTTCCAGATAGTTTTAGACTCCGGCAGCGAGCCAAAGCCAACTAAGGCCAGAGTCGAAACTACCACGGTCTCTTATGCGCTGTCTTCGCAATTGAAGAGGAACTGCACGTTTCAGGCAATGGGGAACTAAGAGAAATCTACTGTAGCCATTCAATTTCCTAGAGCAGTTCGGGCAGTTAAATCGGTTGTGCCCCGGCAAAACCGGGGCACAACCACAGGTTAGAAGAGTTTTCTAACTGCGCTAGTTTTGTCTTTTAGCTAGCAAGGTTCCACCAATGCCAACTACCAGTAGTCCTAATACCAGGTATTCGCCTGCACTAGAACCAGTAGCCGCCAGATTTCCAGCGACAGACCCCTCATTCTTAGTAGTTCGGCTCGTCGTCACCTTCTTTTGCACAGGGTTCTGTTTCTGCGTAGTCGAAGGCTTGGGGCTCTGTTCCTGCGTAGCCGAAGGCTTGGGATTCTGGTTCAGATCTGGAGCGGAGACAGCCTTGACAACGACTTCGAAGGAAATTCCGTCATTCGAATCATCCTTCGCACGTGCGTCATTGTTGCGTCCAAATGCCTGTACCTTCAGCGACTGGTGCCCTTGAAGATCTGCAACTTTCAGCACGCCGGATGTTACGAAATAGTCGCCGTCGAAGGACCCGTCATACTGTCCGGAGAGCACTTTCTTGTCTGCACCAATTGTGCCGACAACCGCTGTGGCCGGACCGCTAACGTGCACGCGCAACTTGAAATCCGAATTGATTTTCGCCCCGCGCAAGGGCTCCCAAGTCTTCCCGTCATCGGTCGAGTAGCTAGCTTCACCTATGGTCGGGCTTTGCTGATCTTCGAGAACTGCACTAAGAGCATTTACAAACCCACTTCCCCGATATTCACTCGCAGTGGGTTTGCTTCCTGCAGTAAGCAAGGGAGCAGCACCAGAATTTTGTTTTTCAACCCTAGCCAATTCGGCCTCAGGAGTTTCAAGGCGCTTGAAGCCCTTTTCTGCTTGCTTTTTCAATAGTTCGCGAATTTGGTCAGGGGGAAGGTTGGGATGGACAGCTCGTAGCAACGCAGCAACTCCGGCAGCATGCGGGCTTGCCATAGAGGTACCGGACATCTTTCCGTATCCTCCCCCTGGCATTGTCGAGTAGATACCCACCCCCGGTGCGGCCACGTCAATCGTGGTAGCTCCGTAGTTAGAGAAGTAGGCACGTTGCAGTGGGCTGGTCCGTGGATCTACTTGCTTGCCGGTCTTTGGTAGGCCTACGGCAGAGACTCGGACCGTGCCAGGAACCATTGCCGGAATCTCAATGCCAGTTTCGACGTTACGATCCTGGATTGGGGAGGTTGAATCGTTGGGGCTTTCTGAATCAACTTTCAGATTGTCTAGATCTTGGTTCGAGTTGCCAGCTGCCACAACATTCAAGACGCCGGCTTTCTGCGAGTACTTTACTGCCCGGGTTACAGCCTCCAGACCAGCAGCCTGGTTGGTTTCACCTGGAACCCAGAACTGCCAGGGATCTACAAAGTACGAGTTGTTAGTAACCTCAAATCCCTTCTCTGCAGCCCACATGAAACCGCAGGTTGCGTATTCGGGATAAATAGAGTTATCGCCCTCGTTTACAACTCGCACAGCCGCAAGCCTTGCCTTCGGAGCAACGCCCTGTATGGCTTGGTTGTTCAGTGCAGCGGCGATGGTACCAGCAACGTGGGTACCGTGGGCATGTGTAGGCTGCCAGTCCTTATAGCCGGTATGGGGGATGCCGTTGACATCACATCCTACCGATTTTGTCTGATCGATTTGATCCTTCAGATCTGGGTGGCTTCCATCGATGCCCGAGTCCAAAACGCCAACAGTTACCGGAGCAAGTTTTACGTCGACATTTGCAGCCTGATCTGCCCCTAGGGCAAGTATTCCCCAAGTCTTGGGAGTATCCGGATCTGACTCGAAATTACTTTCGGCACCAAACTGACTTTCGGTAGCGCCTCTGTAGCTTTGAGCAGAACGCGCAGAAGCGATTTTACCGAAAAGGTTTTCGTTGTCCCTAACATTCTTAGTGCGGGTAGGGCCGAGAGAATGCAGGGGGATATTTTTCCCAAGAATTTTTGCTCCCAGTTCGTTCGCAAAATCCTTTCTTGGTGATTGCACAAAGAAGGTATTCAAATTAGGGTACTTGCTTAGAACTTTTCCCTCTTCGCCAGCTAGGGAGACTGCCTGTGCAAATTGGTCTGCACTGGCTTGCTCGCCCAGATTTACCGCATAGTTCATGACTATATCGGCTTTTTGAGCTGCAGCTATGGAGGGGTTTTCGGCCGCTACTGCCGAAGTTGGGAGAGCTAAGGCGGCAAAGGACAAACTTATTGCCACCATCGATCCGCCCAGTACACTGAGCGATCTAGACGCGGTATTTTTACCCATATTTTCCTCTTGAATCTCTATGAAAAGTGATAATAAAACTATTTAGTTATTTCGAGCAAAAGCGCACGGGTTCTGCTATAGATTGATTGCGTAATTGGCAAAAGCGTCGAAACAATTAGTTCCGCTAGCAAAAATTGCCAAATTAGTAGGTGCAACGGTAGGCCGGAAATACACCTACCTATTTTGTTTGCCTCTTGCGGGTTGCATATATGCTTGCACCAACCAATAATATTACGGCGGAAACGAACCCTATCAGCTCAGCACTAGAACCAGTTGCCCCTAGTTCCTTAGAGACTAGCTGCTTTTTGTTAGGTGCCCGCAGAGTTGTCTGCAGTTTTCTCTCAGGGTGTACTTGTGTCGAAGTACCCGCGGGTTTTTCGGTATGCTTCCCCTCCGCCGGCGGCAATAAGGCAAAGTCAACCTCAGTGGACACGTCGTCCCCGGCGCGCTTGTCGTTGTTCCGACCAAAAGCCTCAACCTGAATCTTGGCGTTTCGTGCCCCTTTTAGACCCAGCCTGTCAGCCGAATAGGTTCCCGAGTCAATCCAGTAGTTTCCCTCGAAAGAACCATCTTTGTCGGCACTGGTGGACTGTTTGTCGCCGGCTATCCCAATTGTGATCTTCGTTGCGGGACCAGTTACATGTGCGCGAACTTTAAAGTCCCCCTGAATCTTCGCCCCAGCAAGTGGAACCCAAGTTTTCCCATCGGTGGAATACTCGATTTCTTTTACTGTAGGAGTAGGCTGGTCTTCCAGCACTGCCGCTAACGCATTGACGAACCCGTGGCCTCGGTACTCCTTTTCTTTCGGCTCTTGGCCAACCTGTAGGAGAGTCGCAGCACCAGGCTTGCGAGCCTTTACGCGAGCCAGCTCCTCGGCAGGAGTTTCTAGCCGCGAGAACTGCTTCGCGGCATGCTTTTCTAAGAGAGCAGTCGTTTCAGCAGGAGTGAGTTGCGGGTTGACTGCGCGCAATAAAGCTGCCACCCCGGCCACGTGAGGCGAGGCCATCGAAGTTCCCGAAAATACGTCGTACTTTTTACCGCCCGAGGCTTTCAACGAGACCGAAGAGTAAATGTCTACGCCGGGAGCAGCAATATCTACCCATTTTCTTCCATAGTTAGAAAAATCGGCTCTCCTCAATTTGTCGGTTTTGGGATCCACCTGCTTTAGATCTACACGCTGCCTGCCTGGTTCCGGTGCCAGTCCGACTGCGGATACCCTTACCACGCCAGGAAGCATTGTGGGAATGTCAACGCCCCCAGCCACGGGCCGGTTTTCAATGATATTTTCGTCGCCGTTGTCATTAGGGCTCGAGCTATCCGTGCTCACATTGTCTAGGTCCTGGTCGGAATTGCCCGCCGCAGAAATGTTGAGTACGCCTTGAGAAGAAGCGAATTCAACGGCACGGCGTACAGCCTCGAGACCAGCAGCCTGGTTGCCCTCCGTGGGCATCCAGTATTCCCAGGGATCTACGTAGTACGAGTTGTTAGTTACATCGAAACCCTGCTTGGCTGCCCACATGAAGCCGCAAGCTACGTATTCCGGATAAAAATAGCCGTCTCGATTACCAGCTTTAACCGCAGCCAACCGGGCTTTCGGGGCAACTCCTTCTACACCAATACCGTTAGTGGCCGCTGCGATAGTGCCAGCAACGTGCGTACCGTGATCGGAGCCCTCGGTGTCGTCAGGCTGCCAAGCGGCGTAGGAATTGTCAGCAATGCCATTAACATCGCATCCAACGGACTTGCTGGGGTCAATCTGCCCCTTTAGGTCCTCGTGGTTGCCTTCTACGCCAGAGTCGATCACACCTACGGTAACTGGAGCAAGCTTTACGTCAACTTTGGCGGCCTCATCGGCCCCCGTTGCAGCAATTCCCCACGCTTTTGCCGTGTCGGGATCGCTCCCTAAATTTCGTTCTTTATTCAGCTGGTTTTCAACTCCAGCTGAATAATAGGCCGACCTGTTGCTCCTATCTGCACTTGAAGCATGCACAAGGAGTTCTTTGCCCTCTACAGGCTTAGTTCTGGTCGGACCAACGGAGTGCAGCCCAATTCCTTTGGCACTAATTTCCTTCGCATATTGTTCAGAAAAGTCCTTTGCAGCGGACTGCACAAAGAACGTGTCGATCTGGGGATATTTGGCGAGTACTTTACCGTGTTTACCGGCTAGGCTAGCAGCAGCCTCGAATTGGGCTGCACTAGCTCCGGAAACGAGATTGACCGCATAGTTCATCACTATCTCGGCCTTTTGAGCAGCAGCGACTATCGGCTGGTCAGCAGCAACGGCGGGGGCTGCAACCCCTAAGCCAGTCAGTGAGATAGATACTGCGGCGATGCCGCCCGCAACTACTTGCACCGGCCTAAAAGCAGATGTTCTGGTCATGTCCAGTCCTATCAGATATGGGGCTAGCCAACTCTATTCGAGTCAGCTTTAAAAAGTATTGACCTTTATGTGCCTATAACTTTTCGATAAGTTTACACAGTGAAAGATAGGAGCATTACCTACAGATCACCTGGAGGACGTTTAGGGAACTTCCTCTAGCCCTGTCCAGAGATCGGCAAAACGGCATATTTTTTGCATAATTCTGCCGTTTTCGAACCTTATTCAGCAACTCCTTTATTGCCGAAGATACTTCTCAATATTGAATTCGTATCGTCTCAGGTAATGGTACAAAAATGGCCCCGAACCAAAGTTCGGGGCCATTTCAACTAATGACTAGTTATTGGTCAGCTTCTCGCGGAGAGCTGCAAGCGCCTCGTCGGAGGCTAAGGTGCCACCAGACTGCGCCGGCTCCGCATCGTCAGCATTGGACGAATAGGAAGCGGTCTCTTCGATCGGAGCCTCTGCGGCAGCCTCACGATCGGCCTCGATGGCCCTGGCAACCTGTGCCTTGTGGGCCTCCCAACGGGACTGGGCAGCAGCGTACTCGTTTTCCCAAGCTTCACGCTGAGCCTCGTAACCTTCAAGCCACTCGTTGGTCTCGGGATCGAAGCCCTCGGGATACTTGTAGTTGCCTTCCTCGTCGTACTCGGCAGCCATGCCATAAAGCGACGGATCGAAATCTTCAGAGTTGGGGTCGACGCCCTCGTTCGCCTGCTTGAGCGACAGGGAAATACGACGACGATCCAGATCGATATCGATAACCTTGACGAAGATCTCTTCGCCAACCTTGACAACCTGATCGGGCAAGTCGACGTGGCGCACAGCAAGCTCCGAAATGTGGACAAGCCCCTCAATACCGTCCTCGACACGAACGAACGCACCGAACGGAACCAGCTTGGTAACCTTGCCCGGAACAACCTGGCCGATCGCGTGCGTGCGAGCGAATGCCTGCCACGGATCTTCCTGGGTTGCCTTGAGGGACAGGGAAACGCGCTCGCGATCCATGTCGACGTCTAGCACCTCGACGGTGACCTGCTGACCAACTTCGACAACTTCGGACGGGTGGTCGATGTGCTTCCAAGATAGTTCGGAAACGTGGACGAGGCCGTCAACGCCGCCAAGATCCACGAACGCACCGAAGTTGACGATCGAGGAGACCACACCGCTGCGAATCTGCCCCTTCTGCAGAGTCTGCAGGAACGAGGAACGAACCTCGGACTGAGTTTGCTCGAGCCAAGCGCGGCGCGAGAGCACCACGTTGTTGCGGTTCTTGTCTAGCTCAATGATCTTGGCCTCGATCTCGCGCCCCACGTAGGGCTGCAGATCGCGAACACGACGCATTTCAACCAAGGAAGCAGGTAGGAAGCCACGCAGACCGATGTCGACGATCAAGCCGCCCTTGACCACTTCGATGACGGTGCCAGTAACCACGCCATCTTCCTGCTTGACCTTTTCGATGGAGCCCCAGGCACGCTCGTACTGTGCACGCTTCTTGGACAGAAGCAGGCGCCCTTCCTTGTCTTCTTTCTGAAGAACAAGGGCCTCAATCTGGTCCCCCACAGCAACGACGTCATCGGGATCAACGTCATGCTTGATTGATAGTTCGCGCGAAAGGATCACGCCTTCAGTCTTGTAACCGATGTCGAGGAGGACCTCGTCTCGGTCGACCTTTACAACAGTACCTTCAACAATATCGCCATCATTGAAGTACTTGATCGTCTCGTCGATAGCGGCGAGTAGGTCTTCTTCAGACCCGATGTCGTTTACCGCGACCTGTTCGATCTGCGGCTTGCTAGGGGTAGTCATATGGTTTATAGACTCCGAAATGGACAGATTGACAATATGGACATGGTGCGAAAACACACCATTTGACAGGGTAACATGTTTTACCGCACCACCGTCAATCTCGCGCGCTAGTGAGCTGCGTCTCGCCAGTTTTTTCCTCTTCCCTCAGACACCTCAAGGGCCACGTCAAGTTTGATCGGATCAGCCATAGCCTGGCGAATCAGCTCAGCTACTGTGTCGCCCTCACCGGCTGCCACTTCAACTACTAATTCGTCGTGAACTTGCAATAAGACGCGCGAACAAAGTTTTTCCGCTGCGAGTGCAGTGTGTACCTTCAACATTGCAAGTTTTATGATGTCTGCTGCGGAACCCTGAATAGGGGCGTTTAGTGCCGCCCGCTCCGCCATTTCACGGCGTTGCCTATTAGAAGAAGTCAGGTCCGGCAGATACCGCCGCCTGCCCATAATCGTCTGAGTGTACCCATCCTTGCGCGCGGCCCGCACGAGCGATTCCAGGTAATCGTGAATACCCCCAAAGCGCTCAAAATAGCGATCACGCAACTTCGTTGCCTCAGGAACAGGGATGCCAAGTTGCCTCGAAAGCCCATATGCAGAAAGCCCGTAAGCAAGCCCATAGGAAGTAGCCTTCACCTGAGAGCGTTGCGAATGAGTAACCGCGTCTTGGCTAACTCCGAATACCATCGCGGCCATCGTAGCGTGGATGTCCTCCCCTTCTGCGAACGCTTCCAAGAGCGCCTCGTCGCCCGACATATGAGCCATAAGTCTCATCTCAATCTGCGAGTAGTCGGCCGTTAATAGGCTGTCATATTCTTCCCCTGGCACGAACGCGCCCCTGATTGCCATGCCCATCTGAGTGCGGGCAGGCACATTTTGCAGATTCGGATCCGTTGAGGAAAGGCGGCCAGTAGCCGCGACTGTCTGTTGGAACGTAGTGTGAATCCGCCCGTCATCTTGAATAGCTTTACGGAGCCCTTCAACGGTTTGCCTGAGTTTGATGCGATCGCGGTGGGCAAGCAGCGCCTCTAGGAACGGATGCTGAGTTTTGGCGAAAAGCTCAGCCAACGCCTCAGCATTTGTTGTGTAGCCAGTCTTAGTCTTGCGAGTCTTTGGCATTTTTAATTCGTCGAATAAGACCACCTGAAGCTGCTTCGGGGAAGACAGGTTTACTTCATGGCCTATAGCTGTGTAGGCGTCGTTCGCCAACTGCTCGACTTCAGCAGAAAGCGATTCGTACTGAGTTGACAGTTCCCCCTTGTCTACTGCAATGCCAGCATCTTCCATCTGCGCCAAAAGGCGCTGTACCGGCAACTCCATCTGCTCCATCAGTTCGCGTGCATTGCGTTGTTCAAGCTGACCCTTCAAAGGAAGGTGCAAATCAGCTATATCGCGCGCTACCTTCGCCAAGGTGTCGCCCTGGCCGGGTAGTGGAAGAGTTCCCTGCCCCGAAGTAGTCTCAGCCCCTTCGCGATTTAGATACAGATCCACGAGCAACGACGTTTCATATGAACGCGAATCAGGTTTGCACAGGTAAGCGGCCAGTTGTACGTCTGAAGCAAGCCTGCCGAGGGCGAACCCGGCGCCCTTCAGCGCGTGCGCCAGCGCCTTTCCATCCGATGCGACTAGAGGAGCAGTTGGAGATTCCAACCACTGCGCAAGCGCACGGGCATCTTCCTCGTTCAAATCGACTGGCTCTAAATACAGAGCACGCCCGCTTTGATACAGACTAATCTCTTCGGCCTCCCCCATGCCAGGACGCATGCTTCCTCGCACCGCGATGCCCACAGGTTCACGCTCGTTGAGCTCAGCAAGCCATGCCCCTACCCCACCCTTTAGCTCAGAGGGGGTAGAGATTTGCATCTGCGTAGGAGCGACAACTTCGGCCTCCCTAGCTGCGCTACCCCCAGACGCATTTATCGCCTCAAGTACACGTAGCCGTAGACGGTTGAACTCTAGAGAATCGAACAGCCGCGCGATTTCCTCAGTGTTGGCTGGAGACAGCTTCAGCTCAGATAGTTCGATGTGCAGATCCAAATCGTCAACGAGCTGGTTGAGTTCTCGATTTCGCCGCACGTCCTCGACATGCTCGCGGAGGGCCTGGCCGCGCTTTCCACCGATCTTGTCGGCGTTCGCCAGCACTCCTTCTAGACCATCGTACTTATTGATCCATCCGGCAGCTGTCTTAGGCCCCACTCCAGGAACTCCGGGAAGATGGTCGGCGCTTTCGCCAACTAACGCGGCCAGATGCGGGTATCGCTGAGGCGGCAAACCATACTTTTCTTCGACCGCCTCTGGAGTCATGCGTCGCAGGTCCGACATCGACTTGCCTGGATAGAGCACGGTGACCGAATCAGTGATCAACTGAAAGGCATCGCGGTCACCCGAGGATATGAGTACTTGCAGCCCGTTTTCACGGCCCATACGGGCCAAAGTAGCAACAATGTCATCGGCCTCGTAATCTTCTTTTTCGAACCAGCGGACACCAATCGCGTCGAGAACCTCCTTAATCAGGGGAATCTGGTTCTTGAACTCTTCGGGAGTCTTTGCCCTCCCCGCTTTGTAATCTTTATATTTGCGGGTCCTAAAGGACGTGCGAGAAACATCAAAGGCTACGGCCACAAAGTCGGGTTGGATTTCCTCGAGCATGCGTACCAGCATCGAGGTGAAGCCGAATATCGCATTCGTGTATTGTCCCGTGTCGGTTTGGAAATTTTCGGCCGGCAAGGCAAAAAAGGCGCGAAATGCTACTGAATGTCCATCTAGAAGAAGTAGGCGTTGCTTGGTCACATATGAAAGCCTATTAGGTATGAGCGATTTAGACGAACCCAACTGGGGCGGAACTTTGATGGAACGGATGGGGATTCGTGCCGTAAGTTTTTCTGCTGAGCGAGCCGAAATTCAAATGGAGGTTGCTGGAAACACCCAGCCCATGGGCATCCTCCACGGAGGAGCCAACGCAGTGCTCGTCGAAACAGCAGCCTCCTTGGCTGCAACCTATGCAGCGCCGGAAGGTATGGTAGCGGTGGGATCAGAGCTGTCTGTCTCGCATCTAAAACCCGCTCGCACGAAGACAGTAAGCGCAGTAGCTGAGGCGCTTAGGATTGGACGCTCCCAAGCCGTTTACCAAGTGCGGGTCTACGACGGAAAAGGCTCTTTAACGGCCTGCGGCAGAATGACGGGCCACTTTATACCTGAGCCTAACTAACAAAATGGGGTAGGCCACCGCCTACCCCATTTTGAGTTATTCGCCTACCTGGTCGATTACCGCGTCTGCAACCTCGCGCATGGACAGGCGCCTATCCATCGAGGTCTTTTGTATCCATCGGAACGATTCAGGCTCAGTCATGCCCATGCGGTCCATCAGAAGACCTTTAGCTCGATCCACGGCCTTGCGAGTCTCGAAACGCTCACTCATATCGGCGATTTCCTCTTCGAGTGACATCATCTCTGAGTGCCTAGAGAATGCGATCTCGACAGCGGGCAGTAATTCAGCCGGGGTGAACGGCTTCACAACGTACGCCATAGCTCCAGCGTCACGCGCACGTTCAACCAACTCAGTCTGCGAAAATGCTGTGAGCATTACCACTGCACAACTAAGTTCGGCCATTATCTTTTCTGCTGCCGTAATGCCGTCCATCTTGGGCATTTTTACATCCATGACGCACAGGTCAGGTTCCAGTTCAAAAGCCTTCTGAACTGCCTCTTCACCGTCTGCCGCCTCGCCTACAACCTCGTAGCCAGCGTCAGTCAGTGTCTCGACAATATCTAGGCGAATGAGCGCCTCGTCCTCAACAACCAGCACGCGGCGGCCATTGGACTTACCAGATTCCGATTTCAATTTAGATTCACTCACCCTTATACTCTAATATGTTCCTAGGAAGTTTTCTTCCACGGCTCAGTGGCCCAATTGGCAGAGGCGGTCGACTCAAAATCGGCATGTTGTGGGTTCGAATCCCACCTGAGCTACTCTGTTTGGCCCCTTGCCGCGTTTTCGGTTGTCTCACCCGCCCGTTGTCGAGCCTCCCCCAACCATCCGGCGCTGCCGTCTGGCCGGAAACCCTAGCCCCTATGTGACGATTGTCGCGCAGACTCAAGCTTTCGCAATCTCAACTTATGAACATCTTGGCGTACATCCCAGAGCTAGTTTCGCTCTTCGCACCAGCCGCATTCCGAAAAATTAAGCCTGCCTTTAGCTACGCTCCGACGCGTCCTCTCGCCTTCCAATCACCGAGATCCAAATCTTTTATATATTTCAAGAAATTACCTGCAAACCGATATAATTGTGTCTACTACCATATTTACGCAGTGATAAATATTTCTTATTAATTCACCTGCGAATCTCATACATTTTCGCCTATTTAACCTCTAATCTGGAAATGGGGCAATAACTGTGGTAATTCTGTAGCTGCTAATTTCGCAAGGCGGACATTTTCGAAATCTACGTGGAGACTATTGACGCAGTTTCAATTTGTCTGTCATCTACCTAATCTCATTACAAAAGGACAATCCCCATGAAAACTAACCGCTGCCTGATAGCCTCAACTGCAGCTATCGCCTTGCTTTCCGTGCTGCCTCTGACGGGCTGCTCAATTTCTGACTCATCTTCCGGTCCAGCCGGGCACACAGCCACAGCGTCACAGCAGAGCACAGATTCCAAATCAGCTGCTCCAGATAAATCTCAGGGTACAGAAAAAGGCAAGGCGCATGAGACGGAGGCAAACGCTAAGAAATCGGGCGAGAAGAACTCTGCTTCGACCTCTAAACATAAGAAAAAATCATGTTGTGAAGGCCGCAAGGACAAAAAGGGACGCCTAATTGCTGCTGGCCCGCACAAGGGCGGCAAAAAATCATGTTGCGAGGGACGCAAACATAACCAGGGCGCAACC